>NZ_LGEG01000270.1 GCF_001280125.1 Streptomyces sp. NRRL F-6492
GACCGGTACGGAGCGGCTCCGTGACCTGGAGGGGTCCGCGCGCGGAACGGGAAGCATCCGTGCGAGGCGACGCGGGGTACGTCCGTGCGAGGCGACGCGGGGTACGTCCGTGCGAGGCGACGCGGGGTACGTCCGTGCGAAGCGACGCGGGGCACGTCCGTGCGAGGCGACGCAGGGTACGTCCGTGCGAGGCGACGCAGGGTACGTCCGTGCGGGGCCACGCGGGGCTCACCCGTGCGAGGCGACGCAGCGGGCGTCCGCCTCTCCCCCCGCGCAGAAGATTCCGTGCGGCCGGCCCGCCACCGTCACCCGGATCGCGCTGTACGGCTCCCGTCGCAGTTCGACGGCCGCGTTCCGGCGGTAGCCCTCCTCGTCCGGCCTGTTCGTCGTCTCCAGGCGGCCGCGGAGGCCTCCCCCGGCGTCGGGCGTGAGCTTCCCCGTCGCCTTTCCGCCCCACTCCGGCCCGTCGTCGCAGGGCGCCGGCTCCGTGGCGCAGTCCCTGTACAGACGCCACCGGTAGGTGAACCGCCCCCCGGCGTCGATCGCCATGCTGCCGTGGCCCCAGCTCCAGGTCCCCACGAAGGGCGCGAGCCCCGACGGCCGGCCGAGTGCGGGCCGGGCGCCGTAGCGGCCGATCCAGAGGCGCGTCGGCGAGGGTTCCTCGCTGTTGTCGGGCGCGGCTCCCACACCCAGCGCGATGACCGTTCCGTCGAGTTCCGCGGCGCCGTACAGGTCGTAGACCTCGTGGAAGAGGTTCTTCCCGGTCGGCGCCTTGGTCCAGCGCCGACCGTCCGCCGACGTCCACAGGGCGCCGACGGGCTGCCCGTGGAGGGCGTCGAGGGCCCGGCCCGAGGCGATGTAGCCGCCGGCGACGGCGCTCACCCCGTTGACGGACTGGAGCTTCCGCGGGGTGACCCCGTGGTCGGGGAGGCGGCCCACGTCCATCGGCTCGCCGGCGGTCCACGTCTCCTCGCCGCCGCGGCTCCAGAAGGTGGACACGTACGCACCCGGTTCCTCGTCCCCGCTCTCGGGGTGGCTGATCAGGACGCTGCCGCGGGGGCCCGTCGCCCCGGCGCCGTTCAGCTCTCCCCGGAAGAGCTCGGGACGGCTCTTCCAGGTCGTGCCGTCGCCGGAGGTGAGGACGACGCGCTTCGACGTGAACGCCCTGTCGGCGCACTGCGCGGACACGACGAAGCCGTGCGCGTCGGCGAGGACCGACACCTGGGGTCCCAGACGCGGCGACGCCGGGCAGGCCACCGCGTACGGCTGGCCGAATCCCGCGCCCTTCCCGGCGGTCCACAGGCGCAGGGACTCTCCGCGGTAGGAGTCGTCGGAAGGTTCCCCCTCGCCGAACGGTCCGCCGTCGTGGGCGACCACGACGGTGCCCCGGGGGCCCTGCGCCAGGCCCAGCACCTCGTCGGACGGGCCGCCGCCGGCCAGGATCTCCGCGGGGCCCCACTTCCCCTTCCCGGTGGACCGCCACACCGCCGGTACGACCGTGCCGGCGTTCGGCGCGGTGCCGGCCAGGGTGGCGCCGTCGGCGGTCGCGGCGACGTGGTCCACGAACGCCGCTTCGGGGCCGGTCCCGTACCAGGTCCGGCCGTCCCGGGAACCGTAGAGCCCGCCCGTGCCCCGGTACGGGATGCCCAGGACGAGGAACTCCGTCGAGGTCGCGGTGACCTGGAGGGGCCGCAGGCCGCGGAAGACGTACGACGTGTCCTCCTGGGGCACCCGGACCCACTGGATGCTCGCGGGGTCCGGCTCGCGGTCCTTCCGGGAGTCCTCGGATCCCTGGCACGCCGGCACCAGGAGGAGGGCCGCCGTCACCGGGGCCAGGAGCCGTCCGCCGCGGCGGGGGCGGGACCGGCCCTGCGCGGCCGGTGCGGCGCGCATCAGCTCTTCCCCGGGCAGCGCGGTGACGACGCGGGCAGATGGCGGTAGCCCGCGTCCTCGTCGGGGACCGCGCACAGCGGGTCGGCGGCGGTGGTGGCGGTGTAGCGGAAGGGCTTGCCGTGGTCGTCCAGGACGACCTTCCCCTCGGACCCGCCGCTGCTCCAGTGGACGACGATGCGGAACTCCGTGTCGTACTTCATGGTCTTCGGGCTGATGACGAAATGTTCCGCGTCCCCCTCCTTGATGGCGTACGGCCATCCCGTGACCGCCTTCTTCGGGGCTTTCGGGCGGGGATCAGGGATGGGCACCAGGGGGGAGTCGTCGACGTCGAGGTCGACTTCGAAGGCGCGGACGGGGACGTCCGACGCGCAGACGGCGGCCAGATGCGCTCCCTCGACGGGCGGGCGCCGGGAAACGACCACCGTGCGTGCCCCGGTCAGGATGATCTCCTCCCGGGTGGTCCCCTGGAGGATGGCCACGATGACGCTTCCGTCGGCCTGGACGCCGCCGCGGGGAAACGCGCGCACCACGGGCAGTCCCCCGGCTCCGACGTCGAGGCCGGGAACGACGGCCGAGTCGCCGCATTCCCAGTTGTTCGTGGTGGATTCGGCCACGGCTTCGGTCTTCACCTTGCCGTCATCGTCCTGCCGGGCGGCGAGGACGCCGCCCACCGTCGCGAGGACGGCGAGAACGGGCAGGCCGACGAGGAACAACCACCTTTTGCGCGGTGGAGGGTTGACGACGCTCCCGATCTGGGTGACATCGCCGTAGACCCTTCCCCTGAGGTCGTTGCGGATGCCGGAGTCCTCCTCGGGCCGCAGGTCCATACGTCTGCCCTCTCCTCGCCGGTGACCGTTCCCCTCACGCGGACGCGTGGCTCAGGCGGTCACTCGTCCGTCCGCCCGCCGACGGGGGGCGGGGCGTCGCCGAAGGTGTCGCGGGACTGCGTCAGGTCGCCCCGCACCGTCGAGTTCTCCACCGAGTTGGAGACGCCGCCGGCGTGCGGGGCCCTCCCGTGGGAACCCCGTCCGGCCGTCGCGTCCCTTGCCTGGCGGACCGATCCCTCCACCGTCGCGTCGCGGACGACGTTGGTGACGTCCCCGTGGTGTCCGGCGGGCGGACCGGAAGGGGTCCGGCGGGTCTGCACCGTTCCGTAGGCGGCGAGCGCCAGGCCGGCGATTCCCACGAACACTCCGATGACACTGGCCAGGCGGTCGGCGGACTCCAGACCGGAACGGACGAAGAACACTCCCAGGGCGATCAGGCCGAGGCCGCCCAGAACCGCCCCGGCCCATGCCCGTACACGCCGCGATGTCACAGCGCCCTCCCCGTTCGACGAGCTCCGGCGCCCATTCTGGCCCGGCCGCGGCTCCGGTGTTCCGCGAATTCTCCAATTTGCTCCACCGCTCACCGCGTTCGTCCGGTCACCGGGCCCCGCCGGTGCGAGCGGGGCGCGACCGCACTCCGTTCCGACCGGCGGGACGGCGTGTCCACCTTCCGAGACACCGTTGACCCGGTGCGGGGCGGCCGCTACGTTCGCGCCATGTTGCGTACAGCCCTGCTCACCACGCGCGGTCACATCGACCTGCTGCGGGTGGCCTCCGCCGCGTGTCGTCGCGGCCGCTGACGCCCTTTCACCGCTCTTCGCCTGCTCCGACCGACGCTCTGACCGCCGTGTGCGCGCGCCCGTTCCGCGCCCACGGGCGCTGACGCGTACCTTCACCGCCCCCTCCCCCCGGAGTCCGTCATGACGGTCGACCATGCCCCACCCCCCTCGGCCCCTTCCGCGCCCGACATATCGGTTCTGCCCGATCCGGACGTCGAGTCCCTCACGCCCGCCCGGGGGTCCGGGCGCGGCTTCTCCGTCCCCCGCTGGCTGCGCCGGACCGTCGGACCGCTGCTGCTGCTCCTCGTCTGGCAACTGTCGAGCTCGGCCGGGGTGCTGCCGGCGGACGTGCTGGCCTCGCCGGGGACCATCGCCCGGGCGGCGGGCGAGCTGATCGGGGACGGCACGCTGCCCCACGCGATGGGCGTCTCGCTGCGGCGCGTCGCCGTGGGGCTGCTGCTCGGCGGGGCGGTGGGGATCGCGCTCGCCCTGGTGTCCGGGCTGTCGCGCCTCGGGGAGGACCTGGTCGACGCACCCGTGCAGATGCTGCGGACGGTGCCCTGGGTCGGGCTCATCCCGCTGTTCATCATCTGGCTGGGCATCGGAGAGGCGCCGAAGATCGCGCTCATCGCCCTGGGCGTCGCCTTCCACCTCTATCTGAACGTGTACGCCGGGATCCGGGGCGTCGACGCCCAGCTCGTCGAGGCCGGCGAGTCCCTGGGGCTCGGCCGGTGGGGCCTGGTCCGGCACGTCGTCCTGCCGGGCGCGCTGCCCGGCGCCATGACCGGTCTGCGGTACTCCCTCGCCACCGCCTGGCTCGCGCTCGTCTTCGGCGAGTCGATCAACGCCGACGCCGGGATCGGCTTCCTCATGAACCAGGCCAGGGAGTTCTTCCGCACGGACGTGATCGTCGTCTGCCTGGTCGTCTACGCCTTCCTCGGCCTGCTCGCCGACGCCCTCGTCCGCACTCTCGAAAGGCTGCTGCTGCAATGGCGACCGACCTTCACCGGGCAGTGACCGTCCGGGGTCTCACCCGCTCCTTCGACGGACGTCCCGTGGTCGACGGGCTCGATCTGTCCCTCCACGCCGGGCAGTTCACCGCGCTGCTCGGACACAGCGGCTGCGGCAAGTCCACGCTGCTGCGCGTCCTGGCCGGGCTCGACCGGGAGATATCCGGCACCGTCCTCGTCCCGCGCCGCCGCGCCGTCGCCTTCCAGGCGCCGCGCCTCATGCCCTGGAAGAAGGTCTGGCGCAACGTGCTGCTCGGCCTTCCGGGCAAGCCGGGCCGGGAGGTCGCCGAGAAGGCCCTGTCCGAGGTCGGCCTCGGCGAGCGCTCGGGCGCCTGGCCGAAGACCCTCTCCGGCGGCGAGGCCCAACGCGCTTCCCTCGCCAGGGCGTTGGTACGGGACCCGGACCTGCTGCTGCTCGACGAGCCGTTCGGCGCGCTCGACGCGCTCACCCGGATCAAGGCGCAGCGCCTGGTGGCCGAGCTGTGGCAGCGGCGCGGCTGCACGGTCCTGCTCGTCACGCACGACGTGGACGAGGCGCTGCTGCTCGCGGACCGCGCGCTCGTGATGCGGGACGGCGTCATCGCGTACGACACCGCCGTCGACCTGGACCGGCCCCGCTCCCCCGGCGATCCCGCGCTGGCCGCGCTCCGCACCCGTCTGCTCGCCGAACTCGGCGTCGGGGAGCGGGAGTCCGTCGAGAAGACGGCCTGATCCCCGTTCCCGCACACGCCCCGACCCCCGTACGCACCCCCATACGCACCCCCGAGGAGAGAAACCCGTGAAGTCCTTCCGCCCGTCCGTCGCCGCCCTGCTCGTGCCGCTGGCCCTCCTCGCCTCCGCCTGCTCCGGCGCCTCCGCGGCCGGCGAGGCCTCGAACACCGACGGCAAGGGCTCCCTCGTCCTGAACGTCGGCGACCAGAAGGGCGGCGCCGAGGCCCTGCTGCGCGCCGCCGGCGAACTCGACGACCTGCCGTACCGCATCACCTGGTCGACGTTCACCTCCGGCCCACCCCTCCTGGAGGCGGTGAACGCGAAAGCCGTCGACATCGGCTCCGTCGGCAACACCCCGCCCGTCTTCGCCGCCGGTGCCGGCTCGAAGATCACCGTGGTCGCCGCGAGCCACGGCGACCCGGCGGGCGAGGCGATCCTCGTCCCGAAGGACTCGCCGCTGCGCACCGCGCGGGACCTGAGGGGCAAGAAGGTCGCCGTCGCCCAGGGCAGCTCCGCCCACTTCCAGCTCGTCGCCTCCCTCGCGAAGGCCGGCCTGAAGCCGTCCGACGTCCAGGTCACCCTGCTCCAGCCGGCCGACGCCCTGGCCGCGTTCACCACCGGCAAGGTGGACGCGTGGGCCGTCTGGGACCCGTACACCTCCCAGGTCCTGCTCGGCGGGAAGGGCCGGGTCCTGACCGACGGGCGCGGGCTCGTCAACGGCCTCAACTTCCAGGTCGCCTCCCCCTCCGCGCTCGCAGACAAGGAGAAGGCCAAGGCCATCGGCGACCTCGTCGAGCGGCTGCGCCGCGCCCAGGACTGGGTGTACGAGCACCCGGAGGAGTGGGCGAAGGCCTGGGCGAAGGAGACCGGCCTGCCGTACGAGGTGGCCCTGGCCTCCGTGAAGCGCAGCAACGGCACGCGCGTCCCGGTCGCCCTCGACGGGGCGGCCATCGCCTCCGAGCAGAAGATCGCCGACACCTTCGCCGAACTCAAGCTGATCCCGCGGAAGTTCCGCTTCGCGGACTACGTGGACACCTGTTTCAACAAGGACCTGCCGCCGTCGACCACCGCGGCGCGCAGCTACGGAAAGGCCTCCTGATGAGCGTCCATCTGCACTGGTTCCTGCCGACCGGCGGCGACGGCCGGACCCTCGTCGACCGGCACGCCTACACGGACGGCGGGATCACCCGGGACCGGACCGTGTCCGGGGTGCGCGCGCCCGACATCGACTACCTCGTCCAGATCGCCAAGGCGGCCGAGCAGCTGGGCTTCGAGGCGGTGCTGACCCCGACCGGCACGTGGTGCGAGGACGCCTGGCTGACCACGGTCGCGCTCGCCCAGCACACCGAGCGGCTGAAGTTCCTGGTGGCGTTCCGGCCGGGGGTGATCTCGCCGGTGCTCGCGGCCCAGATGGCGTCCACGTACCAGCGGATCACCCGGGGGCGGCTGCTCCTCAACGTGGTGACCGGCGGCGACTCGGCCGAGCAGCGCCGCTTCGGCGACCACCTCGACCACGACCGGCGGTACGCGCGCACGGCCGAGTTCCTCTCGGTGGTGCGGGGGGTGTGGGGCGGGCGGCCGTACGACTTCGAGGGCGAGCACTTCCGCATCGAGGGCGGGCTCACGGCGCTTCCGCCGGACCCGCTGCCCGAGATCTTCTTCGGCGGCTCGTCCGAGGCGGCCGGGCCGGTGGCGGCGGAGCACGCGGACGTGTACCTGACGTGGGGCGAGCCGCCGTGGCAGGTCAAGGAGAAGATCGACTGGATCCGGCGGCTCGCGCAGGAGCGCGGCCGGACGGTCCGGTTCGGCATCCGGCTGCACACCATCTCCCGGGACTCGGCCCGCGAGGCCTGGGCGACCGCCGACCGGCTGCTCTCCGACCTCGACGCCGAGACGGTCGCCTCCGCCCAGGAGCTCCTGGGCCGCAGCGAGTCGGTCGGCCAGCAGCGGATGCTGGCGCTGCACCAGGGCGGTGCGCTCGACCGCGACCGCCTGGAGATCTCGCCGAACCTGTGGGCGGGCGTGGGGCTGGTGCGGGGCGGGGCCGGGACCGCGCTCGTCGGCAGCCACGCCGACGTCGCGGACCGGATCGAGGAGTACCACGACCTGGGGGTGGAGCACTTCGTGCTGTCGGGCTACCCGCACCTGGAGGAGGCGTACTGGTTCGGCGAGGGCGTGACGCCGGAGCTGGCGGCGCGCGGGCTGCTCCACACGGCCCCGGCCTCCCCGCTCCTCGGCGTCCCGGCGGCGAACGGGCGCCCGGCCTCGGCCCCGGGCGGCGCCCCGCTCCTCGTGCCGGGCGGGCGGTAGGAGCCACGGGCGGGGGTGCGGGAAGATCCGCGCCCCCGCCCCGGTTGGTAGAAGCGTGAACGATTTCGTGAGGAAAGAGGCGGAGGGGGCCACGGCCGGAGGGGCGGCGGCGGGGGAGGCGCGCGCGGTCGACGTCGTCGTCGTGGGCGCCGGGCAGGCGGGCCTCTCCGCCGCCTTCCACCTGCGGCGCACCGGCCTGGAGCCGGACCGGGACTTCGTCGTCCTCGACCACGCCCCGCGCCCGGGCGGCGCCTGGCAGTTCCGGTGGCCCTCCCTCACGTACGGCAAGGTCCACGGCATGCACGCGCTGCCCGGGATGGAGCTGACCGGCGCGGACGCCGCACGCCCCTCCTCCGAGGTGATCGGCGCGTATTTCGACGCGTACGAGCGGACCTTCGGTTTGCGGGTCCACCGGCCCGTGGACGTCACCGCCGTCCGCGAGGGCGAGGGCGGCCGGCTGCGGGTCGAGACCTCCGAGGGCGTCTACGCGGCCCGGGCCCTGATCAACGCCACCGGTACCTGGGACCGCCCCTTCTGGCCGCGCTACCCGGGCCAGGAGACCTTCCGGGGCCGGCAGCTGCACACCGCCGGATACCCGGGCCCCGAGGAGTTCGCCGGCAAGCGGGTGCTCGTGGTGGGCGGCGGGGCCTCCGGCACCCAGCACCTGATGGAGATCGCCGAGGTCGCCGCCGACACGTTCTGGACGACCCGGCACGAGCCCGTCTTCCGCGAGGGCCCGTTCGGCGAGGCGGAGGGGCGGGCGGCCGTCGCGCTCGTCGAGGAGCGGGTGCGGCGGGGGCTGCCCCCGCAGAGCGTCGTCTCGGTCACCGGCCTCCCCCTCAACGACGCGATCCGGGCGGCACGCGCGCGCGGGATCCTGGACCGGCTGCCGATGTTCGACCGGATCACCCCGACCGGGGTGGCCTGGGACGACGGCCGGAGCGTCGACGTGGACGTGATCCTGTGGGCGACCGGCTTCCGGGCGGCGATCGACCACCTGGCCCCGCTGCGGCTGCGCGAGCCGGGCGGCGGCATCCGGGTGGAGGGCACGCGCGCGGTGCGGGACGGGCGCGTCCACCTCGTGGGCTACGGCCCCTCGGCCTCGACGATCGGCGCCAACCGGGCCGGGCGCGCGGCGGTCTCCGGCGTCCGGCGGCTCCTGCGCCGCGAGCGGGACCACGACGGCGAACGGAACGGCGAACGCGACCGGGCCGCCGTTCCCACCGGCTGAACCCGTTCCCACCGGCTGATCCGTTTCCGCCGGCTCGGAGCTCTCCCTCCGGCTCGGAGGCTTCCCTCCGGCTCAGGGCTTCCCCGACCTCCGGTTGGCGTTGAACTCGGCCACGTTCACCTGGTGGGAGGCGTAGTCGGCGGTGAAGCGGGTGTCGCCCGGGGCGACCGTGACGAAGTAGAGCCAGTCCCCGTCCGCCGGACGGACCACCGCGTCCAGGGCCTGGTCCCCCGGGTTGCCGATGGGGGTCGGCGGCAGGCCCTTGCGCGCGTAGGTGTTGTACGGGCTCGTGGAGCGGGTGTCCTCGCGGGTGGTGTCCACGGTGCTGCGGTCGAGGGCGTAGTTGAGGGTCGAGTCCATCTGGAGGGCCATGCCCCGGGCGAGCCGGTTGTGGACGACCCGGGCGACCTTGGCCATGTCGTCCGGGTTGTCGGCCTCGGCCTGGACGATGCTGGCCGCGATCACCGCCTCGTACACGCTCATGCCGTGGGCCTTGGCGCCCTCGGCGACCTTCGCGGTGCCGAACCGTTTTCCGGCCGTGTCCACCATGAAGCGGAGCAGGTCCTCCGGCGTGGTGGTCGAGAGGACCGGATAGGTGGCGGGGAAGAGGTAGCCCTCGGGGTTGCCGCGGGCCTCGGCGGGCAGCGGGAGGGCGGCGGGCGCGGTCGCGGCCTTCCTGGCGGCTCCCCCGGCCAGTCCGAGCGCCCGGTCGACGGACGCGTAGACCTGGGCGGAGCGACGGCCCTCCGGGACGAGCAGGGAGCGGGGCTGCTCGGCGGCCGGCGGCTCGTCGCGGGCGAGCAGCAGGGCGACGACGACCGCGGCGGCCGCGGCGAGTGCGGCCCCGAGGAGGAGCACCAGCCATCCGCGGCGGGTGAGACGGGGGCGGGGGCGGTGTGGGGGTGCGTACGGTGTCGGCCGGTACGTCATGGGCGCACGCTAACCCGGCCCGTACGGGAATCCGGGGACCCCGCGCACACGGCGCCGCCGCCGGCCCCGAGGCGGGGGACGCGGTCTTCGCCCGTACGGCGTGGTCCTCCGGTCCCGTACGGGCGCCGGACACCGCTTCCCGGGGCGGTCACACGTTCTGGGAGACGGCCGCCCCCGCGTCCGCCCGCTCGGCTTCCGGGGTCGTGCGGGCGTCCCGGCGGACCAGGGCGGCGTACCGCCCGTCCCGGGCGAGCAGCTCCTCGTGCGTCCCGCGCTCCGCGATCCGCCCCTCCTCCAGGACGACGATCTGGTCGGCGTCGCGGACGGTGGAGAGCCGGTGGGCGATGGTGATCGTGGTGCGGCCGGCCGACAGGGCGTCGATGGCCCGCTGCACGGCGTGCTCGGTCCGGGTGTCCAGGGCGCTGGTCGCCTCGTCGAGGATCAGCACGGGCGGGTCGCGCAGGATGGTGCGCGCGATGGCGAGGCGCTGCTTCTCGCCGCCCGAGAAGCGGTATCCGCGCTCGCCGACCAGGGTGTCGTAGCCGTCGGGGAGCGAGGCGATGTGGTCGTGGATCTGGGCGGCGCGGGCGGCGGCCTCGATCTCCTCGTCGGTGGCGTCCGGCTTGGCGAAGCGGAGGTTGTCGGCGACGGAGGCGTGGAAGAGGTACGTCTCCTGCGAGACGACGCCGACCGCGCGGGCGAGGGTGTCGAAGTCCAGGTCGCGCACGTCGACCCCGTCCAGGGTGACGCGTCCGTCGGTGACGTCGTACAGCCGGGGCACCAGGTAGCTGAGGGTGGACTTGCCGGAGCCGGTCGGGCCGACGACGGCCAGGCTGCCGCCCGCGGGGACGGTCAGGTCGACGTCGTCCAGGGTCGCCCGGCCGGGGGCCCCGGGGTCGTAGCGGAACTCGACCTTCTCGAAGGCGACCTCGCCGCGGATCCCCGGCAGCCGGACCGGCTCGGCGGGCTCGGTGATGTCGACGGGCAGGTCGAGGTACTCGAAGATGCGCTGGAAGAGCGCGAGGGAGGTCTGCATCTGCACGCCGGTGGAGAGCAGGCTGACGGCGGGCCGGAAGAGGCCCTGCTGGAGCGAGACGAAGGCGACGAGCGTGCCGAGGGAGATCGCGGTGCCGCCGGATCCGACGGCCAGTCCGGCGGCCCAGTAGATCAGGGCGGGCATGGCGGCCATGACGATGCCGATGACGGACATCCGCCAGCGCCCGGCCATGGAGGAGCGGACCTCCAGGTCGACCAGGCGCTCGGACTCCTCGGCGAAGGACCTGGTCAGCGAGTCGGAGCGGCCCATGGTGCGGCCGAGCAGGATGCCGCTGACCGAGAGGGACTCGGTGACGGTGGCGGCCATGGCGGCCATCTGCTTCTGGCGCTGGGTGGTGATCCGCTTGCGCTCGCGGCCGACGCGGCGGCTGATCCAGACGAAGACCGGCAGCAGGAGCAGCGAGACGAGGGTGAGCCGCCAGTCGAGGGCGAGCATCGCGACGACGGTCGCGACGACGGCGGTGAGGTTGGAGACGAGGGAGGTGGCCGTGGAGGTCACGGTCGCCTGCATGCCGCCGATGTCGTTGGCGATGCGGGACTGGACCTCGCCGGTGCGCGTGCGCGTGAAGAAGGCGAGCGGCATCCGCTGGAGCTGCTCGTAGACCGCCGTGCGCAGGTCGTGCATGACGCGCTGGCCGACGGTGGTCGAGATGAGGGTCTGGAGGACGCCGAAGACGCTGGTCAGGACGGCGGTGACGATCATGCCGAGGGCGAGCAGGCTGAGCAGCCCGGTGCGGCCCTGGGGGATCGCGACGTCCAGGATCTCCCTGAGCAGGAACGGCGTGGCGACCGAGACGAGCGAGGCGGCGCCGACCAGGAGGCCGACGAGCGCCAGGCGCGCGCGGTAGGGCCGGAAGAGCCGCAGGATGCGCCGCACCTGGGCGGGCTCCTTCGGTTCCCCGGGGTCACGGGACGGGGGCGTCCATTCGGACGGGTCGTGGGGGCGCATGGGCTCCTTCGGGGGGGTGCGGTGTCGATCAGAGCATAGGTCACTGTTACCTATACTCACAATGAACGTCGTCCTGATATTGTTCCCGTCATGAGCACTACCGACCGTACGAGTGATCCGGACGCTCCCGACCGCACGGACGGGACGGGAACCCCGGACCGTACGGGCAGCACGGACCGCGCGGGCGATCCGGACGCCTCCGGCCGCACGGGCGGGCCGCGCGCCTCCGACGCCGACGGGCTCCTCGCCGAGCAGCTGCTCCGGCTCACCCGCCGGCTGCACCGCATCCAGAAGCGCCATCTGGAGCCGGTCGGCATCACCCCCGCGCAGTCCCGGCTCCTGCGCACGGTCGCCGCCTTCGGGGAGCCGCCCCGGATGGCCGACCTCGCGGCCCGTCTGGAGGTCGTCCCCAGGGCGGTGACCAGCCTCGTCGACGGCCTGGAGGCGGCCGGCCGGGTGCGCAGGGCGCCCGACCCGGACAACCGCCGGGTGATCCGGATCGAGCTCACCGACGCGGGCCGCGCCACGCTGCGGGAGCTGCGCAGCGCGCGCCGGGCGGCCGCGGAGGACATCCTTGCTCCATTGACCGCCGAACAGCGCGAGGTGCTCGGAGGCCTGCTGACCGCCCTGGTCGACCCCGGCCCGGAGGGCGGCTGCTGACCCCTCGGGGACGGGATCGCGCCGAAGGGGAGCCGTGACATGCCGCTGCTGGAACCGGATCCGCAGGCCCTCCGTCCCGGCCGGGAACGGACCCCGGCCCCGGACCGGGTCCCGGAGCTGCACGCCAAGGGGACCTCGCGCCGGCTGCGCGAGGAGCTGACCGGGATCCTCGGCCCCGGGAAGGTGCTCGGCAGGATCTCCGACCTGGTCCGCTACGCCTCGGACGCGAGCCCCTACCGCTTCGTCCCGCAGGTCGTCGTGGTCGCCGAGGACCTCGACGACATCTCCGCCGTCCTGTCGTACGCGCACGGCAAGGGCCGCGAGGTGGTCTTCCGGGCCGCCGGGACCAGCCTCAACGGGCAGGCGCAGGGCGAGGACGTCCTCGTCGACGTGCGCCGCCACTGGGCCGGCGTCGAGGTCCTGGACGGCGGCGCCCGCGCCCGGATCCGCCCCGGCACCACCGTCGTCCGGGCCAACGCGGCGCTCGCCCCCTACGGACGGGTCCTCGGCCCCGACCCCGCCAGCGCGATCGCCTGCACGATCGGCGGGGTCGTCGCCAACAACGCCTCGGGCATGACGGCCGGGACGACCCGCAACTCGTACCGGACCGTCGCCTCGCTCACCGCCGTCCTGCCGGGCGGGACCGTGGTCGACACCGGCGCCCCGGACGCCGACGAGGAGCTGGCGCGCGCCGAGCCGGCGCTCTGCGCGGAGCTGCTCGCGCTGAAGGCCGAGATCGAGGCGGACGCCGGACTGACCGCCCGGATCCGGTCCAAGTACACCCTGAAGAACACCAACGGCTACCGGCTCGACGCCTTCCTCGACGGGGACACCCCCGTCGAGATCCTGCGGGGCCTCATGGTGGGCTCCGAGGGCACCCTCGGCTTCCTCTCCGAGGTCGTCTTCGACACCCTGCCGCTGGACCGCGAGGTCTCCACGGCCCTGCTCTTCTTCCCCTCGCTCCCGGCCGCCGCCGAGGCCGTGCCGCTGTTCAACGACGCCGGGGCGGTCGCCGTCGAGCTGATGGACGGCAACACGCTGCGGGCCTCGGTCAGCGTGGCGGGCGTGCCCGCCGACTGGGCGGAGCTGCCGAAGGAGACCGCCGCGCTCCTGGTCGAGTTCCGCGCCCCGGACACGGCGGCCCTGGAGGCGTACGAGCGGGCGGCGGACGAGGTCCTCGCCGGGCTCCGCCCGGTCGCCCCGGTGGCGTCGGTGGAGAACGCCTTCACCCGCGACCCGCGTCGGATCGGCGGCTACTGGAAGGCCCGCAAGGCGTTCGTGACGGCGGTCGGCGGCTCGCGCCCCTCCGGCACGACCCTGATCACCGAGGACTTCGCGGTGCCGCCGGCCCGGCTCGCGGAGGCCTGCGCCGCGCTGCTCGACCTCCAGGCGCGGCACGGCTTCGACGCGGCCGTGGCCGGTCACGCGGCCCACGGCAACCTCCACTTCCTGCTCGCCTTCGACGCGGCGGACCCGTCCGACGTCGAGCGGTACGCGGCCTTCATGGACGAGTTCTGCAAGCTGACCGTGGAGCGCTTCGACGGCTCCCTGAAGGCCGAGCACGCCACCGGCCGCAACATCGCGCCCTTCCTGGAGCTGGAGTGGGGGACGCGGGCGACCGAGCTGATGTGGCGGATCAAGGAGGCCTTCGACCCGGCCGGGGTGCTGGCCCCGAGGGTCATCCTGGACCGCGACCCGCAGGCCCATCTGCGCGGCCTGAAGACGATCCCGGCCGTGGAGCGGATCGCCGACCCCTGCATCGAGTGCGGCTTCTGCGAACCGACCTGCCCCAGCCACGACCTGACGACCACGCCGCGCCAGCGGATCGTGCTGCGCCGGGAGATGCTGCGGCAGAACGACGGCTCACCGGTCGAGACCCGGCTCCTGGAGGAGTACGGGTACGACGCCGTCGACACCTGCGCCGGGGACTCCACGTGCGCGCTCGCCTGCCCGGTCGGCATCGACACGGGCGCCCTCATGAAGGAGTTCCGGCACGAGCGGCACTCGCCGCGCGAGGAGCGGATCGCCGCCCTGACCGCGCGGAACTTCCGGGCCGTGGAGGCCTCCGCGCGGCTCGCGGTCGCCGCCGCCGACCGGATCGGCGACCGGGTCGTGGAGTCGGTGACCGGTCTCGCCCGCAGGGCGGTCCGCCCCGACCTCGTACCGGAGTGGCTGCCGGAGGTGCCCGGCGCGGCGCGGCGCCGGCTGCCCCGCACCCACCGCCCGGCGGCGGTCGCCGTCTACTACCCGGCCTGTGTGAACCGGATCTTCGGCGACCCGGACGGCGAGCCCGGGCCCTCGCTGCCGGAGGCCGTCGTCGCGGTGTCGGCGCGGGCCGGGCGGCCGGTGTGGATCCCGGACGACGTGTCCGGCACCTGCTGCGCGACGATCTGGCACTCCAAGGGGTACGAGCGGGGCAACGAGGTGATGGCGAACCGGATCGTCGAGGCGGCCTGGGGGTGGACGGCGGGCGGACGGCTGCCGCTCGTGGTGGACGCCTCCTCGTGCACGCTCGGCATCGCGCACGAGGTGGTGCCGTACCTGACGGAGGAGAACCGGGAGCTGCACGCCGGCCTGACGGTGGTGGACTCGCTCGTGTGGGCGGCGGACGAGCTGCTCCCCCGGCTCGACGTGCGCCGCCGGGTCGGCTCCGCCGTCGTCCATCCGACGTGCTCGATGCGGCACCTGGGCGACGAGGACCGGCTGACCGAGCTGGCCGGGGCCTGCGCGGAGGAGGTCGTCGTCCCCGCCGACGCGGGCTGCTGCGCCTTCGCGGGCGACCGGGGCATGCTGCACCCGGAGCTGACGGCGTCGGCGACGGCCCGGGAGGCGGCCGAGGTCACGTCCCGGGCGTTCGACGCGCACCTCTCGGCCAACCGGATGTGCGAGATCGGGATGGACCGGGCGACGGGCCGGACCTATCTGTCGGCGCTGATCGCCCTGGAGCGCGCCACGCGGCCCTGACCCCCCGTCAGGACCGTCGAACCGCCCGGCCGGCAGGGCTCCTCGCCCCGGACGGCGAGGGGCCTTTCGTCCGTTCGGGTGAGGTGCGCAGGCGGGTACGGCTCCGCGCGGGGTCCGGAACAGTACAGTCCGATCATCCGTCTGCCCGTGTCCCGCCGGCGCCCTCGCGGGCCGTCGGCCGCCGGGGCCAGGGTCCCGTGCGGGACGCGTGCGACAGCCGTGCACACAGCTCCGGGAGGTTCCGTGAACGAGCAGACCCCGCCCACCCCGAGCCGCCGCGAGGTCCTCAGGACCACGGCGGGCGCCGCCGGGGCGGCGGGCCTCGGCCTCGCCGCCGGGACCGGGACCGCCCGGGCCGACCCCGGGCCCGCTCCGGACGCCGGCCCCGGGCCCGACGCCCCGGCGGCGCCCGGACGCCGGAGCGCCACCATGGCCGGCGTCCCCTTCCCCGGCCGCTCCACGGTGCGGATCGGGCTGGTCGGCCTCGGCAACCGCGGCGGCGCCATGATCGGCCTCTTCCTGTCCCTGCCCTGGGTGCGGGTGGTCGCCGTCTGCGATCCGGTGCGGGAGAAGGCCGAGAAGGCCGCCGCGAAGGTCGTGGCCGCCGGACAGCCGGCCCCCGCCCTCCACACCAAGGGCGAGGAGGACTACGCGAACCTCTGCGCCCGCACCGACCTCGACTTCGTGTACGTGGCGACCCCCTGGGACAGCCACTTCGCGATCGCCCGGACCGCGATGCTGAACGGCAAGCACGTCGGCGTGGAGTGTCCGGTCGCGATGCGGCTCGACGAGCTGTGGGAGCTGGTCGACCTCTCGGAGCGGACCCGCCGGCACTGCATGCAGCTGGAGAACTGCTGCTACGGCCGGACCGAGATGCGGGTCCTGCGGATGGCGCACGCGGGCAAGTTCGGCACGCTCCTGCACGGGGCGGGGGCGTACCACCACGACCTGCGGGCCCTGATGTTCTCGCCGACGTACTACGAGGGGCCCTGGCGCCGGCTGTGGCACACGCGGCTGCGCGGCGACCTCTACCCCAACCACGGCTTCGGGCCGGTCGCGAACTACATGGACGTCAACCGGGGCGACCGGGCGGTGAGCATCAGCAGCTTCGGCACCCCGGCGCTCGGGCTCGCCGAGTACCGGGAGGAGCACGTGCCGTCCGGCGACCCGAGCTGGAAGGAGACGTACGTCGGGAGCGACCGGACGGTCAGCCTGATCCGGACGGCCAAGGGGCGGCTGATCCGCCTGGAGCACGACGTCTCCACCCCGCATCCGTACAGCAGGGTCAACAGCCTCGGCGGCACGCGCGGGGTCTTCGAGGACTATCCGGCCCGGGTCTACATCGAGCCGGACCACCAGGACGACCAGTGGGGCGACTTCGCGGCCTACGCCGCCGAGTTCGACCACTGGCTCTGGAAGGAGCACGCCGACCCGCCGGGCGGGCACGGCGGCATGGACTACATCATGGTCTACCGCCTGATGCAGTGCGTGCGGCTCGGACTGCCGCCGGACTTCGACGTGTACGACGCCGCCACCTGGACGGCGCCGGTGCCGCTCAGCGACGCCTCGATCAGGGCCGGCGGGGCGCCGCAGGAGATCCCGGACTTCACGCGCGGGGAGTGGCAGAAGAGCCGCCCGGGCGTGGACTCGGTGAAGCCGGCCTGAGGACGGCTCCCGGGCCCGGCCCCCCGCGCGAGAGGGCCGGGCATGGCCGGATCTGTTCTCCCGTGGGGAAAATCGATTGCCGGTTCCCGGCGAAGAAGCGAACCTTGCACGGTTTCCGACGCCGTCGCACACCTCCGGCGCGCGTTCCCCCAGAAAGACCCGGAGACCCTGGGACGCCATGCAGATTCGAGATCTTCCCCACGCCGACCCCGGGGTCCCCGACGTCCGTTCGGGCACGCGGTTCCTCGTCTGGCTCGGCCGCCGACAACTCGGCGGGCAGCTGAGGTCCCTGGCCTGGGGGCTGCTGCACTACGCGGGCATCGCCGGACTCCCGTTCGCCATCGGCCTGGCCGTGCAGGCGGTCGTGGACCGCGACGGCGGCCGGCTCGGGCTCGCCGGGGCGCTGCTCCTCGCCTTCGGGATCGCGATCACGGCGGGCGACGCGATGCTGCACCGCACCGCCGTCACCAACTGGATCACCGCCGCCGCCCGGGTGCAGCAGCTGCTCTCCCGCAAGACCGCCGAGCTGGGTTCCGTGCTGACCCGGCGGGTCGCGGCCGGCGAGGTCGTCGCCGTCTCCACCGGGGACGTCGAGAAGATCGGCTGGTTCGTCGAGGCCCTGTCGCGGTTCGCGGCGAGCGCCGTCGTCCTGGTGGCCGTCTGCGCGGGCCTGCTCGTCTACCAGCCCGCCCTGGGCGCGGTGGTGGCCGTGGGCGTGCCCGTCCTCGCCCTCGCCGTGCTGCCGCTGCTCCCCCGCGCGACCCGCCGGGCGGACGAGCAGCGCGAGAAGGCGGGCCGGGCCACGGAACTGGCCTCCGACACCGTCGCCGGGCTGCGCGTGCTGCGCGGCATCGGCGGCGAGGAGCTGTTCCTGAGCCGCTACCGCGCCGCCTCCCAGGAGGTGCGCGGGGCGGCCGTCCGCAGCGCCCGCATGTGGGCGCTGATCGCCGCGGTCCAGGTCGTGCTGCCCGGCCTGCTGCTCATCGCGGTCGTCGTGTACGGCGCCCGGCTCGCGCTCGACGGGCGGATCACGGTCGGCGAACTGGTCACCGTCTACGGCGCCGTGGCCCTCGCCCACCATCCGCTGCGCACCGTCGAGGAGATCGCGATGGCCTTCGCCTTCTCCCGGCCGTCCGCGAAGCGGGCCGCCCGGGTGCTGGCGCTCGCCCGTACGACGACCGGCACGGGGACCGGGGAGCCGCGGGCGTCCGGCGACCTGTACGACCCGCTGACCGGGGTGCGCGCCCCGGCCGGCCTGTTCACCGCCGTCGTCTGCGGCGACCCGGACGCGGCCGGGCGGCTCGCGGACCGGCTCGGCGGCCACCCGGCCGAGCCCGGTCCGGACCACACCTCGGTGCTCCTGGGCGGGATCCCGCTGGACGAACTGCCGCTGGAGGCCGCCCGTACCGCCGTCCTCGTGCAGGACAAGGACCCGGTGCTGCTCTCCGGCACCCTGCGCGAACTGCTCGACGTGCCCGCGTCGGGCGCGGTGCGGGCCGGGGACGCGCTGGCCGCGGCCCGCTGCGAGGACGTCCTCGACGCGCTGGCCCAGGCGTCCGTGGACAGCGGGGGCGATCCGATGCGCACCCGGATCACCGAGCGGGGCCGGTCGCTCTCCGGCGGCCAGCGCCAGCGCCTCGCGCTCGCCCGGTCCCTGGTGGCCGCCCCGGAGGTGCTCGTCCTGGACGAGCCGACCTCGGCGGTCGACGCGCACACCGAGGCGCGGGTGGCCGCCGGGATCGCCGGACTGCGCGAGGGCGCGACCACCGTCGTCCTGGCCTCCTCGCCGCTGCTCCTGGACCGCGCCGACCGGGTGGTCCTGGTCCACGGGGGCGAGGCGGTCGCCGTCGGCACCCACCGCGAGCTGCTCGCCCGGGAGCCCCGCTACCGCGCGGTCGTCACCCGCGAGACGGACGAGGAGCTCGCCGGCGTCCCCGCTCCCGGGGGCGCGCTCGAAGCACTGGAAGGGGAATCGGCATGATCGGCCTGGCGCCGCCCGCGTACGACCCGGCGGCCCCGACGACGGCGACGACGCTGCCCGTCGCCGTGACCGCGACCGTCCGCGCCTACGTGCGCGACCTGCTCCGCCGTCACCGCCGGGCGTTCGCCCTGCTCGTCGGGGTGAACGCGGTCGCCGTGATCGCCTCGATGGCCGGCCCGTACCTGCTCGGCTCGGTGGTGGACGACCTGGCGGCCGGGGCGCGCGAGCTGCGTCTGGAGCGCACGGTCGCGCTGTTCGCGGGCGCGCTCCTGGTCCAGACCGTCTTCGTGCGGCTCGTGCGGCTGCGCGGGGCGGTGCTCGGCGAGGAGATGCTCGCGGACCTGCGCGAGGACTTCCTGGTGCGCGCGGTGGGCCTGCCGCCGGGCGTGCTCGAACGGGCCGGGACCGGCGACCTGCTCTCCCGGATCACCACGGACGTCGACCGGCTCGCCAACGCCATGCGCGAGGCCGTGCCCCAGCTGGCGATCGGCGTGGTGTGGGCGGGGCTGCTGCTCGGCGGCCTCGTGGTGACCGCCCCGCCGCTCGCGCTCGCCCCGCTCCTCGCGGCGCCGCTCCTCGTCGTGGGCTGCCGGTGGTACTTCCGGCGGGCGCCCTCGGCGTACCGCTCGGAGGCCGCGGGGTACGCGGCGGTGGCCGCTGCGCTGGCGGAGACCGTCGACGCGGGCCGCACGGTCGAGGCGCACCGCCTCGGCGCGCGCCGCGTCGCCCTGTCGGACCGGCGGGTCGGAAATTGGGTCGCGTGGGAGAGGTACACGCTCTTCCTGCGCTCGGTGCTCTTCCCCGTCGTCGACCTCACCCACGTGCTGGTGCTGTGCGTCGTGCTGCTGCTCGGCGGGACGTTCGTGCTGCGGGGCTGGATGGACGTGGGACAGCTGACCACGGGCGCGCTGCTCTCGCAGATGCTGGTGGAGCCGATCGGGATCGTGCTGCGCTGGTACGACGAGCTCCAGGTCGCGCAGGTGTCGCTCGCCCGGCTCGTGGGCGTCCGGGACATCGAGCCGGAGGCGGGCGACGAGAAGGTGCGGCCCGAGGGCCGGACGGTCCGGGCGGACGAGGTCCGGTTCGGCTACCGGGAGGGCGTCGACGTGCTGCACGAGGTGTCCCTGAAGGTGGCACCGGGCACCCGGATCGCCCTGGTCGGCCCGTCCGGCGCGGGCAAGTCCACCCTCGGGCGGCTGCTCGCGGGCGTCTACGCGCCCCGGACCGGTTCGGTCACCCTGGGCGCGGCCGAGCTGGCGCGGATGCCCGCCGAGCGGGTCCGCGAGCACGTGGCCCTGGTCAACCAGGAGCACCACGTCTTCGTGGGCTCCCTCCGGGACAACCTGCGGCTCGCCAGGGCCGGGGCCGACGACGCCGAGCTGTGGGCGGCCCTCGCGGCGGTGGACGCGGAGGGCTGGGCCCGGGGCCTCGACGGGGGCCTGGACACCGAGGTCGGCTCGGGCGGCCGGGCGCTGACCCCGGCGCAGGCCCAGCAGATCGCCCTGGCCCGGCTCGTCCTGGCGGACCCGCACACCCTGGTCCTGGACGAGGCGACCTCGCTGCTCGACCCGAGGGCGGCCCGCCGTCTGGAGCGGTCCCTGGGCCGGGTCCTCGACGGGCGCACGGTCGTGGCGATCGCGCACCGGCTGCACACCGCGCACGACGCCGACCTGATCGCGGTGGTCGAGTCCGGCCGGATCAGCGAGCTGGGCAGCCACGAGGAGCTGGTCGCGGCGGACGGGGCGTACGCGGCGCTGTGGCGGTCCTGGCACGGGTGACCGGACCCGGGGGCTTCCGACGGCGCGAGGGCCCGCACCGGAGATCCGGTGCGGGCCCTCGCGCGTACGCCCCGGGCTACACCAGGCCGAGCGCGAAGACCGCGCCGATCCCGCCCAGGAGCATGAAGGCGGGGGTGAGGACCTTCAGCTCGACCCAGCTGCCGGCCCGGAACCGCATGAACCTGGGCGGGCCGACCGGGTACCAGAACTTGCGGCCGACGGGTATGGGCCAGAGGACCGGGCAGCCCGAGACCGTCAGGGCGTCGCCGATGTCGTGGACGAGGGCGCCGAGGACGATCGGCAGCCCGAGCCACAGGTACTCCTGGGCGGGGCCGGTGAAGAACCAGTTCGCGCCGTTGCCGGGGTCTTCGAGGATGTCCGCCATGATCCAGGCTCCGGCCGCGCCGAGCAACCAGACCAGGACGTCGCTGGAGGCGCGGGCGGCCTTCCACAGGAGGCCTTCCACGGCCAGGACGAGGTGGACGAAGAGGAGGGCGAGGACCGCCCACCGGCCGCCGCTGACCGCCGCCGCGGAGGCCCCGACGCCCATCAGTGCCGCCCAGAGCCAGGTGTGGGTGAGGGTCCGGTGTCCCCCGGTCCGCCGGGGGTCGGCCTTGGAGCGGGTGGCCGTGTAGACGGCGTACGACAGCTTGTCGATGATCCCGCAGAGGATCTTGGAGAGGGGCCCGAAGGAGCGCGATATGGTCGCGGACTTGTGGTCGAGGTCGGGGGCGAGGGCGGCGCCCGCGCAGATGAGCGCGCCGACGACGAGCACCGGCCAGGGCATCGGGCGGTCGTAGGCCGCCGCGAGGGCCCCGACCCCCAGCCAGGCCGCCGCTCCGGACAGTGAGTGCGCCGGTCCCATCATGGTTGGCCCGCCCCGTTTCTCCCCTGCCGGCGCTCGGTTGGCGCCCGGTCGACGGACGAGCCTACCGCTCGTGATCAACACCGGCGGTGGCCGGTTCCCTCCTCGGAACGGAATCCAGGCAAGATGGGGGCGTGACCCTTATCGACCAGCTGCCGCCGACCGCCGACCCCGACGCCCTCTTCGAGGCCTTCTCCTCCTGGGCCGAGGAGCGGGGCATCACGCTCTACCCGGCCCAGGAAGAGGCGCTGATCGAGGTCGTCTCCGGGGCGAACGTCATTCTGTCCACCCCCACCGGATCGGGAAAGTCGCTGGTCGCGGCGGGTGCGCACTTCACGGCGCTCGCGAACGACCAGGTGACCTTCTACACCGCGCCGATCAAGGCGCTGGTGTCGGAGAAGTTCTTCGACCTGTGCAAGCTCTTCGGCACCGAGAACGTCGGCATGCTGACCGGCGACGCCTCCGTGAACGCGGACGCCCCGGTGATCTGCTGCACGGCGGAGGTCCTCGCCTCGATCGCGCTGCGGGACGGCAAGTACGCCGACATCGGCCAGGTCGTCATGGACGAGTTCCACTTCTACGCCGAGCAGGACCGCGGCTGGGCCTGGCAGATCCCGCTCCTCGAACTCCCGCAGGCGCAGTTCGTCCTGATGTCGGCGACGCTCGGCGACGTGTCGATGTTCGAGAAGGACCTGACCCGGCGCACGGGCCGGCCGACCTCGGTGGTCCGCTCGGCGACCCGGCCGGTGCCGCTCTCGTACGAGTACGTGCTCACGCCGATCACGGAGACCCTGACGGAGCTCCTGGAGACCAAGCAGGCGCCGGTCTACATCGTGCACTTCACGCAGGCGCAGGCCGTCGAGCGCGCGCAGTCGCTGATGAGCATCAACATGTGCACGCGCGAGGAGAAGGACAAGATCGCCGAGTTGATCGGCAGCTTCCGCTTCACCACCAAGTTCGGCCAGAACCTTTCGCGTTACGTGCGCCACGGCATCGGGGTGCACCACGCGGGCATGCTGCCGAAGTACCGGCGGCTCGTCGAGAAGCTGGCCCAGGCGGGCCTGCTCAAGGTGATCTGCGGGACGGACACCCTCGGCGTGGGGGTGAACGTGCCGATCCGCACGGTGCTCTTCACGGCCCTCACCAAGTACGACGGCAACCGGGTGCGCACCCTGCGCGCCCGCGAGTTCCACCAGATCGCGGGCCGGGCCGGCCGGGCCGGCTTCGACACCGCCGGCTACGTGGTCGCCCAGGCCCCCGAGCACGTCATCGAGAACGAGAAGGCGCTCGCCAAGGCGGGCGACGACCCGAAGAAGCGCCGCAAGGTGGTCCGCAAGAAGGCCCCCGAGGGCTTCGTCGCCTGGAGCGACACCACCTTCGAGCGGCTCATCGACGCCGAGCCGGAGCCGCTGACCTCGCGCTTCAAGGTCACCAACATCATGCTCCTCTCGGTGATCGCCCGGCCGGGCAACGCCTTCGAGGCCATGCGGGGGCTCCTGGAGGACAACCACGAGCCGCGCAAGGCGCAGTTGCGGCACATCCGCCGGGCCATCGCGATCTACCGCTCGCTGCTCGACGGCGGCGTGGTGGAGCAGCTCGACGAGCCGGACGCCGAGGGCCGCACGATCCGTCTGACGGTCGACCTCCAGCAGGACTTCGCGCTCAACCAGCCGCTGTCGACGTTCGCGCTCGCCGCGTTCGACCTGCTCGACCCCGAATCCCCCTCGTACGCCCTGGACATGGTGTCCGTCGTGGAGTCGACGCTCGACGACCCGCGCCAGATCCTCGCCGCCATGCAGAACAAGGCGCGCGGCGAGGCCGTGGGGAGGATGAAGGCGGACGGCGTCGAGTACGAGGAGCGGATGGAGCGGCTCCAGGAGATCTCGTACCCGAAGCCGCTGGAGGAGCTGCTCTGGCACGCGTACAACGTCTACCGGACGTCGCACCCGTGGGTGGGCGACCACCCGGTGTCGCCGAAGTCGGTCGTCCGCGACATGTACGAACGGGCCCTTTCCTTCACCGAGTTCACCTCCTGGTACGAGCTGGCGCGGACCGAGGGCATCGTCCTGCGGTACCTGGCGAGCGCGTACAAGGCGCTGGACCACACCATCCCGGACGACCTGAAGACCGAGGACCTGGAGGACCTGATCGCCTGGCTGGGCGAGATGGTGCGCCAGGTGGACTCCTCGCTGCTCGACGAGTGGGAGCAGCTGGCGAACCCGGAGGTCCAGACGGCCGAGGAGGCCCAGGAGAAGGCCGACCAGGTCAAGCCGGTCACGGCGAACGCCCGCGCCTTCCGGGTCTTGGTGCGCAACGCCCTGTTCCGCCGGGTGGAGCTGGCCGCCCTGGACAACGTGGCCGCGCTGGGCGAGCTCGACGCCGAGTCCGGCTGGGACGCGGACGCGTGGGGCGAGGCGATGGACGCGTACTGGGACGAGTACGACGACCTCGGCACGGGCCCGGACGCGCGCGGCCCGAAGCTGCTCGCCATCGAGGAGGACGCGGCGCACGGCCTGTGGCGCGTCCGGCAGACCTTCGCCGACCCCAACGGCGACCATGACTGGGGCATCAGCGCGGAGGTGGATCTCGCGGCCTCCGACGAGGAGGGCCGCGCGGTCGTCCGCGTGACGTCCGTCGGACAGCTGTAGAGGAGTTCCCGTGGTGACCAACCCCGCCGAGAGACTGGTCGACCTGCTCGACCTGGAACGGATCGAGGTCGACATCTTCCGGGGCCGCAGCCCGCAGGAGTCGCTCCAGCGGGTCTTCGGCGGGCAGGTCGCCGGCCAGGCCCTGGTGGCGGCCGGCCGGACCGTGGAGGACGACCGGCCGGTGCACTCGCTGCACGCCTACTTCCTGCGGCCGGGCCGTCCCGGGGTGCCGATCGTGTACCAGGTGGAGCGGGTGCGCGACGGACGCTCGTTCACGACCCGCCGGGTCACGGCGGTGCAGGAGGGGCGGACGATCTTCAATCTGACGGCCTCCTTCCACCGGCCGGAGGAGGCGGGCTTCGAGCACCAGCTGCCGCCCCGGCACATGACGGACCCGGAGAGCCTGCCGAGGCTGGTGGACGAGATCCGCGACCACCTCGGGGAACTGCCGGAGGCCCTGGAGCGGATGGCCCGCCGACAGCCCTTCGACATCCGGTACGTGGACCGGCTGCGGTGGACGAAGGAGGAGGTCACGGACGCGGACCCGCGCAGCGCGGTGTGGATGCGGGCCGTGGGGCCGCTGGGCGACGCCCCGCTGGTCCACACCTGCGCCCTGACGTACGCCTCGGACATGACCCTGCTCGACGCGGTCCGGATCCCGGTCGAACCTCTCTGGGGCCCGCGCGGTTTCGACATGGCGTCGCTCGACCACGCGATGTGGTTCCACCGGCCGTTCCGGGCGGACGAGTGGTTCCTGTACGA
Organism: Streptomyces sp. NRRL F-6492; assembly: GCF_001280125.1. Lineage (GTDB taxonomy): Bacteria > Actinomycetota > Actinomycetes > Streptomycetales > Streptomycetaceae > Streptomyces. The sequence continues at coordinate 25,020 of NZ_LGEG01000270.1, forward strand.
CCAGGAGTCCCCGATCGCCACGGGCGGCCGGGGACTCGCGCGGGGCCGGATCTACGACCGCGAGGGCCGGCTCCTCGTCTCCGTGGTCCAGGAGGGCCTGTTCCGCAAGCTGTGACGGCCCCGGGGGCCGTCACTCGAACTCGGTGCCGCCCTTGCGGGTGAGGTAGGCCGGGCTGATCGCCTTGGCGATGGCCCGGCCGCCCAGGACCGGGCTGTACCGCTCGGTCGCGGACCGGACGACGACGCCCTCCCGCAGGTGCGCCTGCCGGCCGGAGACGGTCTCCCGGCCGCTCGCGTGGACGAGGACGGTGTCCAGGTCGTACGGGCCGGAGTACAGGCGCGGGACGAGCGGGACCTCGCCGGGCTCCAGGACCTCGGCCGGGTCCAGCCAGCGGACCCGCCCGTCGATCTCGGCGGACACGTCGAAGAGGGCGTACCCGACGGTCTCGCTCCGGGCGTCGGCGCCGTACGCCAGGTCCTGGACCCCGGAGCCGTACACCTCGCCGAAGAGGCCGACGCGGCGGGCGCCGAGGCGCTTCGCCAGGCGTTCGGCGACGGCGGCCAGGCCGTGGCCGCGGACGGCGCGCCAGTACAGGTTGCGCGGGTCCTCCTTGAGGGCGAGGCCCTTGGCGCCGAAGCCCTTGGAGGAGACCTGGACGCGGCCGTCCTCGGCCCCGTACGTCAGCAGGCAGGCCGTGCCGTGGAGCTTCTCCGTCAGGACGACGGGCTCGCCGGGCTCGAAGACGTCCGGATACCGCTGGAGGTTCTCGACGTCGACCCAGGGCAGCAGGTCGGGCGCGGCCTCCACGTCCCCGCTCATGTGCGTCGGTATCGGCGGCGCCCACTTGACGATGCCGAGCCGCTCCGCGAAGTCGGTGCCCTCGGCCGCGGCCCGCACCAGGTCGGTGTCCGCGAGGGCGCCGGGCCGGCACACGAGCCCCTGGGACAGCTCCCCGCGCAGCCGCACCGCCTTGACCCGGTCCGCGTTCCCCCCGGCGAGGCGCCCGGTCAGGCCCAGTTCCTCGATGAGCGCGGCGGGCAGCACCGCCTGCTCGGGGATGTAGACGGCGGCGTCGCCGGTCTCGTAGGCGCCCTTGGCGACGACGGCCCGGTAGAGGCCGACCTGGGCCAGTTCCAGGGCGTCGGCGTTCGGGTGGGGGTGGACGGTCAGGACTTCGGCGGTGACGCGCAGGGTCGACACGGTTCAGGACTCCGGTTCCGGTGGCTCGGGTGTCGTTCTCGTCCCGGCCACCCTGCCCGACCGGGAACCCGATGGCCCACCGGTTTTACGGCTGCTGGCGTCGCGCGCCCCGGTCTTCCGGCGGTTCCAGGCCCGGCAGGACGTCCTGCTCCATCTCGTGGCGGCGGGTGCGGATCTCCGGGCCCGGCGGATGGAGCTTGGCGTCGCAGGTCGGGCCGAGGCCGGTGCGGCGCGAGTCCGCGCCCGTCAGGGGGCGGCCGCAGAGCCGGCAGCGGATCCGGCGCGGCGCTCCCTCCGTGGTCCCCTCCGTGCCTTCGGCGGAATCGATCGCGATTGCCAGTGGTTCGTCACCCATGGTCAGATCAAACCCCATCCCCCCGTTCGCACGAGGAGCGGCCATGAGCCTGTACGACATCCCGCTGAAGACCCTGACCGGCGAGCCGGTCTCCCTGGCCGACTACCGGGACCGCGCGGTCCTGGTGGTGAACGTCGCCTCCAAGTGCGGCCTGACCCCGCAGTACGCGGGTCTGGAGCGGCTGCAGAAGGAGTACGGGGAGCGCGGCCTCACCGTGCTCGGCGTGCCCTGCAACCAGTTCGCGGGCCAGGAGCCGGGCAGCGCGGAGGAGATCCGGACGTTCTGCTCGACGACGTACGGGGTGTCCTTCCCGCTCCTGGAGAAGACAGACGTCAACGGCGCGGACCGCCACCCGCTCTACGCGGAGCTGGTGAAGGTCGCGGACGCCGGGGGCGAGGCCGGCGACGTGCAGTGGAACTTCGAGAAGTTCCTGATCGGCCGCGACGGGCAGGTCACCCGCTTCCGCCCGCGCACCGAGCCGGACGCCCCCGAGGTCCTCGCGGCCATCGAGGCGCAGCTTGTCTGAGGTGCCGTCCGGCGCGGGGGTGGTCGAGCGGCTGCGGGCCGCCGGTTGCGTCTTCGCCGAGGAGGAGGCCGCGATGCTGCTCGCGGCCGCTCCCGGGCCCGCCGAGCTCGACCTGATGGTCCGGCGGCGTACCTCCGGCCTGCCGCTGGAGCACGTCGTGGGCTGGGCGGAGTTCGCCGGGCTGCGGATCGCCGTCGGCCCGGGGGTGTTCGTGCCCCGGCGGCGGACCGAGTTCCTGGCCGAGCGGGCCGTGGCCCTCGCCGCGCCCGGCGCGCTCTGCGTCGACCTGTGCTGCGGCTCGGGAGCGGCGGGCGCGGTGCTGCTCGACCGGGTCCGGGGCGCGGAGGTGCACGCCTCGGACGTCGAGCCGGCGGCGGTGGACTGCGCCCGGCGGAACGTCGAGCCGCGCGGCGGCCGGGTGTACCGGGGGGACCTGTTCGCGCCGCTGCCGCCTGAGCTGCGGGGCCGGGTCGAGGTCCTGGTCGCCAACGTGCCGTACGTACCGACCGGGGACATCGGTCTGCTGCCGCCCGAGGCCCGCGACCACGAGCCGCTCGTCACGCTCGACGGCGGCCCGGACGGCCTCGACGTGCTGCGGCGGGTCGCCGCCGGGGCGCCGGAGTGGCTGGCGCCGGGCGGACACCTGCTGGTGGAGACGAGCGAGCGGCAGGCGGAGCGGGCGGTGGAGGCGGTCTCCGCGCACGGTCTGGCGGCGGAGGTCGTCGCGTGCGAGGAGCGGTACGCGACGGTGCTCGTCGCCACGCGGGCGGGGTGACGGGCACCGTCGTCACGGGCACCGTCGTCACGGACGGCGGGTCGGCGGCTCAGCGGCCGAACGTGTCGATGTTCTCGACGAGCCAGCGTCCGTCCCGGTGGACGACGTCCACGGCGAACATGGCGCCCGCGTAGACCCCCTGGTCCCGGGTCTTCGGCCGCTTGCTCCCGCCCTCGGCGGTCCCGGCCGTGCTCACGCTGCTCTGGTCGGCGTAGACCAGGACGCGGGCGCGTTCGCCGTCGATCCGCTCGACCGCGCTGTCGGTGACCGTCGTGGTGATCACCGTCTTCTGCGCGGCGGCCCGGGCGAGCACGCCGCCGAGCAGGGTCCGGTGCTGCTCGACGGCCTTCCCGGTGAGGAGGGTCTTCCCGGCCCGTTCGAAGGGGCTCGTGTCGGCGTGGTCGTAGGAGAAGAGCGCGGCGACGGCCGCCGTGGTCTGCCCCTTGATCTCGCTGGTACGGGCGAGGTCGGTGAGGGCCGTGTTGCTCCGGGCGGGTTCGTCGCGGAGCTCGCCCGCCCGGCCGTGCGCCCATCCGGCGAAGCCGCCGAGGAGGAGGGTCAGGACGCAGAGGACCACGAGGGGGACGAGCCGGCGCGGCCCGGCCCCGCCCGCCCCGCTCTCGGCGGCCTCCCGCTCCGGCGCTCCGGCCGTCTCCCGTACGGGCCGCGCCGTCGTCCGCCGCCCGGCCCCGGGGACGGGCCCGGTCAGGAGGCCCACGGAGGCACGGGGGCGGGGGGTCGTGTCCTCGGGCGCGGCGGCGAGGGCCTGTCGGCGGCGCTGCCGGTTGAGGTGGTGGCGGGGCGTGGGCATCGTGCGTGTCCTTTCGGGTGCGGGCGGCTCTCGCGCGTGCGGTCCGGTCAGCCGGCCGCCGTGCCGCCCACGGGGGCCTGCCCCAGGGCACTGAGCTTCCACCGGCCGTCGGTCCGGGTGAGTTCGCCCAGCATGCGGCTGTCCTTGTCCGTGCTCTTGCTGTCGGGCGTCGTGACGGTGACGCGCAGGGCGACGAGCAGCCGGGCCCGTCCCGCGCGGTCGTCGAGTTCCGTGACGGCACCGGACAGCACCCGGGCCGTGGTCACCGTCCTCGCGGCCTTCACCTGCCCGGCGAACTCCGTGCGGCCGTCCACGAGCTGCTTGTGCAGTTCGCCGGTCGTGGAGGACTCCCAGAGGTCGAGGCCCTGGTCCACGCGCCGGTGGTCGAGCGTGTTGAGGTTCTGCACGGCCTGCTCCCCCGCCGCGAGCGCCCGGTCGCGCTGCACGGCGTACGCGGCGGAGTCGTCGTGGGCCGCGGCGTACCAGTCCCGGCCCGCCCAGGCCGCGAGGGCGCCCGCGACGAGGGTGAGCACGAGGGCCACGGCCAGGGCGGGGCCGATGCCCGCCGGGGTGCGGAACGCGCGTGTCATGGGGTGCTCCCGTCTCCCGCCGCCGTTCATGCTCAGCGGGCCTTGATGTCGACGATCAGCCACCGGTCGTCCCGGAACTCCGCGGTGACGGTGAGCTGGGCGGCGGCGGACGTGGCGGGCGCCTCGGCCCGCCGCGAGGTCTGGTCGAGGAACACGAGGAGGCGCGCGGTGTTCCCGTGGAGTTCGATCACTCCGGTGCGGACGGCCTGGGTGGTGAGGGTGATGCGCTGTTCGGTCAGGCTCTCGCGGACCTGCGCGAACAGGTCGGTGTACTGGCGGGCGGCGCGTCCGGAGAGGACGGTCGCGGCGGAGCGTTCGGCGGCGTCGGGCCGGGCGGGCGCGTAGGAGAAGACCCGGGCGAGGCCTTCGCCGACGTCGCCGCCGACCCGGGTGGTGGTCTCGGCGTCGGTGAGCGCGTGGTTGCGGGCGGACGGGGTCGACCGGAGCTGGTGGGCGCCGTAGAAGAACGCGCCTCCGCCGAGGAGGAGTGCGGCGAGGACCGTGACGAGGGCGACCGTCCGCCACCGGGAGGGGAACCGGCTGTCGCCGCGGCCGTCGCCATCACCGCTGTCGCCGTCACCGCTGTCGCCGCGACCGTCGTCGTCCGGGGCGTCGGAGGTCTCGGGGGGCTCAGGGGTCTCGGGGGTCTCAGGGGTCTCGGGGGTCTCAGGGG
>NZ_LGEG01000271.1 GCF_001280125.1 Streptomyces sp. NRRL F-6492
GCGTGCTGCGCCTGCGTCGCCCGCTCACTCGGACCCGCCAGCGCCCGCTCACGCAGGACGTGCAGCTCGGCCACACGGCCACGGGCATCGGCGGGCTCGCTCGGGATCTGGTCCACAACGGTCATGTACTGACCCTACGAAGTCGGACAAGAAAACCTTGCCGTCGACTCCGTACAGTCTCGCGTGTCGATTCCTGGCGGGGACGGACAGAACTGTGTCCCGTACGTCCCGAGTCAACAGCCGGACACCCCCTGTGTCTGTAGGGTTCCGACATAGACCTCGGTGAGGGCATCGCGTCCGCGGGCGGCACCCACCGTACCGGGGTGCCGCCCGCGTTCTTCACTTCCCTACAACGCGTTCCCCTTCAGGAAGGCGCTGTGGAGGTTCAGCCGCCGCAGTGGAAGCGGGCGTCCCCCCAGTCCGCGTGATCGTTGCCGTTGCCGTCGCCGCCGTCGTCGACCACCAGGTCGACGTAGGACGCGCCGGTGACGTCGGCGGTGAGCGACCAGGCGGGGTCCACGGCCTTGAGGACCGGGGACTTCGCCTTCTCCGTGCCGTCCGCGAGGACGCCGAAGCGGACGCTGCCCCGGCCGACCTGGCTGTCGTCCGCGCCGACCTCGGCGGTGAAGGAGGTGCAGCGGCCGCCGAGGTAGTAGCGGAGGGTGGCGGGGGCGTGGGTGCCCAGGCCCTTGGCGTACGCCACTCCCCCGATCCTCAGCGGGGAGCCGTCGCCGGCGCCGGTCCCGCCGTTGGAGAGGTCGCGCTCGACCGGTCCCCAGCCGTTGGCGGCCGAGGTCCAGTCGTGGTCGCTCGCCCAGGTGTCGGCGGTGGGCGGCGGCGGCAGGGTGCGGACGGTGGCGGCGGCGGTCAGCCTCCGCTCGCCCCCGGCGACGGTGTACGTGAGGGAGGCGTTCAGCGGGTACGACCGGTAGGCGGCGTCCACCGGCGGGGTCACCTGCCAGGTGGCGGTGGCCTTCGCGCCCGCCGCGACCGTGCCGAGGACGACGGGCGCGGCCGGTTCGGCGGTCCAGCCGTCCGGCAGGGCGAGGACGGCCCGCGCGCCGGTGGCCTCGGCGGCCTCGTCGTTGCCGAAGGTGACGGTGACCCGGTTCGGGCGGCCGGGCTCCAGGGTCTCGGGCGCGGCGACGGCGAGGGTGCCGCAGGCGGCGCGCTCGGGGGCCGGGCCGAGGTCGGTCACGGTGAAGCCGTCGAGGACGAAGTCGGCGCCGTCGGGGGCGTCGGCGCGCTTGCGCAGGCCGGTCCAGGTGTCGCCGCAGCCCGCCGTGACGGTCTCGGTGAAGTGCCCGGTGGTGCGCTGCTGTCCGATCGGGGTGCGGCGGGTCTCGACGGCGGCTCCGGTGCCGCCGGTGCGGTCGTAGCCGGTGACCCATTCGTACGCGCCCGCGTGGCTGGACTGGTAGTCGTAAGCGACGCGGTACTGGTGGCCGTCCTTCATCGGGACGGTCCAGGGCGCGGTCCGGTAGACGAGGCCGGTGTTCTCGTCGTGCGACTTGAGGGACTCGGCGCCGCCGATGACGTCGTCGACGAGCTTCCCGTTCCAGCCGGCCTGCGTGTAGGGGGCGTGGAGCTGGGCGATGTGGGTGCGCGGGTCGTTCGTGCCGCCGGAGTCGCCCTTGAGGAAGGGGCCCCAGCCCTGGTCGACGGCCTCGAAGTCCTCGTACGCCGTGGTCCCGGCCTTGGTGGCGGGGTCGTTGGCGACGATCCGGACGTCGTCGATCCGGACGGCGGCGGCGCTGCCGGCCGCGGCCTCGATCTTCAGGGTGGTGGCGCCGCGCGGCGCGGTGAAGGTGACCTTGGCGCGCTGGAGGCGGGTGTCGTTCCAGTCGGAGGCGGCGATCCGGTTCTGGAGCGGGGAGCGCTCGACGGTGACGGACGCGCCGCCGACGGAGAGGGTGGTGGGGCGGGTCTTCCCGGGTTCGACCTCGATCAGGGCGGAGGCGGTGTACCGCTCGCCGGGGGTGAGGCCGGTGATCCGCCGGCCGATCGATGCGGTGGCGGTGCCGGTGAGCTTCGCGCTGGTGCGGCCCCGGTCGTCGGTGTCGCGGGCGACGGTGCCGGTCTTCGTCCAGGCGGTGAGCTTCGCGTCGTTGAAGCCGGGGTCCTTCACCGGGGTGCCGTGGCCCCACCGCGGGTCGGCCTGGGCGGGGGCGGCGTCGGGGTAGAGGACGTAGGCCTGTCCGGCGGCGGCCTCCAGCGTGACCTTTCCGCCGGTGGGCCGTACGGTGGCGGTCTTCACGCGCCCGTTGTCGGTGAGCTCGTACACGGTGTACGAGCGGGTGCCGGACGGGACCTCCCAACTGGTCGTCCCGCCGGCCCTGTTGTAGTGGTAGAGCTTCTCGCCGCCGTCCCAGGGGAGCAGGTAGGCCTCGCCGTCGAGGACCTTGCGGCCGTTCTCGTAGAAGGTGCGGCGGCCGTTCTCGACGGTGCCGCGGACGCCGCCGGTGAAGGTGATGTCGTCGCCGTTCCAGCGGGTGATCCGCTGCCGCTGGAGGTACTTGGCGGGGAGGTTGCGCTGCCAGACGTTGGCGGTGAAGGCGTTCCAGTCGGTCTCGCCGGTCCAGCCCTCGAAGTCGACGAGGGCGGTCTGGCCGAGGACCGGGTGGTCGTTCCAGACGTCCTTCTCGCCGTTGCGGATGAAGCGGATGATCCGCGAGTTGAGGCCCTTGTTGGTGGCGCCGCCGTAGTCGAGGTCGTTGGCCCAGTGGGACCAGAGGGAGGAGCGCTCGAACTTGTCCGCCCATTCGGTGGCGACGTTCCAGCCCTGCGCCTGGACGGTCCGCATCGTCTTGTCGGCGATCCAGCCGTGCGTGTAGTAGACGTCGATGTAGAGCGCGGAGAGGTTGGGGTCGGTCTCGTCGCGGAGCTGCTGGAAGCGGCGGGCGAGGTCGCCACTGTTGATGTCCCGGCGCTGGTCGATGTAGTAGCTCTGGTTGAGCCAGTTCCAGCCGGGCCTGGTCCTGTCGACGAGGGTCTCGCTGAAGTTCTTCGCCTCGGGGTACGACTCGGTGGCGTTCACGTGGACGCCGAAGCCGGCGTTCCACTTCCTGCCCTCCTTGAGGAGGGTGTTGAGGTCGGCGAGGCCGCCGGCCCGCTTGTTGTAGTTGCCGCCGTAGTCGGGGTGGGCGGAGTCGTGGCCCTCGGAGCCGTACCCCTTGAGCAGGGCGAACTGGCCGAGGCCGTCGGTGGCGAGCGAGATCCGCTTGACGTCGTCGAGGGTGCGCAGGAAGGGGTGGGTGGCCTGGGAGGCGAAGTTGAACGGGATGTGGGCGACGACCCGGCCGGGGGTCTGCTCGCTGCCGGGGGCCTTGATCCCGATCGTGCGGAAGGCGACGGCGCCGTCCTGCCAGTCGACGGCGCCGTCGGCGTTGGCGTCGGGGGTGACGACGACCTTGGCCCAGGGCAGGGCGTCGCCGCTCTCGGGCTGCGGGGCGCCTTCGCCGCGGTGGGTCCACTGGCCGGACCAGACGCCGACGCGGGTCTCGGTGCCGTTCCTGCGGGCCTGGTGCCAGAAGCGGGAGCCGTCGCGGGCGGAGGCGCCGGAGGGCTTGTCGTAGCTGGAGTTGGACTCGACGGCGGCGGCGAGGCGGCCGGTGTGGACGATCGCGTAGGCGGCGCCGACGGGGTTCGCCTCGGCCGGGGTGGCGTCGGTGACCCGCGCGAAGACGTCGGCGGTGCGGGTGGAGTCCGGGTCGAGGCGGGTGAAGGCGGTCGCGGCGCCGCCGGCGTCCGAGGAGCCGACGGAGACCAGGTCGTGGCCGGGTATGTCGATCGTCCCGACCCGGAAGGACTCGGTGTCGCGGACGGCGGTGATCCGGAAGGTGGTGGTCCGGTCCTGGACGTCGAGGCGCGCGTCGATCTCGACGCCGGGCAGGTCGGGGAAGACGAGGGTGTACGCGGCGGAGGCCGGCTTCAGGACGGGGGCGGCCTTGGTCCGGACGGTGCGGGCGGTGCCGTTGAGGACCACCTCGGTGACCGGGGCCGTACTGCCGAGGAGGCGGGCGCCGCTCGCGCGGTCGGTGTACGAGAGGACGCGGGGGAAGTCCTGGGCGACGGCGACGGAGAGCTGCCGGGAGGCGATGGCGGCGTCCGCGGTGACGCCCGCGGCGGTCCCGGCGAGCGGGCTCCGGGCGTCGGCGGGCCCGGCCAGGGCGACCACGGCGGAGGAGGCGGCGGCGAGCGCGCAGGCCGCGCGGAACCTGCGGCCTCGTGGCGAGTGAGGGAGGGGCATGCGCACTAGTTGGCCCCGGCCCGGCGGCACCGTCAACGAGATCGCGCCGCGCGGGCGCCTCCAGTCCAAGAACCCCCTTCGGTTAGTCCAAGTGGGCTCCGAAGGGGGTCCGTCGGCTTTTGTTCCCCGGGGTCAGCAGCCGCCGCAGTTGTAGAAGGTCACGTCCCAGTGGTTGCCCTCGTCGGCGTAGACGTTGCCCGCGCCGGACTTCCACTGCGGGGCGCCGTCACCGCGCACGCCGATGTAGGTGAAGGTGTTCTTGACGTAGTTGGTGAGGCAGGTGGCCTTGCCGAAGTCGAGCTTGTAGCCGTTCCAGTGGGAGTACGTGCCGCCCGCGTGCCCGGTCTCGGTGCCGCCCGTGATGTTGAGGCCGCAGCCGCTGGCGCTCTTGAGGGTCTGGGCGCCCTGGGCGGTGGCGAGGTTGAGCTGGTCGAAGGACGTGCAGGTCGGGACGTTGCGGTTGGAGCAGCCGCCGGACGAGGACCAGGTGATCCCGGACGACTGGAACCGCGAGGTCGCGGCGGAGTGGCTGATCTTGGTGACCGCGTGGGCCTCGCCGGCGGAGGCGAGGACGCCGACGCCGGGCGCGAAGAGCGCGCCGAGGACGAGGGTGAGGGCGGTCAGGACGGAGCGGAGCTTCATCGGGGGTTCCTCCTGCTGGTGACCGTGAGGGGGTGGGGACGGCGGTGCAGGTGGTGCGGACGGCGCGCACGGCGTCGGTGACGCCGGTGTGCCGGGTGGCGCGCACGGCGTTCCCGACGCCGGTGTGCCGGGGGCGCGGGGAGGTGGTGCCGCGGTTCTACGCGCGTATGGTGCCGCAGTTCTACGCGCGTCCGGAAGAGGGCGTCGGCCCTTTCCGGGGGCTTCCGGGTGAACATCTTCCGCAGATGTTGAATGTTGAACGGAATGAAGGTACGGTCATTCTCGTTGAAGGTTCAACCAACCCCGAGCAAGGAGCAGTCATGGGTCTCTTCGGCCGCAAGAACACCGAGTCCGCCACCGCCGTCGCCACCCTCCCGGTGGACCCGGCCCTGGCCGCCCTGACCGGCGACTACACCATCGACCCCGCCCACAGCAGCATCGGCTTCACCGTCCGCCACGCCATGGTCACCAACGTCCGCGGCACCTTCGCCGAGCACGAGGGCGCGCTGAGGCTGGACGGGACGGACCCGGGCGCCTCCACCGCCTCCATCGACGTGAAGATCGCCTCCGTCGACACCGGCATCGCCGACCGCGACGGCCACCTGCGCAGCGGCGACTTCTTCGACGCCGAGCGGTTCCCGCTGATGTCCTTCCGCTCCACCCGCGCCGAACAGCTCGGCGGCGACACGTACCGGATCACCGGCGACCTGACCATCAAGGACGTCACCCGGCCGCTCTCCATCGACCTGGAGTTCAACGGCACCGCGACCGACGTCTACGGCAACGAGCGCGTCGGCTTCGAGGGCTCCGCCGAGATCCTGCGCTCCGAGTGGGGCCTGACCTGGAACGCGGCCCTGGAGACCGGCGGCGTCATGGTCAGCGACAAGGTCAGGCTGAACTTCGACATCTCCGCGATCAAGAACGCCGCCTGACCCCCCGGCCGCGAGGCCGCACGAGCGCGCCCGCCCGTCCGCCGCACTCCGGCGGACGGCGGGCGCTCGGCGTTTCCGGGGCGGGTCCGGCGGGCGCCGGGCCGCCTTCGCCGCCGCCTCCGGTCAGGCCGTTCGCCGCCCCTCCGGTCAGACCGCCTTGGCCGCCGCCTCCACCACCGCCGGGACCAGCCGGTCGTTCTCCGGCGCGCCGGGACCCCCCACGAGGGCGAAGCGGCGGCGGGCGTAGGCGTAGGCGAGGCCGGTGGCGGGGTCGGCGAAGGCCTGGGAGCCGGGGGCGCCGCTGTGGCCGACGGCGCCCGGACCCAGCGACGGGTAACGGACGGCCGACGGGACGAAGCCGAGCCCGAAGGCGTTCTGCGAGCCCGTGACGAGGTCGGTGCCCTCCGAGTGGATCCGGGCGAACTCGGCGAGGGTGCCGGGGGCGAGGAGCGGGGGCCGGCCGTCCAGCCCGCCCGCGATCGCCGCGTACATCCGGGACAGGCCCCGGGCGGAGCCGACGCCACCGCCGGAGACCGGCGACTGGGCCCGCACGGCACGGGAGTTGCCGTACGCGACCATGTCCAGCGGCGGATCGGCGCGGAGGTTGAAGGCGACGGCCGCCAGGCTGTCGGGCGCCATCGGGTTCGCGTCGAGGAAGGCCTGCTCCCGGGCGGTGGGGACCGCCGGCAGGGCCGGGCGGAAGCGGGGCTCCAGCTCCTCGGGCAGGCCCAGGTGGTAGTCCAGGGCGTACGGGGCGCGGACCCGCTCCTCGAACAGCTCCTGGATCGTCCGGCCGGTGGCCCGCACGACCACCTCGCCGACCAGGGCGCCGACGACGAGGCCGTGGTAGCCGTGGCCGGTGCCCGGCTCCCAGAAGGGGCGCTGGCCGGCGAGCCGGGCGGCGGTCCTGCGGTCGTCGGCCAGCTCCTCCAGGGAGAGGCCGCCGTCCGCGCCGATCACCCCGGAGCGGTGCGAGAGCAGCTGGCGCAGGGTGGTCTCCCCCTTGCCCTCGGCGGCGAACTCGGGCCACCAGGAGGCGACCGTGCGGTCGAGGTCCAGGGCGCCGTCCTGGACGAGGAGGGCGGTGACCAGGGCCATGGCGCCCTTGGAGCAGGAGTAGAGGGCGAGCAGGGAGTCCCCGTCGACGCCGTCACCGCCCCAGAGGTCGACGACGAGACGGCCGCGGTGGTGGACGGCGAGCTGCGCGCCGCCGTCCCGCGCCTCGCGCGCCGCGACCTCCGCGAACACCTCCCGTACGGACTCGAAACCGGGTTCCACCGTTCCGTGGACGTGGACGTCGCTCATCGCGCCTCTTCCCTGCTCACCGCCGTCGCGGCCGTGGTCGTGAGTGGTGCCGGTCGTCCCGGACGACGGTAACGGCCGCCACTGACAACGGAGTCGGGCAGGAACGGGCCGGGACCGGACCCGCGGGCCGGAGCCGCGGGCCGGAGCCGTTGTCAGTGGCCGCCGTTACGGTCGGCGGCATGGAATTCCGTATCGACAGCGCCGTGTTGACCGACGCCGTGGCCTGGGCCTCGCGCGTCCTGCCGACCCGCTCCCCGATGCCCGTCCTCGGGGGTCTGCTCCTGGAGGCGACGGGGGACGGGCTGCGCGTCTCGGGGCTCGACCACGAGGCGTCCGCGCGCGTCGAGGTCGAGGCCGAGACGGTCGTGGCGGGCCGGGCGCTGGTCCTGGGCCGGCGGCTGCTCGACATCTGCAAGGTGCTCCCCCGGGGCCGCGCCGGGCTCGCCGTGGAGGGCGCCCGCCTCTCGGTGGCCTCGGGCGACGCCCGGTTCGGCCTCTCCCTGCTGCCCCTCGACGACCGTCCCGCACCGCCGCCGCTCCCCGAGGTGCTCGGCCTGGTCGACGGGGACGCCTTCGCGGCGGCGGTCGGCCAGGTCGCGGTGGCGGCCGGCCGGGACGACTCGCTGCCCGTCCTCACCGGGATCCGGCTCCACCTGGACGGGTCGGTCATGACGCTCGCCGCCACCGACCGCTACCGCTACGCCGTCCGCACCCTGGAGTGGAAGCCCGGGGACGGGGCGGACGCGGCGGACGCCGACGTGGTCGTCCCGGCCCGGCGCCTCACCGAGATCGCCCGCTCCCTCGCCGGCACGGGCCCGGCCCGGCTCGCGCTCGACTCCGGCTCGCTGGGCTTCGAGAGCGGCGGGATGCGCACCACCACCCGGCTGCTCGACGGCCGGCTCCCCCGCCACGACAAGCTCTTCGACCTCGGCGCGCACGCCCTCGCGGTCACCGGCCGGGTCCCGCTGGCCGAGGCCGTGAAGCGGGTCGCGGTCGTCGCGGAGGGCGACAGCCCGGTCCGGCTGGCCTTCTCCGCCGAGGGCCTGCACCTGCGGGCGGGATACGAGGACGACGTGGCGTCCCAGCGGCTTCCGGCCTCGCTCACCGGGGCGGACTCGCTGGCGGTCGCCTTCAACCCCGGCTACCTCCTGGACGCCCTGACCGCCCTGGACAGCCCGGAGGTCCGCTTCCACCTCCTGGGCCCCGGCCAGCGGGCCCTGCTCACCGACGGCCCGGACCCGGGCCACCGCCATCTGCTGATGTCGGTGAAGCCGCTGGTCTGAGACCCGGTCTAGAAGCCGCCCCCGCCGTCGAAGCCGCCGCCCCCGCCGTCGAAGCCGCCGGAGTCACCGGAGCCGAAGTCGCCGGAGGAGAAGTCGCCGCCCTGGAAGTCGCCGCCGCCGTACTCGGAGGCGTAGGCCGGGGTGGAGAGCACGGAGCCGAGGACGGTGCCCATGAGGAGGCCGGGGAGCAGGCCGCCGCCGAAGTAGCCGCCGGCCCAGGGGCCGTAGGCGGGTCCCGCCTCCCAGTAGGGGCGGCGGCCGGCGTCGGTGTCGACCGTACGGGCGAGGGGGTCGAGGCCGTCGTCCAGGCGGGCCGCGTCGGCGGCGCAGACCGGGACCTCGCGGGCGGTCCCGCCGGCCGGGGTCCAGACGCGGTCCTCGCTGGAGGGGCCGTGGCGCGGGTCGAAGAAGCAGGGGGCGCGCCGCTCGGGCAGCGGGCGGTGCTCGCGGCGGGCGGCCAGGACGGCGAGGGAGAAGCGGCCGTCCTCCAGGGCCTCGGTCACCCCGCGCACGTCGTGCGGGCGGGCGGCGGAGCCCATGAGGGACTTGGCCCGGTCGTAGGAGTCGAGGGCGCGTTCGTAGTCGCCGCGCATGGTGTCGTCGGCGCCGGCCTCGGCGGGGTGGAAGTCGAGGCGGTCGAGCTCCTCGCCGAAGGCGGTGATGTCCTCGTCGACGACGACCCGGAGCTTCTCCAGGGCGGCCCGCTCCTCGGCCTCCCGGCGGAGCCGCTTGCGGCGGACGACCGCGTAGGCGCCCGCGCCGCCCGCGACGACGACGCCGCCGAGGACGGCGAGTCCGGCGACCGGGACCCCGGAGTCGGATCCGGCGGAGCCCCAGGAGTTCGGGGCGGAGCCGCGCATGACGGGGAGGGCCTGGTCCACGAAGGCGTTCAGCTCGGCGGCCGCGTCGGCGCCGGGCGCACGGACGGAGGCGGCGAGGTTGCGGACGGCGGCCGGGGACATCACGGAGGGGTCGACCCCGGCGTCGAACCGGTCGCCGAGCCGCACGGCGTACAGGCCGGTGGCGCCGGTCTGGGCCCGCAGGTTGTCGAGGAGCCCCTGCGGCGGGAACTGCGCGTTCGCGGGCAGCACCGCCACGAAGAGCGGCTTGTCCGCGTCCTCGATCTTCCGTGCGAGGGCGTCCGCGTCGGCCTCGGAGAGCTGGTCGGCGGCGCCGGGGTCGACGTAGACCGGGCCCTGTCTCAGGGCGGCGGCCGCGTCGGACACGCCCGTGGCCCTGGCACCCGCGGTGGGCACCAGGACCAGGAGCAGCAGCAGTATCAGCCCGCCGAGGGCCGCTGGGCGGGCGAGCGGCCTGGTCCTCATACGTCGACGCTACCCGAACGGCGTCGAACAGAACATAAAAGACCAAAGTCGACTATTCGGCGGGGTCGATCCCCGCCCGCAGCAGGCCGTAGGTGAAGGCGTCCTCCAGGGCCTGCCAGGAGGCGGCGATGACGTTCTCGCCGACGCCGACCGTGGACCACTCGCCGTGCCCGTCGCTGGTGGTGACCAGGACCCGGGTGGTGGACTCGGTGCCGTGGCGGCCCTCCAGGATGCGGACCTTGTAGTCGGTCAGCTCGAACTTGGCGAGCTGCGGGTAGATCCGCTCCAGGCCGACCCGGATCGCCCGGTCGAGGGCGTTGACCGGGCCGTTGCCCTCGGCGGTGGCGACGATCCGCTCGCCCTTGGCCCAGAGCTTCACGGTGGCCTCGTTGGCGTGGGTGCCGTCGGGGCGGTCCTCGACGATCGCCCGCCAGGACTCCGTGCGGAAGTAGCGGCGGGCCCGGCCCTCGGCCTCCTCGCGCAGGAGCAGCTCGAAGGAGGCGTCGGCGGCCTCGTACGTGTAGCCCCGGAGCTCGCGCTCCTTGACCCGCTCGACGACCCGGGAGACGAGCGCCCGGTCGCCGCCCAGGTCGACGCCCAGCTCCTTGCCCTTGAGCTCGATGGAGGCGCGGCCGGCCATGTCGGAGACGAGCATCCGCATGGTGTTGCCGACCCGCTCCGGGTCGATGTGCTGGTAGAGGTCGGGGTCGACCTTGATCGCGGAGGCGTGCAGTCCGGCCTTGTGGGCGAAGGCGGAGACGCCCACGTACGGCTGGTGGGTGGAGGGGGTGAGGTTGACGACCTCGGCGATGGCGTGCGAGGTCCGGGTCATCTCGGCGAGGGCGCCCTCGGGCAGCACCCGCTTGTCGTACTTGAGCTCCAGGGCCGCGACGACGGGGAAGAGGTTGGCGTTGCCGACCCGCTCGCCGTAGCCGTTGGCGGTGCACTGGACGTGGGTGGCGCCCGCGTCGACGGCGGCGAGGGTGTTGGCGACGGCGCAGCCGGTGTCGTCCTGGGCGTGGATGCCGAGCCGGGCGCCGGTGTCGGCGATGACGGTGGCGACGACGGCCTGGACCTGGGCGGGGAGCATGCCGCCGTTGGTGTCGCAGAGGACGACGACGTCGGCGCCGGCCTCGTGGGCGGCGCGGACGACGGCCTTGGCGTAGTCGGGGTTGGCCTTGTAGCCGTCGAAGAAGTGCTCGCAGTCGACGAAGACGCGGCGGCCCTGCTCGCGCAGGTGGGAGACGGTGTCGCGGACCATCTCCAGGTTCTCTTCCAGGGTGGTGCGCAGGGCCAGTTCGACGTGCCGGTCGTGCGACTTGGCGACCAGGGTGACGACCGGGGCGCCGGAGTCGAGGAGTGCCTTGACCTGGGGGTCCTCCGCGGCGGAGCCGCCGGCCCTGCGGGTGGCGCCGAAGGCGACGAGCTGGGCGTTCTTGAACGCGATCTCCTGGCGGGCGCGGGCGAAGAACTCCGTGTCGCGGGGGTTGGCGCCGGGCCAGCCGCCCTCGATGAAGCCCACGCCGAACTCGTCGAGGTGCCGGGCGATGGTCAGCTTGTCCGCGACGGTGAGGTTGATGCCCTCGCGCTGTGCTCCGTCGCGCAGCGTCGTGTCGAAGACGTGGAAACTGTCGTCGAGGGATGCGGCCTCGGCGTTCTCCGTGGTCATGACTGTCATGGCTCCTGTCGGATGTGGCTCCGGAAGGTCTGGCTCCACTTGCCCCCATTCTCGCGCCGCGTCCGTCTCCGGCGTGGGTGGGGCCGGAAAACGAAAAAACCCCTCGCGGGTGCGAGAGGTCTGCGCGCGGGTCTGGGGCACGGTGTCCGCCCGCGTGGGGGTCGATCCACGCGTCAGCGGTCACTGCGGACCGGCGCGCCGCTGCCGATAATCATCGTGGTAGCAGGCACGCCGGAATTCTGGCACAGGTGACCGCGCCGTGGCGCGGGGATCTCACGATACGGGCATGCTGTCCCGTTTCCGTCCGGGCGCGGCGGCGCCGTCCGCGCCGGCCCGGCCGAGGTCGATGTCGCGGGTCTCGCGCATCGTGAGGTAGACGACCAGGGAGACGGCCGCGCAGCCGGCGACGTACCAGGAGAAGCCCGACTCGATGCCGGCGTCCTTGAACCAGAGGGCCACGTACTCGGCGGTGCCGCCGAAGAGGGCGTTGGCGACGGCGTACGGGAGGGCGACGCCGAGGGCGCGGACGCCGGTCGGGAAGAGTTCGGCCTTCACGCAGGCATTGATGGAGGTGTAGCCGGTGACGACGAGGAGCGCGAGGAGGGAGAGGCCGAGGGCCGGCCAGAAGGAGCCCGCGTGCTTGAGCATCGCCATGATCGGCACGGTGAGGAGGGTGGAGCCGACCGCGAAGGTGATGAGGAGGGGGCGGCGCCCGATCCGGTCGGAGAGCCGGCCGGCGAGCGGCTGGAGGCAGGCGAAGACGATCAGGGCGCAGAAGGAGACCAGGGTGGCGGTCTGCTTGGGGAGCCCGGCGGAGTTGGACAGGTACTTGGTGAGGTAGGTGGTGTACGTGTAGTACGCCACGGTGCCGCCCATGGTGAGCGCGACGACGAGGAAGGCCTCGCGGCGGTGCGCCCACAGGGCCTTGAGGGTGCCCTGCCGGCCCTGCTCGACGCCGTCGCCCGCGGACTCCTCGTAGACCTCGGTCTCCAGCATGGTGCGGCGCAGGTAGAAGACGACGGCCGCGCCGAGGGCGCCGACGACGAAGGGGACGCGCCAGCCCCAGGAGTGCAGGGCCGCGTCGGACAGGGTCTGCTGGAGGACCAGGAGCAGGCCGAGGCCGAGGACCTGGCCGGCGGTCATCGACACGTACTGGAAGCTGGAGGCGAAGCCGCGGTGCTCGGGGGCGGAGGCCTCGGTGAGGTAGGTGGCGCTGGCCGCGTACTCGCCGCCGACGGAGAGGCCCTGGAGGAGGCGGGCGACGAGGAGGACGGCGGCGCCGCCGTACCCGGCGACGGCGTAGGTGGGGGCGACGGCGATCAGTACCGCGGAGGCGGACATCAGGGTCACGGTGAGGGTGAGGGCCGTTTTGCGGCCCTTGCGGTCGGCGACGCGGCCGAGGAGCCAGCCGCCGACCGGGCGCATGAAGAAGCCGACGGCGAAGACGCCGGCGGTGTTCATGAGTTTGGCGGTGTCGTCGCCCTCGGGGAAGAACGCCCCCGCGAAGTAGGTGGCGAAGCTCGCGTACACGAACCAGTCGAACCACTCGACCATGTTGCCGGCGGAGCCGACCCAGATCTTCTTCCAGTGCTCTCGTCCCATGGGCAGGAACCGTGCCGGAGCACCGGCCCCGCCAACAAGGGCGCAGGGGGCAACGATCCTGTGTACTTGCGTGCGTTACGGTCGCGCGAGCAGCTCCTGCTCGACGAACTCCCGCACGTGGTCGAGGACTTGACCCCTGCCCGTGCCGGGGATCCCGACGGCGACGTGCACGCTGAAGCCGTCGAGCAGGGCGCGCGTCCGGGTGGCGAACCGGTCCGGGTCGACCGGCCGGAACTCCCCGCGCGAGACCCCCTCGGCCAGGATCGCGACCAGGTCCCGGTGCCAGGCGCCCTCGACGGCGGCCTGCCGGGCGCGGGCGTCGCCGTCGGCGTTCCGCGAGCGGTTCCAGACCTCCAGCCAGAGCGTCCAGTGCGGGTCGCGCGGCCCCTCGGGCACGTACACGTCCACGTATCCGTCGAGCCGTTCGCGGGCGGACCCGGGCCGGGAGAGCAGGGCGCCGCGCCGGGCCCCGAGCCGCCCCTCGCTCCACTCCAGGGTCTGGAGCAGCAGCTCGTCCTTGGTGCGGAAGTAGTACAGCAGGTGCCCGCTGCTCATCCCGACCTGCCGCCCGAGCCCGGCCATGGTGAGCCCGTCGAGCCCGCGCTCGGCGATGGTTCCCATGGCGGCGGCGAGCACCTCCTCGCGGGGCGGGGCGGCCTGGTTGCGGCGGCGGGATCGGGGCGGGGGGCTGCTGCTCTGACTCACTCGTACGTTCTACCCGATGACGGGCCCGGCAGGTCCGGCCGTCAGACCCGCGGCTGCTGCTGGGTGATGCAGTGGATGCCGCCGCCGGCCGCGAAGATCGCGCGGGCGTCGACCAGGACGACCTCGCGGTCCGGGAAGAGGCGGCGGAAGATCTCGGCGGCGAGTTCGTCGTGGGGGTCGTCGAAGGCGCAGAGGACGACGGCGCCGTTGCAGAGGTAGTGGTTGATGTAGGAGTAGTCGACCCAGTCGCCCTCCTCGTCCTTGAGGACGGTGGGGGCCGGGATCTCGATGACCTCCAGGGGCCGCCCCTGGGCGTCGGTGGCGGCGCGCAGGACGCTCGCGTGCGTCCGGGAGCGCTCGTGGTCGGGGTGGGCGGGGTCCTGCTGGCCGTGGACGAGGACCGTGCCGGGGCGGGCGAAGGCGGCGACGATGTCGACGTGGCCCTGGGTGCCGTACATGCCGTAGTCGGCGGTGAGGCCGTGCGGGAGCCAGATCGCCTTGGTGGTGCCCAGCTTCGCGTGGATCTCGGTCTCGACCTGCTCGCGGGTCCACCCAGGGTTGCGGCCGGAGCCGAGCTGGACGGTGTCGGTGAGGAGGACCGTGCCCTCGCCGTCGACGTGGATCGCGCCCCCCTCGTTGACCAGGGGGCTGCTCAGGACCGGGACGGACGCGGCGTCCGCCACGTGGCGGGCGATCGTGGAGTCGTGCTCCCAGCGGGCCCAGTCCTGGGCGCCCCAGCCGTTGAACACCCAGTCCACGGCGGCCAGGCCGGTGCCGTCCGTGACGAAGGTCGGGCCGATGTCCCGCATCCAGGCGTCGTCGAGGTCGCGCTCGACCAGGTCGACGTCCGGGCCGAGGAGCGCGCGGGCGCCTTCCCCGTCACCGGGGGCGACGACCATCGTGACCGGCTCGAAGCGGCGGACGGCGCGGGCCACCGAGGCCCAGGCGGTACGGGCGGCGGCCAGCTCCTCGTCGTCGGTGAAGGTGGGGTTGGGGCTGGGCCAGGCCATCCAGGTGCGCTCGTGCGGCGTCCACTCGGCGGGCATGCGGTACGTCATGATCACGGTTCCTAGGGGAGGTGGAGGCGGTCGGGGGAGACGGATCCGACCGCCCCGGAGCGGATCGGGGAGCCGTCGAGCGGGACGGGGCCGGTCCGGCCGCGTCCCGTGGGGGTCGGTCGCACGTCTCGAACGCCTCCTGTTTGAGCGTCACTCTAAATGCTGATGCCGACGCTTCCAAGGATCGGCGCGCGATACGGGCGCAGATCACATTGAGCACCGCTCTAAATCTCGTCCCCGAGGGGACAGGACCCCGTGGGGCGCCGGTCGCGGGCCGCGCCCGGTCACGGCATGAGCGCCGGTTCGTACGAAGGCTGTAACAGACGCCGGACGCGGGTGGGCCGGCCTCTCCTCGTGGCGACAATGACGATGTCGCTTGCGCACGGACCGGCTCCGGGCCGGCCCACGGGGGAAGAGGGAACGGCATGAACTCGAAGAAGACCAGGGGTGGCTCACCGCGTCGGGGCCTGCGGGGCGCCGTCCTGGGCGCGGCCGTCGTCGCGGCCCTGCTGACGACCACCGGCTGCCAGGGGGACGACCCGGCCGCCGCCGCGCCGACCGCCGCCCCCTCGGGCTCCGCGTCGGCCGGCGCGAGTGCGCCGGAGACCACCGCGCCCACGGGCGACCCGGGGACCGGCGGCAGCGGCCCGACGGCCACCGGGACCGGGGGCGGCGGCGAGACCGGCGGCGGCAACGGCACGGAGTACCCGGACTGCGAGGCGGACGGGCTCGGCACCGCGGTCGAACTCCAGGACGCGGCCGGGGAGACGCCCCGCCACTTCCTGCTGACCGTCACCAACAGGGCGAAGACGCCGTGCGTCCTCAACGACGCGCCGCAGGTGCGGCTGAAGGCCGGCGACGCCGCCCCGGTCGTCGAGCCGCTCGGGGAGCCGGACACCGAGCCCGTCGTCGTCGAGGGCGGCGGAAAGGCCTACGCGGGCCTGTACGTCTTCGGGAACGACGAGGGGGGCGAGGCGGAGTACGACCGGTCCGACCGCTTCACCGCGACCCTGGTCGCCGGCGAGGGCACCGAGCTGAGCGGCACGCTCGTCTTCGACCTGCCCGGCGGCCTCGGCACGGTCTCCGTCGACGACGCGGCGCGGGTGAACGGCTGGGCCGGCACCGAGGGGCTCGCGATGCGCCCGATCACCCGGCTCTGAGGGGCGGCGCGGAGGTCTCTGCGGGCCGGGGCCGGCGACCGCTCGGGGAGCGGCGCCGGCCCTCGGCGTCCTAGGGAGCGTCCGGAAAGCCCCTAGCCCAGCTCGTGCATCCAGCCGTGGGTGTCCTCGGCCTTGCCGGTCTGGACGGCGAGGAGCGCCTCGCGGAGCTTCATCGTGACCGCGCCGGGCTCGCCGCCCGACTGGGCCCACTCGCCCCGCGCGGACTTGACCGTGCCGACCGGGGTGATGACGGCGGCGGTGCCGCAGGCGAAGACCTCGGTCAGGGTGCCGT
Organism: Streptomyces sp. NRRL F-6492; assembly: GCF_001280125.1. Lineage (GTDB taxonomy): Bacteria > Actinomycetota > Actinomycetes > Streptomycetales > Streptomycetaceae > Streptomyces. Next base: position 16,232 of record NZ_LGEG01000271.1, read on the forward strand.
TCTCGCTGTCGGCCTGCCACTGGTCGATGGAGACGCGGCCCTCCTCGGCCTCCAGGCCCAGGCCGGCGGCCAGCTTGAGCAGCGAGTCGCGGGTGATGCCGGCGAGGAGCGAGCCGGTGAGGGTGGGGGTGACGAGCTTGTCTCCGTACACGAAGTACAGGTTCATGCCGCCGAGCTCCTCGACCCACTTGTGCTCGACGGCGTCGAGGTAGGCGACCTGGTCGCAGCCCTTGGCCGCCGCCTCGGCCTGCGCGAGCAGGGAGGCCGCGTAGTTGCCGCCGGTCTTGGCGTCGCCGACGCCGCCGGGGACGGCGCGGACGCGGTCCTCGGAGAGCCAGATGGAGACGGGCTTCACGCCGCCGGGGAAGTACGGGCCGGCCGGGGAGGCGATGACGACGAAGAGGTACTCGTTGGCGGGGCGGACGCCCAGGCCGACCTCGGTCGCGATCATGAACGGACGCAGGTAGAGCGAGGCCTCGCCGCCGTGCTCCGGGACCCACGCCTTGTCGTGCCGGACGAGGACGTCACAGGCCTCGACGAAGGTCTCGACGGGCAGCTCGGGCATGGCCAGGCGGCGGGCGGAGGCCTGGAAGCGGCGGGCGTTGGCGTCGGGACGGAAGCTGGCGACCGAGCCGTCGGGGCGGCGGTAGGCCTTCAGGCCCTCGAAGATCTCCTGCGCGTAGTGCAGGACGTTGGTGGCCGGGTCGAGCGCGAGCGGGCCGTACGGGACGAGCTGGGCGTCGTGCCAGCCGCGGCCGTCGGTCCACCGGATGGTGACCATGTGGTCGGTGAAGTGGCGGCCGAATCCCGGGTTGGCCAGGATCGCCTCGCGCTCCGCGTCGGACAGCGGGCTGGAGGAGGGCTTGAGCTCGATCGTGGGCGTCGTCATGAGTGCGTGTCCTTCACCGGTCGTGTGGGGAGGACCGCGCGCGTACGCCGCCGTCGGAGACTTTCGTCCCCGACGGGGTGGACGTCCGGGCATGCCCGCATGCCGCGGCCCCACGTTCGATTATCGCTCGCGGGGGCCGGTGCGGGAAACGGGTACGCGCGGTCCGGGGTGGAATGGGGGTGCGCTCCCGGTGGCCGCGCAGGGGACAGCCGCCGGGCGCTGTGCGACCCGGCGGCTGATGTGGCGTGTCAGTCGGCGCGGGTCAGCTCGCTACTCGCGCGGCGAGCGCGTCGCCGATCTCGTCCGTCGTGCGGACGCCGTCGCCGCGCTCGGTGAGGTCGGCGGCGACGGCCTCCTCGACGCGGGCGGCCTCGGCCTCGTACCCGAGGTGGCGCAGGAGGAGGGCGACGGAGAGGACGGTGGCCGTGGGGTCGGCCTTGCCCTGGCCCGCGATGTCCGGCGCGGAGCCGTGGACCGGCTCGAACATCGACGGGAAGTCGCCGCTCGGGTTGATGTTGCCCGAGGCGGCGACGCCGATGCCGCCGGAGACGGCCGCGGCGAGGTCGGTGATGATGTCGCCGAAGAGGTTGTCGGTGACGATCACGTCGAAGCGGGCCGGGTCGGTGACGAGGAAGATCGTCGCGGCGTCGACGTGCAGGTAGTCGGTGGTGACCTCGGGGAACTCGGCGGCCACCCGGTGGAAGGTGTCCGTCCAGAGGTGGCCGGCGAAGGTCAGCACGTTGTTCTTGTGGACCAGCGTGAGCTTCTTGCGCGGGCGGGCCTGGGCGCGGGCGAAGGCGTCCCGGACCACGCGCTCGACGCCGAAGGCGGTGTTGACCGAGACCTCGGTGGCGACCTCGTGCGGGGTGCCCTTGCGGATGGTGCCGCCGTTGCCCGTGTACGGGCCCTCGGTGCCCTCGCGGACCACGACGAAGTCGATCTCGGGCTGGCCGGCGAGCGGGGTCGCCACACCGGGGAGCAGCTTCGAGGGACGCAGGTTGACGTGGTGGTCGAAGGCGAAGCGGAGCTTCAGGAGGAAGCCGCGCTCCAGGACGCCGGAGGGCACCGACGGGTCGCCGATGGCGCCCAGCAGGATGGCGTCGTGCTTCTTGAGGGAGTCCAGGTCGGCGTCGGTGAGGGTCTCACCGGTGGCGCGGTAGCGCTTGGCGCCGAAGTCGTACTCCTCGGTCTCCAGCTTCACGTCCCGGGGAAGGACGGCCGAGAGGACCTTGAGGCCCTGGGCCACGACCTCCTGGCCGATGCCGTCGCCGGGGATGACTGCGAGATCGATGCTGTGAGACATGTCGGCACCCTACTGGTCGTCCCATCGTCTGACACGCAACGTCCACCATGTGGACGAACGTCCGAGGGGCGACCCCCGGGAGGGGGCGGGGTGGATCAGTGGCCGGTGGAGCCGCCGTTGTCACGGCGGTCGAGGGCGCGCTGGAGGGCCGCGGCGGCGTTCTGACGGGCCTCGTCGGCGGGACGGGCGGAGGAGTGGCGGACGCGGCGGGCGGTCTGAGCGGCCATGGGGGATCGACTCCTTGAGATCAGTGGTGATCGAAGGTGCCGGAAGGGGCGGGGAGCGCCGCCGCAGGGGTTGCCTGCACGGGGCGTCGCGCTCTCGGCCGCCATTCGCTGATGAAGCGAGACGTTCGGCTCCTACAAAGCTAGGGCAGTCCGGCGCGTCTGTCTCCACAATTACTCGGACTTCCTACTATCTGAGACGGCGGGGCACCGAGGGTCACCCCGCGACGGCCCGCAGCTCCCGGATCAGGGCCCGCACGGCGGGGGAAGAAGCCGGCTCGGGGGTGGTGACGCAGCCCACCGAACGGGTCGGACGCTCCGGTCCGAGATCGGTGATCCGCACCGAGGGCGGTGCTCCGACCGGGGAGAGCTCCGGCATCACGGCCGTCCCGAAGCCGGTGCCCACCATCGAGAGCACCGCTCCGTCGTCCTCGGCCTCCACGGTCGCGGGCGGCAGCCACTCCTGCTCGGCCCACCACTCCCGGGTGTACGAGGTGCAGTTCTCCGTCCAGTCGATCAGCGGGAGCGTGCGCGGCGCCGGGTGCCGCGCCGCGAGCCGCCCCGGGGCGCGGGGCAGCAGGTGCAGGGCGGCGCTGCGGAAGGCCGCGCTCCGCAGCGGGCCGGCGGGGACGGCCGGGCCGCCCGCCTCCGCGCCGCGCACCTCGGCGGCCATCACCTCCAGGAGCCGCAGCACCCTCCGGGCGTACGCGAGGGCCCGCTCCCCGGCCGGGGTCGGGGTGGCGCCGGTCCCGGGGCCGGGCGCCGCGCTCGTCGAGAACCTCCAGCTGTCGGTCGACCCGTACCACCGCGAGGCGGTGGACACGAACGAGCTGTGGACCCTGGGCTCCCCGATGGAGGGCCGCGCCCTGGGCAGGGTGCTCGACTCGCGTGACCCGTCGCTGCGCCCGGGCGACCTCGTCCTGCACCGCAAGGGCTGGCGCACCCACGCCCCGGTCGCGCCGGACGAGGCGCGCCGGGTCCCGGACCTCGGCCCCGGCGTCCCGCTCGCCGCGCCTGGGCCTGCTCGGCGGTACGGGCCTGTCGGCCCATGTGGGGCCGACCCGGATCGCGCGGCTCCAGCCGGGCGAGGACCTGTTCGTCTCGGCGGCGGCCGGCGGGGTGGGCACGGCGGCGGGGCGGCTCGCCCGGCTGCTCGGCGCGGGGCGCCTGGTGGGCAGCGCGGGTTCGGCGCGCGAGGTGGCGTACCTGACGGAGGAGGTCGGGTTCGACGCGGCCTTCGACCACCACGAGGGGCCGGTGGCGGAGCTGCTCGCGCGGGCCGCGCCCGAGGGGCTCGACGCGGCGCTCGAAGGGGTGGGCGGCGAGCACCTGGAGGCCGCGATCGGCTCGCTGCGCGAGTACGGCCGGATCGCCCGGGTGGGCGCCGTGGCCCCGTACCACTCGCTCTCGGCTCCCCCGCCGGTCCCGCGCAACCTCTTCGACCTGGTCGGGAAGAGCATCCGGCTCGAAGGGTTCCCGGTCCGGAACCATCTGGACGCCCTGGAGGAGCTGTACGACCTCGCCGTCCCCGGTCTGCGCGACGGTTCGCTGCCGCTGGACGTGACGGTGGCGGAGGGCTTCGGGCACGTCGTGGACGCGTTCCCGGGGATGCTGCGCGGCGAGAACCTGGGGAAGGCGCTCGTCACGGTCCGACTCGGCGCACCCGCCCGGGTCGCCCTCGCGCCCTGCGCGCCGTCACGTCACGTCGCCGTCCCGCCAGTCGAAGACCAGCGGGGCGGCGGGGTCCGGCAGGGGCCCCGCGCCCGCCGGGCGCAGGAAGACGCCCCCCTCCTCCTCCGGGAGGTGGACGATCCCGTCGGGCGTGAACGCCTCGACGCGCCCCTCCCAGACCTGCCAGCCGCGCCCCCGGTAGAGCGCGGCGCCCGCGTCCGAGGCGGCGAGCGCCCCGAAGGCGTACGCCCCGTCGATCACCCGCTCCAGCTCGGCCATGACCTCGCCGCCGAGCCCCCGGCGGCGCAGGTCGGCCCGGACGCCGACCCCTTCCACGTACCCGACGCGGTGCGAGCGGCCCCCGTGGAGCAGCCGGCGCATGACGACGGCGCCGTGGGCGGCGATCCCCCGCTCGTCCTCGATCCAGGCGTGGAGTCCGCCGAGGGTGTGGTCCCAGTCCTCGTCGCCGAAGTCGCCGTCGAAGGCGGTGTCGAGCATCTCGCGTACGGAGCGGAGCAGGTCGGCCCCGAGTTCATGGGTGGGTGCGGTCCTCACGGTCATGCGCCCCACCCTCCCACATCCGGCTAACCGTCGAAAATGAATTGACAGGTTACTTCGGCCGTGCTGGAATCACCACGTCGACACCTAACCGTTCATTCACACATAAGGGGTTAGAAGATGTCCGTGCTGCCGACCCACCACCGCACCGCCACCGTCCGCGGGCACGAGATCGCCTACCGGGAGGCCGGCCCCGCCGACGCCCCCGCGCTGCTCCTGCTGCACGGCTTCCCGACCAGCTCGCACATGTTCCGCGACCTGATCCCGCTCCTGGCCGACCGCTACCACCTGATCGCCCCCGACCACCTGGGCTTCGGCCGCAGCGCCGCCCCCTCCGCCGACGACTTCCCCTACACCTTCGCCGAACTGGCTGCGCTCACCGCCGAGTTCACCGAAGCCGTCGGCCTGGACCGGTTCGCGCTCTACGTCCAGGACTACGGCGCCCCCATCGGCCTGCGGCTCGCCCTCGCCCACCCCGAGCGGATCACCGCGATCGTCACCCAGAACGGCAACGCCTACGAGGAGGGCCTCGGCGCCGAGGCCTGGGCCCCGGTCCTCGCCCTGATCGAGAACCGCACCCCGGAGACCGAGGAGCCGGTCCGCGCCCTCCGCTCCCCCGCCGGCATCCGGTGGCAGTACGAGACGGGCGTCCCCGCCGAGCACCGCGACCTCCTCAGCCCCGACGCCTGGCACCACGACGCCGCCCTGATGGCCCGCGAGGGCCAGGACGGCGTCCAGCTGGACCTGATCGCCGACTACGGCTCCAACATCGCCCTCTACCCGGCCTTCCAGGAGTACTTCCGCGCCTCCCGGGTCCCCCTCCTCGCCGTCTGGGGCGAGGGCGACCAGGTCTTCGTCCCGGCGGGCGCCGAGGCCTTCCGCCGCGACCTCCCGGACGCCGAGGTCCACCTCCTGCCCACCGGCCACTTCGCCCTGGAGACCCACGCGCCGCGGATCGCGTCGCTGATCGACGACTTCCTGACCCGGCGGGTCCCCGTCAGGCCGTAGCCTTCTCCAGGTCGCGGGCCATTCGCCCCACCCAGTCGGTGAAGCCTTCCCGATGGCGGCCCTCACCCGCGAGCAGGGTCGCGACCTGCGCGTCCGTGAGCCGGTCGGGCCCCGGCCCGGTCAGCAGCCGGTGCAGCTCCTTCATCAGGGACATCATCCGCAGCGCGTCGAGGTGCTCGATCGCGTCGACCCCGTGCCCGGGGCCGAGTGTCGTTGAACCGGGCATGTCGTGCCTCCTCACCGATCCCCTTCCAGCAGCGTAAGCCTCCCGCACGGGAACCGCCCCCGACCTCGGTTGGGGGACCGGGGTCGGGGGCGGTGTCGGGGGCCCGTCCGCGGGGAACGGGGGTCTGCCCCTGGGGGCAGGCGCCGCTCGCGCGGCGGGGGCGTCAGCCCATGTGGGGGTAGCCGTACTCGGTCGGCGGGACCAGCGTCTCCTTGATGGCGCGGGTCAGCGTCCAGCGCATCAGGTTCTGCGGGGCGCCGGCCTTGTCGTCGGTGCCGGAGGCGCGGCCGCCGCCGAAGGGCTGCTGGCCGACGACGGCGCCGGTCGACTTGTCGTTGATGTAGAAGTTGCCCGCCGCGTAGCGGAGCTTCTCCATCGTGTACGCGGCGGCGGCGCGGTCGTTGGCGATGACCGAGCCGGTGAGCGCGTAGTCCGAGACCGACTCCATCTGGGTCAGCATCTCGTCGTACTTCTCGTCGTCGTAGACGTGGATCGCGAGGATCGGGCCGAAGTACTCGGTCGTGAAGACCTCGTTCTCCGGGTCGGTGCACTCGATGACGGTCGGGCGGACGAAGTAGCCGACCGAGTCGTCGTAGGTGCCGCCGGCGACGATCGTGCAGCTCGGGTCGGACTTGGCGCGGTCGATCGCCGCCTTGTTCTTGGCGAACGAGCGGTCGTCGATGACGGCGCCGATGAAGTTCGACAGGTCGGTGACGTCACCCATGGTGATGCCGTCGACCTCGGCCGCGAACTCCTCCTTGAAGCCGTCGTTCCAGATCGAGGCCGGGACGTAGGCGCGCGAGGACGCCGAACACTTCTGGCCCTGGTACTCGAAGGAGCCGCGGGTCAGCGCGGTCTTCAGGACGGCGCGGTCGGCGCTGGGGTGGGCGACGACGAAGTCCTTGCCGCCGGTCTCGCCGACGATCCGCGGGTACGAGCGGTAGTTCTCGATGTTGTTGCCGACCGTCTTCCACAGGTGCTGGAAGGTCTTGGTCGAGCCGGTGAAGTGGATGCCGGCCAGGTCGCGGTGGTTCAGGGCCACCTCGGAGACGGCGATGCCGTCGCCGGTCACCAGGTTGATGACGCCCTTGGGCAGGCCGGCCTCCTCCAGGAGCTCCATGAGGAGCACGGCGGCGTGGGTCTGCGTCGGGGACGGCTTCCAGACCACCACGTTGCCCATGAGGGCGGGGGCGGTGGGCAGGTTGCCCGCGATGGCCGTGAAGTTGAACGGCGTGATCGCGTAGACGAAGCCTTCGAGCGGGCGGTGGTCCAGACGGTTCCAGACGCCCGGCGAGTTGGCCGGGGGCTGCTCGGCCAGGATCTGGCGGGCGTACGCCACGTTGAAGCGCCAGAAGTCGACGAGCTCGCACGGGGTGTCGATCTCGGCCTGCTGGGCGGTCTTGGACTGGCCGAGCATGGTGGACGCGGCCAGCGTCTCGCGCCAGGGGCCGGCGAGCAGCTCGGCGGCGCGCAGGATGATCGCGGCGCGGTCGTCGAAGGACATCGCGCGCCAGGCCGGGGCGGCGGCGAGGGCGGCGTCGATCGCGTCCTGGGCGTCCTGCTGCGTGGCGCCGCGGAAGGTGCCGATGACGGCCCCGTGGTTGTGCGGCTGGACGACCTCGAACTCCTCGCCGCCGCCCAGGCGCTTCACGCCGCCGATGGTCATCGGCAGCTCGCGCGGGTTCTCGGCCAGCTCCTTGAGCTTGAGCTCCAGACGGGCGCGCTCGGGGGAGCCGGGGGCGTAGCCGTGCACCGGCTCGTTGACGGGAGTGGGGACCTGGGTCACAGCGTCCATGAGTCTCTGTACTCCTTCGGAGGGGTGGTGGGGCTCAGCCCTTGGTGAGGATGGAGCGGACGAAGAAGAGGAGGTTGGCCGGCTTCTCCGCCAGGCGGCGCATGAAGTAGCCGTACCAGTCGGTGCCGTACGCGGTGTACACACGCATGCGGTGCCCCTCGGCGGCGAGGCGGTGCTGCTCCTCGCCCCGGATGCCGTACAGCATCTGGAACTCGTACTCGTCCAACTTGCGCCCGGCGCGGCGGGCCAGCTCCTGGCCGACGGAGATCAGGCGCGGGTCGTGGGACCCGATCATCGGGTAGCCCTTGCCCTCCATCAGGATCTTCGTGATCCGGACGTACGCCTTGTCGATCTCCGGCTTCTCCTGGATCGCGACGGAGGCGGGCTCCTTGTAGGCGCCCTTGACGATCCGGACGCGGGAGCCGTTCGCGGCGAGGCGGCGGGCGTCGTCCTCGGTGCGGAAGAGGTAGGCCTGGATGACGCAGCCGGTCTGCGGGAAGTCCTTCCGCAGCTCCTCGTGGATGGCGAACATCGAGTCGAGGGTGGTGTGGTCCTCGGCGTCCAGGGTGACGGTGGTGCCGATCCCGGCGGCGGCCTCGACGACCGGCCGGACGTTGGCGAGCGCCAGCTCGTGCCCGTTCTCCAGCGACTGGCCGAACATCGACAGCTTCACGGACATCTCGGCGCGCTCGCCGAGGCCCAGCTCCTTCAGGCGGCCGATGAGCTCCAGGTAGGCGTCCCGGGCGGCGTGCGACTGCTCGACGGTGGTGATGTCCTCACCGACGACGTCGAGGGTGACCTCCAGGCCGCGCTCGCTCAGCTCCCGCACGATCGGGACGACGTCGTCCACCGTCTCGCCGGCGATGAAGCGTGCCACGACCTGCTTGGTCCCGGGCGCGGCCGACACGAAACGGCGCATCTTGTCGCTGCGGGACGCGGCGAGGATCACGGGACCCAGCACGGGGCACCTCCAGGGGGCAAGGGTAGAACGGGGCCGTACCAGTGCGAAGAGAACGAACCGGAACAGCACGGATAACCACTGTGAAACCTACGAATCGGTCCGATCGTGCGCCACCTACAGCTGTCACGCATCCGTGGCCCGCTCCTCATACATCTGTCTGAGAGGGTGCGAGAATGGCGCCGTGAAGGGCGATTACCAAGACCTGGTGGACGAGATCTCCGCACTCCTCGGCGCCCCGGCGACGCTGGAGAACCGCGACTTCGGGCTGATCGCCTTCGGCGCCCACGACAGCGACGACGACACCGCGATGGACCCCGTCCGGACCCGGTCGATCCTGACCCGGGGATCGACCCCGGCGGTCCGCGCCTGGTTCGAGGGCTTCGGCATCACCCGGGCGGAGGGCCCGGTCCGCATCCCCGCCTCCCCGGACGCGGGCGTCTTCCGGGACCGGATCTGCCTTCCCGTACGCCATCGGGGTGTCGTCCTCGGGTACGTGTGGCTGCTCGACGCCGAGCCGGGGCCCACGCCCGAGCGGCTGGCGGCGGCCATGGAGGTGGCCGCCCGGATCGGCGGACTCCTCGCCGACGAGGAGCGGGCGGGCGCGGACCTCTCGCGCGAGTTCGCCGCGGCCCTGACCGCCGGGCGCGGCTGGCAGAACGACATGGCCGTCGCGGCGCTGCGCGCGGCCCTGGGGCCCAGCGCGGACGGGCTGCACACCGTCGTCTGCGCGACCCCCTGGCAGGGGGACGCCCCCTCGGTACGGGCCGTCCCCGGCGCGGCGGCGGTCGCCGCGCTCCCGGACGCCGCGTCCCTCGCCGTCCTCGTACGGCTGCGCACGGCCGAGGACCTCTCCCCCGCCCGCTCGGCCGCCGAGCGGCTGCGCGGCGACGCCCCGGCCGGGATCGCCGTCCCCCGCCGGGGCCTCGCGGAGCTCCCGGCGGCCTGGCGGGAGGCCAGCACGGCGGCCCGTGCCGCGACGGCGCAGCCGAAGCTGGGCCCGGTCGCGGAGTGGGCGGGCATCGGCCCGTACCGGCTCCTGGCGGCGCTCTACCACCCCGAGGTCGATCCGGTCGTCGCGCCGCTGCTCGCCCCCGCCCACGCCGAACTGGCCCGCACGGCCGAGGCGTACCTCGACCACGCGGGCCAGGCGGGGCGCACGGCGGCGGCCCTGGGCATCCACCGGCAGACCCTCTACTACCGGCTGTCCCGGGTGGAGCAGCTCACCGGCCTGGACCTGGACGACGGGGAGGACCGGCTGCTGCTCCACATGTCCCTGAAGTCGGCCCGGCTGTAGGGGTTCCCTAGGATCGGATCATGAGCACAGGGGGAGCGTTCAGCGGCTGGGTCCCACCGACAGAGGTCGAGCACCGGCTGTACGAGGCCGCGGTGCGCAACGACACCGATGCCGCGACACAAGTGCTGGCGAGCACCGACCTGTTCATCCTGGCGCCGAAGGTGGAGGTCGACGCCGATCCGGGGCGCGTCCACTGGCGCTCGTACCCGGAGCCGGGTCACCGCACCGTGATCACGCGCGGGATGTTGCCGCCGTGGCACCCGGACTGGGTGTTCCACTGCGTCTCGCTCCGGTGGATCGCCACGTTCCACTGGAACGACGCGGCGCCCCGGCCCCTGGTGGTGAACCCGGGCAGCCCCGTCCAGTTCCTTCTGCCCTCCGCGGCCCATGACCGGGCGACCTGGCTCCAGTACCACGCCCGGCACCGCCGTTCCCCGAAGCACCGCCTCGTGGCCCTGCGCCACGGGCCGCTCCGAGGACCCCTGGCGTTCGGGCTCGCCTGCGGGGGCCATCTGGCGGTCTCCAACGGCGTGCCGTGGAACGAGGCGGGAACCCTGTACATGGGGTACACCGTCGAGCTGGACACGCTCCGCGACGCCTGGGGCGTCACGGAACCGTCCGGCTGGCGCGGGGAACTGGACGCGCTCCTCGCCGGGCGCAACAGTCCCCCGGAGCCCGACTTCGTCCTGAGCGTGCGCGAACGGCTGACGGCGGAGATCCACGGAGTACCGTCGGCCGATCTGTGGCGCGATACGGCGGCGGGCCACGCACAGGACCTCGGCGCGTCCCCGGAGAGCGTGCGGGAGGTCGGAGAGCTGGTCCGCCGGATCGTCCGGTACGAGGCCCGGTTCCGGGCGGACGGCCTGCTGCCTCCGGAGGGACGGGTGCGCAAGACGGTCGCGTACGACTACGGCCGGGCGGTGAACGTGGCCCGCTGGGGGCTCTCGGCCCGGTTCTGCACCCCGCACGAGGCCGAACAGGCCATCGTCCACGCGGGTGCGCTGAGCAGGGCGGCGTACACGTCCTGGGAGGACTTCTCGGCGGGCTACGCGCTGGGCAGGGTGCTGCGGTTCGACGAGGAGGAGTACGGCTCCTGGTACGAGGACAACGTCACCGGCCACCGCGTCCTCACCGAACACGAGGGCAGCCCCTGGAAGCACATCCCCTGGCACTGAAGTGCCCGTGACAGCACGGCGCCCGGCCGCCCGCCGCTCGTACGGAACAAGCGGCCGGCAACCGGGTACGGGGCCGTGCGTCAGATCAGGTTGACCGAGCGGGCCGAGGTGGCGCCGATCTCGGCCGAGATCTCCGAGAGCACCGCCACCGGGACGGTGTCGTCCACGGTGAGCACGACGAGCGCCTCGCCGCCCTCCTCCGCGCGGGAGACCTGCATGCCGGCGATGTTCAGACCGGCCTCGCCGAGGATCCGGCCGACCGTGCCGACGACGCCCGGACGGTCCTCGTAGCGCAGCACGACCATGTGGTCGGCGAGCGCCAGGTCCACGTCGTACTCGCCGACGGCGACGATCTTCTGGAGGTGCTTGGGGCCGGCCAGGGTGCCGGAGACCGAGACCTCCTCGCCGCTGCCGAGGGTGCCGCGCACGGTGACCACGTTGCGGTGGTCGGGCGACTCGGAGCTGGTGGTCAGGCGCACCTCGACGCCGCGCTCCTGCGCGAACAGCGGGGCGTTGACGTACGACACGGTCTCGTCGACCACGTCCTCGAACACGCCCTTGAGCGCGGAGAGTTCGAGCACCTTCACGTCGTGCTGGGTGATCTCGCCGTAGACCTCGACGTCGAGCCGGGCCGCGACCTCGCCCGCGAGGGCGGTGAAGATCCGGCCGAGCTTCTCGGCGAGCGGCAGACCGGGCTTGACGTCCTCGGCGATGACGCCGCCCTGGACGTTGACCGCGTCCGGGACCAGCTCGCCGGCGAGCGCCAGGCGCACCGAGCGAGCGACGGCGATGCCGGCCTTCTCCTGGGCCTCGTCCGTGGAGGCGCCGAGGTGCGGGGTGCAGACGACCTGGTCGAGCTCGAAGAGCGGGGAGTCCGTGCAGGGCTCCTTGGCGTACACGTCGAGGCCCGCGCCGGCGACCCGGCCCTCCTTGAGCGCCGAGTACAGCGCCGCCTCGTCCACGATCCCGCCGCGCGCGGCGTTGACGATGCGGACGGAGGGCTTGACCTTGTGCAGCGCCTCGTCACCGATGAGACCGAGGGTCTCCGGGGTCTTCGGCAGGTGGACGGTGATGAAGTCCGCGACCTCCAGGAGCTCGTCCAGGGTCAGCAGCTTCACCCCCATCTGGGCGGCGCGGGCCGGCTGCACGTAGGGGTCGTACGCGACGATCTTCATGCCGAAGGCGGACATGCGCTGGGCGACCAGGACGCCGATGCGGCCGAGGCCGACGACGCCGAGGGTCTTCTCGCTCAGCTCGACACCGGTGTACTTGGAGCGCTTCCACTCGCCGTTCTTCAGCGCCGTGTTGGCCTGCGGGATGTTGCGCGCGGTGGCGACGAGCAGACCGCACGCGAGCTCGGCTGCGGTGACGATGTTCGACGTCGGGGCGTTGACGACCATCACGCCGGCCTTGGTGGCGGCGGAGACGTCGACGTTGTCCAGACCGACGCCGGCGCGGGCGACCACGCGCAGCTTCCGGGCGGCGGCGATGGCCTCGGCGTCGACCTTGGTGGCGGAGCGGACCAGGATCGCGTCCACGTCGGCGACGGCGGGGATCAGTTCGGCGCGGTCGGCGCCGTTGCAGTGCCGGATCTCGAAGTCCGGGCCCAGCGCGTCGACGGTGGCGGGCGACAGCTCTTCAGCGATGAGTACGACAGGTTTCGAGCTCACGTGAGTCCTCACAGGTGCAGTGCGGACGGCCGTCCCGACGGCCGCAGGCGGTGGAGGGGGCTTGCCGCGTGAAAGCGCACGACGCTGTGGGCCTGACGCGTATGTTGTTGAGCAGTGTAGTGGTGCGGGGGCGCGGTTCATGCGCCTCGTCGGCAGGATCACCCGTCCGTGGTTGGACGGCATGTCCAACGAAGCGGAACGGGGCCGGACGGCATGTCCGACCCCGCCCCGGAAGGCTTACGCCTCCTCGTCGTTCACCCAGCTCATGAGCTTGCGCAGCTCCTTGCCGGTGGTCTCCAGGAGGTGCTGCTCGTCCTGGGTCTTGTACTCCGTGTACTTCTTCAGACCGCCGTGGTACTCGTCCATCCAGTTCTTG
>NZ_LGEG01000272.1 GCF_001280125.1 Streptomyces sp. NRRL F-6492
CTCCCCCGCACCCCCGCCCACACTCCCGCCCCCTTCGGAGGAGAGCCCGTGAGGGTGCCGCGGCGGCCCGCCTGGACCGCGACCCTCACCTGGAAGGCCGCCGTGTTCATCGCGGTGATGTGCTGCGCCCTCGCCGCGCTGCTCGGCGCCCTCGTCCACGTGTCCGTGACCCGGCAGACCGTGGACGACGCCCGGCAGAAGGCGCTGGTCCGGCTCGGCGAGGTCACCGACCTGTACGAGGCGGGCGAGCCGCTCCCCCGGTTCGCGGGCGTCGACCCGCCGGACCTCCCGGCCCCGCTGCGGGTCCTCGCCCTGCGCGGCGAGCGCGGCACGGTGGTCGCGGACCGCGGGGGCCGGCCGGCGATGTGGGCGGCGGGCCCCGCCGACGGCCGGGCCCTCGCCGTGCGCCTCGACCACACACAGAGCGCCGAGACGATCGACGCGCTCGGCCGTTCGCTCCTCGGCTCCTCCGTCCTGGCGATCGGGGCGACCCTGCTCGTGGGCGTCTTCGCCGTCACCCGGGTCACCCGCCGGCTGCACCTCACCGCCCGGGTGGCCCGCCGGATCAGCGCGGGTGACCTCGACGCGCGCGTGGACGACCCGAGGACGAAGGACCCCTCCCGCCCCCAGGACGAGGTGGCGACCGTCTCCGGCGCGCTCGACACCATGGCCTCCTCCCTCCAGCGGAAGCTGCAGAGCGAGCAGCGGTTCACCGCCGACGTGGCGCACGAGCTGCGCACCCCGCTGACCGGGCTCACCGCGGCGGCCGAGCTGCTGCCGGAGGGGCGCCCCTCGGAGCTCGTGCGGGACCGGGTGCGGGCGATGCGCGGGCTCACCGAGGACCTCCTGGAGATCTCGCGGCTCGACGCCCGCAACGAGACCGTGGACCTGGCGGCGCACGAACTCGGCCCGCTCGCCGGGCGGGTGGTCCGCGCCTCGGGCACGGAGACGGAGGTGCGGATCGTCCGGGACGCCACCGTGGAGACGGACCGGCGGCGCCTGGAGCGGGTCCTCGGCAATCTGGTGGCCAACGCCCACAAGCACGGGGCGCCCCCGGTGGTGGTCACGGTGGACGGCCCGGTGGTGTCCGTGCGGGACCACGGGCCCGGGTATCCCGCGTACCTGCTGGAGTCCGGGCCGCAGCGGTTCCGCACCGAGAGCGGGGGCAAGGGGCACGGCCTGGGGCTGACCATCGCGGTGGGGCAGGCGGAGGTGATCGGCGCCGAGCTGGTCTTCGCCGGGGCGCCCGGCGGGGGCGCCGAGGCCCGGCTGCGGCTCCCCGAGTACGCACACCTGTCCGATCCGCCGCCGGAGGGGAACGCCTGAGGGCTCCCGAGAGCGACCGGGGGGCCCGGGGGCGCCGGAGGGCCGCGGAGGAGCACGGCGGCACACCGTCACACAAAAGGGACATAGCGCGCACCGCTTGCTACGTTGCGCTCCATGACCGCACCGCGAACGGACGCGCCCCCGCCCGGCGTACGCGTCCCGAAGCGCCGCGGCGTGGAACTCTCCCTCCTCGTCTGCGCCGTCCTCATCTCCGTCTACGGCTACGCCGCGGTCGGTCTCGCCCGCGGCGGCGCCGTGCCGCCGGACGCCGCCCGCTACGGGGCCGGGCTCGGCCTGCTCGCGCTCGTCGCCCACCTCGCGGTCCGCTTCGGCGCCCCGTACGCCGACCCGCTGCTGCTGCCGATCGCGGTCCTGCTCAACGGCCTCGGCCTGGCCCTGATCCACCGGCTCGACCTGGAGACGCCGTACGACCGGGCCGCGGCCACCCAGCTGGTCTGGTCGGCGCTCGGGGTGACGCTCTTCATCCTGGTGGTGCTGCTGCTGCGCGACCACCGCACGCTCCAGGGGTACGCGTACGTCTCCGTCGCCGCCGCGCTCGGCCTGATGCTGCTGCCGATCTTCTTCCCCGCCGTGAACGGCGCCAGGATCTGGATCAGGATCGGCGGGCTCTCCTTCCAGCCGGGCGAGTTCGCCAAGATCCTGCTGGCGGTCTTCTTCGCCGCGTACCTCGCCGCCAACCGCAACGCCCTCGCGTACACCGGCCGCCGGATCTGGAAGTTCCAGTTCCCCTCGGGGCGGGTGCTCGGGCCCGTCGTGGCGATCTGGCTGCTCAGCGTCGGCGTCCTCGTCCTGGAGCGGGACCTCGGCACCTCGCTGCTCTTCTTCGGCCTCTTCGTGATCATGCTGTACGTGGCGACCGGCCGGACCGGCTGGATCGCGGTCGGCCTGGTGCTCGCCTCGGCCGGCGCCTTCCTGGTCGGCTCGCTCGAACCGCACGTCCACAGCCGGGTGCAGGACTGGCTCGACCCCTTCGCCTCGATCCGGGCGGGCGAGGGGCCGGGACAGCTCGCCCAGTCCCTGTTCTCCTTCGCGGCCGGCGGGATGCTCGGCACCGGGCTCGGCCTCGGCCACTCCGTGCTCATCGGCTTCGCCGCCAAGTCCGACTTCATCCTGGCGACGGCCGGCGAGGAGCTGGGGCTCGTCGGCCTGACCGCGCTCTTCCTGCTGTACGCGCTGTTCGTCGGCCGCGGCTACCGCGCCGGCCTCCTGCTGCGCGACCCCTTCGGGCGGCTCCTCGCGATCGGGCTCGCCTCGATCGTGGCGCTCCAGGTCTTCGTGATCGCGGGCGGGGTGATGGGGCTCATCCCGCTGACCGGCATGGCGATGCCGTTCCTGGCACAGGGAGGCTCCTCGGTGGTGACCAACTGGGTGATCGTCGCCCTCCTCGTCCGGGTGAGCGACTCGGCCCGCGCCCCGCGCCCGGAGACGGCCGGCACCGGCGAGCCGGAGCGGGTCAAGGAGGGGGCCGCGTGACCCGCTACATCCGGCGCGCGGCCGGGCTCTGCCTCCTCCTCCTGGCCGCGCTGTTCGTGAACGCGGGCCGCGTGATGGTCGTCGAAGCCGGGTCGCTCGACGACGACCCGGCCAACCGGCGGATCGCGATCGGCCGGTACGCGCAGCCGCGCGGCGAGATCGTCGTCGACGGGAGGCCGGTGACGGCCTCCCGGGACAGCCGGCAGCAGCTGCGCTGGGAACGGACCTACCGCCAGGGGCCGTTGTACGCGCCGGTGACCGGCCACGCCTCCCAGACGTACGGCACGACGCTCGTCGAGGACGCCGAGGACGCGGTCCTGGCGGGCACGGAGCCGATGCTGGCGCCGCTGCCGCTCCTGAACGGCCTCACCCGGGGCCGGGAGCCCGGCGGCGACGTGGTCACCACGATCCGGGCGCCGATGCAGGAGACCGCCTTCCGGGGGCTCGACGGGAAGCGGGGCGCGGTGGTGGCGGTCGAGCCGGCCACCGGCCGGATCCTGGCGCTCGTCAGCTCGCCCTCGTACGACCCGGGGGTGCTCTCCGGGACGGGCACGGGGGTGAAGGAGGCGTGGGAGCGGCTGAACTCCTCGCCGGGCCGGCCGATGCTGAACCGGGCGCTGCGGCAGACGTACCCGCCGGGCTCCACGTTCAAGATCGTGACGGCCGCGGCGGCCCTGGACGCGGGCGTGGTGCGGGACGTGGACGCGCCGACGGACACCCCGGACCCGTTCGTGCTGCCGGGCACCCGGCAGGTGCTGCCGAACGAGGCGGAGGACTGCGGCGACGCCTCCCTCGCGTACGCGCTCCGGTGGTCGTGCAACACGGTGATGGCCGGGCTCGGGGTGGAGGTGGGCCTGACGGGGATGGTCGACGCGGTGGAGCGGTTCGGCTTCAACGACACGGGGCTGCGGGTGCCGTCGTGGGTGGCGAAGTCCACCTTCGACCGGGAGATGAGCCCGGACCAGCTGGCCCTGTCGTCGATCGGGCAGTTCGACACGACGGCGACCCCGCTCCAGATGGCGATGGTGGCGGCGGCGGTCGCCAACAACGGCGAGATCGCCCGCCCGCACCTCGTCGACCGCACGACGACCTCCGGCGGCGTGACCGTGGAGCGGACCGCCCGGCGCGGCTACCGGCAGGCGATGAACCCCTCGACGGCGCTCCGGCTCCAGGAGCTGATGGTGCGGGCCGTGGAGGAGGGGACGGGGGCGAACGCGGCGATCCCCGGGGCCCGGGTCGGCGGCAAGACCGGCACGGCCCAGCACGGCTTCGGCAACACCGGCACCCCCTACGCCTGGTTCATCGCCTGGGCGCAGGGCGAGGACTCCGCCCGGCCGGCGGTGGCGGTGGCGGTGGTCGTCGAGGACGCGGAGGCCTCCCGTACGGACATCAGCGGGGGCGGCAGCGCGGCGCCGATCGCGAAGGCGGTGATGGAGGAGGCGCTGCGACTGGAGACGGAGGGCCGGCGGTAGGCCGCCGGGGCCGCCCGGCGGCCGTCATCCCGTGCCCGCCCGGATCACGGCGGTCACTCCGCGCCCGCCTCGATCGCCGCCGTCGGCGCGCCCCCGCCCGGATCACGGCCGTCACTCCGCCCCCGCCCGGATCACGGCCGTCACTCCCCGCCCGCCTCGATCGCCGCCGTCACCTCGGCCGCCCGGTCCCGTTCCTCCGCCGCGAAGCGCTCCGCGTCGAGTCGTTCCGCGACCTCCTCGTCCTGGGCCATCAGCAGGTCCAGGCTGGAGTCGCCGAGGTCGAAGACGCCCATGTCCAGGTAGGCCTTCTGGAGGCGCGGGCCCCACAGGCCGATGTCCTTGACGCAGGGGACGATCCGGCTGAAGAGCAGCTTGCGGAAGAGCCGGAGGAACTCGCTGCGCTCGGTCAGCTCCTCGGCCTCCTTGCGCGCGACGCCGAAGTTCACCAGGACGTCGGTGGCGCGCAGCCGGTCGCGCATCAGGTGGCAGCCCTCGATGACGAACTCCTCGCGCTCGCGGAGTTCGGCGTCCGAGAGCTGCCGGTAGTGGTCGCGCAGGGCCATCCGGCCGAAGGCCACGTGCCGGGCCTCGTCCTGCATCACGTACGCGAGGATCTGCTTCGGCAGCGGCTTGTCGGTGGTGTCGCGGATCATGCCGAAGGCGGCGAGGGCGAGGCCCTCGATGAGGACCTGCATGCCGAGGTAGGGCATGTCCCAGCGGGAGTCGCGCAGGGTGTCGTCGAGGAGGCCCTTGAGGTTGTCGTCGATCGGGTAGAGCATCCCGACCTTCTCGTGGAGGAAGCGGCCGTAGATCTCGGCGTGCCGGGCCTCGTCCATGGTCTGGGTGGCCGAGTAGAACTTGGCGTCGAGGTCGGGGACGGACTCCACGATCCGGGCGGCGCAGATCATGGCGCCCTGCTCGCCGTGGAGGAACTGGCTGAACTGCCAGGAGGAGTAGTGGCGGCGCAGCTCGCCCCTGTCCCTGTCGGTCAGCTTGGCCCAGTGGCGGGTGCCGTGGAGGTCCAGGGCCTCGTCCGGGGTGCCGAGCGGGTCGTACGGGTCGACCTCCAGGTCCCAGTCGATGCGGGTGGCGCCGTCCCACTGCTTGTCCTTGCCCTTCCGGTAGAGGGCGAGGAGGCGGTCGCGGCCGTCGTCGTAGTCCCAGGAGAAGCGGGCGGCGCCGACGGCCGGCACGTCCCAGACGGCTCCGTCGGGGGCGTTCGCGTAGAGGTCGTGCGTCGACATGGACGACTCCTTCCGCCGACCTGCTCAGGTCCGACCCCAGCAGGCTCACATGCTGTTGACGCACCGTCAACAAGTCGTGCGCGAAGGATTGACGGTCCTGCTGACGAGCAGTCCAATAACAGGCGACCCACGGCAATGCCGACGGCGAGCTGCGCGAGGTGTCCCCGCCATGACCCCCTTCACCGAGCCCGACTTCACCCGCTTCCGGGACGCGCTGGGACCGCTGCGCGACCGCGAGCAGGTCGCCGAACGCCTCCTGGAGTCCTCGCGCAAGCACTCCTACGACCCCGACACCGAGCTGGACTGGGACGCGCCCTTCGAGCAGGGGAAGTGGTTCTGGCCGCCCGAGCTGGTCTCCCTCTACGACACCCCGCTGTGGCGCCGGATGTCCGAGGAGCAGCGGATCGACCTCTCGCGCCACGAGGCGGCCTCGCTGGCCTCGCTCGGGATCTGGTTCGAGATCATCCTCATGCAGCTGCTCGTCCGGCACATCTACGACAAGCCGCTGACCAGCCAACACGTGCGGTACGCGCTGACCGAGATCGCCGACGAGTGCCGGCACTCGATGATGTTCGCCCGGCTGATCCGGCGCGGCGGGACCCCCGAGTACCCGGTGCCGAGGGTCCACCACAACCTCGCGAGGGTCCTGAAGAGCGTCTCCACCACCCCGGGCTCCTTCGCCGCCACGCTGCTCGGCGAGGAGATCCTGGACTGGATGCAGCGCCTGACGTTCCCGGACGAGCGGGTGCAGCCCCTGGTGCGCGGGGTGACGCGGATCCACGTGATCGAGGAGGCCCGCCACGTGCGGTACGCCCGCGAGGAGCTGCGCCGCCAGCTGGTGACCGCCCCCCGCTGGGAGCGGGAGTTCACCCGGCTGAGCTGCGGCGAGGCCGCCCGGGTCTTCTCGGTCTGCTTCGTCAACCCGGGGGTGTACGAGGCGGTGGGCCTGGACCGGCGCGAGGCCGTCGCCCAGGTGCGGGCGAGCGGGCACCGGCGGGAGGTCATGCGGGCGGGCGCCGAGCGGCTGACGGACTTCCTGGACGACGTGGGGCTCCTGCGCGGGCCGGGCCGGCGGCTGTGGAAGGCGTCGGGGCTGCTGGCCTGAGGGACCCGGTCCGGGCGCCCGCCGGGAAGGCGCGCGGTTACGCTGCGGGGCATGACGAGTCCCGCCACGCCCGCCTACCGCAGGCTCAGTGTCGAGGAGCGGCGCGGCCAGCTCCTCGACGCGGCCCTGGGGCTCTTCGCCCACCGGACGCCCGAGGACGTCTCCCTCGACGACGTCGCCGAGGCGGCCGGCGTCTCGCGGCCCCTCGTCTACCGCTACTTCCCCGGCGGCAAGCAGCAGCTGTACGAGGCCGCCCTGCGCTCCTCCGCCGACGCCCTGAACCACTGCTTCGCCGAACCGCTCGACGGGCCGCCCACGGAGCGGCTCGGCCGGGTGCTCGACCGCTACCTGGCCTTCGTCGACGGGCACGACGCCGGGTTCAGCGCCCTGCTGCGCGGCGGCAGCGTCGTCGAGACCCCGCAGACCACGGCGATCGTGGACGAGGTGCGGCGGGCCGCCGCCGGGCAGATCCTCCTCCACCTCGGGGTGGAGCGGCCCGGCCCGCGGCTCGGGATGCTGGTCCGGACGTGGATCGCCGCCGTGGAGGCCGCCTCGCTCATCTGGCTGGGCGAGGAGAAGCAGCCTGCGGCGGCGGAGCTGCGCGACTGGATGGTCGACCACCTGGTCGCCCTGCTCACCGCGACGGCGGCGGGCGACGGGGAGACGATGGAGGTCGTCCGGCGGCTGCTCGCCCAGGAGACGTCCGAGGGGCCGGTGGCGGCCCTGGCCCGCCGGGTGATCCCGGTGGTGAGCGAGGCCGCCCACCTGCTGTGAGGCGCGTACGGGGACGGTGGGGCCGTACGCGGGGATGCCCAAGCCGTGCGCCGGGCGCCCGGGCCGTGCGCGGGGACTCCCAGGCCGTACGCCGGGCGCCCAGGCCGCACGCGGGGACGCCCAAGCCGTACGCGGGGACGCCCAGGCCGTGCGCGGGGACGGCGACCCGTCACAGGCGCGGCGGGAGAGACTGGAGGGGTGAGAAGCGAGAACACCCCCTTCCGCGGCGGACCCCTGGACGGCCGGGTCCTGCCGATCCTGCTCGGCCCGACCGGCCACCCGCCGAAGTGGTACGAGGTCCCGGTCCCCGCGCACGCCGGGAACCCGCCGACGGTGTACGCCTACCGGCGCGAGCCCGCCGGCCACACGAAGCGGCTCGGGCTCCAGCGCGGCTGGGTCTACGCGTACGCCCCCGGGGGCCGGGAGCGGCGCGAGCTGAGGTGGCCGTGGTCCAAGCCGGGCGGAGAGCACCGGGACTCTGACCCGACCGGGTGAGGGCGCCGGACGCGCCCCCGTTCGTACGGTAATCAGATGAAGTGAACCGTCATCATCCCCGTGGAGGTGGTGACGTGTCACGAAGGCTGCTGCGCACGGTCTGCACGGGGGCGCTCGCCGTGCTGACGGCGCTCACGGGACCGGTCACGGCGGGCGCCGACCCGGCGGACCCGCCCCCGGAGCCTCCGGCCCGGGCCCCGATCGCCCGGCCGGACCCGGAGCGGGAACCGGTGGGCCCGGTGGACCCGAAGGTCCCCGACGCCCCCACCGGTCCGAAGAACGCGAAGCCCGACGCCGCGGAACCCGACGACGCCGCCGCCCTCGCACCCCCCGGCGGAACCTCGGTCACCGGCCTGCTCACCCGGCTGCGCACGCTCTACCGGCAGGCCGAGGAGGCGACCGAGCGGTACAACGCCGCCGAGGAACGGCTGGGGCTCCGGACCGCCGACGCGAAGGACCTCGCGGTCCGGCTCACCACCGCGCGCAGCGCCCTGGACCGGGAGCGCGCCGAGGCGGGGCGGATCGCCCGGGAGCAGTACCGGGGCAGGTCGGAGCTCTCCTCGTACCTGGACGTGCTCTTCGCCCCGGACCCCCGGGCGGCCATGGACCGGGAACGGCTGGCGGCCCGGGAGGGCCGGGGCCGGGCCGGCGCCGTCGCCCGGCTCGAAACGGCCGCCCGCCGGGCCGACGCCCTCGCGAGCGCCTCCCACAAGGCCCTGGACCGGCAACGACGCCTGGCCGCCGAACAGCGCACCCGGCGCGACGAGGTCCGGACGAGACTGAAGGAGGTCGAGAAGCTGCTCGCCGGCCTCTCCCCGACCCAGCTCACCCGCCTCACGGAACTGGAACGGACACAGACGGCGGGCGCCCAGCGCGAACTGCTCGGCTCCGGGGTCCTGGACGGCCCGCGCACCCCGTCCCGGGCGGGCGCGGAGGCCCTGCGGTTCGCGGTGGGACAGATCGGCAAGCCGTACGAGTGGGGGGCGGAGGGCCCGGACGCGTACGACTGCTCGGGGCTGACGCAGCGGGCGTGGGCGGCGGCGGGCCGGGAGATCCCCCGGACCAGCCAGGAGCAGTGGGCGACGCTCCCCCGGGTGCCGCTGTCGGAGCTGCGGCCCGGGGACCTGGTGCTCTACTTCCCGGGCGCGACGCACGTGGCGGTCTACCTGGGCGAGGGCCTGGTGGTGCAGGCGCCGCGCCCCGGCGCGAAGGTGAAGGTCTCCCCCGTCGCGGCGAACCCGCTGCTCGGGGCCGTACGCCCGGACCCGGGCGGGACGGCCCTGGCCTCGTACACCCCGCCGGACCTCCCGGAGGGCGCGCGGGCGGGCGAGGACGAGGGCTTCGACCGGGCCCGACCGCACGGCCGGACGCTCAGTCCACGAGCGTGACGAGCCCGATCACCCAGATCGCCAGGTTGAGGAGGACCCCCACCGCGCACCCGCCCCCCACCAGGACGCCCGCGAGCGTCCATCCGCCGGGCTCCGGCGGGGAGTACCCGTCCGCCTCCTCCTCCTCGTACGAGGAGGGATCGTCCCAGTCGACCGCCCGCCCCAGTTCCCCGGCGCGGGCGGTCCGCAGGGCCGCGAGCCGTCCCCGGGCGAAGGCGGTGGCGGCGAGCGCCTCGGGCCCGCGCCAGGCGAGGGCCTTCATCCGCCGCCCCGGAGACCCGTACCGCTCCTCGAACGCGGCCGTCTCGTCCTCGCGCCGGTCCTCTTCGAGGTACATCCAGCGCCCCGCCTCCGCCGCGTCCCCGTACAGCCGGTACACCTCGGCGAGGCGGCGGCGCGGGGTCAGGTCGTGCGGAAAGGACGAGACGAGTCCGCGCAGGCGCTGGCGCGCCACCGGCACGCGACCGGCGGCCAGGTCCGCGTCCACGCGGGCGAGGGTGTTCGACAGGGACATGAACACATGATCGAACAGAACGGGCCGCCACCACGACCGGTTTTCGGTGGTCGGGGCGGCGGCCCGTCCTCGTCAGTTCCGGGTCAGCGACGCCAGGTACGCGCCCGTCTTCTCCGGGTCGTAGAAGAAGTCCTCGAAGTCGGACGGGTCGTCGAAGCCGTTGGCGAAGCGGTCGGCGACGGGCTGGAGCCGGCCGGCCGCGCCGAGGAGATCGAGGATGTGCTCCGGCGGCGGGGCCAGCATCGCGTTCGTCCACTTGGTGACGTGCCGCGCCGTCTGCCAGTAGCGGTCGAAGGCGGCCCGCATCCACTCCTCGTCGAAGGGCTCCTCGCCGCGCTCGACGATCGCGGCGAGGTACGCGGCGGCGCACTTGGAGGCCGAGTTGGAACCCTGGCCGGTGACCGGGTCGTTGGCGACCACGACGTCCGCGACGCCGAGGACCAGGCCGCCGCCGGGGAGCCGGCCGACCGGGTTGCGGACGGTCGGGGCGTACCGGCCGGCCAGGGTGCCGCCCGCGTCGGTCAGTTCGACCCTGGTGGCCCGCGCGTACTCCCACGGCGTGAACCGCTCCATCAGCTCCAGCGTCAGCGCCAGGTGCTCGGAGGGGTCCTTGACGCCCTTGAAGACGTCGAGCGGGCCGCCGGGGATCCCCTCCCAGAAGAGGATGTCGGCGCGGCCGCCGGTGGTGAGGGTCGGCATGACGAAGAGCTCGCCGACGCCCGGGACGACGTTGCAGCGGACCGCGTCGAAGTCCGGGTGCTCGGGGCGCGGGCCGAGGCCGTGGACGTACGCGACGGCGAGCGCCCGCTGCGGCTCGGTGTGCGGGGAGCGGGAGGCGTCCCGCTCGAACATGGAGACCAGCTCGCCCTTGCCGGCCGCGACGAGCACCAGGTCGTAGTTGCGGGAGAAGTAGTCGAGGTCCCCGACGGCCGCGCCGTGGATGACGAGCTGGCCGCCGCGCTGGGCGAAGGTCTCCATCCAGCCGGCCATCTTCACCCGCTGGTCGACGGACTGGGCGTACCCGTCCAGCCTGCCGACCCAGTCGATCGGGCGGGAGGAGTCGGGGCCCGCGACCGAGACGCCGAGGCCCTCGATCCGGGGCGCCTGGGACTCCCAGAAGTTCAGCCCGAGGTCCCGCTCGTGCTGGAGGGCCGTGTCGAACATGCACTGGGTGGACATGACCCGGCCGGCGCGGATCTCGTCCGCCGTCCGGTTCGACATGAGGGTGACCTCGTACCCCCGCGACTGGAGTCCGAGGGCGAGCTGGAGACCGGACTGTCCGGCCCCGACTATGAGTATCTTCCGCATGGGTGGTGCTCCTGGCGTGGCGTAAGTGAGGGGGAGGCGGGTTATTCGGGGGTGGCGTCCAGGGCGTGCGCGACCGTGGCCAGCAGGGTCTCGACGACGCTGTAGCGCTTGCGCGCGTCCATGATCACCACGGGGACGTGCGGGGGCACGGTCAGCGCCTCCCTGACGTCCTCCGCCTCGAACAGCTCGCTGCCCTCGAAGTGGTTGACCGCCACGACGTACGGGAGTCCGCAGCTCTCGAAGTAGTCGAGGGCCGGGAAGCAGTCGGTGAGGCGCCGGGTGTCGGCGAGCACGATCGCCCCGATCGCGCCGCGCACCAGGTCGTCCCACATGAACCAGAAGCGCTGCTGGCCCGGCGTCCCGAAGACGTAGAGCACCAGGTCGTCGTCGAGCGTGATCCGGCCGAAGTCCATCGCCACCGTGGTGGTGAGCTTGTCCGGGGTGGCGGTGAGGTCGTCGGTGTCCTCGCTCGCCCGGGTCATCAGGGCCTCGGTCTGGAGCGGGGTGATCTCGGAGACCGCGCGGACGAAGGTGGTCTTGCCCACGCCGAAGCCGCCCGCGACGACGATCTTCGTCGCCGTGGGGGCGCGGGTGTGGTCGAGCTGCCAGTCCCGCGCGCCGTCCTCGGCGTCCGGTTCGACCGGGCCGGGGCGGGGCTGCGCGGGGATGCCGACGGCCGCCGGTGCCGCGGAGACGGTCCCGGAGGCGTTCCCCGGGCCGGCCTCGGAGGCGGTTCCGGGGCCGGCTTCGGCGATGGTTCCGGAGCCGGCTCCGGAGACGGCGGAGGCGTCAGAGACGACGGAGTCCACTCAGCACCCTTTCGAGGAGCGCGCGGTCGGGCCGGCCGGTGCCGTGACCGGTCCCGTACACACGGATCTTTCCCTGGTCGGCCAGGTCGCTGAGGAGCACCCGGACGACCCCCAACGGCATCTTGAGGAGTGCCGAGATCTCCGCCACCGTCCGCATCCGGCGGCAGATCTCGACGATGGCCCGCATCTCCGGCATCAGACCGCGGGCGCCGGGCCCGCCGTCCGTCAGGACCTTGCGCGCGACGGGCGCTTCGAGCGCCGCCACGAAGGTCTCGACGAGCAGGACGTGGCCGAAGCGGGTACGGCCGCCGGTCAGCGAGTAGGGGCGCACGCGCGCGGGGCGGCGCCCCTCTCCCCGTACCGGCAGCTTGAAGGAGTGAGGAACCGAGGACATGGCCGTCACTGGGGGCTCTCCAACGATTTGCGCAGCTCGCTGCGGACTTCGGGGGTGAGTACGTGACCGGCGCGGCCCACGAAGAGCGCCATGTGGTACGCCACGACGCTCATGTCGCAGTCGGGCGTGGCGTGCACGCCGAGCAGCGAGCCGTCGCTGATCGACATGACGAAGACGCTGCCCTCGTCCATCGCCACCATGGTCTGCTTGACCCCGCCGCCGTCCATCAGGCGCGCGGCGCCGATGGTGAGGCTGCCGATGCCGGAGACGATGGTGGCCAGGTCGGCGCTGGAGCCGCGCGGCCCCCGGGGACGGCCGGCCTCGTCGGCGGCCGTGGTGTCCTGCTGGGTGGCGGGGTCCGAGGACAGCAGCATCAGGCCGTCCGAGGACACGACGGCGACCGAGCGGACCCCCGGCACCTCCTCGACCAGATTTCCCAGCAGCCATTGCAGGTTGCGGGCTTCCGTACTCAGTCCGAACGTTCCCGTCGCGGTCAACTGCGTGCCTCCTCGACTGTGTCCCCCGTCTTCTCCTCTGTACGTGCAGTCCTTGCGTTCGCTATCCCCGTCGTGCCCATCTCCGCCTCCACGTCCCGGCGTCCGGCCTCGGCGCCCCGGTGGAAGCCGCCGAGCCGGCGGCGCAGGGCCTCGGCGTCCACGCCGCCCCCGCGGGGAGCGGCGGCGGGTCCGGCCTGGCGCACCACCTGGGGGGTGCGCTTGGGCAGGCCCTTGTCGGTGACCCGCTCCCACTGCCCGGAGCGCGGCCCGGGAACCGGCTGGTCGACGGCCGGTTCGGGGGCGGTGGGCTCAGCCGGGGCGACGGTCTCCGCCGGGGCGGTGGAGCCGGCCGGGGCGACGGTCTCCGCCGGGGCCGGGTGGGTGGTGTCGGCGTCCGCGTCGGCGGCGCGCTCGTGGGCGTCCGGCTCCGGCGGCGGGGCGGGGAGGCGGACCTGGAGCGTGGTCTCGGAGACGGACTCCGGGGCGTACGGCTCCTCGGGGACGTACGGCTCCTCCGCCGGGGGCTCCGGGACGTACGGCTCCTCCGCCGGGGGCTCCGGGGCGTACGGCTCCTCCGGCTCGCCCCCGGTGGGCTCCGTCTCCGCGAGCGCGCGTTCCGCCGCTTCCACCAGCGGGTCGCGGGTGCGGGACGGCAGGGTGTTGGAGTTGGCCTCCGCGACCGAGCCGGGCAGCTGGATCGCGGGAGCCGTGCCCGCGACCCGTACGGGCTCCGTCACGGCCGCCGGCGGGGCGGTGGGCAGCAGGGGCAGCGGCAGGACCACGACGGCCGCCGTACCGCCCGGCTGCTGCTCGCGCAGCTCGACGCGGACGCCGTGGCGGGCGGCGAGCAGGGCGACGACCCGCATGCCGAGCCCCTCGCCCTCGAAGGCGTCCGGGTCGGCCTCGGCCAGGCGGGCGTTCAGCTCGGCGAAGCGGGCGGGGGTCATGCCGATGCCGGAGTCCTGCACGGAGAGCATCACCTCGCCGGTCTCCAGGAGCCAGCCGCAGAGCTGGACCTCGGCGTCGGGCGGCGAGAAGGAGGTGGCGTTCTCCAGGAGTTCCGCGACCAGGTGGCTCAGGTCGTCCGCGGCGAAGCCGGCGATCTGGGCGTGCGGCGGCAGGGACTGGATGGTGACCCGCTCGTACCGCTCGATCTCGCTGACGGCGGCGCGCAGCACGTCGACGAGCGGGACGGCCCCGGCGTGGCCGTGGACGTGCTCGTGGCCGGCGAGGACCAGGAGGTTCTCGCTGTGGCGGCGCATGACGGTCGCCATGTGGTCGAGCTTGAAGAGGGTGCCGAGGCGGTCCGGGTCCTGCTCGCGCTCCTCCAGCTTCTCGATGACGCCGAGCTGCCGCTCGACGAGCCCGAGGTTGCGCAGGGAGAGGTTGACGAAGGTGTGCCGGACGGTGCCCCGGAGCTTTTCGAGCTCGGCGGTGAGGAGGGCGACCCGCCCCTGGAGCTCGGCGCGCTGGGCGGCGAGCTCGGCGGCGAGGGCCTCCTTGTCGGCGGCCAGGTCGGCCCGCTCGGCGGTGAGGTGCCCGGCGCGCGCGGCGAGGCCCGCGAGCTTGCCGTGCAGGGTGTTGAGGGAGCGGACGGTCTGGGCGAACTCGTCGTTGCGGCCGGTGAAGCGGACCGGCTCCTCCGCCTGCGGCTCGGGGGCGGCGGCGAGCCGGGCGGCGCCGATGCGGAGCACGGCGAGCGGCCGGGTGAGGCTGCGGGCGACGTAGGTGGAGACGCCGACGGCGAAGAGGAAGCAGCCGCCGAGGAAGGCGAGGCGCAGTTCGAGGGCGGTGACGTCGTCGTCGCGGAGCGCGGAGAGGCGTTCGACGCGCTGGGCGGCGAGGGTGGACTCGACGCCGCGCATCTGCTCGATGCGGGCGGAGAGCGCGGCGTCCAGGGCGGCCGGGTCGGTCTTGCGCTCGGCCCCGGTCAGCCGGGGCTGGTCGGTGAGGGAGGCCAGGGAGCGCTCGGCGCTCTTGACGTCGGGTCCGGTGACGGTGCCGGCGAGCGAGTCGCGGGCGGTGGCGCCGGCGGCCTGGTCGAAGTCGCCGAGGGCGGCGAGTTCGCGGACGCGGGCCTGCTGGGCGGCGGCGGCGAGGCGGTCGCGGGTCTGGTTCGCCTCCGCCGTGCCCTTCGGCTCCTCGGGGACGTAGGCGCCGGTCGTGGCGTCGTAGCGGAACTCGCCGGTGGGTTCGGGCTGCGGCACGGCGAGCGCGGCGAGGAGCAGGCCGCGGGTGGCGGAGGCCTGTTCGACGGCGCGGCCGAGGGCGGCGGGGGCGCGGGTGGCCTCGGTGAGCGAGGGGTCGGCGGCGCGGGCCGGGGTCCGGTCGGCCAGCTCGTCGGCGAGGGCCTGGAGCTTGTCGATGACGTCCGAGTACGCCTTGTGGGCCTCCAGGGCCGTGCCCTTGCCGGTGAGGGCGGCGCGGCGGACGGAGGGGACGCCGGCGAGGTCGCGGCGGAGCTCCGTGGAGGCGGCGGGGCGGATCTCGTCGATCTGCCGGTCGACGCGGGTGGAGCGCACGGTGGTGACCTGGCGCTTCTTCCCGGCGTCACCGGTCTGGGCGTCGCGCCCCGCGGCGATGTACGCGACGACCTCGTCGCGCTCGTCGGAGAGGGAGTGCGCGAGGGTGACGGCCTGCCGGTCGAGTTCGGCCAGGGTGACCAGGCGCTGGGAGTCGGTGAGCCCGGCGGAGGCGGTGAGGATCGCGGGGGCTCCGGCGGCGAGGACGGTGACGCCCACGAGGGCGACGCCGACGACGAGGCGGTTGCGGACGCGCTTGGCGCGGCCGGCGGGCGCGGCGGGCTGCGTCTGCGGCTGCGGCTGCGGCTGCGGCTGCGGCTGCGGCGAGACGGTGAGGGGCTGCACGGGGGCGTGCGGCCGCGTCGGGGCGGACGACGGGGCCCGGTCGGGGGCGGCCGCGCCTCCGGCGGGGGCCGTGGCGGCGCCCGGGGCCGGCGGTACACCGGTGTTCTGGCTCCGCGTGCCGTTCTTGCTCCGAGGCCGCTTCATCTGCACCGGTGCTCGCATTCTTGACTCGTCCAGCCACAAAGCAGAGGTGACGGCCGATCACATGGAGCGCCCCCACCCCCGATACGGCTTCCGACCATTCCAGCGCTTCCGGGAAGGGGACGGGCATCGGCCGCTCCGCCACCCGAACGAGTGAACAACACTCCCGAGTTGGCGAACAACTTCGCCGAACGGCGCTCCGGGGCCCCGGAGCGGCCCCGGTTGGATCTTCCGGGCGGCCTTTGGCAGGATGCCCGCCCGCAGGTCCGCGACGGCGCCCGTTCCGCCCCTCCCGCCGCGTCCGCCCCGTTGGTACAGGCCTTTTCCCGTCATTTGCGGGTCCTGTGAAAGGTCCGGCCGGGACGGACACGGGGCCGGGCACACTGGGCTCCATGCGCAGCGACGCCCTCTCCCTCCCCGGCAGCCCCGAACGCCCCAATGAGGACTGGACGGCCACCGCCCTGTTCGCGGCGGAGGACAGGGGGGCGGTCGTCCTCCTCGACGGCGTCACGCCGCCCGTCGGCGAGGACGGTTGTGTGCACGGCGTGCCGTGGTTCGTCGCCCGCCTCGGCGGGGCTTTGACCGAACTGTCCGCTTCCCGCCCGGACGTCTCCCTGTCCGAGATCCTCTCCCTGGCAATCCGGCGCACCGCGGACTCCCACCGGGTGACCTGTGACCTTTCTCACGTACGCACGCCTCAGGCAACCGTGGTCCTCGCCCGCTGGGACGGGGCCGTGGTCGAGCACCTCGTCCTCTCCGACTCGGTCCTCCTCCTGGAGGGTCCCGACGGGGCGGTGCGGGCGGTGCTCGACGACCGGCTGGACCGGGTGCCGGCCGAGGTGCTGCGCTCCGTGGCGGCGACGGACCGGCTGCGGAACCGGGAGGGCGGCTTCTTCACGGCGGCGGCCGATCCGGCGGTCGCGGAGCGGGCGGTGACCGGGACGGTCCCGCGCGCGGAGGTGCGGGCCCTGGCGGCGCTCACGGACGGGGCGAGCCGCTGGGTGGACCTGTTCGGCGAGGGCGACTGGACGGACTGCCTCGGCGTCCTGCGCGCGGAGGGCCCGCCCGGCCTGCTCCGGCGGGTGCGGAGGCGGGAGGCCGAGGACGCGGGGGCGGGGGGCGTACGGCGCTGGAAGCTCCACGACGACGCGACGGCGGCGTACGTGGAGCTGGGGCTGCCGGGGCTGCCGGAACTCCCGGGGGCGTCGGGACTGCCGGGACACCCGGGGCTGTCGGAACTCCTGGAGCCGTCGGGACTGTCGGGACACCCGGGGCTGTCGGAGCACCCGGAGCTCCCCGGGTCCCCGGGGATCCCGGGGCTTCCGGGGTACTGAGCCCTCAGCCCTCCGCCCGTACGTTGAAGTGGTTCAGGAGGCGGGCCAGCTCGGCGACCTCCGCGCGGTCCCAGTCGGCGAGCTTGCGGACGTAGCGCTCGCGCCGGGCGTCGCGGACGCGGCGGAAGCGGTTCCGGCCCTCCTCGGTGAGGCGGACGAGGGAGGCGCGGCCGTCGGCGGGGTCGGGGTCGCGGGCGACCAGGCCGAGGTCTTCGAGCGCCCGGAGCTGGCGGCTCATGGTCGCCTTGCCGACGCCGAAGTACCCGGCGAGCTCGGTGGCCCGCTGGGGCCCGGTGTCGTCGAGGCGCACGAAGAGGCCGTAGGCGGCGGGCTCCAGCTCGGGGTGGACCTCGCGGGCCATCTCGCCGGACTGGGCTCGGGCGCGGCGCAGGAAGACCGCCAGCTCGCGTTCGAGGGCGAGGAACTCCCGGTCCACGGGAACCGGCGGAACGGCCCCGGCCCCGGCCCCGCCGGGGGACGGCGAGGCGGCTGCGGCCCCGCCCGGAACCGAAGGCACGGCCCCGCCCGGGCCCGGAGACGTGGCCCCGGCCCCGCCGAGGCCCGGCGGGACGGTCCCGGGGCCGCCCGGGGGCGGCGGGGTGGGCCCGCCCTCACGTCCCGTACCGCTTCCGTGCACGTCAGCGCCTCCCACGCGTTCCCTGTGGCGCACCTCCGCCACACCGGCGGCCTTTCGGCCGCTGAAAGTTTCTTCCCGTCGCGGCCGTTTCCGCAGCTCTTCCAGTATTTCGCAGGCGTAGACCAACGGCGGCGACCAGGTCCCCTTCCACGGGCCGGTCTACGTGCGTAGCGTCGTCTCCACCACCCCCACTGACATGTCCACACCAGGACGTGTCGCCCCCTCTCCCCACGAGCCTTTCGGAGGCACGCGATGCGTGTGCACAGATCCGGAACGACCCTCGCCGGCGCCGCCCTCACGGCCCTGGCCCTCCTCCTCCCCCTCGCCGGTTCCGCCGGGGCCGCCCCGGACGCGGACGCCCGGAAGGTCCCCGCCCGCGGCACCGCCGGCATGGGCATGGGCGTCCTCGCCCACGACGGGCGCGGCGCGGCGTCCGGCGGCACGTCGGTCCGGGCCGTCCAGACGGAGGGCGTGGACGTCTCCAGCCACCAGGGGAACGTCGCCTGGTCCACGCTGTGGAACAGCGGCGTCCGGTGGGCCTACGTGAAGGCGACGGAGGGCACGTACTACAAGAACACCTCCTTCGCGCAGCAGTACAACGGCTCGTACGACGTCGGCATGATCCGGGGGACGTACCACTTCGCCACCCCGGACACGGCGTCCGGCGCGACCCAGGCCGACTACTTCGTCGACAACGGCGGCGGCTGGTCGAAGGACGGCCGGACCCTGCCGGGCGTGCTCGACATCGAGTGGAACCCGTACGGCGCGACCTGCTATGGCAAGACCCAGGCCGGAATGGTGGCCTGGATCCGCGACTTCCTGAACCGCTACAAGGCCCGGACCGGGCGGGACGCCGTCATCTACACGGCGACGAGCTGGTGGACCGAGTGCACCGGCAACCACGCCGGCTTCGGCGCGACCAACCCGCTGTGGGTCGCGCGGTACGCCTCCACCGTGGGCACGCTCCCGGCCGGCTGGCAGTACTACACGATGTGGCAGTACACCTCCACCGGCCCGGTGGTCGGCGACCACAACCACTTCAACGGGGACCTCTCGCGCGTGCGGGCGCTCGCGAACGGCTGACGCCTGCCCGCCCCCCTCCTCCCGGACGGCCTCCCGGGCGCACGACGCGCCCCGGGGGGCCGCTTC
Organism: Streptomyces sp. NRRL F-6492; assembly: GCF_001280125.1. Taxonomy (GTDB): domain Bacteria; phylum Actinomycetota; class Actinomycetes; order Streptomycetales; family Streptomycetaceae; genus Streptomyces. The sequence continues at coordinate 18,949 of NZ_LGEG01000272.1, forward strand.
CGCTTTTTCCCTCCACCCCCCTTGCTCATTGGTATGGACCAATGCGAGGCTCTACGGCGGTCGCCCGGGTTTCAACTTCCGTGCGCCCCGCGCGCGTTGCTCGTCCCGTACTCCCCCACGCACGAGAGAGAGCCCCCGCATGCCCTCCCTGCCCTCCGCCCGCCGCGCCACCGCCGCCGGTGCCGCGGCCCTGTCCGCCGCCGCGCTCGTCGGTCTCACCCCCACGGCGGCCAGTGCCCACGGGGCCGTCTTCAACCCCGTGAGCCGGTTGGCCGCCTGTTACGCCGAAGGCCCCGAGACGCCCAGGTCACAGGTGTGCAAGGACCTCGTCGCCGACTCCGGCACCCAGCCGCTCTACGACTGGAACGAGGTCAACATCGCCCACGCGGACGGACAGCACCGGGCCCTCATCCCGGACGGCAAGCTCTGCTCGGCGAACCGCGAGAAGTACCGGGCGCTGGACTGGGCGCGCACCGACTGGCCGGCGACGGCGGTCGCCGCCGGCTCCTTCGACTTCAAGGTCCGCGCGACGGCGGCCCACTCGGGCACCATGATGGTCTACATCACCAAGGCCGGCTTCGACCCGACCAAGCCCCTGAAGTGGTCGGACCTGGACCAGACCCCGGTCGCGGTGTACAACACCACCCGCACCGCCACCGACGGCCACTACGACTTCACCGGCACCCTGCCGGCCCGCACCGGTCGCCACGTCGTCTACAAGGTGTGGCAGCGCAACGACAGCCCCGAGGCCTTCTACAGCTGCTCGGACGTCACCTTCGGCGCTGCGGCGGCCAAGGCAGGGGCCCCGGCGAAGGCCCCCACCGAGGCGGGGATCGCGGCGGGCGCCGCCCTGTCCACCGTGAGCCACGCGGGCCACGGCGGCGACGAGCTGCCCCCGGCGCTCTCCGCCGAGGCCGCCGGGACCTCCTCCCCCCTGACGCCGGCCCTCGCGGGCGCGGGCGCCCTCGCCGCCTTCGCGGCGGGCAGCCTGCTCCTGGGCCGCCGCCGGAACACGTCCGCCTCCTGACGCACCCCACGCGTCACCCGGGGCGCCCCCGGCCCGACCGGGCCGGGCGGCCCCTAGGAGTCGGACGGCCCGAGCGGGAAGAGGGCGGTGAGCCGGGGCAGGGCCAACCCCTCCGGCCCGGACGCCCCGCGCTCCCCGTCCTCTTCCCCCTCGTCGTCGGCGGCCTCGTCCGCTTCCTCGGCGGCCTCCACCGCGTCGAGGAACTCCTCCCCGTCGTCGTCCTCCTGGCCGGTCAGCTCGTCGTACGCGTCCTGGGCGACGTAGTCGAGCTCCTCCCACTCGGGCCACTCGTCGTCGTCCCACTCGTCGTGGTGCCGCCCCACGAGCGCCCGCACGTCGGACACGTCGGCCAGCGCGTCCGGGTCGGCGAGCACCGACGCGTACACCTTCCGTCCCTGGCCCACCAGCCAGAGCGTGAAGTAGTGGAAGCCGTCGTCCGTGCAGGCGCCGCCCTCGATCCGGTTCGCCGCCTTCCACACCGCGCGCGTGTCGGCCGCCCCGCACGCCTTCTCCAGGCGCGTCTGGAACGCCACGCTCTCCTCGGCCGGTCGCCGCAGCAGCTCCCCCTCCAGCCACTCCAGCCGCTCGTCCCGGGTGCCGGGGCGGCCGCTCAACTCGTCGATGAGAGCCCAGAAGGCGTCTTCGTTCATGCGTACGATCATGACAGCCGGGACTGACATCGCGGACCCGCCCCCGGGCCGGCGTCCGGGCATGCCGGAGCGGGGTGCCCCCCGAGGGAACACCCCGCTCCCGACCAGGGGTTACGCGGCCACGCCCACCGGCACCTCCGCCGGGGCGAGGGCGATCTCCAGGACCTGCCGGACGTCCGTCACGGGGTGGACCTCCAGCTTCTCCAGGATCTCGGCCGGGACGTCGTCCAGGTCGGCCTCGTTCCGCTTGGGGATCACGACCGTGGTGATGCCCGCCCGGTGCGCGGCGAGCAGCTTCTGCTTCACGCCGCCGATCGGCAGGACCCGGCCGGTGAGGGAGACCTCGCCGGTCATGGCCACGTCCGTGCGGACGAGCCGGCCGCTCAGCAGGGAGGCGAGGGCGGTCGTCATGGTGACGCCCGCGCTCGGCCCGTCCTTGGGGACGGCGCCCGCCGGGAAGTGGATGTGCACGCCCCGGTCCTTGAGGCCGGTGACGGGCAGCTCCAGCTCCGCGCCGTGCGAGCGGAGGAAGGAGAGCGCGATCCGCGCCGACTCCTTCATCACGTCGCCCAGCTGTCCGGTGAGGGTGAGCCCCGCGGCGCCGGTCTCCGGGTCGGCCAGGGAGGCCTCCACGAAGAGGACGTCACCGCCCGCGCCGGTCACCGCGAGCCCGGTGGCGACGCCGGGCACGGCCGTTCGGCGCTCGGCCGGGTCCTGCGCCGACTCGGGCACGTGGTGCGGGCGCCCGATGAGCTCCCGCAGGTCCTCCGGGCGGACCGTGAACGGCAGCTCGCGGTCGCCCAGTTCGTGCTGGGCCGCGATCTTCCGCAGCAGCCGGGAGAGCGCCCGCTCCAGGGTGCGGACGCCCGCCTCGCGGGTGTACTCGCCGGCCAGCTTCCGCAGCGACGCCTCCTCCAGGACGACCTCGCCGGACTCCAGGCCCGCCCGCTCCAGCTGCCGGGGCAGCAGGTGGTCGCGGGCGATGACGACCTTCTCGTCCTCGGTGTAGCCGTCGAGCCGCACCAGTTCCATGCGGTCGAGGAGGGCCTCCGGGATGGACTCCAGGACGTTCGCCGTGGCCAGGAAGACCACGTCGGAGAGGTCGAGCTCGACCTCCAGGTAGTGGTCGCGGAAGGTGTGGTTCTGCGCCGGGTCGAGGACTTCGAGGAGCGCCGCCGCGGGGTCGCCGCGGAAGTCGGAGCCGACCTTGTCGATCTCGTCGAGCAGGACCACCGGGTTCATGGACCCGGCCTCCTTGATCGCGCGGACGATCCGGCCGGGCAGGGCGCCGACGTAGGTGCGGCGGTGGCCGCGGACCTCCGCCTCGTCCCGGACGCCGCCGAGGGCGACCCGGACGAACTCGCGGCCCATCGCGTGGGCGACGGACTCGCCGAGGGAGGTCTTGCCGACGCCGGGCGGGCCGACGAGGGCGAGGACGGCCCCGCCGCGGCGGCCGCCGACCACGCCGAGCCCGCGGTCGGCGCGCCGCTTGCGCACCGCCAGGTACTCGGTGATCCGCTCCTTCACGTCGTCCAGGCCCGCGTGCTCGGCGTCGAGCACGGCGCGGGCGCCCCGGATGTCGTACCGGTCCTCGGTCCGCTCGTTCCAGGGCAGTTCGAGGATCGTGTCGAGCCAGGTGCGGATCCAGGAGCCCTCGGGGGACTGGTCGCTGGACCGCTCCAGCTTCTCGACCTCCTTGAGGGCGGCCTCCCGCACCTTCTCGGGCAGGTCGGCGGCCTCCACGCGGGCGCGGTAGTCGTCGGACTCGTCGCCCTCCGCCTCGCCGTTGAGGTCGCGGAGCTCCTTGCGGACGGCTTCGAGCTGGCGGCGGAGCAGGAACTCGCGCTGCTGCTTGTCGACGCCCTCCTGGACGTCCTTGGCGATGGTCTCGGCGACGTCCTGCTCGGCGAGGTGCTCGCGGAGCTGGGCGGTGGCCAGGCGCAGGCGGGCGACCGGGTCGGCGGTCTCCAGGAGCTCGATGCGCTGGGCGACGGTCAGGAAGGGCGAGTAGCCGGAGTTGTCGGCGAGGGCGCCGACGCCGTCGATCTGCTGGACGCGGTCGACGACCTGCCAGGCGCCGCGCTTCTTGAGCCAGGTGGTGGCCAGCGCCTTGTACTCCTTGACCAGCTCGGTCACGGAGCCGGGCAGCGGGTCGGGCAGGATCTCCTCGACGGCGGTGCCCTCGACCCACAGGGCGGCGCCGGGGCCGGTCGTACCGGCGCCGATGCGGACGCGGTCGCGTCCGCGCACGAGCGCGCCCGGGTCGCCGTCGGACAGGCGTCCCACCTGCTCGACGGTCCCGAGGACGCCGGTGGCGGCGTAGGTCCCGTCGACCCGGGGCACCAGCAGCACCCGCGGCTTTCCCCCGCCGGGCCGCGCGGCGGCCTGGGCGGCCTCGACGGCGGCCCGCACGTCGTTGTCGGACAGGTCCAGCGGCACCACCATTCCGGGCAGCACGACCTCGTCGTCGAGCGGCAGCACAGGCAGGGTGAGCGGCGCGGACGCCATGGACTCGGAAGCCATGATCTCCCTTTCGGCAGTCAAGTTGAGCTGTATGGACTCAATGCTTGTGAGCCTGCCGATGTTCCCGGACGCCCGTTCGCTCTGAGCGATCACCGCCACACATACCCCCGAACGACCGCTGTAATACCCCCATGGATATGCGAGCCATTACAGCGGCCTGGGTGGAGGGCTGGACCGTCTCCCGGGGCACCCCGGCCGCCGTCGACCGGCCCTGGGGGTACCGGATCGACGTGGGCCTCCCCCGGCACGTCCTGCGGCACGTGCTGCCCGCCCCCGACGCGGCCACCGTCGGCGCGCTCTGCGAGCGGCTCACCGAGCCGTACAGCCGGCTCAAGGTGATGGCGGACGCCGAGGAGGTGGCGCCGTGGATCACCGAGGGGTGGACGATCCCCGACGACCCCGGCTTCATGATGGTCAAGGCGCTGGACCCCGGCGTCCGGCCCCCGCCGCCCGAGGGGTACGCCCGGACCGTCGAGACCCGGGACGGCGTCGTCCACGTCCGGATCCTCGCCCCGGACGGCACCCCCGCCGCCCGGGGGCGGATCGCCCCGACCGGCGCCACCGCCGTCGCCGACCAGATCGAGACGGACGCGGCGCACCGGCGCCGGGGCCTCGGCTCGAACGTCATGCTCACCCTGGAGGCCGCCGCCGCCCAGGCGGGCGCCGCGACCGGGGTGCTCTCCGCGACCACGGACGGCCGACAGCTCTACGGCGCGCTGGGCTGGGAGTACCGGGGGCCGCTGACCGGCGTCGTACGGGGGGAGGCCTGAGCCCTCCGGGTGGCGGAACCTCGCCGTCCGGCTGCGCCGGGGCGCTCCGCCGGGCATGCTCCTCCCATGAGGAGAGGCGCATGGGGAAGGCGGTACGGGGCCCTGCTGCTCGCGGCGGTCCTGGCGGGCGGCGCGACCGGCTGCGGGTCGGGCTCCGGTTCCGGGAACGGCGCCGGATCCCCGCCGGCACCCGGCGCCCCCGGCACCCCGGCCGGAACGGACACCCCGGGCACGCCCGGTTCCCCGACCGGGCCGGGCACTCCGACCGGGCCGAGCACCCCGACCGGGCCGGGCACCCCCGGCACCACCACGACCCCGGGCACCCCCGGCTCCCCGACCGCGCCGGAGGCTCCCCGGCAGGACCCCCGGCCCGGTGAGGTGCTCGTCCAGGTGGTCGTCACCGGCGGCTTCGCCGGTGTCCGGAACCGGCTCGTCGTCCACCGGAACGGGGAGTGGACGATCCGCTCCGGCGACAAGCCGCCCCGGACCGGCCGGCAGACCGCCGCCGAGGCCGCCGCCCTGCGCGCGGCCCTGGAGGACCCCGCGTTCGCCCTCGTCCCGGCGCGGCCGACCGGACGCCCGATCGCCGACGGCTTCCAGTACGAGGTGACCCACCGCCACCGCGTGGTCGTCGCGGACGACGGCGACCGGCCGCCCGCGCTCCGGCGCGTCTTCGACGCCCTCCCGGAGGGCGGGCCGCCCACGAGCCCCTGAGGCCGCCCCGGCCCGCGGTTTCCCGGGGCCGTGAACCGAACCGGGGTCCGCCCGCGATAGAGAGGGCGTGAGACTGTCGCGCCCCGTGGGGGGAGGCCCCTCCGGGGGCGACGAGGACGACGCCGCGCTGCTGCGCGCGGTCGCCCGGGGGGACGCCGAGGCGCTCGCCGTGCTCTACGACCGGCACGCCGGCTGGCTGCACGCCCGGCTCGCCCGGCGCTGCCCGGACGAGGAGACCGTGCGGGAGGTCCTCCAGGACACCTTCGTCACGGTCTGGCGCTCGGCCGCCGGACACCGGGGGCGGGGCGAGGCCGGGGGCTGGCTCTGGGTGATCGCCGTCCGGCGCCTGGTGGACGCGCAGCGGGCCGGGGCCCGCGCCGAACGGGCCTCGGCCGCGCCGCCGGAGCCCGCCGCCCCCGCGCCGTCCGCCGAGGACCGGGTGCTCGCGGGCCTGGAGTACGGGGAGGTCGGCGCCGCCCTCGACCGGATCTCGCCCGAGCTCGCCGAGGTCCTGCGCGCCACCGTCGTCGACGGCCTCACGACCCGGGAGACCGCCCGGCTGCTCGGCATCCCCGAGGGCACCGTCAAGACCCGCGCCCTGCGCGCCCGCCGCGAGCTGCGCGCCGCCCTCGCGGCCGGGCGCGCCGGGGGCCCGCACCCCCTGGGAGGCACCGCATGAGCCGCCGCACGACGCCCTCCTGGCACGTCACCGGGGCCCTGGCCGCCCGGTACGCGGCGGGCACCGCCCCCGAGACCGACGCCTGGTCCCTGGAGAAGCACGTCGAGTCCTGCGCGGCCTGCGCCTCCCGCGTCTCGGCGGCGGTCCGGGCCGGGGCCGCGGGCCCGGTCCTCGCCTCCGTACGGGCGGAGCTCCTGACCGCCATCGCCCCGGAGGAGCCCGTCCCCGGCCCCCTCGGGCGGTGGGCGCGGCTCTGGTGGTCCGCCGGGCCCGCGCTGCGCGGCCCCTGGCTGGCGGCCGTGGCCCTCGTCGTCGGCGGGGCGTTCGGGCTCGCCCACGGGGCCGGGGTCCAGGGCGCGCGGAGCTGGCTGCTGGCCGTCTCCCCCGTCCTGCCGCTCGCCGGGGTCGCCGTCTCCTACGGACGGCACGCCGACCCGCTGCACGAGATCACCGCCGCGACCCCGTCCGGCGGGCTGCGGCTGCTGCTCACCCGCACGGCCGCCGTGCTCGCCGTGTGCGTCCCGCTGCTGACCGCGTGCGGGGCCCTGCTGCCGGCGGCGGCCGGGTCGCCGGGGGCCGCCGCCTGGCTCCTTCCGGGCCTCGCCCTGACCCTGGCCGCGCTCGCCCTCGGCTCGTTCGCGGGCTGCCGGGCGGCGGCCGCGACGCTCGGCGGCGGATGGCTGCTCGCCGTCGCGCGCCCCCTGTCCGGGGCCCCGGACGCCGCCGGCGTCGCCCCGTACGTCACCGGCCCCGCCGCGCAGGGGGCCTGGGCCGCCGCCGCGCTGGCCTGCGCGGCCCTCCTCGCCCTGCGCCGCCGTTCCTTCGACCACCTGGAGTCCCGGTGAACCCACCGACCGCCGTCGCGGTGTCCGGACTGACCGTCCGGCACCGCCGCACCCTCGCGCTCGACGCGCTCGACCTGTCCCTCGGTCCCGGCGTGCACGGCCTGCTCGGTCCCAACGGGGCCGGGAAGACCTCGCTCATACGGGTCCTCGCGACCGTCGCCGCCCCCGCCTCCGGCCGGGTGGAGCTCCTCGGCGGCGACGCCACGCACCACCGCGAGCGCACCGTGATCCGGCGCCGGCTCGGCTACCTTCCGCAGGAGTTCGGCTTCTACCCGGCCTTCACGGTCCGGGAGTTCGTCGGGTACGTGGCCTGGCTCAAGGAGCTGCCGGCCGACCGGGCCCCGGCCGCCGTGGAGCGGGCCGTGCGGCGGGTCGGGCTCGCCGACCGGATCGACGCCCGGATGAGGACCCTGTCGGGCGGGATGGTCCGGCGCGCGGGCATCGCGCAGGCCATCGTGAACGACCCCGGGCTGCTGCTGCTCGACGAGCCGACCGCCGGTCTCGACCCGGAGCAGCGGGTCGACTTCCGCGCCCTGCTGCGGGAGCTCGGCGCGGAGGCGACGGTGGTGGTCTCGACGCACCTGGTCGAGGACGTGGCGGCGGCCTGCTCCGAGGTCGCCCTGATCGAGGCGGGCCGGCTCGCCTTCCGGGGCACGACGGCGGAGCTCACGGCGCTCGGCGGGACCCCGGACGGGGCCGCCGACCCCACGACGAGCGCGGTGGAACGCGGCTACACGGCCGCGCTGCGCGCCCACCGCTCCCGCACGGGCGCCGGGGCGGGGGCCCTCCGGTGACGACCGCCTCCCGTGTCCGGCCGTCCGGAACCCGCCCGCGTTCTCCCCGTTCCTCCGGGTCCCGCCCCCGTACGGGAAAGGCCCTCCTGTGACCGCCCTCCTCACCCCGTCCCGTACGGGAGGGCCCCGGCCCGTCCCCCCGCTCCGGACCGAGCTGCGGCGCGGACTCGGGCCCTGGACCGGCGCCGCCGTCCTGGCCGTCATGCTGGTGGCGATGTACGGCAAGGGGGGCTGGCAGGGCCGGTGGGCCGACACCACGAACCTGCTGCACATCACCACCGGCGTGTTCTGCGTGCCCCTCGCGCTCGCGGCGGGCTGCCGGCAGGGCGGCCGGGACCGGCGGCGCGGCACGGCCGAGCTGTGGGAGTCCGTCCCCCGCCCTCTCCTGCGCCGGCTGCTCGTCGCGGTCGCCCCGTCCGCCCTCTGGCCCGCCGCCGCGCTGCTCCTCGCCGACGCCGTCTGCCTGCTCACGACCTGGCCGTACGTCTCCACGGGCCGCCCCTTCCTCGAACTGCTCGCCGCCGACGCGGTCGCCCTCGCCGCCTCCGGCGCGCTCGGCCACGTCGTCGGCCGTCTGGTCCGGTGGCGGCTCGCCGCCCCGCTCCTGGGGATCGTCGGGTACGTGGGGCTTCTCCTCTCCGCGTACGCGGAGAACTCCACGCGCTGGCTCGGCCCGGCCGGCGAGCACGTGTCCTACTGGGACCGGCCGGTGTGGTGGTACGCCCCGGTGTCCATGGCGTGGACCGCAGGGCTCGCGCTCGCCGCGCTCCTCGCGCACGGCCTGCGCCCGGCCCGGCCGCGGACGCTCGCCCTGGTCCCGCTGGCCGTCGCGGTCGCCGCCGCGTCCCTGATCCTGCGCCTGCCGCCGGGCGAGGGGCCGTGGCGCCCGGACCCGGCCCTGGCCCGGCCGGTCTGCGACGACGGCACCCCGCAGGTGTGCCTGACGGCCCTGGACGCGAAGCTGCTGCCGCAGGTGTCGGCGGCCCTCGCCCCGCTGAACGCGCGTCTCACGGGACTGCCCGGCGCCCCCGTCCGCTGGGTGACCGGACCGTACGGAGCGACGCGCCCCGGCGACGTCGAACTGCCCGACCCCTGGGAGGACTCGGCCCGCAGTCGGCTCACCCGCCCCGATCTGTACCGGAACTCGGCGGTGAACTGGCTGTTCTCGGCCACCTGCGAGACGGGCACCTTCACGGGCCCGACCGCCGAGCGGGCGAGCACCGTCCATCTCGCCGTCACCGAGTGGCTGGCGCCGACCCCCGGGGACTACGGCACCGACACCGCCGACGCGCAGCCGTACATCGACCGGCTCCGCGCCAAGTCCCCCGCCGCGCAACGGGCTTACCTGACCCGCTACCTGGCGGCCGACCCCTGCGACCCGGACGGGGTGCCGGTCCCGTGAAGCCCCTCTCCCCCCTCCGTCTCTACGCCCGTTCCCGCGCCCTGCCCGGCGCGTTCGCCGCCCTCGCCGGTACGGCGGCGGCCGCCGCCTGGGCGGCCCGGTGGCTGGAAACGCTCCCCGGTTCCGGTCCCTCGGACCGGCTCCCGGTCGTCGTCCTCGGCCCGCTGCTCGCGGCGGCCGCCATCGGCACCTGTCTGCGCACGCCGAGCGACGAGCTGGACCGGACGGCGGTCCGCGCGTGGTGGCCGCGCCGGCTCGCCCACCTCCTCGTCCCGGCCGCGCTCGCCGCGCTCCTCCTCGCCCTCGCCGTGCCCGGCCACCCGGCGGAGTTCGGCGCGCCGGCGGCCGTCCGCAACACCCTCGGCCTGGTGGGCGCGGCGGCGGCGTCCGCCGCCCTCGTCGGCGCCCGCCTGAGCTGGCTCCCGCCCGCCCTCTACACGGGTGCGGTCCCCCTGGCTGCCCCGGTCGGGACGGGCGGCGCGGCGGACTGGTGGGCCTGGGTGACCCGGCCGGGCCCGCAGGGCGGGGCGTGGACGGCGGCGGCGGCCGTCTTCGCCGCGGGCACGGCCCTGTACGCGTGGCGGGGCGCCCGGTGCGCGGGCGGTGGGCGCTGAGGGCCCGGCGCGCGCCCGGTCGGGGGCGGGGCGGAGGGGGGCCGGGCC
>NZ_LGEG01000273.1 GCF_001280125.1 Streptomyces sp. NRRL F-6492
GGCGAATCCTCCGCCACGCCCGCTGCAGCCCAACCCGCCTCAGCGCGATCACCGCCGCGATCCTCACCCTGGAGAGGCAACGCTGAAAAGGCTCACTGACAGCGCCCCAACAATCGAAGTTTCAGGTCAAGACGCTTCGTACGTCCCGAACGCGCAGTCCGCACGCAGTCCGCAGAACACCCGATCGGGACCATCTCGACCCATCGCCAGCCATCAGCAAAAGGCCAGTTCAACAGCCCATAGGGAAGATCCCCGCAGGTCACCGACCCGGCCCATTACTAGGAGACGAAGAAGGCCTGATCTCCCTCCGGGCGACCCGACCCGCACTTTCGCGGGCGCGCCGCCCGGCCGACCGCACCCGGTCCGCAGGCCGCCGAGTACGGCGTCCATCGCGGGCCGGGTGCGGTCGTCTTCAGCGGGCCGCGGACGCCGTCGCGTACCGACGGCCTGACGGGCCGCGTCGACAGGTGAGACGATCCGCGACGTGACCGGATGGGCGCGCCGCGCCCCGCGCCGGGTGGCCGTGTCGACCTGCGGCATCGCGGCCGTCCTGCTCTTCGTCGGGGCTTCCGCCCATGTCGCCGACCTCCTCCGGCACGGTCTGCGCCCGTACGTCTGGGCGCCGGGGTGGCTCAACCTCTACTGGTCGCCGCTGGCGCTGTTCGACGTGCTCGCCGCCGTGTTCCCGCTCCGGGGCGGGCGCCGGGGGATCGACCTCGCCTGCGCCGTCATGGCGACCGACCTCGCCGCCAACTGGTACGCGGCCCACGGCCTCCAGCACAGCACCTTCGCCGCTCAGCCCGGTCTCCGGCGCCCGGCCGCCTTCGCCGTGATCGTCCTGGGGCCGGTGACGCCGTCGTCGGTCCGGACGGCGGGAGCGCCTGCCGGCCGGGCATCGACGCGGTCGCGTTCCCCCGGGCAGCCGACCCGGCCGGCCAGCGGGGGGGCGAAGCCCCCGCCCTTCTCGGGGGTTTCGGGAGGCCGGTGGGAGGTCAGCCGGGGTGCCGGGCGGCCGTCCGGAGGTATTCGTGGATCAGGGGGTCGTCGAGGCGCGCGTCGCTGACGCGGTCGCGCACGTCGGTGAGGAGCCAGGGCAGCAGCTCGGCGGAGGCTTCGTAATCGTCGTAGAAGCCCATGCGCAGGTCGGTGACGTCGACCTCGAACATCACGTCGTCGACCAGGTACGCCAACTGCTCGTCGGCGGCCGGGGTGCGGGTCGCGGCCCAGGTGTCCAGCCAGGGGCGCATGCCGCCGGTGGTCACGGTGACGACGGCGAGGGTCTTCGTGACGGGCACGGGGCTGGAGGGCGTACGCAGCGTGCTCTCCCACCAGGCGGACCAGACATCCCGCAGGGCCTCCACCAGGGGTGCGTCCCAGGTGGTCCAGTCCGCCTGGACCAGGCGCGAGGCGACGAGCTCCTCGTCGACGTGGAGCTGGCCGGTGACGAGCCGGCGGACGATGCGCGGGGTCAGGCGGCGGTAGAGACGGGGGAAGTCGCCCCAGTGGTCCGGGACCTCCGCGGCGACCGACGTCACCAGGTCGTCGTCCACGAGGTCCAGCGGCCCGGAAAGCAGCGCGAAGTCCCGATCGCCGTAGCAGTAGGTGCATCCCGTGACGGGGAAGGGCTCTTCCTGGGCGAAGGCGCGATCCAATTTTTCGAGAGCCGTCGTGAGCTGCTCGGAACAAGACATGAAGACCTGCCGGGGGACTCCGTCCGGGTGCCCGGCGAAGAGCGCAGGCTATCAGGCCGTGCCCCGCCCGTCGCCGGTCCGGCGGTGCCGGAGGCATGTTCCTCGGCACCGCGGCACCGGGCACGCCCCCGAGAGCCTCGACCTGCCCGTGGAGTGGACGGTTCCCGCCGAGTGGCGGGGGATCAGCCGGGCAGGTCGAGGGCTCGGGCGAGGGCCCCGTGGAGCCGGGGCGCGTGAGTGGGCAGGTGGGTGGTCGTCCAGGTGGCGGCCGGGTGGAGGAAGGCCCTCAGGTCGTGTTCCGCGGTGGCGAGGAGACGGCGCAGGTCGGTGAGGGGGAGGTCGATCACCGGGCCGTCCTCGCGGTCCGCGTCGGCGGTGAGGCGGACCCGGTCGCCGATCCGTTCGGCCACCGGGGAGGGGTCGTGGCCGAAGGAGGCCGGGCCGTCGCCGTCGACGGTCGCCGACCGGTCGCCGCGTTCTTCCAGGCCGTTGCGGCAGCCCGGTGACAGGACGACGCCGGTCGCCGTGTCGGTCACCCGGAGGCCACCGGGGACGAAGAGGTCGTCCAGGGCGAGCAGGCCGTGGAGTAAGGGCCCCGGCGGGTCCGACGGCCTTCGTGGCCCGTCCTCCGCCTCGACGTCGTCGGCCTTCGCGATGCTCATGACGGCGGTGCCGACCCCGGCCGGCGTCAGATCGCCGTTCAGGGGCACGAGGCCGTACGGGGCGAGGGCCGCCACCGGCCACAGGTCGAAGCCCGCGGTGGAGCGGATCTCCAGGACCGGGTGCAGGGTGATCATCCGGAGAGTGTGCGTCGGCGCACGGCGGTCGGGCCGGGGATTTCCGGGGCGCGGCCGCGTCCGTTCACACCGGCGCCAGGCACGGTCCCACCGACAGTTCACACCGGCGTCAGGCACGGTCCCACCGACAGGCCCGCCGCCGCCCCCTGCCCCCGTAACCACTCGCGGTACGGGGCCGCGCGCAGGGCCGCCTCGCGGTAGGCGGCGGCGAGTTCCGCGTACAGGACGTCCAGGGGGGCGCCGGGGCGCGCGTAGAGGAGGAGGCGGACGGCCAGGGGGTCGCCGCGCAGGGGGCGGACGGCCATGTCCTCGCGCGGGCCCGAGGTCGGCTGGCAGGGGGCGACGGCCTCGCCGAGGACGATGAGCGAGGCGGCCGTGTGGTAGTCGCCGTGCAGCAGCGGCGGGTCGATGCCGGCGGCGTGCAGGACCCGGCGCAGGCCGTCCCATTCGCCGTCGATGGTCGGGTCGACCATCCAGTGGTCGTCGGCGAGGTCGGTGAGGTCCACGACGGGCCGGGCGGCGGCCGGGTGGTCGCGGGCCATGGAGACGAACTGCGGTTCGCGGGCGACCAGGACCCGTCCCGTGAGCCCCTCGGGGACCTGTAGGGGGCAGCCCTCCACCTCGTGCACGAAGGCCACGTCGAGCTGGCCCGCGGCGACCATGCGGAGCAGCGCGTGGGCGGATACGTCCACCCGCAGGCCGACCTCGGTGCCGGGCAGTCGCTGGCGGAGGCGGCGCAGCCAGCCGGGGAGCGCCCGGCTGGCGGTGGAGCCGACGCGGAGTCCGGAGCCGCCGGTGCGGGCGGCCGCGGCCCGGGTCTCGGTGACGAGCGCGGCCATGTCCGCGACCAGGGGGCGGGCCCGGCTGAGCAGCGAGCGGCCGAGCGGGGTGGGGCGGCAGCCGGTGCGGCCGCGCGAGAAGAGCTCGGCGCCCAGGGAGTTCTCGATCCGGCGCAGCTGGGTGGTCAACGAGGGCTGGCTCATGCCCAGTTGACGTGCCGCCTTGTGCAGGCTGCCCGCGTCCGCGATGGCGCAGAGCGCGCGCAGATGTCTCACCTCCAGCTCCATGCCCCGAGGGTAGGGCGGCTCCCTGAGTCGCACCAGATACCCGGAACCCCTCAATCACCTTTCATTCCAAGGTCGTTGACGGAGGGAAGGAAGGTGATGCGGTGGGGCTATCGGCGGTTGACATCATCCCCGCGCGTCCCGGCTCCCCCCAGACTCTCCCCAACCCCACACAGGAGGAGCCCCCCATGCTTCGTTCCAAGGTCCTCACCTCCGCGCTGACCGCCGCCCTCGGCGTCGGTCTCGCCGCCTCCCTCGGTGCGTCGCCCGCCGCCGCCGCGCCCGACGACCGGGCCGTGTCCCCCGCCAACGCCAAGGTGGCGTACGCCGGTTCGGTCGAGGAGGCCAAGGCCAACCAGGCCTTCTTCGACGCCGTCGTGAAGTCGGTGGCGAAGAAGCGGGCCGCCGCTCCCGGCGCGGCCGCCGTCACCGTCGTCTACAACGCCGCCAACGCGCCGAGCTTCCGCACCCAGATCGCCCGCTCGACCCAGATATGGAACAGCTCGGTGGTGAACGTCCGGCTCGTCGAGGGCAGCAACCCCGACTTCCGCTACTACGAGGGCAACGACTCCCGCGGCTCGTACGCCAGCACCGACGGCCACGGCGGCGGCTACATCTTCCTCGACTACCGGCAGAACCAGCAGTACGACTCGACCCGGGTGACCGCCCACGAGACCGGGCACGTCCTCGGCCTCCCGGACCGCTACAGCGGTCCGTGCAGCGAGCTGATGTCGGGCGGCGGCCCCGGCACGTCCTGCCGGAACGCCCAGCCGAACGCGCAGGAGCGGGCGCGCGTCGACCAGTTGTGGCGCTACGGCCTCGCCTCGGCCTTCAAGGGCTGACGCGCCAGGGGTACGAGCACGGCGGCGGCGTCCCTCCCCGGGCGCCGCCGTTCCCGTCGCTGTCCCCGTCGCCGTTCCCGGGGCTCGCGGCCCGTCAGGCCGGCTGGAGGAGCCGGCGGCCGAAGTCCGCGCCGGGCGGCAGCTGGCGCCGGACCCGGTCGAGGGCTCCCGCGAAGTCGCCCCCCGCGACGCACGCCTCGAAGGCGGCGCCGCCGTAGTGCAGCGCGAGGCTGAGGTCGGGACGCTCGCCGAGCGTCAGCAGACAGCTCAGCGTGGCCGGTTGGGAGACACCGTCCACGACGACGGGGAGCGGCAGGTCCCATTCCAGGACACAGCCGGTGAGGGCCTGTCCGTCCGCGGCGGCGAGTCCGGCGAAGCTCTCGCCCGCGTACTCGGTCCCCCTGATCCGGACGGCCACATGGCGCCCGTCGGCCGTGATGACGATCGCTTCCGCGCCGCTGCGGTCCCGGTACCAGCCGGTCCAGACTTCCGTCGACTCCGATGACATGCGCGGACTGTAGCGGTATGACCGGCTCCACCGCGCGTCCGGTCACCCCGGGGCCGGACTTCTCCCGGTCTCGGCGCCCTTGCCGGTCACGTGCGGTGTCGCGGCTTCCGCACCCCCGTGCCCCGCGCCCTTGTTACCCGTGGCGCCGTGACCCGCACCCTCGTGCTCCTCGGAGAGCCGGCATTCCGGGTCGCGGCAGGGCTGCACCGTCCATTCCGGCACCCAGGCCCCGAGGACCTTGTGCCGGGTGGCCAGCGTGGCGCGCGGTCCGCCGCAGGCCGGGCAGGGGTGCTCGGCGAGCGGGTCCCGCGACGTGCGAGACGCCTCGTCATCCATGTCTCCAGGGTAGGACGGCCCGCCCGAGCCCGCCTCCGTAGGCGGGCGCTACCGCTTCCTGGAGTACCGGCGGACGAGCACGCCGTTGTCGAAGGCCTGGACGTCGTCCAGTTCGAAGTCCCGGGGCTCGAAACCGGCGCCGAACATCGGCATGCCGGTGCCGTACACCTGCGGATAGGTCTTGATGATCAGTTCGTCGATCTCGTCGACGAGTTCACCGGCGACGGTGGAGCCGCCGCAGAGCCAGATGTCCAGCGGGCCTTCCTCGGCCTTGAGTTCGCGGACGCGGCCGACGAGGTCGTCGGGGATCAGCTCGACGTTCGGGTGGGGCGACTCGGCCAGGGAGCGGGTGGCGACGAGTTCGCGCAGGTGGTTGTAGGGGCTGGTGACGCCGATGTCCAGGGCGAGCCGGTACGACCCCATCCCCTGGATCACGGTGTCGAAGCGCTCGTTGGGGTTGTCGATGCCGAGGGCCTCCCGACCCTGGGTGGGGACCGTCTCCGGGTATGCGGCGTTCATCCACCGGAGGTACGCCTCGTCCACGTACTTGTACATGGAGGTGGCGTCGCCCTCGGGGTCGCCGATGAAGCCGTCGATGGTGCAGGCGATGTAGTAGGTGAGCTTGCGCAAACCGGTCCTCTTCCTTCGGGGGCTCGGACATGGCCGCTTTCGCAACCACGACAGTTATAGTGCTTCACTTGTAGTGGTTGCGCAAGCCCTATCGTCGATGCGCACACGCTCAGCACGGAGGGAGCCCCACGTGGCGAGAAACCCGGAACGCCGTACGACCCTGCTCGACGCCGCGATCGAGGTACTGGCGGACGAAGGCGCCCGCGGTCTGACCTTCCGGGCGGTCGACACCCGGGCCGGAGTCCCCACGGGCACCTCGTCCAACTACTTCAGCGACCGGGACCTGCTGCTCTCCCAGGTCGCCGACCGGATCTTCGTCCGGCTGACCCCGGCCCCCGACTCCGTCGACACCGCCGTGCGGCCCGCGCCCAGCAGGGAGCTGGTGGTCGAGCTGATGCGCTGGCTCGCCCGGCGCATGGCAGCCGAACGCGCCTGCTACCTGGGGCTCTTCGAGCTGCGGCTGGAGGCCGTGCGCCGTCCCGAGCTGCGGAGCCGGCTCACCGGGGTGCTCCGCTCCGACCTCGACGAGAACATCCGGCTGCACCTCGACTCCGGCATGCCCGGGGACGCGGACACGGTCCGGCTGCTCTACTTCGCCCTCACCGGGCTGCTGCTCGACCACTTCACCGTCCCCGACCTGCACGGCGAGCGGAACCTGGACGCCCTGATCGAGACCGTGGTCACCCGCGTCGTCCCCGAGACGTGACCGCCCCGGGCGCCGGGACGGAACTCAGCGCGTGCGCCGGGTGACGAACTCCGCCAGGGCGAGCAGGTCCCCCGCGGCCGCCGGGTCCGGAACCGCCTGTGCCAGGTACTCGACGGCGCGGCCCATGCGCTCGGCCGCCTGGGCCTGCGCCCAGTCGCGCCCGCCGGCCCGCTCCACCGCGTCCGCCGCCGCCCGCACCCCCGCCGCGTCGAGGGCCGGCCTGGAGTACAGCTCGGCCAGCTCCTCCCCCGCCGGGGTCCCGGAGGTGAGCGCCGCCACCACCGGCAGCGACTTCTTGCGGGCGGCCAGGTCGGCCCCGGCCGGCTTGCCCGTGCGCTCCGGGTCCCCCCAGATGCCGATGAGGTCGTCGATCAGCTGGAAGGCGAGCCCCGCCTCCCGGCCGAAGGCGTCCATCGCCGCGACCTCCTCCTCGCCCGCGCCGGCGTAGAGCGCGCCGAGGGCGCAGGCGCAGCCGAGCAGCGCGCCGGTCTTGGCGGTGGCCATGGCCGCGCACTCGTCGAGGGAGACCTCGCGCGGGCCGCGCCGCTCGAAGGCGCAGTCCGCCTGCTGTCCCGCGCAGAGCTCGATGACACAGGCGGCGAGGCGCGCGGAGGCGGCCGCCGAGGCGGGGTGCGGGTCCTCGGCGAGCAGCCGCAGGGCGAGCGCGCTCATCGCGTCGCCCGCGATCAGCGCGTCCGGGACGCCGAAGACCGTCCAGGCGGTGGGCCGGTGGCGCCGGGTCGGGTCCCCGTCGACGATGTCGTCGTGGAGCAGGGTGAAGTTGTGGGCGAGCTCCACCGCGGCCGCGGCCTTCACGGCCCGGGACTCCTCGGCGCCGAGCGCGCGGGCGGCGGCGAGGACGAGGGCGGGCCGGATGGCCTTGCCCGCCTGCTCGGCGGCCGGGCTGCCGTCGGCGTGCTCCCAGCCGAAGTGGTACATCGCCACCCGCCGTATGGAACCGGGCAGGGTCTCGACGGTCGAGCGGAGCTGGGGCTGGACGGCCGTCCGCGTCCGGTTCAGGAGCCTGACGGCCCCCTGGCCGCCGGTGGCGGCATCCGCGCTGGTCATGGTCACGGTCTCTTCCTTCGCGTCCTGCACGGCGGTCGTCCGCCGCGACGGGCCGGGAGCGCCCGGGGGGCGGGAGGGTCCACTCCCCCGCCCCCCGGGCGTCACGGGCTCAGCGCCAGCGGCTGACCTCGACGTTCTCCAGGACGCCGAGCGCGTCCGGGACGAGGACCGCGGCCGAGTAGTAGGCGGTGACCAGGTAGGAGATGATCGCCTGCTCGTCGATGCCCATGAAGCGGACGGAGAGGCTGGGCTCGATCTCGTCGGGGATGCCGGTCTGGTGCAGGCCGATCACGCCCTGGTCGGCCTCGCCGGTGCGCATGCAGATGATCGAGGTGGTGCGGGCGTCCGAGACCGGGATCTTGTTGCACGGGTAGATCGGCACGCCGCGCCAGGTCGGGATGCGGTTGCCGTTGATGTCGATGGTCTCGGGGACCAGGCCGCGCTTGTTGAGCTCGCGGCCGAAGGCGGCGATGGCGCGCGGGTGGGCGAGGAACATCTTCGAGCCCCGGCGGCGGGAGAGCAGCTCGTCCATGTCGTCCGGGCCGGGAGCGCCGTCGTGGGGCTGGATCCGCTGCCCGTAGTCGCAGTTGGAGAGGAGGCCGAACTCCTTGTTGTTGACCAGCTCGTACTCCTGGCGCTCGCGGAGTGCCTCGACCGTGAGCCGCAACTGCTGCTCGGTCTGGTTCATCGGCTGGTTGTAGAGGTCGGCGACCCGGCTGTGGACCTTCAGCACGGTCTGGGCGACGCTCAGCTCGTACTCGCGGGGCGAGGCGTCGTAGTCCACGTACGTGTGCGGGACGACGGCCTCGCCGACGTGGCCGGCGGAGAGGTCGATGGCGGCCTCGCCGTACTTGTTGGTGCGCTGCTCGGGCAGGGCGGCGACGGTCTCGAGGTGGGTGGCGAGCGAGCCGGCCCGGTCCGCGAGGTTGCGCACGTCGGCCCGGGTGAGCTCCAGGACCGTGCAGGCGGTGGCGGCGCGGGCGGTCCACTCCCAGGTGGCGTCCTCGCGGATCAGGGCGGACTCGCCGAGGTAGGCGCCGTCGGCGAGGACGCCGAGGACGGCCTCGTCGCCGTAGGGCCCCTCGCCGATCTGCTCGATCCGGCCGTGGGCGAGGAGGTACACCCGGTCCGTGGGGGCGCCCGCGACGGCGATGACCTCGCCCGCCGCGTAGTCCCGCTGGGTGCAGCGGGACGCCAGCTCGGACAGCGCGCCCTCGTCCTCGTAACCGCGCAGGGCGGGGAGTTCGCCGAGTTCGGCGGGGATCACCGCGACGCGCTCGCCCGTCTGGACGAAGGTGACGCGCCCGTCCCCCACGGAGTAGCTGAGCCTCCGGTTCACCCGGTACGTGCCGCCCTGCACCTGGACCCACGGCAGCGTCCGCAGCAGCCACCGGGAGGTGATCTCCTGCATCTGCGGGGCCGACTTGGTGGTCGTGGCGAGGTTCCGCGCGGCGGCGGTGCCGAGACTCTGCTGCGGCGCCTGCTGCTCCGCGAGGACCTCGTCGCCAACCGAACCTACGGACATGGAACTCCCTCTCGTATGACTGAGTTGCGAGAGAAGCCTTTCAGTACTCAGCGTGTCGGCGCCATTACACAATCGAGTGGGACTGTTCGAAGATCTTCGGGGCATGTCACTGGTTTTCCATCCGGACAGTCGAGCCACGGCAGCCCCTCCGGCCCCTGTCCGGATCGGCTCGCACACGGTCCGAACGGATGGCGACGGAGGGGCGGACTCCGGTACTCCGGAACCCCACCCGTCCTCCGGAAGGAGTCAGCCATGGCTGCGCCCATGTCCGCGAACAGGTTCCTCACGGCACTGCGCGACGAGGGCCTCGCGGTCGTCCAGGTCGGCGACTGGCGCACCCACAACCGCAACCACAAGGGCCCCTGGGGCCCGGTGCACGGCGTGATGATCCACCACACCGTGACCCGGGGCACCGCCGGCACCGTCCGCATCTGCCGGGACGGCTACGCGGGCCTGCCGGGGCCGCTCTGCCACGGCGTGATCGCCAAGGACGGCACGGTCCACCTCGTCGGCCACGGCCGTGCCAACCATGCCGGGCTCGGCGACGACGAGGTGCTCCGGGCGGTCATCGCCGAGCGGCGCCTGCCACGGGACGACGAGGCCACCACGGACGGCAACCGGCACTTCTACGGCTTCGAGTGCGAGAACCTCGGGGACGGCGTGGACCCGTGGCCGAAGGTGCAGCTGGAGGCCATCGCGAAGGCGGCCGCGGCCGTGTGTCGGGTGCACGGCTGGACCCACCGGTCGGTCATCGGGCACCTGGAGTGGCAGCCGGGCAAGTCGGACCCGAGAGGCTTCACGATGGCCTCCATGAGAGAGCGGATCGCCGAGCGGATGCGGTGACCCGCGCCTCCGCCCGCCCTCCGCCGCGCCTCCGGCCGCCCTCCGCCTCCGCCCGCCCTCCGCCATCGCGCGCCTCCGCCCGCCCTGCGCCGCCCCGCGCCCGGCCCGGCGGCACAATGGCCCGGTGAACGCGTTCGACCTCTCCCGG
The DNA here is from genome assembly GCF_001280125.1 of Streptomyces sp. NRRL F-6492. GTDB lineage: Bacteria > Actinomycetota > Actinomycetes > Streptomycetales > Streptomycetaceae > Streptomyces. The sequence continues at coordinate 10,159 of NZ_LGEG01000273.1, forward strand.
CTGCGGCCCCGGCTCCCCTCGCCCCTGGAGCCGGTGGAGGACGAACGTTTCGCCAGGCGCGGCCTCACGCTGCTCCTGAAGCGCGAGGACCTCATCCACCCGGACCTGCCGGGCAACAAGTGGCGCAAGCTCGCGCTCAACCTGGACGCGGCGGCCGGGCGGCCCGTGCTCACCTTCGGCGGGGCGTACTCCAACCACCTGCGGGCGACGGCGGCGGCCGGCCGGCTGCTCGGCTTCCCCACGGTCGGGGTGGTCCGGGGCGACGAGTTGGCCGGGCGCCCGCTCAACCCCTCCCTCGCGCGGTGCGCGGCGGACGGGATGCGCCTGGAGTTCGTGGACCGGGCCACGTACCGCGCGAAGAACGATCCCGCCGTCCTCGCGGCGCTCCTGGAACGCGCCCCCGCGGGCGCGTACGTGGTCCCGGAGGGCGGCAGCAACGCGCTCGCCGTGCACGGCTGCGCGGAGCTGGGCCGGGAGCTCGCCGGGGCGGCGGACGCGGTGGCCGTCGCCTGCGGCACGGGCGGCACCCTGGCCGGTCTGGCGGCCGGTCTCGCCCCCGGGCAGCGGGCCCTCGGCTTCCCGGTCCTCAAGGGGGGCTTCCTGGGCGGGGAGGTCCGCGCCCTCCAGAAGGCGGCGTTCGGCGGCCCGCGCGGCGACTGGTCCCTGGACGAGCGCTTCCACGGCGGGGGCTACGCGCGCGTGTCCCCGGCTCTGGAGGCGTTCACACAGGACTTCGAAGAACGGCATGAACTCGCCATCGAGCGACTGTATGTGGCCAAAATGCTTCTTGGTCTCGTGACCCTGGCCGAGGAGGGCGCGTTCGCCGCGGGCACCCGGATCGCGGCGGTGGTCACGGGCGCCCCGGACGGGGTTCAGCCGTCCGCCTCCTCGCGGTAGGCGGCCGCCTCCTCCAGGTCGAGGCGGCGGAGCAGGGTGCGCATCATCTCGTCGTCGATCCGGCGCTCGTCGCGGAGCCGCACGAAGACCTCCCGCTCGGCGTCGATCATCTCGCCCGAGAGGCGCCGGTAGGTGTCGTCGGCGGTCTCCCCGGTGGTCTCGTTGACCGAGCCGAGCCGCTCCCAGACCGCGTTGCGGCGCCGTTCCAGTACGGTGCGCAGCCGGTCGGCGAGGGGCTGCGGCAGGGCGTTGCGCTCGTCCGCGAGCAGCGCGTCGAGGCGCTCCTCGGCGGCCCGCGAGGCCTCGCTCTGGGCCTGCGCCTCGGCCAGCGTCTCGGCGTACCGGTCGCGGCCGGGGAGCTTCAGGAGCCTGATGAGGGGCGGCAGGGTCAGGCCCTGCACCACCAGGGTGCCGATCACGGTGGTGAAGGTGAGGAAGAGGACCAGGTTGCGGGCCGGGAACTCCTCGCCGTCGGCGACGACGGGAATGGAGAAGGCGATGGCGAGCGAGACCACTCCGCGCATGCCGGCCCAGCCGACGACGAGCGGAGCCCGCCAGTCCACCCCCGGCTCCCGCTCCCGGACGCGGGCGGAAAGCCACCGGGGCAGGAAGGTCGCCGGATAGACCCAGACGAAGCGGACGAGGACCACGGCGACGAAGACGCCGACCGCGTACCCGGCCGCCTCGCCGACGCCGTACCGGCCGAGCCCCTGGACGACGTACGGGAGTTGGAGGCCGATCAGGGCGAAGACGGCGGATTCGAGGACGAAGGCCACCATCTTCCACACGGCCTCGTCCTGGAGCCGCGTCGCGAAGTCGACCTGCCAGGCGCGGTGGCCGAGGAAGAGGCCGACCACGACGACGGCGAGGACCCCGGAGGCGCCGACCTCCTCGGCGGCCGCGTAGGCGACGAAGGGGATGAGGAGCGAGAGGATGCTCCGGAGCAGGGAGTCCCGCAGGTGGACGCGGAGCCAGTGGATGGGGACCATCAGGACCAGGCCGACGCCGACGCCGCCGACGGCCGCGAGCGCGAACTCCCCGATCCCGCCGGCCCAGCTCACGCCCTCGCCGACGGCCGCCGCGAGGGCGACCTTGTAGGCGGTGATCGCGGTCGCGTCGTTCACCAGGGACTCGCCCTGGAGGATCGTGGTGATCCGGTTCGGCAGGCCCAGCTTGCGGGCGATGGCGGTGGCGGCGACCGCGTCCGGCGGGGCGATCACCGCGCCGAGCACGAGGGCGGCGGTGAGCGGCAGGTCGGGCACGAGGACGTACGCGAGCCAGCCGACGGCCACGGTGGCGAAGAGGACGTACCCGACGGAGAGCAGGGCGACGGGCCGGGCGTTGGCCCGCAGGTCGAGGTAGGAGGAGTCGACGGCGGCCGTGTAGAGGAGCGGGGGCAGGATCAGCGGCAGCACGACGTGCGGGTCGAGCGTGTAGTCGGGGACGCCCGGGACGTACGAGGCGGCGAGGCCGGCGGCGACCAGGAGCAGCGGGGCGGGCACCGGGGTCCGGCGGGCCGCCCCCGCGATCGCGGCGCTCGCCGCCACCAGTCCCACCAGTTGCAGTGCGTCCATGCCCGCCCGCCCGCCCTCTCGTCCCGTACGGCAACGTAACCTGGCCATCATGAGCGAGTGCCCGCACCTTGCCGAACTGCCGCGCCCCGAACCGGCGCCGCTGACCGACACCTGCCCCGAGTGCCTGGCGGACGGAACGCATCCGGTCCAGCTGCGGCTCTGCCTGACCTGCGGACACGTGGGGTGCTGCGACTCCTCGGCAGGGCGGCACGCGACGGCGCACTTCTCCTCGACCGGGCACCCGGTGATGCGGACCTTCGAGCCGGGCGAGCGGTGGCGCTGGTGCTTCGTGGACGGTGCGATCGTCTGACGGTTGCGCGACGCGCGGTTCGACGGGCTCCCGCTTGGGTACGTCACCCCTCCGCCGGTCGCTCGGTTCCGTTGTCCACAGGCCTTCGCCCACCGTCCGCACCCATGGGCCTACCATGGGTGACGGGCCGTGACGGGGTCGGGGACCGTACGGCGACACGGCGGGACGGATCGCGATAGCGTCACGGCGGACTGCGCAGCCCCCTGCGTACCGCCCGGTTCGGGGGCCTCTCCCCCCGAGCCCCGAATGAGTTTGTGCCACCTTGGAGGTGAGGGTGTCCCAGATCGCAGGCGAGCCCGGGACCCAGGACTTCGTGGAAGTCCGGCTGCCCGCTGCGGGTGCCTATCTGTCCGTGCTGCGTACGGCCACGGCCGGCCTCGCGGCGCGCTTGGACTTCACCCTCGACGAGATCGAGGACTTGCGGATCGCGGTCGACGAGGCCTGCGCCATCCTGCTCCAGCAGGCCGTGCCCGGATCCGTCCTCAGCTGCGTCTTCCGGCTGGTCGACGACTCGCTGGACGTGACGGTCTCCGCCCCGACGACGGACGGCCGTGCTCCCGAACGGGACACCTTCGCCTGGACGGTGCTGTCGGCGCTGGCCGGGAAGGTGGAGTCGTCGGTGGCCGACGACCGCACGGTCTCGATCAGCCTGTACAAACAGCGCGGCGCGGGGCCAGGCCCGGCGTGAGGAGCGGGGACGCGACGGCCGGCATCCCCGGGCAGAAGGCGCGGCCGCATGAGGTCGCTACGGAGCGGGCGGACCAGATGAGCGAGCACGAGCAGCAGCACGAGGGGGCCGGGGCACCGGGCGTCCCCGGTGCCCCCGTGGGGGCCCCGGGGGCACCGGAGCCCGACGCCGGCGGATCCGGGGAGACCGGCGCCGCCGGGACGGCGACCGAGGCCGAGTCCGAGGACAAGGGCGAGTCCGAGTCCGGGGGCAAGGACGGGGCCGAGGGCAAGGACGGGGCCGGGGACAAGGGCGGGGTTCGGGACGACGACGGGGCCGACGAGGCGCCGGAGACCCGCCCCGTCCCCGCCCCGCACGACCGGAACGGCGCCCGTGCCCTCTTCGTCGAGCTGCGCGAGCTGCCCGAGGGCTCCCCCCAGAAGGCGGAGCTGCGCAACCGGCTGGTGCGGATGCACCTGCCGCTGGTGGAGCACCTGGCCCGGCGCTTCCGCAACCGCGGCGAGCCGCTGGACGACCTGACCCAGGTGGCGACGATCGGCCTGATCAAGTCGGTGGACCGGTTCGACCCGGAGCGCGGGGTCGAGTTCTCCACGTACGCGACCCCCACGGTCGTCGGCGAGATCAAGCGCCACTTCCGGGACAAGGGCTGGGCGGTACGGGTGCCCCGCCGGCTCCAGGAGCTGCGGCTCTCGCTGACCACGGCCACGGCGGAGCTCTCCCAGCAGCACGGCCGCTCCCCGACGGTCCACGAGCTGGCCGAGCGGCTGGGGATCTCCGAGGAGGAGGTCCTGGAGGGCCTGGAGTCGGCGAACGCCTACTCGACGCTGTCCCTGGACGTCCCGGACACCGACGACGAGTCGCCGGCGGTGGCGGACACGCTGGGCGCGGAGGACGAGGCCCTGGAGGGGGTCGAGTACCGCGAGTCGCTCAAGCCGCTCCTGGAGGACCTGCCGCCCCGGGAGAAGCGGATCCTGCTGCTTCGCTTCTTCGGGAACATGACCCAGTCGCAGATCGCGCAGGAGGTGGGCATCTCGCAGATGCACGTCTCCCGGCTGCTCGCCCGGACGCTCGCCCAGCTGCGGGAGAAGCTCCTGGTGGAGGAGTAGGACCCGCCGCTATCTGTTCACGGGGCGCTGCCCACAAGGCTCTGCTCGCGGGTCGCCGCTCACAGGGCTCTCTTCACAGCGCTCCGCTCACACGGCGTCCTGGCCGGGGCGCCGGATGCCGAGCGCCTCGGTCGTGGCCGGGTTCACCAGGAGGACGAGCCCGGTGACGGCCAGGACGCCGAGGACGGCGCCCGCCGGGATCATCGCGCTGTTCGCCTGGAGCATCTGCCAGGCGACCGGCAGGGCCAGGATCTGGGTGATGACGGCCGGGCCGCGGCTCCAGGAGCGGCGCAGCCACAGACCGCGGGCGGCGACGAACGGGATCAGGCCGAGGACGACGAGGGTCACGGCCCCCGTCACCGCGCCGGTGAGGTCGCCGGGCGTCCCGGTCAGGGCCTTCACCAGCATGTACACGCCCCCGGCGAAGAGTCCGAGCGCCTCGACTCCGGCCACGGCCGCCGCCGCGGCGAGACGGGTGGGACGGGGAGTCCGCTCCGTACCGCCGGCGGCCTTCTCCGTGCCGTCGGCGGGGGTCCGCTCCGTACCGCTGAGGGGGGTCTGCTCCGCACTGCTCATGGAAGGCAGGGTAGCGGGGCCGTCCCCGGGACCGCCGGGGCCGGGTGCCGTCGAGCGGGCCGGGACTGGGACCGGTACCGCCGGGTAGGTACCCTGGCGACCATGCGCGCACTTCTCGTGGTCAACCCGGCAGCCACCACCACCAGTGCCCGCACCCGTGACGTACTCATCCACGCGCTGGCCAGCGAGATGAAGCTGGAGGCGGTCACCACCGAGTACCGCGGACACGCCCGTGACCTGGGCCGACAGGCCGCCGACAGCGGAAACGTCGACCTGGTCGTGGCCCTCGGCGGGGACGGCACGGTCAACGAGGTGGTCAACGGACTCCTGCACGGCGGGCCCGATCCGGACCGGCTCCCGGGCCTCGCGGTCGTCCCCGGCGGGTCGACCAACGTCTTCGCCCGCGCGCTCGGACTGCCGAACGACGCGGTGGAGGCGACCGGCGCGCTGCTCGACGCGTTGCGTGAGGAGCGAACACGTACGGTGAGCCTCGGTCTCGCCTCCGGGACGCCGGGCACGGAGGACGAGTCGGTGCCGTCCCGCTGGTTCACCTTCTGCGCCGGCCTCGGTTTCGACGCGAGCGTCATCGGCCGGGTCGAACAGCAGCGGGAGCGCGGGAAGAGGTCCACGCACGCCCTCTATCTCCGCCAGGTGGTGCGCCAGTTCCTGGGGGAGACGAACCGCCGGCACGGCACGATCACCCTGGAGCGACCGGGCGCGGAGCCGGTCGAGGACCTGGTCCTCTCCATAATCTGCAACACCTCTCCCTGGACCTACCTGGGCAATCGCCCGGTGTACGCGTCCCCCGAGGCCTCCTTCGAAACAGCGCTGGACGTGCTCGGGCTGAGGCGTCTCTCTACCCCCGCGGTCGCCCGGTATGCCACCCAGTTGCTCACTTCGTCCCCGGAACGCGGGCCTCGCGGCAAGCACGCGGTCTCCCTGCACGATCTGACCGACTTCACCTTGCATTCGAAGGTCCCCCTCCCCCTCCAGATGGACGGAGACCACCTGGGACTGCGTACGAGCGTGACGTTCACAGGCGTTCGCCGTGCACTGCGTGTGATTGTGTGAGTGGAAGGGCCCAAAGTCCTTTCACTCGAACGTTTAGGCGCGCATCCACCCCTAAGAAGTACGGCTGTGACCTAGCCGACACCGAGGAATCAAAAAAAACTTTCCGGAAGGGGTTGTATCCGCTGCCGAGGTTTGCGAGTCTCTTCTTGGCGATCGGGACGGCCCGCAACACCGGCCTCCACTGAAAGCCAGAACCCCTCCTCAGTCCAAGGACCACACCAGTTGATCTGGCAGTCGGCCCTTCCCTTGCGGGGGGATTCGTGAAAGCGTTCACATTCACAAGCAACCTGCACGTAATACCAAGAGAGGTAGCAGCCATGGACTGGCGTCACAACGCCGTTTGTCGTGAGGAAGACCCCGAGCTGTTCTTCCCCATCGGCAACACCGGTCCTGCGCTGCTGCAGATCGAGGAAGCCAAGGCCGTCTGCCGCCGCTGCCCCGTCATGGAGCAGTGCCTGCAGTGGGCGCTCGAGTCCGGCCAGGACTCCGGCGTCTGGGGTGGCCTCAGCGAGGACGAGCGCCGCGCGATGAAGCGCCGTGCCGCTCGCAACCGGGCGCGCAACGCCAGCGCCTGACGCCCCACTTACAGCCTCAGGCGAGCGGCGCACACATCGCGTGTGCAATCACCGCCCTTGAGTCGCAGCGCGCAGTAGTAACCCACAGCATTCGAGCCCCGGACCGATTTCCTTCGGTCCGGGGCTCGCTGCCGTGCACCCGGCGGAATCCGGGCGGGATTCCGTCCGCATCCGGCCGAACCCGGCGGGATCCCGGCGGGATTCCCGCGGAAGCCGGGGGAACTGCGCCGGGTTCACCGCCCGCCGGAGGTCACTTCTGGGACTGCACGGGAATGTCGAGGACCACCTTCGTGCCGCGCTCCGCGCCCGGCAGCATGTCGAAGGTTCCGCCCAACTCCCCCTCCACCAGGGTTCGTACGATCTGGAGGCCGAGGTTTCCGGCCCGCTGCGGATCGAAGCCCTCGGGCAGGCCGCGGCCGTCGTCCTTGACCGTGATGAGGAGACGGGCGTCGGCCCGGGTCTCGCCGCGGACCGCGGAGACCTCGACCGTGCCCTGCTCCCCCTGCGCGAAGGCGTGTTCGAGGGCGTTCTGCAGGATCTCGGTCAGGACCATGGAGAGCGGGGTGGCGACCTCGGCGTCGAGGATGCCGAAGCGGCCGCTGCGCCGGCAGGTGACCTTGCCCGGGGAGATCTCCGCGACCATCGCGATGACGCGGTCGGCGATCTCGTCGAACTCCACGCGCTCGTCCAGGTTCTGGGACAGCGTCTCATGGACGATGGCGATCGAACCGACGCGCCGCACGGCCTCGTCGAGGGCTTCGCGGCCCCGGTCGGAGTCCATCCGGCGGGCCTGGAGGCGCAGCAGGGCGGCCACCGTCTGGAGGTTGTTCTTCACCCGGTGGTGGATCTCCCGGATGGTGGCGTCCTTGGTGATCAACTCGCGCTCGCGGCGGCGCAGTTCTGTGACGTCCCGGAGCAGGACGAGCGAACCGATGCGGGTGCCCTTGGGCTTGAGCGGGATCGCCCGCAGCTGGATCACCCCGCCGTTGCCCTCGACCTCGAACTCGCGCGGCGCGTAGCCGGAGGCCAGGGTGACCAGGGCCTCGTCCACCGGGCCCCGGGAGGGCGCGAGTTCGGCGGTGATCTGGCCGAGGTGCTGGCCGACGAGGTCGGCGGCGAGGCCGAGCCGGTGGTAGGCGGAGAGGGCGTTGGGCGAGGCGTACTGGACGATGCCCTCCGCGTCCAGGCGGACGAGACCGTCGCCGGCGCGGGGCGAGGAGTCCATGTCGACCTGCTCGCCGGGGAAGGGAAACGTTCCGGCGGCGATCATCTGGGCGAGGTCGGAGGCCGACTGGAGATAGGTGAGCTCGAGCCGGGAGGGGGTGCGGACGGTCAGCAGGTTGGTGTTGCGGGCGATGACGCCGAGGACCCGGCCCTCGCGCCGCACGGGGATCGACTCGACCCGCACCGGGACCTCCTCGCGCCACTCCGGGTCGCCCTCGCGGACGATCCGGCCCTCGTCGAGGGCGGCGTCGAGCAGCGGGCGGCGGCCGCGCGGGACCAGGTGGCCGACCATGTCGTCCTGGTAGGAGGTGGGGCCGGTGTTCGGCCGCATCTGGGCGACGGAGACGTACCGCGTGCCGTCGAGGGTCGGGACCCAGAGGACGAGGTCGGCGAAGGAGAGGTCGGAGAGCAGCTGCCACTCCGACACCAGCAGGTGGAGCCACTCGAGGTCGGAGTCGCTCAGGGCGGTGTGCTGGCGTACGAGGTCGTTCATGGAGGGCACGGTGCGAGCGTACCCGCGGAATTCGGGGGCGGTGAACCTGGATCTCCGGGGCCGCGTGTTGGAGTATGGGCCAGGAAGGACCGCGTTCCCGTGGATGGACAGACAAGAATGGTCTAGTCCACAATGAACGCGACAGAGCCTCCATCCTCCCCGCACAGGAGGATGGAACGAGGTACCCGACGCTCTCTGCCCTGACTGCGTCGAGACCTCCCACACGGCCGAGGGACCGCACACCCCCGGCCGGGCGACTCCGGGCTGCGGTGCCGGGCGGGCTGAGGGTCCCGCCGGGCGCCGCGGCCCGCGGGTGTTTCCGGGGCCGCCACCGAGACCCTCGTACGCCCCCTCGGCCCGCGGGTGCCCCCGGAGGGCCCGTCACCGAGACCCGCGTACGCTTCCGCGGCCCGCGGGTGTTTCCGGGGCCGTCACCGAGGCCCCCGGACGGCCTCCCCCGGGCCTACTCCCCCGCCTCCGCCGGCCAGGCGCGCATCGCCGCCTCGGCCACGGCCGCGAGCTCCTCCGCCGTCGCCCCGTCGCGGGCCTGCTGGGACATGCCCTGGAGGACGGCGCCGCTGAAGCGGGCGAGGGCGTGCGGGTCCGTGCCGGCCGGGAGCTCGCCGGACTCCACTCCCCGGCGGATCCGGTCCTCGAAGAAGGCCAGGTTGGCGTTCCTGCGGTCGCGCAGGGCCTCCTCGACCTCGGCGGTCGAGCAGTTGGCCGCGGCGGAGATCACCAGGCAGCCGCGGGGGTGCCCGGACTCGGTGAAGAGCCCGGCGGCCTCGCGCAGCATGCGCCCGACGGCGCCCCGGGCGGTCGGCTCCTCCGCGAAGGCGCGGCCGCCGTAGGCGCCGTACGAGAGCACGTACGCCTCGACGACCTCCTCGAAGAGGGTCCTCTTGTCGCCGAAGGCCGCGTAGAGGCTGGGCGCGCTGATGCCCATGGCGCGGGTGAGGTCGGAGACGGAGGTCGTCTCGTAGCCGTGCTCCCAGAAGGCCATCGTCGCCTGCTCCAGGGCCGTGGGCCGGTCGAAGGAGCGGGGGCGGCCGCGCTGTCTCGTCACCATGGAGTGAATTCTATAGCGGACGCTACGGAACTGGGGTACGGTCTTTTCATAACGACCGATACAGATATGGGGGGGGCGTCGCCATGGGCGTGCTCACGGGGAAGACGGCACTGGTCACGGGCGCGAGCCGGGGCATCGGGCGGGGGATCGCCGAGCGACTGGGGCGCGACGGGGCGCGGGTCGCGGTGCACTACGGGACGAACGGGGCGGCGGCGAAGGAGGCGGTCGCGGCGATCGAAGCGGCCGGCGGCGAGGCGTTCGCGCTCGGCCAGGAGCTGGGGGTGCCGGGGGACGCGGCGGCGCTCTGGGCGGCCTTCGACGCGCGGGCGGACGGGCTGGACATCCTGGTGAACAACGCGGGGATCGGCGCGTCGGCCCCCTTCGCGACGATCGCCGAAGAGGAGTTCGAGCGGGTCTTCGCGGTGAACACGAAGGCCCCGTTCTTCCTGGCGCGGCTCGGCGCGGAGCGGCTGCGGGACGGGGGCCGGATCGTCAACGTGTCGACGGGGCTGGCGAGGACGGCGCTGATGCCGGACCTGATCGCCTACTCGATGTCGAAGGGGGCGCTGGACGTCCTCACCCGGGACCTGTCGAAGCTGCTGGGCCCCCGCGGGATCACGGTCAACTCGGTGGCGCCCGGGATCGTGGCGACGGACAACACGGCGTGGCTGGAGGGTGACGAGGAGGCCGGTGCGCGGGCGGCGGGGTACTCGGCGCTGGGCGGGATCGGAAGCACGGCCGAGATAGCCGACGTGGTGGCCTTCCTGGCCTCGGACGACGCGCGGTGGGTGACGGGGGCCTGGATCGACGCCACGGGGGGTTCGCTGACCTGAGCCGCCGGGGCCGCGTGGCCGGGGTCCGAGTGGCTGGCGGGGTGGGTGCGGCAGACGATGGGAGCGGGGCCGTCCGGGGGGCGGAACGGCATGAGGGGGACGCCCCTCCTCTGCTAGATTTGCCCTTAGATTGGTCTATACCACAGGACCCCTTCCCAGCCCCTCACCAGATCGGCAGGCACAGCGTGGAAGTTGTCATCGTCAAGGACGCCAAGGCGGGCGGCGAGCTCATCGCGGACGGCATCGCCGACCTCCTGCGCCGCAAGCCCGACGCGCTGCTCGGCGTGGCCACCGGCTCGACTCCGCTGCCCATCTACGACGCCCTGACCGCCCGGGTGGGGGCGGGCTCGGTGGACGCCTCGCGGGCCCGGATCGCGCAGCTGGACGAGTACGTCGGCCTCCCCGCCGGGCACCCGGAGTCGTACCGCTCCACCGTGCTCCGGCAGGTCGTCGAGCCGCTCGGGCTCTCCCCGGAGGCCTTCATGGGGCCCGACGGTTCCGCCGAGGACGTCCAGGCGGCCTGCGAGGACTACGACCGGGCCCTGCGCGAGGCCGGCGGCGTGGACCTCCAGATCCTCGGCATCGGCACCGACGGGCACATCGGCTTCAACGAGCCGTGCTCCTCGCTCGCCTCCCGGACCCGGATCAAGACGCTCACCGAGCAGACCCGGGTGGACAACGCGCGCTTCTTCGACGACGACATCGAGCAGGTGCCGCACCACGTCATCACCCAGGGCATCGGCACCATCCTGGAGGCCCGCCACCTGGTGCTGCTCGCCACCGGCGAGGGCAAGGCCGAGGCCGTGGCGCAGACCGTCGAGGGCCCGGTGGCGGCGCTCGTGCCGGCCTCCGCGCTCCAGCTGCACCCGCACGCCACGGTCGTCGTGGACGAGGCCGCGGCCTCCAAGCTGAAGCTCGCGGACTACTTCCGCCACACCTTCGCCGCCAAGCCGGCCTGGCAGGGCATCTGAACCGCCCCGCACCCCCGGCGGCAGCGCGAAGGGGCCCGGCACCCGAGGACGGGTGCCGGGCCCCTTCGCACAGGGCGCGTACGGGCGGGCGTCAGGCGCCGGTCCCGACGACGGCCTCGGCGGCCGCGCGGCCGCAGACCCGGGCAGCGCCGTGCGTGGCGATGTGCAGGGCACCGCGGGGCTCCGCCTCGTTGAGGCCCATCTCGACCACGACGGTGTCGGGGCGGGCCGCGAGCAGGCCGTCGAGGGCCCGGATCATCCACGGGTGCCGGTGGAGGTCGCGTACGACCGCCACGACGCGGCGCTCCCCCGCGGCGGCGAGGACGGAGTCCGCGGAGGACTCGTCGTACGAGCCGGTCTCCGTGCCGGGCAGCAGGCGCTCCAGCTCCGCGGCGATCCCCCAGGGGGTCTCGTCGCCGACCGCGAAGTTCGCGACCGGGGTGAAGGAGGCCACGTAGGGGGCGCCGGTGATCGGCGTGTACGGGCGTTCCCCGCGGGTCACCTTCAGGGCCCGGCGGGCGGCGACGAGTCCGATGTCGGCGCCGGGCGCGGTCCCCTCCTGCACTGCCGCGCCCGGCACCGATCCAGCCCCCCTGACCCGGTGCGCCTGGGTCCAGGACGCCAGGGCGCGCACGCGCGCCGCGGCGTCGGCCAGCCGCTCCTCGGGCAGTTCACCGGTCCGTACCGCGTCGACGAGCGCGTCGCGCAGCCGCAGTACGGTGTCCTCGTCGCACAGCCCGCCGCCGACGCAGATGGCGTCGGCGCCCGCGGCGATGGCGAGGACGGATCCGCGCTCGATGCCGTACGTCGCCGAGACGGCCTGCATCTCCATGCCGTCGGTGACGATCAGCCCCTCGAAGCCCAGCTCCTGGCGCAGCAGACCGGTGAGGATCTGCGGGCTCAGGGTGGCCGGGCGGTGCGGGTCGAGCGCGGACAGAAGGATATGCGCGCTCATGACCGCTTTGGTACCCGCGGCGACGGCCGCGCGGAAAGGCACCAGCTCACGGGCGTGCAGTGTGGCGAGGTCCACATCGATCCGGGGCAGCGCGTCGTGGGAGTCGACGTTCGTGTCGCCGTGTCCGGGGAAGTGCTTCGTGCAGGCCGCGACCCCGACGCCCTGGAGGCCGTCGACGTACGCCACGGTGTGCCGGGCGACCAGGTCCGGGTCCGGGCCGAAGGACCGGACGCCGATGACCGGGTTCTCGGCGTTGGAGTTGACGTCCGCGGAGGGGGCCCAGTTGAGGTCCACCCCGCACTGCGCGAGCCGGCGGCCGAGCTCGCGGGCCACGGCCCGGGTGAGCTCGACGTCGTCGACGCTGCCGAGGGCGTAGTTGCCGGGGAAGGACGAGCCCTGCTTGACCTCCAGGCGGGTGACGTCGCCGCCCTCCTCGTCGATGGCGACGAGGACGTCGTCCCGCTCGGCCCTCAGCCGCGCGGTGAGCGCGGTGAGCTGCTCGGGGGTGACGATGTTCCGGCCGAAGAGGCCGACCGACGACAGGCCCTCGCCGATGCGGCGGAGCAGCCAGTCGGGGGCGGTGGTGCCGACGAAACCGGGCTGGAGGACCGTGAGCGCGTCACGGGTCAGGGTGTCCGGAGCGTGGAGCAGTGTCGTCATGGGAGCCGTTATCCCTTCACCGCGCCGGCGGTCATTCCGCCGACGGCCTTGCGCTGGAGGAAGAGGAAGACGATGAGCACGGGCAGGGCGAAGAGCGTGGAGGCGGCCATGGTGGCGCCCCAGTCGCTGCCGAACGCGGTCTGGAACTGGGTCAGCCAGAGCGTCAGGGTCGACGACTCCTTGTCCTTGTTCAGCATGAGGATCATGGCGAACTCGTTCCAGGCGGTGATGAAGCCGAAGAGCGAGGTCGACATCAGACCGGGGGCGAGCAGCGGGAAGATCACCTTGCGGAACGCCTGGCCCCGGGTGCAGCCGTCGATCTGCGCGGCCTCCTCCAGCTCGACCGGGACGGCGGCGATGAAGCCGCGCAGGGTCCAGATCGTGAAGGGGAGGACCATCACGAAGTAGATGAGCATGAGCATCGGAATGCTGTTCAGCAGGTCGTTCTCGCGGGAGATCATGTACATCGCGATGACCATGACCTCCCAGGGGGCCATCTGCGCCATCATCACGATGAGGACGATGCCCTTGCGCCCCTTGAACCTGAGGCGGGCGATCGCGAAGCTCGCGGCCAGGGCCACGAGGAGGGCGAGCAGCACGGCGCCGACGGTGACCGTGAGGCTGTTGCGGACGTACGTCCAGAACAGGTCGACGCCGGTCGCCGTCGTGTAGTTCTCCAGCGTCGGCGTGAAGACGAAGACGGGGTCCTTCGTCATGATCTCGTGCTGCGGCTTCAGCGAGGACGAGAACATCCAGTAGACGGGGAAGACGAACACCACGGCGATGACGAGGGCGCTGAGGTTCTTGGCGATCGCGCCGACCGTGAGCGGCTTCCTGGTGCGCAGCTTCTGCGGAGTCTGGGTGGTGGCGCTCACAGCTCCTCCTCCTGCTTCAGGATCAGGCGGAAGTAGAAGGACATGACCGCGACGAGCATCACGATCGTCAGGATGGAGATGGCGGCGGCGACACCGTAGTGGAACTGGCCGACGCCCTCGATGTAGGCGTAGACCGGGAGGGTCTCGGAGCCGCGGTCGGGGCCGCCGGCGTTCATGGCGTAGACCTGGGCGAACGCCTTGAAGATCCAGATGATCTCCAGGAACGTGGTGATCATGAAGAAGGACTTCAGGTTCGGGAAGACCACGGCCCAGAAGGTCCGCCAGCCGCTGGCGCCGTCCATCTTGGCGGCCTCGTACAGCTCGGTCCCGACGGTGGTCAGGCCGGCGTACATGTTGAGGGCGACGAAGGGGACCGAGCCCCAGACGAGCAGGAGCAGGATGATGACGAGGGTGGAGAAGCCGGTCTCCAGCCAGTTGTGCTGCTCGTAGCCGGAGAAGCCCAGCGTGCGCATCACCCAGTTCGCGACGCCGAACTGCTCGTCGAAGAGCCAGCGGAAGACGGTGACGGAGGCGACGATCGGCATGGCCCAGGCGAACATCAGGGCCAGCGAGAGGACCAGGCGCATCTTCTTGCCGAGGCGGTTGAGCAGCAGGCCTATGCCGGTGCCGATCACCATGATCAGGGCGACGTTGACACCCGTGAAGACGACGCTTCGGACGGCGACGGACCAGAAGTGCGAGTCGCCGAGGAGGTCGGTGTAGTTGTCGAAGCCGATCCAGACCGTCTCGCGGGTGATGAATTCCTTCCGGTTGAGCTGCTGGAAGGAGAGCATCACGTTGCGGATCAGCGGGTAGAGCAGCAGCACCGCCATGGACAGCAGGGCGGGCGCGACGAGCAGGTACGGCAGCAGCCCGCCGGGCAGGGAGCGTCTGCCGCGTGGAGGCTGGGGGACTTCCTTCGGGCCCGAAGGAGGGGGCGGAGTCTGAGACTTCCTTGCCGCCCTTCCGGGCGCGTCCTGAGGACCGGCGGTCGCCGTCCCCTGGGAGTCCACGGTCATGGTCTTATTCCTCGCGGTTCTGGGGCTCCCGCGCCCACCGGGGCACGGCCCGGGGGAGCGGGCCGCTGATCACTGCACCACTGAGAAGCACCGGTGGTGCGGCCGGCGTGCCGCCGGCCGCACCACCGGGCTATGGATCACTGCTGGTTGATGCGCTCGTTGATGATCTTGTCGGCGGCCTCGCCGGCCTTCTTGGCGTCCTCGCCCTTCAGGACCTTGGTCATGAAGTCCTTGATCGGGTTCGGGGCGGTCTCGACGTTGGCCCAGCCCGGGGTGACCGGGGTGACCTTGCCGGAGGCGGACGAGAGGGCCATGGCCTCGGCGAAGGAGCCCGCGGCCGGCTTGAACTGCGCGGCGTCGGAGTTGGGAAGCAGCGCGCCCTCGGTGGCGGCGGCGTACTTCGTCATGAACTCCTTGCCGGCGGCGAGGGCCAGCCACTCCTTCGCGAGGTCCTTGTTCTTGGAGCGCTCGGCGATGGCGAGGTTCGAGCCGCCGAGGAAGACGGAGCCCGGCTTGTCGGCCGTCTTGCCCGGGATCGGGAAGTAACCGAAGTCGGCCGTCTTGCCGGCCTTCTTCATGGCGTCGATCGCGCCGCCGGCCTCCCAGCCGAGACCGATCCAGGACGACACGCCGCCCTTGGGAACGACGTCGGTGGACTGCTGCGGGGTCGCCTCGTCCTTGTCCTTCGGAGCGGTGGAGAAGGACGCCAGCTCCTTGTAGAAGTTGACGGCGTTGACGGCCTCGGGAGAGGCGAGGTTGCCCTTCCACTTGTCGCCGTCCTTGACCGCGAGGTCGCTGCCCTCGTCCCAGATGAGACCGGCGAGGACGTACCAGGACTGACCGGGCAGGTAGATCGCCTGCGACTTCGGGTCGGAAGCCTTGAGCTTCTTCAGACCGTCGATCCACTCGGCGCGGGTCTTCGGCGGGGTGACGCCGGCCTTCTTGAAGGCGGCCTTGTCGTAGACGACGACGCGGTTGGCGGCGTACCACGGGGCGGAGTAGAGCTTGCCGTCCAGCTCGTTGGAGGCGACCATGCCCTTGTTCCAGGCGTCGTAGCCCAGCGTGGCCTTGTCGCCGCTCAGGTCGGCGAGGCCGCCGGTGACGGCGTAGCCCGCGGTCTGGGTGTTGCCGAGCTCCAGGACGTCCGGCGGGGTGTCCTCGGAGAGGGCGGTGGTGACCTTCTCCTGGATGCCGTTCCAGATCTGCTTCTCGACCTTGACCTTGACGCCCGGGTGCTTGGCCTCGAAGGCCTTGTTCAGCTCGGCCATCCAGGCGTCCGGAGCGGAACCGTCCATGACCCAGACGGTCAGGGTCTTGTCGCCCCCGGCCGTGCCCTTGTCGCCGTCCTTGGCCTTGTCGCTGTCGGAACCACATGCAGCGATGGAGACCATCATGCCCGCGACGCCGATCGCCGCGATGAGCTTGCGCTTCACGCCACCCTCCTCAGGGATGCCTGCAACCCCCCTGCCCACCGCGCGAAGACATACGTCGGGTAATGCTCGTGGGGCTGGGACCTGGTCTTTAATGGTTTAGACCAGTACTCGGAGCTTGGCCTAGACCTTTTTGGGTGTCAAGGGTGCGCAAGAAGGGTAAGGGCGTCCGTTATCGGACCGACACCTGGTCTACGTCCGGCCACGACCGCTGGATTCACGCCAGTCGCCACCCTCCCGAAGACACCGCACGCGCCCCGGCGGACCGGAGGAGGCCCCCCGTTCCGCCGGAAGAAGCCTCTCACCTCTCGACCGGAATGGCCTAGACCAACGGGGGATATCACGGTGTATAAGAAGCAGGGAACGACTCCTCCTCGCCGAACCCGCACATATCGGCAGGAGAAACCGTGGGGGCACATGAGGCGTGCCACCATGTGAGCCGCGACAGACGGAGGAGCCGGTGACGGCAACAGCACAGGAGTCGGGAAGGCAGGCCATGGCCACGGACGCGGGCAGCACGGAGACAGAGAGCGGGACGCCCACCCGTACCGCGCGCGTGCCCAAGTACTACCGGCTGAAGCGGCACTTGCTCGACATGACCGAGACCCTGCCGCCCGGCACGCCGGTCCCGCCGGAGCGGACGCTGGCCGCCGAGTTCGACACCTCCCGCACCACCGTGCGCCAGGCGCTCCAGGAGCTGGTCGTCGAGGGGCGCCTGGAGCGCATCCAGGGCAAGGGCACCTTCGTCGCCAAGCCCAAGGTCTCCCAGGCACTGCAACTCACCTCGTACACCGAGGACATGCGCGCCCAGGGCCTGGAGCCCACCTCGCAGCTCCTCGACATCGGCTACGTCACCGCCGACGACACCCTCGCCGGACTGCTCGACATCTCGGCCGGCGGCCGGGTGCTCCGCATCGAGCGCCTGCGGCTCGCCAGCGGGGAGCCGATGGCGATCGAGACCACCCACCTGTCGGCGAAGCGCTTCCCGGCCCTGCGCCGCTCGCTCGTGAAGTACACCTCGCTCTACACCGCGCTCGCCGAGGTCTACGACGTGCACCTCGCCGAGGCCGAGGAGACCATCGAGACCTCCCTCGCCACTCCGCGCGAGGCCGGGCTGCTCGGTACGGACGTGGGCCTGCCGATGCTGATGCTCTCCCGCCACTCGCTGGACGCGCAGGGCGAGCCGGTGGAGTGGGTGCGGTCCGTCTACCGCGGCGACCGGTACAAGTTCGTGGCCCGCCTCAAGCGCCCCAACGGCTGACCGAACGCGCGGACGCGCACTCGCTCGCACACTCGCCTCCGAACGGCCGCACCCTCCGGGGATGCGGCCGTTCGGCGTTCCCGGGAGCCGCGCGGCCCGCTCCCCCGTACGGCCCGCACCCCCGTACGGCCCGCACCCCCGTACGGCCCGCAGCGCCCCCGCCCCCGTACGGCCGCACCACCCGCAC
>NZ_LGEG01000274.1 GCF_001280125.1 Streptomyces sp. NRRL F-6492
TCGCTGTGTTCTAGGGGGGCCCATGGCCGTACGCGGACGTCACCGCCGTCACCAGCCGAGCCGCGTCAACCGCGCCTCGCTCACCATCACGGCGGGAGGCGCCGGAATGGCGCTGCCGCTCATCGGCGCGGGCACGGCGCAGGCCGCCTCGCTGAACGTCTGGGAGAAGGTCGCCGCCTGCGAGTCCTCCTCCAACTGGCGCATCAACACGGGGAACGGCTACTTCGGCGGGCTCCAGTTCACCCAGTCCACCTGGGAGGAGCACGGCGGCACGTACTACGCGCCGCGCGCCGACCTCGCCTCCAAGGACCAGCAGATCCTCGTCGCCGAGCGCGTCCTGAAGGGACAGGGCCCCGGCGCCTGGCCCTCCTGCGGCCCCCGCGCGGGCCTCGCCCGCGGCGGCGAGGCGCCCGAGGTCTCCACCCGGGCCGCCACGGCGACGAAGCCGTCCGGCGGGAACCAGCCGCGCACGGCCTCCCTGCCCGGACAGCGCGCCTTGTCCGAGCGACCGGCGCGGAGCGCGAGCCCGACCACCGTGCCCACCGTGCGCGAGATGTACACGGTGACGCCCGGCGACTCCCTGTCGAAGATCGCCCGGGAGGAGAGCGTCCGGGGCGGCTGGCAGCGGCTGTACGAGACGAACCGGCCCGTCGTCGGCGACGATCCCGACCTCATCATCCCCGGCCAGCGCCTCACCCTGCGCATCGCGGCGCCGAAGAAGCCCGAGCAGCCCGGGAAGGCCGCGCGCCCCGGGAAGGCCCCCGCGCCGGTGAAGACCGTCCGGCCCCCGAAGGCCGATCCGCCCGCGAAGACCGCACCGCCGGTGCGGACGCCCCCCAAGGCCGCCGCCCCCCGGCCCGCCGCCAAACCCGTCACCAAGCCCGTCGCCAAAACCGCGGCCAGGCCGGCCGCCAAGCCCGCCGCCCGGCCCGCCGCGACCAAGCCGCGCCCGGCCGCCGCGCCGGAGGTCCGCTACTCCGCCCCCGTCTCCGCGAACACCGGCACCCGCTACGGCAAGCCCGGCTCCTCCTGGTCCAGCGGCTACCACACCGGCGTCGACTTCCCCGTCCCCACCGGCACCTCGGTCAAGGCCGTGGCCGGCGGCCGGGTCGTCTCGGCCGGCTGGGCGGGCGCGTACGGCTACCAGATCGTCCTCCGCCACGACGACGGCCGCTACAGCCAGTACGCGCACCTCTCCGCCCTCACCGTCCGCGAGGGCCAGCGGGTGCAGGCGGGCCAGCGCATCGCCCGCTCAGGCTCGACCGGCAACAGCTCGGGACCGCATCTCCACTTCGAGGTCCGGACGGGTCCCGGATACGGCTCCGACATCGACCCCCTGGCCTATCTCAGGGCGCGCGGGGTCTCCGTCTGACCCCCGCGGCCCCTTCCCCGCCGGGGGAGGGGCCTGCGCGGGCCCCATCCGGTCGAGCGTGAGCTCCACCAGACCGCCCGCGGCGACCGCGCCGCAGATCAGCGCGGCCACGGCGCCCGCCGCGCCGTAGCGGAAGCCCTCGCCGAACAGCGTCACGCCCACCGCCGCGGCGACCACCGGATTGACCACCGTGAGGGTGGCGAGCGGGGCGGCGAGCCCCGCGCCCCGGTACGAGGCCTGCGAGAGCAGCAGCCCGGCCACGGCGAACGCCGACAGCACCAGGAGCGCCGTCCACTCGGCCAGCGGCGCCTCCGGCGTCCACTCCCCGGCCACCGCCTTGGTGAACACCGACGCGGCGCCGAAGGAGACGCCCGCCGCCGTCGCCAGGAACACGCTGCGCAGCGCCGGCCGCCCCACCAGGCGCGCGCACGCGAAGAGCAGGCCCACCGCGCCGAAGGCGGCGCCCGTGAGCAGCCACCGCTGCCCGTCGCCCAGGGACCGGGCGTCGGCGCCGGTCGTGAGGCTCAGCAGGCCCGCGAGGCCCGCCGTGGCCATGAGGGCGCCGTGCCGGGCCCGCCGCCCGGCCCCGCGGCCGACGAACAGGGCCGCCATGGGCAGCGCGAACACGATGGTGAGCGCGCCCAGCGGCTGGACCAGGCTGAGCGGCCCGTACGCGAGGGCCGCGACGTGCAGGGCCGCCCCGACGCCGTTGAGCAGCACCGCCCCCCACCAGGCCGGACGGCGCAGCGGTGCGTAGCGCGGGCCGGAGGCGGAGGCCGCGACCCGTTCCTGGACGATCGCCGCGGCCGCGTAGGCCACCGCGGAGACCAGGGCCAGGACGACGGACAGCACGAGTGGACTCATGCCTTCCACGATCCTCCTCCCCGGCCGTTCGCGTCGTCGTACCAGGGGACCCGTTCGCGCGTACCCCTCCCGCAGTACGGGGCCCCCGCGTACGTCCCGGGGTGTACGGCCATGCCGGCCGGAACCGGTGCGAAGCGGTCCTCCGGCCCCCGCCCGGGGCGCTACCGTGGGCGCCGGACCGGAACCGGGACCCGGGCGGACGGCGGTACGAGGCAGGAGCGTGGGGGCCGGATGGATCTCGTCGAGAGCGGATCGGTGGGCGGGTTCTTCGCCCTGCGGACCACCCCGCCGGAGACCGGCGGCGCCCACCTGCCGCTCGCCCGGCTGTACGCGGGGGAGGGCGGCCCCCTCACCGCGCGCGTGGACCGGGTCGCCGCCCGGCTCGGCGCCCCCGAGCGGCGGGTCGGCGCCTCCGTCGCCCACCTGGGGCTCGCGGCCCGGCTCTGGTCCCTCACCCTCGGCCCCGCCGCGCTGTACGGCCGCTTCCCGGACCCGGACCCCGCCGAGCTGTACTGGGACGGGGCGCTGACCTCGCCCGACGACCTGTGGTGGGCCGGCTCCGCGACCCGCCCCGCCACCGCGGCCGACCTCCGCGCGGCCGTCCAGGAGGCCCACCTCGTCCCGCTCCACGCGGCCCTGCGCCGCGACGGCCGGATATCGCCCCGGCTGCTCTGGGGCAACGCCGGCTCCGCCCTCGCCGGCGCCCTGCGCGAACTGACCCGCTGGGCCCGCGCCCACGGCAGGCCGGAGGCGGCCGACCGGGCCGCCGCCCTGGTCGCGGAGCTCCTCGACCACCCCGACCTCGCCGGCACGGTCCGCGGCCCCCGGCTGCGCCGGGCCAGCTGCTGCCTCTACTACCGCTGCCCCGGCGGCGGACTGTGCGGCGACTGTGTCTTCGACCACGCCCCCCGAACGGGTTTGGAGGCGCGGCCCCCCGCTCCGTAAACTCGCCCTTTCGAGAGCCGACGGACGGCGGGAGCCGGAGAGCGGCGACACCCCGAGAGCGGCGACGCACGAGCGAACGAGGAACCCGAGGGCCATGACGGTGACCGAAGAAACCCAGGACTACGGGCCGGGCATCGACCCCGAGCGCCTGGCCGTCTGCCTCGGCGTCCTCGACGAGCTCGACCAGCTGGACGTCGACCACCCGGACGCGATCCTTGTCCGGCGCGCCACCGCCGGGATCTACCGGACCGTGAAGCAGCGCCGCCGCCAGGAGCGCCGGGCCTTCAAGACCGCCAACGACAAGGCGGTCACCGAGGCCACGGCCACCGGCTCCGCGCAGCGCATCGACGACGAGACCGAGGGCATCCTGCCCACCTCCGTCACCGAGGAGGGCCGGATCGCGGGGATACTCCAGCGCCCCCGCTCCTGCTACGTCTGCAAGGCGCGGTTCGTCGAGGTCGACTACTTCTACCACCAGCTCTGCCAGAAGTGCGCCGCCGAGAACCGGGCCAAGCGGGAGGCCCGCGCCGACCTCACCGGCAAGCGCGCGCTGCTCACCGGCGGCCGCGCCAAGATCGGCATGTACATCGCGCTGCGGCTGCTGCGCGACGGCGCCCACACCACGGTCACCACCCGCTTCCCCAAGGACGCCATCCGCCGCTTCAAGGCGATGGAGGACTCCGCGGACTGGCTGCACCGCCTGGAGGTCGTCGGCATCGACCTGCGCGACCCGGCCCAGGCCGTGGCCCTCGCGGACCGGATCACCGAGGCCGGTCCGCTGGACATCCTCATCAACAACGCGACCCAGACCGTGCGCCGGCTGCCCTCCGCGTACGCCGCCCTGGTCGACGGCGAGAGCGCCCCGCTGCCCGCCGGCGAGCTCCCCGTCCACGACGTCATCGGCGCCTTCAACTCGGGCGCGGTGGACGGCATCGCCGCGCTGCCCCTCGGCACCAGCGGCCTGGAGGCCCAGAAGGTCGCGGACCTCGCCCTGGTCGCGGGCAACGCCAGCATCGCCCGGCACCTCGACGGCACCGCCATCGACGCGGGCGGCCTCCTGCCGGACGTCGTCGAGAGCAACACCTGGGTGCAGAGCATCGAGCAGATCTCCCCGGTGGAGCTCCTGGAGACGCAGCTGTGCAACTACACGGCGCCGTTCATCCTGATCAGCAAGTTGCGGCCGGTGATGGCCGAGGCCGCGCGCAAGGCGGCCAGCGGGCGCGCCTACGTCGTGAACGTCTCCGCGATGGAGGGCGTCTTCAGCCGCGGCTACAAGGGCGCCGGGCACCCGAACACCAACGCGGCGAAGGCCGCGATGAACATGGTGACGCGGACCAGCGGCCAGGAGATGTTCCAGACCGACGGCATCCTCATGACCTCGGTCGACACCGGCTGGATCACCGACGAGCGTCCGCACTTCGACAAGCTGCGCCTCGCCGAGGCCGGCTTCCACGCCCCGCTCGACCTGGTCGACGGCGCGGCCCGGGTCTACGACCCGGTCGTGCGCGGCGAGGCGGGCGAGGACCTGTACGGCGTGTTCCTCAAGGACTACGCCCCCGCCAACTGGTAGACCGCCCCTTTCGGCAAGAGCGCCCCACCGGCCAGGTGGGGCGCTCTTTCGGCTTGTTTCACCCGAACGCGTCACACTTTCGAGCCCGGTAGAGCGCATGCGTGCTCATTTGGTTAATCTGATGTCCACGGTCGGCCACCGAGGAGACACACCTTCCACACGGCCGCCCCGGGACTGGCCCGCCACCAAGGCCGCGTTCCCGCCCGACGAACGGCGCCACCGCGACCGCACGGCACTTGTCCCACAGGTACGCGACACGAAGGAGTGCGCGGTGACACCCGAACTGACCAAGCAGGAACCGCGATCGACCGAACCCACCGAGCGGCCGCGCCGCAAGGGGGAGCTGGGAAGCCTCGAAGTCTGGGCCCGCTCGGCCCCGATCAGGCTCGCGGGCTACGAGGAAGACCTCGCCGAGCCCCACATCCTGCCGGGCATCGACTGAGCCGACGCCCCGAGGTGATTCCCCCGGGTGCCCCGGCCGGACCTCCGGCCGGGGCACCGGCACGTCCCGGCGCTCAGGATCCGCCCGGGGGCCTCCGCAGCCGGGTGGGCGGCAGGTACTCCCGCAGCGGCGTCCGGTGCCACCACGCCCCGGTCGTCCGCAGCTCGCGCCAGGTCGTGTAGCGGTAGCGGTACAGCCGGGCGCGGACGTGGACCGGCGGCGCGTCCGGGAACGGATTGCGGGCGAGCAGCCGCAGCGTGTCCCGGTCGCCGTCGAGCAGCCGCTCCACGAAGGGCCCGAACCACGCGCGCGCGTACCCGGGGGAGAGCGCCGCGAACCACATCAGCCAGTCGAGCCGCAGATGGTACGGGGCGAACTGCCGCGGCAGCCGGCGCGGATCGCCCGGCTTGCCCCGGAAGCCGTACTCGCGCCAGACGGTGCCCTCGTGCGGCGCCGGGTCGTCGGTGCCCTCGACCACGATCTCGTCCCGGACCCGGCCGACCGTGCCGAACGCGCCGTAGCTGTTGACCAGGTGGAACGGGTCGTACGAGCGGTTCATCGCCTGGTGCCGGGAGAGCAGGTTGCGCACCGGGCGGTAGCTGCGGACCAGGATGAGGGCGGTCACCGCGACGACCACGGCCACGTACCAGAGCGGCGGGTCCGGCCGAGGGTGGTCGCCGGTGAGCGGGGAGGCGTCCACGGCGGAGAGGGCGAGCACGATGGTGATCCAGTTCAGCCAGGCGAAGTTGCCCGAGAGCACCAGCCACAGCTGGGTGACCACCATCAGACCGGCCGCCACCGTGGCCACCGGCTGCGGGGCGAAGAGGAAGAACGGCACGACGAGCTGGACGACGTGGTTGGCCGCCGCCTCCGCCTTGTGCAGCGGGCGGGGGAGGTGGTGGAAGAACCAGCTCAGCGGGCCGGGCATCGGCTGGGTCTCGTGGTGGTGGTACAGACAGGTCAGGTCCCGCCAGCAGCGGTCGCCGCGGATCTTGATGAGCCCGGCCCCGAACTCCACCCGGAAGAGCAGCCAGCGCAGCAGCAGGAGCACCGGGAGGGGCGGTCCCGTGTCGTCGTTGCCGAGGAGGACGGCCAGGAACCCGGCCTCCAGGAGCAGCGACTCCCATCCGAAGGCGTACCAGGTCTGGCCGACGTTCACGATCGACAGGTAGAGCGCCCAGAGCACCAGCCACAGGAGCATCGAGACCGGCAGCGGCACGGCGTCCCCGGCGCCCGCCACCAGCGCGAGCGCCAGGGCGGCGCCGGTCCAGGAGACGGCCGCGAACAGGCGGTCGGAGTAGCGCCAGTGGAAGAGCGAGGGGGTCTGGCGCGGCCGGGTCAGGCGCACGTACTCCGGCACCGGGAGCATGCCGCGCTCCCCGATCAGCGCCCGGAACTGGAGGGCGGCCGACAGGAACGCCACGAAGTACAGCCCGGCCAGGCCGCGCTGGAAGACGATCCGGGCCGACCAGAGGTCGGGTGCCGTGAACCACTCCATCGCCTCCAGTATCGGCCCGCGATCACGTCCTGACGAGGCGCCGCAGGGTCCGGGCGAGCCGGCGGGCGTACGCGCGCTGGCAGACCGGGACCAGGGGACCGGCGAGCCGGGTGTACCAGACGGCCGGACGGCTGAAGGCGATGACCGCGAACCGGACGGCGCCGTCGGGTTCCAGGGTCACGACGAAGGACTCCTCACCGCACTCCGGATGGCCGGCCAGGGTGCCGTACGCGAAGCCGGTGCGGTCCTTCTCGTACGCCGTCCAGATCACCGCGCAGGGGACGGAGAGCCGCAGCGGGCCGACGCCCGCCGACACCTCCACGCGGACGCCGGGTCCGGCGCGGTCGGCGTCCGCGAGCAGGCCCGCTCCGGAGGCGCGGTGCATCCGCCAGGCGGTGACGGCGGTGCCCGCCGCCGCGAAGGCGGCCCGGCCGTGGCCGACGACCGCGTCGTACCGCAGGTGGTGGTAGCCCTCGGGGAGCGCTTCGGGGGTACGGGTGGCGCCGACCTCGCGGTAGGTCGGGCCGCCCTCGCGGCGGCGGTCGGGCCGGGAGAGGTCCTTCAGGAGGCGGGTCATGCCGGGGTCTCCGTTCGCGGGTGGGCGGGGGTGGCGGGGGCGGTGGGGGCGGTGGGGACGCCGTCGGCGTGCAGGCGGCGGCGGGCGAGCAGGGCGCAGACGGCGAAGCCGAGGGCGTTGCCGAGGCCGTGGGTCGCGGCCATCCAGGTCAGGTCGAGGTGCGGAAGGCCGGTGGCCTCGCCGAGCGCCCAGTTCAGGGCGAGCAGCATGGTGGCGACGAGGACCAGGGCCGAGACGGCGAGCAGGGCGCGGGTGGGGCCGTCGGCCGCGAGCGCGCGGCGCTCGCGCAGGGTCAGGACGGAGACCGCCGCCATGCCGGCGGTGAGGACGACGGCGCCGGCCAGCTCGGCCCAGTCGTCGACGAAGTAGCCGATCAGGACGAGCAGGGTGCCGGCGGGGACGCTGAGCGCGGCGCAGCGGGCGGTGGGGCCGTCCTGGGCGGCGCGGCAGACGAGTCCGGCGACCAGGGCGGCGGCGAAGCCCGCGAAGTGGAAGTGCGGGACGGTGAGGGCGAGGATGTCCAGGTCGAAGCCGAAGAGCGGGTACGAGGCCCGTTCCGCGACGAGCGCGAGGCCGGCGACCGAGGGCGCGGCCAGGGCGGTGAGGACGGCGGCCTCGGCCGGCCGCAGCGAGCGGGTCAGCATCAGCCGGGCCGGCGCCTGGCAGGCGAGTGCCAGGGTGGCGAGGGCGTAGACGGCGGCGAGGCCGGCCGAGAGGCCGGAGCGGGGCAGCCAGAGGGAGAGCGCCCCGGGGACGGCGAGCAGCGGCCAGGCGCGCCGGAGCCGGTCCAGGCCGGGAGGCCTGGGGCCGTCGAGGAGCGCGAGGCCCGTCGGGACCACCCAGAACATCCCGATCATCACGACCGAGGCCACCAGGATCGACAGCGCGGTCATCTCACCACCCCCATTTGAACGCGTTCAATCAGTAGTTCGAGCGTAGGGCTTTTCTTGAACGTGTTCAAGTGGGGTTCCTCGGCGGAGTGCCCCGGTCGGCCCCCCTCCGCTTGCGCGCGCCCGTGCGCTGCGACAGACATGAGGGACTGGCCGGAACCGGGCCCCGGGCCCGGGGGAGAGAAAGTCGGGAGTACCAGGTGCGCTCACCCCTTCGCCGGACGCGGCGAACCCCTACCGCTCTCCGGGAGAAGGACCATCTCCGCGAGGACGCCCACCCACGTGAGGACGCCCACCCCCGTGAGGACGCCCGTCCCGGCGAGGAGGCCGGGCTTCGGACCGGTCCCGACCCCCGGGCAGCCCCCGGCCTCCGGGCGGTCCCAGGGCTCCGGGCGGTCCCAGGGCTTCCGGCGGTCCCAGGGCTCCCGGCGGTCTTCGAGGCCCGGGTCACCCCCGACCTCCAGGCGTCCCCCGACCCCCGGGCGGGCCTCCGGAGCCGGGAAGGGGTCCGGCTCGCCGGTGCCGCGGTCGTCTCCGTTCTGGCGCTCGCCGGCTGCTCCTCCGGCGGGACCGGCGCCGGGAGCGCGGGACTGCCCGTCACGGCGCCCGCCCAGGACGTCCTCCTCCAGTCGGCCGCCGCCCCCGGCCCCGACCCCTTCACCGCCTCCACCGTCCGCAACACCACCCGTCCCTCCGGCCCGCCCGAGGCCCCCGAGGGGCGGCAGGTCCGCGAGGTCGCCGGTTCCACCCCGGGCCTCTACGGCGGCACCCGCGCCCTCGGCAGCTGCGACGTCGAACGGCAGGTCTCCCTCCTCACCGGGGACGCGAAGAAGGCACGGGCCTTCGCCGAGGCCGCCGGCATCCCCGAGGCCGACGTGGCCGACTGGCTGCGCGGCCTCACCCCGGTCGCCCTGCGCCTGGACGCCCGCGTCACCGGCCACGGCTACCGAGGCGGCCGGGCCGCGCCCCACCAGGCCGTCCTGGAGACCGGCACAGCCGTCCTCGTCGACCAGTACGGCTCCCCCCGCGTCCGCTGCGCCGGCGGCAACCCGCTCCGGGCCCCCGCCTCGGACCGGGGCGGCGTCTACGTGGGCGTCCCCTGGGACGCCTTCGACCCCGACCACGTGGTCGTCGTCCGTCCGACCGGCACCGTCGTCACCGGCCTGGTCATCGTGAACGCCACCGACCGCACCTGGATCGAGCGCCGCACGGGCAGCGACGGCGAGGACGACCGGAAGCCCGCCGTGGAACCGTCCTGCGACCCGGACGCGTGCACCCTGGAAGGGTCCGGCCCGGCCACGCCCGCCCCCAGCACCCCCGACGGCCCCGCCTCGCCGGAGCCCGTACCGCCGCCCCAGGACCCGCCGGCCCCCGAGGACCCGACGGGGCCCGCCCCCGACCCGTACACGGAACCGGACGCCGACCCGTATCCCGAGCCCAGCGCCGACCCCAGCACCGAGCCCCTCCCCGACCCGTTCGACGAGCCGTCCGCCCCGCCGGAAGGGGAGCTGCCGCCCGAGGAGCTCCTCCCGCCCGAGGTGGTGCCGGACCAGCCCGAGACCTTCGAGGCCTTCGAGGGGTGAATGCGACGGGTGGAGCGGATCTTCGTGGTGCGCGCGGCCGGGGCTGCGCCTAGCGTGGCCCCATGAGCGCGGGCAACGGGGGCGGGGAGGCGAACGGACCGGTCCGCCGTGCGCCGGAGGGGCCGCCGGACGGGACCCCGATCCTGTCCGAGTACGGCTTCGCCTTCCGCATGGGCGGCTTCGACTGGGACCTGCTCGCCGGGACGATGCAGATGGACGACGCCGCCCTCGCCGTCTTCGACCTGGACCGCGCGGAGTACGACGGACGCCCCGAGTGCCTGGGCTCCCGGGTCCTGCCGGACGAGGCCAGCCGCCTCGACGCCCTGGTGGCGCAGGCGCTCAAGGACGGCAGCGACCAGTACGGCGCGTACTTCCGCATCCGCCGCCGCGACGGCCGCCACCAGTGGACCCACACCCAGGGGATCGTCCACCGCGACGGCACCGGCCGCCCCGTGCGCATCGTCGGCGTCCTGCGCGACGCCACCCACGAACTCACCGAGTCCGCCGCCCGGCTCGGCCTCGACGAGGGGCGCCGCAAGCGCGCCGGCGTCGTCGAGGGCACCACGGCCGCCCTCGCCCACGCCCGGACCGTGAAGGACGTCATCGACCTCCTCAACGACTCCCAGGCCCTCGAACACTTCGGCGCCGCCAGCCTCGTCATGGGCCTCCTGGAGGCGGGCCGCATCCATCTGGTGGCCGAGGGCCCCGAGGGCGCCTTCGTGCCCGGCACCCGCTTCACCCGGGTGGACGAGCCGTACCCGATGAGCGAGGTGATCCGCACCCTGCGCCCCCGCTTCATCGACTCGGCCCGCGACTTCTCCGACTCCTACCCGGTCCTCTGGCCGCACATCAGCGGACTCGGCGTCACCGCCGCCGCCTATCTGCCGCTCATCGCCCAGGCCCGCCCGATCGGCGCGCTCGGGCTGCTCTACAGCGACAGGACCGGCTTCAGCGAGGACGAGCGGACCCTGCTCGTCGCCCTCGGCAGCAGCATCGCCCAGAGCCTCCAGCGGGCCATGCTGTACGAGCAGGAGCACGACCTCGCCGAGGGGCTCCAGCAGGCCATGCTGCCGCGCCGGATCCCGGAGGTGCCCGGTGCCCAGACGGCCGTCCGCTACCGCTCGGCCCGGCTCGGCCGGGACATCGGCGGCGACTGGTACGACGTCATCGCGCTGCCCGGCGGGCGGGTCGGCGCCGTCATCGGCGACGTGCAGGGCCACGACACCCACGCCGCGGCCGTCATGGGCCAGCTGCGGATCGTGCTGCGCGCCTACGCCGCCGAGGGCCACACCCCGGCCACGGTGATGGCGCGGGCCTCCGTCTTCCTGCACGAACTCGACACCGAGCGCTTCGCCACCTGCACGTACGCGGAGGTCGACCTCCGCACCGGAGTCGTCCAGCTGGTCCGCGCCGGCCACGTCGACCCGTTGATCAGGGAGCCCGACGGCCGCTGCCGCAGGCTGCCCGTGGAGGGCGGTCTTCCGCTCGGGCTCTCCGCGGAGTTCGGCCGCCTCGACTACCCCGTCACCACCCTCGAACTGGACTCCGGGCAGACCCTGCTGCTCTACACCGACGGCCTCGTGGAGAAGCCGGGCGCCGACCTCGACGAGGGCCTCCAGTGGCTCTCCTCCCTGGTCCGGCGCGGCCCCGCCGACCTCCAGGAACTCGCCGACCACCTGTGCGACGTGGTCGCCGAGCGGGGCGGCGAGGACGACGTCGCGATCCTGCTGCTGCGCCGCCACGGCACGTACGCCGTCCCGGGTGCCGGCCGGTTCCAGCAGCACGTGGCCCAGAGCGACCCGGAGGCGCTCAGCTCGGCCCGCCACATGATCAGGGCAGCCGTCCGGGCCTGGGGCGCGGGGGAGCGCGCGGACGAGATCGAGCTGGTCGCCGACGAGCTGATGACCAACGCCCTGATGCACACCGACGGCGGGGCGATCGTGACCCTGCGGGTCCTGCCCGGGCCCGTACGGCGGCTGCGGGCGGAGGTCGAGGACCGGTCCAGCGCCCTGCCCCGGCGCCGCGAGGCCGGGGAGGCGGGCGTGTCCGGCCGGGGACTGCTCCTGGTCGACCAGCTCTCCGACGCGTGGGGAGTGGAGTCGCGGGGCGGCGGCAAGTGCGTGTGGTGCGAGTTCGTCGTGGAGAACATCGGCCCGGAGAGCGTGACCGAGGGGAACACGGCCGAGGGGGACACGGCCGAGGGACATGCCGCCCGGGGGAACACCGGCCCGGAGGACGTCCTCCGGTGAAACGCCGGCCCGGAGAACGTCGTCCGGGAAACGCCGGGCCGGAGAACGTCGTCCGGGAAACGCCGTCCCGAAGGACGCCGTCCGGGGAAACCCCGGCCCGGAGAACGGCCCTCCGGGAAGGTGCCGACCCGGAGAACCGAAGGTGTTCCCGGGGGGACATTCAACCGAGGGTATTTACTGAGCGTTAACTGACCGCACTTGACCGTAACTGTCGGTGCGCGGTTGACTGCGGTCTTCCGCCCCTCCGCGCAGGACGTGAGGACACCCGTGACCACCGAGCTCCTGGCCCCGCTGGACCTGGCCTTCTGGCACCTGGAATCCGCCACCCACCCCCTGCACCTCGGTGCCCTCGCCCACTTCGGCCCCGTGCCCGCGCCCCCCGGCGACGAACCGCCCGACGTCCTGGAACTGCTCGCCCGCCGCGCCGCCGCCGTCCCCCGGCTCCGGATGCGCGTCCGCGACGTCCTGATCCCCGTCGGCGGCGCCGCCTGGAGCGCCGACCCCGACTTCGACGTGCGCCGCCACGTCCGCGAGATCACCCTCCCCGGCGCCGACTTCCCCGCCGAGACCGCCCGGCTCGCCGCCGAACTCATGGAACGCCCCGTCGAGCGGGGCCTGCCGCCCTGGGAGATGTACCTGCTCAGCGGCGCCCCCGACGGCTCCTTCGCCGTCCTCGTCAAGCTCCACCACGCCCTCGCCGACGGCATGCGGGCCGTCGCCATCGGCGCCGGGATCTTCGACGAGATCGCCGCCGGCCGCCGTCCCGCGCGCCGCTCCCGCCCCGTGCCCCCGCGCTCTCCGCTTCCCGGCCTTTCCAGCCTTTCCAGCCTTTCCGGGCTTCCCGGCCCCGGGCGCCTCCTCGACATCGCCCGGGACCGCCTCGGCGACCTCGGCCGGGCCGTCGAGGTCGGCGCCTCCGTCGTCCGCGCCAGCCGCCTCGACGGACGCCCCACCGCGGCCCTCGCCGCCCACTCCAGCGGCACCCGCCGGATCGCCACCGCGACCCTGTCCCTGGACCGCGTCCACCGCGTCCGCCGCACCACCGGCGGCACCGCCAACGACGTCCTCCTGGCCGTCGTCGCCGGAGCCCTGCGCCGCTGGTTCGACGAGCGCGGCCTGCCGCTGCCCGGCGCCGACCCCCGGGCCCTCGTCCCCGTCTCGCGCCGCCGCCCCGGCGCCCCGCCCGGCCCCGGCAACAGCCTCTCCGGCTACCTCCTCGACCTGCCCGTCACCGAACCCGACCCGGCCGCCCGGCTCGCCGCCGTCCGGCGCGCCATGGACCGCAACAAGGCGGCGGGCCCCTTCCGCGGCGCCGGGGCCGTCGCCCTCCTCGCCGACCAGCTCCCCCCGCTCGCCCACCGCTTCGGCGCCCCCTTCGCCTCCGGCGCCGCCCGCCTCCTCTTCGACCTCCTGGTCACCCAGGTGCCGCTGCCCCGCTCCGCGCTCTCCCTCGGCGGCGCCCCGCTCCGCGCGCTCTTCCCCATGGCCCCGCTCGCCCGGGGCCAGTCCCTCGCCGTCGCCATGTCCCCGTACGACGGCCGGGTCCACATCGGACTCGTCGCCGACGGCGCGGCCGTCCCCGACCTCGACGCCCTCGCCGCCGCCCTCACCGCCGAACTCGACCTCCTCGACCCGCCGGAGCGGGGGGAGGAACCCGGCGCGTGACGCGCCGGGAGCCCCGAACCCGGTGCGCCCCGTCCCCCGGTGCGGCAGGGTGGGGCCATGCCCGAACTCCCGGAAGTGGAAGCCCTGCGCGCCTTCCTCGACGCGCACCTGGTGGGCAAGGAGATCGCCCGCGTCCTGCCCGTCGCGATCAGCGTCCTCAAGACGTACGACCCGCCCCTCGGCACCGTCGAGGGCGCCGAGGTCACCGCGGTCGGCCGGCACGGGAAGTACCTCGACCTCACCACCACCGGCGCGGCGGGCGAACTCCACCTCCTGATCCACCTGGCCCGCACGGGCTGGCTCCGCTGGCAGGACCCGCTGCCCTCGGGACCGCCGAAACCCGGCCGGGGCCCGCTGGCCCTGCGCGCCGCCCTCACCGGCGGCGACGGCTTCGACCTCACCGAGTTCGGCACCACCAAACGCCTCTCCGTCCACCTCGTCCACGACCCCCGCGAGGTGCCCGGCGTCGCCCGGCTCGGCCCCGATCCGCTCGCCGAGGACTTCGGCCCCGAGGAGTTCGCCGCCCTCCTCGCCGGCGAACGGCGGCAGATCAAGGGCGCCCTGCGCGACCAGCGGCTCATCGCCGGCATCGGCAACGCCTACAGCGACGAGATCCTCCACGCCGCCCGCATGTCCCCCTTCAAACCCACCGGGAACCTCACCCCGGAGGAGACCGCCGCCCTGTACGCGGCGATGCGCACCACCCTCCACGAGGCCGTCGAGCGCTCCCGGGGCCTCGCCGCCGGAAAGCTCAAGTCCGAGAAGAAGAGCGGCCTGCGCGTCCACGGCCGCACCGGCGCGCCCTGCCCCGTCTGCGGCGACACCGTCCGCGAGGTCTCCTTCAGCGACTCCTCCCTCCAGTACTGCCCCACCTGCCAGACCGGCGGCCGGACGCTCGCCGACCGCCGCCTGTCACGCCTGCTCAAATAGCCCCCCGCCGCCCGGACGGCCGCCCACTACACTCCGCCGCATGCTGCGCGTACTGGCCGTCGACGACGAGGAGCCCGCCCTCGGGGAACTGCTCTACCTGCTGCGCGCCGACCCGCGCGTCCGCACCGCCGAGGGCGCGGGCGACGCGACCGCCGCGCTGCGCAGGATCGGCCGCGCCCTGGAGTCGGGACCCGACGGCGAGGACGCCGTCGACGTCGTCTTCCTCGACATCCACATGCCCGGCCTCACCGGTCTCGACGTCGCCCGGCTGCTCGCCGGCTTCGCCCGCCCTCCGCTCGTCGTCTTCGTCACCGCGCACGAGGGCTTCGCCCTCCAGGCCTTCGACCTGAAGGCCGTCGACTACGTCCTCAAGCCGGTGCGCCGCGAGCGCCTCGCCGAAGCCGTCCGCCGTGTCCACGAGCTGGTCCACGCCACCGCCGCGCCCGCCCCCGCCGCCGCGCCCGAACAGGTCCCCGTCGAACTCGGCGGCGTCACCCGCTTCGTCCCCGTCGACGACATCGCCTACGTCGAGGCCCACGGCGACTACGCCCGCCTCCACACCGACCGGGGCAGCCACCTCGTCCGCATCCCGCTCTCCGCCCTGGAGGAGCGCTGGGCGGACCGGGGCTTCGTCCGCATCCACCGCAGCCACCTCGTGGCCCTCGCCCGGATCGACGAACTGCGGCTCGACGGCGGCGCCACCTCGGTCCGGGTCGGCGACACCGACCTCGCCGTCAGCCGCCGCCACGCCCGCCAGCTGCGGGACCTCCTGATGCGCCGGGCCGGCGGCTGACTCCCGTACCCCCGCCGCCACGGGTCTACCGTCCGCCGACCCCGCTGCGTAGACTCCACGCGTCCCGGGCGGCACCCCGCCCGCGCACCGTCCCGAAAGAACCGTCCGAGGTCGAGAGAGATGCCGGAGCGGACGCCGATGTCCGAGCACCACCCGCCGCGCAGACCCCGGCGCGAGACCGTCACCCACGCCTCCGCCCACGGCACCGGCGGCGTCCCGGGCCCCGCCGGGCGGCGCCCCGCCCACCCCCCGGCCCGCTCCGAGATCGACGAGCAGACCACCCTCGGCCACACCTACGTCCGCTCCCTGATGCGCAGCCAGCTCCGCGCCGCCCTCACCGCCCTCGGCGCGCTCGCCCTGCTCGTCGGCTCCCTCCCGCTCGTCCTCGCGCTGCCCGCCCCCGAGGCCCTGGTCTGGCTCGCCCTCGGCGTCGGCGTGTACCCGGTCGTCTGGGGCATCGCCCACTGGTACGTCCGCCGCGCCGAGCGCAACGAACGCGACTTCACCGGCCTCGTCGAACGATGAGCCCTTCCGCGCGGACGCCCGCGTGAACCAGACCCACGCGGTCGTCGCCGTCACCGCCGTCGTCCTCGCCACCGTCCTCATCGGCGCCCTCGGCCTGCGGATCTCCCGCACCACCTCCGACTTCTACGTCGCCTCGCGGACCGTCCGGCCGGGCCTCAACGCCGCCGCCATCAGCGGCGAGTACCTCTCCGCCGCCTCCTTCCTCGGCATCGCCGGACTCGTCCTCGTCCAGGGCCCCGCCATGCTCTGGTACCCGGTCGGCTACACCGCCGGCCACCTCGTCCTGCTCGTCCTCGTCGCCGCCCCGCTGCGCCGCTCCGGCGCGTACACCCTCTCCGACTTCGCCGAGGCCCGCCTCGAATCCCGCCGGGCCCGGCGGCTCGCCAGCCTCTTCGTCGTCGGCATCGGCTGGCTGTACCTGCTGCCGCAGCTCCAGGGCGCCGGACTCACCCTGGAGATCCTCACCGGCGCCCCCGACTGGGTCGGCGGCCTGCTCGTCGCCCTCGTCGTCACGGGGACGGTCGCCGCCGGCGGGATGCGCAGCATCACCTTCGTCCAGGCCTTCCAGTACTGGCTGAAGCTGACCGCCCTGCTCGTGCCCGTCCTCTTCCTGCTCGCCGCCTGGTACGGGGACGGCGCGCCCCGCGCCCGCTTCGACGCCCCCGCCGTGCTGCGCGGCCACACCGTCGTCCGGGTCGCCGACACGGTGCGGATCGGGCTCGACGCCCCGCTGACCGTCACCGTCACCGGCCGCGTCGACTCCGTCCCGCACACCGCACGGACCCTCACCCTCGCCCCCGGCACCCACCACGTCCTCGGCGGCACCACGCTCGCCTTCGCGCCGGGCACCCCCCTGCCCGAGAGGATGGCCGGCGGCACCGACCCCCTCGGCTGGTCCCAGCCGCTGGCCGGCGGGCGCGACGGACACCAGCTGTACGCCACGTACGGACTGATCCTCGCGACCTTCCTCGGCACCATGGGCCTCCCGCACGTCGCCGTCCGCTTCTACACCAGCCCGCACGGCCGCGCCGCCCGCCGCACCACCCTCGTGGTCCTCGGGCTCGTCGGCGCCTTCTACCTCCTGCCGCCGCTCTACGGCTTCCTCGGCCGGATCTACGCCCCCGAACTCGCCCTCACCGGATCCGCCGACGCCGCGGTCCTCGTCCTGCCCGACCGGATCCTCGGCGGGCTCCCCGGCGACCTGCTCGGGGCGCTCCTCGCGGGCGGCGCCTTCGCCGCCTTCCTCTCCACCGCCTCCGGGCTCACCATGTCCGTCGCCGGGGTCCTCACCCAGGACGTGCTGCCCTCCCGGGGCGTCCGGCACTTCCGCCTCGCGACCCTGCTCGCCACCGCCGTCCCGCTCGGCGTCGGGGTGGTCGCCTCCAAGGTGCCGGTCGCCGACGCCGTCGGCCTCGCCTTCGCGGTCTCCGCCTCCTCCTTCTGCCCGCTGCTCGTCCTCGGCATCTGGTGGCGGCGGCTCACCCCGCCCGGGGCGATGGCCGGGCTCCTGCTCGGCGGCGGCTCCGCCCTCGCCGCCGTCATGGCCACCCGGGCCGGACTCGCGCCCGGCGGCTGGCCGCACACCCTGATGGCCTGGCCCGCCGTCTGGTCGGTCCCGCTCGGCTTCCTCACCATGGTCCTCGTCTCCCTCGCCACCCCCCGCCGGATCCCGCCCGGCACCCCGGCGCTCCTCGCCCGGCTCCACCTCCCGGAGGAGGTCACCGGGACCGTACCCGCCCAGGAGAGCCGCCCGGCCGCCCGCCCGGGGGTCCGCCGGTG
Organism: Streptomyces sp. NRRL F-6492; assembly: GCF_001280125.1. Taxonomy (GTDB): domain Bacteria; phylum Actinomycetota; class Actinomycetes; order Streptomycetales; family Streptomycetaceae; genus Streptomyces. The sequence continues at coordinate 17,683 of NZ_LGEG01000274.1, forward strand.
AGCGGCATCGCCCTCGCCGCCGCGGCCGCCGCCGGGGCCGTGCTGCTCGCCGCGGGCTTCGTGCTCGGCCGGCTCGCCGCCCGGCGCGGGGGCCGCGACGCCGACCCCGACCTCGGCACGCCCGTCGAGCGGGCCACCTTCCACACCCTGCACACCGCCTCGCTCGCCGCGCCCCCGCTGCGCGCCGGGCTCACCGAGGAGACCGCCCGCAGGGCCGCCCGCACGCTCCGCTCGCTGCTCGGCACCGAGGCGCTCTGCCTCACCGACCGGGGCGCGGTCCTGGCCTGGGACGGGCCCGGCGAGGACCACCACCGCGCGCACGTCCCCGCCCAGGCCGCCGAGACCCTGGAGACCGGCCGCAGCCGCTCCGCCGACTCCGGCTGCGCCGACCCGGCGTGCCCGCTGCGGTGGGCGGTGATCGCCCCGCTCACCGGCGAGGACGGGGTCCTCGGCGCGCTCGTCGCCTACGGCTCGCGGGAGTCCGCCGTCCTGGTGCGGGCCGCGACCGAGGTGGCCCGCTGGGTATCCGTCCAGCTGGAGCTGGCCGAGCTCGACCGCTCGCGCACCCGGATCGTGGAGGCCGAGATCAGGGCACTGCGCGCCCAGATATCCCCGCACTTCATCTTCAACTCCCTCGCCGCCATCGCCTCGTTCGTCCGCACCGACCCCGAGCGGGCCAGGGAACTCCTCCTGGAGTTCGCCGACTTCACCCGCTACTCCTTCCGCAGACACGGCGAGTTCGCCCAGCTCGCCGACGAACTGCGTTCCATCGAGCAGTACTTGGCGCTCGCCGGGGCGCGCTTCGGGGACCGGCTCAAGGTGACCCTCCAGATCGCGCCCGAGGTGCTGCCGGTGACCCTGCCGTTCCTCTGCCTCCAGCCGCTGGTGGAGAACGCGGTCAAGCACGGCCTCCAGGACCGGGAGAAGGGCTGCCGGGTCGTCATCGCGGCCCGGGACGCGGGCGCCGAGGCCGTGGTGACCGTCGAGGACGACGGCATCGGCATGGACCCCGAGGTGCTGCGCGCCGTGCTGCGCGGGGAGCATCCGGCGGGCGCCGGCATCGGCCTCTCCAACGTGGACGAGCGGCTGCGCCAGGTGTACGGGACGGAGTACGGCCTCGTCATCGAGACGGGCGTCGGCGCCGGGATGAAGGTGACGGTACGGATACCCAAGTACCGTCCCGGCGTGCACCGTTCGCCCCTGTGAGCGCCCGGCCGGACGTCCCGGTCAGCGCAGGTGCAGCGAGAGGTGCGCGAGCGGCAGGCCCAGCTTCCAGGCGGGCAGCCAGATCTGCTCGGCCTCGTCGACCGGGCACCCCGGGCCGGTGCCGGTCGGGCCGTCGAGGTCGGCGGCGCGGATCCAGGTGTCCCGCAGCCGGCGCCACGCGGTCTCCGCGAGCGCCAGGTCGGGCCCGCCGGCCGCCCGCCGCCCGGCGAGCCGCTCCTCGACCCAGGGCGGCCAGGGGCGGTCGTAAGCCGTGTGCCGCAGCCACTCGTCGATCCGGCCGGCGGGCGGCCGGTCCGGGTCCTCCGCGAGGTGGACGGTGAGGGCCAGGGCCTGGAGGCCCGCCCGGTACTCCAGCGAGCCGGGCGCCACGAGCGCGGCGGCCCGCAGCACCTCGTCGGCCAGGTACTCGGCGCACAGCCAGGCCATCGGGACGGCGAGGCCGCCGCCGCTCGTGCCGCCGGCGCCGTTGGTGCTCTCGGGCCGCAACGTTCCCACCTTCTCCCGGACATGACCGCGCGTGAGGGGCCGTGTGAGGGGCCCGGACAGCGGGGCCCGGGGGAGAGCCTCCTCCGTGCGGGCCGCCCGCGGGTCCCGCTTTGCTCAACTCGCCCGAGTGGTTTCGGATACGTTTTCCGGCCGGATCGGTACGGGTGGGATTCCTGGTGCCGGGGGTGACGCGGGGGGCGGAGGAGGCGGGCGTCGGGGCTCCGGCACCGCCCTGACGCCGGTCCGGTCCCAGCCCCGGTCCCAGCCCCGGTCCCGGTCCCAGCCCCGGTCCCGGTCCCAGCCCCGGTCCCGGTCCCGGTCCCGGTCCCGGTCCCGAAGCCGGGATCAGCGCCCCGACGACAGCGCGAGGCTCCGGCGCGGCCGGTAGCCGGGCAGCGACCGGCCGAGCTGCCGCAGGGCGTAGTGGGACCGGGACTTGACGGTCCCGGCCGGGATGCCGAGCTCCACGGCGGCCTCGTTGACGGTGAGCCCGTGGAAGTAGAGCCGGACGAGCACCGCCCGGTGCTCGGGGCTCAGTTCCCGGACGGCGGCCCGCACGTCGAGCGCGGCCTCGGCGGACGCGGTGGCGTCGGCGGGGTCGGGCGTCACGGCGAGGACGCCGTCGCCGACCTCGGCGGGCCGGGCGAGGCGCGAGCGGCGGGCGTCGATGGCGAGGCGGCGGGCCACGGTGAAGAGCCAGGGGCGCATGGAGTCGTAGGGGCCGTCGAAGGCCTCCGGGTGCTGCCAGGCCCGTACGAGGGTCTCCTGCACGAGGTCCTCGGCCCGCTGCCGGTCCCCGTAGGTGAGGCCGAGCAGGAAGGAGAGCAGCGCGGGGCCGTGGTCCCGCTGCAGCTCCTCCAGGGTCCGTTCGTCGGTCGTCGCCGTCGTCATGCTGCCCACCTCTCCCGCGGCTCGTCGTCGGCCCGTATACGAACGCATCCGGACGGCGAGGGACAGGGAACGGACATCGGTCTGCGACGAACGGTCGCACCGAGCGGCGAATGGCACGGCGAACGGTCGATTGGAGTCGCTGCGTCCGTTTCAGCGGGGTTCATGACCTCCTGCGGCCCCGACCCTTGACTGCGGCTTCTCTGCGAGATCAATTCATCAGAACAGATGTTCATCACATGATTCGGGTGGAGTGCCGCACATGACCTCACGCACCAGACCCGCGGGGGTGGCGGCGCTCGCCGCCGTCCTGCTCGCGGCGGCGACCGGCTGCACTGGCGGGAGCGGCGGGAGCGGTCCGGACGCCGGCGCCGCCACCCCGAAGACCAGCGCCCCGGGAGCCGCCGGACGGCCCACCGCCCCCTCCGCCGCCCCCGGCGCGGCCTCCGCGCCCGCCGGATTCACCCTCGTGGCCTCCGGGGACGTCCTCCCGCACGACTCCATCATCCGCAAGGCGGCCGAGGACGCCGCGGGCGGCGGCTACGACTTCCGCCCCATGCTCTCCGGCGTGAAGTCCGTCGTCTCCGGTGCCGACCTCGCCCTCTGCCACATGGAGACCGTGTACGGGAAGAAGGGCGGGCCCTACACCGGCTACCCCGCCTTCAAGTCCCCGCCCGAGGTCGCCGCCGGCCTCGCGGCGACCGGGTACGACTCCTGCTCGACCGCCTCCAACCACACCCTCGACGACGGGGCGGCGGGACTCGACCGGACCCTCGACGCCCTGGACGGGGCGGGCATCCGCCACGCGGGATCGGCCCGTACGGCCGAGGAGGCGGCCCGGCCCGCCCTGATGAAGGCGGGCGGCGCCACCGTCGCCCAACTCGCCTACACCTACGACACCAACGGCTACCCGCTGCCCGAGGGGCGGCCCTGGGCGGTCAAGCTGCTCGACGAGCGGCGGGTGATCGCCGACGCCCGCGCGGCCCGCGCGGCCGGTGCCGACGTGGTCGTGGTCAGCGTCCACTGGGGCACCGAGTGGCAGACCGAGCCGGACGAGCGGCAGCTCTCCCTCGGCCGGACGCTGACCGCCTCGCGGACCGGCGGACGCCCGGACATCGATGTCCTGGTGGGTACGCACGCCCACGTCCCGCAGGCCTACGAGAAGGTCAACGGCACCTGGGTCATCTACGGGATGGGCGACCAGATCGCCGGCGACATGATCAACCACCAGGGCGTCTTCGACCCGCGCGGCAACCAGGGCAGCATCGGCCGCTTCACCTTCGCCCCGCCCCGGACCGCGGGCGGGCGCTGGGAGGTCACCCGGGCCGAGTTCGTCCCCCAGTGGTTCGACACCCGGCGCGGCCGGGTGGTCAACCTGGGCGCCGACACCGGCGGCGACGCGCGCCTGGCCGGGATCCGCGACACGATCCGGCGGGTGGTGCTCAGTCGCGGCGCCGCCGAGGACGGCCTCGTGATGGGCGAGTAAGGGCCGGGGCCGCCGGTCAGGGGACCACGGTGACCGGCCAGCGGCCCGCCCTCACCAGCCGGACGGCCACCGAGCCGACGAACCGGTGGCCCGCCGACTCCGAGACGCCCACCACCACGGCGTCCGCCGTCAGCTCCTCCGCCGCCCGGACCAGACCCGCGTAGGCGTCGCCCCGGAAGGTGCGGAACTCCCACCGCACCCGCCACAGGTCCTTCACCCTCTCCGCCGACGCGCGGATCTCCTCGGCCAGTGCCGCGGCGATCTCCTCCGTCACGCCCGCCACCGGCGCGCCGAGCGCGGTGCCCGCCGGGAGCAGCGGCTGCACGTACACCAGCGCCAGCAGGGCGTTCTGCCGCCGGGCGAGCCCCGCCGCGTACGCCGCGGCGCGCAGGGAGGAGGCGGAGCCGTCCACCCCGGCCATGATCACTTTCGGGCCGTCGGTGCCGCGCTCGAACCGGTGGGCCTGCTGTTCGGTCACCCCTCGAGGCTATCCGCCCAACGGGTGCTTTCGGACGGGCGGCCGGTGTCGCTGAGCTGAGCGGACCCTCATCCATACGAACCATTGGTCATGAAAAAGGATCAGATGACCAGTGGGCGCCGGGCGGTGCTGCGCCTCGCCGCCGCGCTCGGCGCCACCACCACCGTCGGAGTCCTCGCCGCCGACCGGCTCGCCGCGCCCGACCGGGCCGCCGACGCCGCCCCCGTGCCCCGGCGCACCCCGGGAGCCGGGGCCGACCAGGGGGCCGCGGGTCCCGCCGTCGGCCCGCGGGCCGAGGCCGCCCGGCTGGGCCCGAACGCGTACCGCCTCCAGCCGATGACCTCCCACGCGTCCCCGGCGTACCGGCGCGCGCTGCCGCCCGTGCGCCGGCGGCCCTTCCTCAGCGTGTCCGGGGCCGGCCGCTCGATGGTGCTGACCTTCGACGACGGACCCGACCCCCGCTACACCCCCGGCATCCTCGACACCCTGCGCCGCCACGACTGCCGGGCGATGTTCTTCGTCTGCGGCGAGATGGCCGCCGAGAACCGGGACCTGCTGCGGCGGATGGCCGCGGAGGGACACGTCGTCGGCAACCACTCCTGGTCCCACCCCCTGATCACCGGGCTGCGGCCCTCCCGCATCCGCGACGAGCTGGGCTCCACCAGCGAGGTCGTCGAGCGGACCCTCGGCACGGCCCCGCTCTGGTACCGCGCCCCCTACGGGGCCTGGAACCGGCACTCCTTCGAGATCGGTGCCGAGCTCGGCATGGAACCGCTCGCCTGGACCGTCGACACCCTGGACTGGAAGGAGCCCGGCACCGACTCCATCGTCCGCCGCGTCCTCGACGGCGCGGCCCCCGGCGTCGTCGTCCTGAACCACGACGCGGGCGGCGACCGCTCCCAGAGCGTGGCCGCGCTCCGCCGCTACCTGCCCGCCCTCCTCGACGCCGGGTACCACCTCACCGTTCCCCGGCGCTGACCCGCCGGCACGGAGGAGGGCCCGGCACCCCGGGTGCCGGGCCCTTCGCCGATGACGCGGGGTCAGCGGGAGCCGACCATCCGGGCGTAGACGACGACGTTCCCGTCGTACCCCCGCGCGCGCGTGTACCCGCCGCCGCAGGTGATGACCCGCAGCTCCGGCGCGCCCGTGTCGGCGTAGACCCGCACGCCGGGGAAGTTGTCCTTCGCGTACACCTCGATGCCGTAGATCTCGAAGACCGCGACCCGGCCGTCGTACCGCTCGACCTCGATGTGCTGGCCCTTCTCCAGCGAGCCGAGGCCGTAGAAGACCGCCGGGCCCTGGGTGTTGTCGACGTGGCCGACGACGACCGAGGTCCCGCGCTGGCCGGGGGAGATGCCGTTCTGGTACCAGCCGGCGAGATTGGCGTCCTGCGGCGGGGGCGCCGCCACCCAGCCGTCCGCGTCCAGGCCCACGTCCATGATCGGGGCCGCGACCCGGATCGCCGGGATCTTGATCCGGGAGGCCGGGGCGAAGGGGAGCGGCTCCAGGCCCGCGGCCGCGGAGGGGGCCGACGGGGCGGTCGGCGCCGCCGGCCGGGCCGCCGCGGCGGGTTGCGGCGGCCCGGAGGTGACGTCCACCCCGTTGCGCATCATCGCGAGCCCGGACAGCATGGCGAGGGCCAGGACACCCCAGGGTTGGAGTCTCCTGCGCTCGGAGACGCGGAAGTCCTTCGGGGGCATGGTTCTCCCTTCGTGGCGTCGTCAGAACGGTAAGGGCGGTCCGCGGGGCCGTCGCGCCGGGCGGTCCGAACGGGTGGGGGCGGCCTCCGGACGGGCGCCGGGGCGCGCGCCCGGGGCGGCGGCGGACGGGCGGACGGCGGACGACCTGCGAGCCGACCCGTCGGAGACGGACAGGTCGGCCGATCGGGGTGGGCGGGCCGACAGGCGGGTGACGGCGGGCTGACCCATCCGAGTAATCGTCAGATAAGCACCCTGGAAGCCTCTGACCTGCGCGTACGGCACCTCCGGCACTCTTCGCCCCGGCGTGTCGCCTCACCGGAGTGGAGCAGTGCCGACATGCGTGCTCCGTCACGAATGGTGATGGTTCGTCATGGAAGGCGTACTCGTCGACACTCCCGGAGCACCGCTTTGGGGCGTCTTCCACTGGAGGTTCAACCATGCGTGCTGCACGCACTCTGGCGGTGACCGCCACCGCGATCGCGGCGGTCGGCCTCGCGGCCCCCCTCGCCGCCGCCACCAACAGCCCGGGCAACGTCCTGCACGGTGGCTCGAACGGCTCGAACGACGGCCAGAACGGCGGTCAGGGCGGTGGGAACGGCAACAACAACGGTGGCCAGGGCGGGAACGGCAACAACGGCGGCCAGGGCGGTGGGAACGGCAACAACAACGGCGGCCAGGGCGGGAACGGCAACAACGGCGGCCAGGGCGGTGGGAACGGCAACAACGGCCCCAGCAACGTCACCGTCAACCCCTTCGACGTCCACCCCGGCTCGACGCTCACCATCACCGCGCGCGGCTGCAACCGCGGCGGCACGGTCACGTCCAACGCCTTCCCGGAGACCACCCTCTCGGGCAACAACAACGGCGTCTCCACCGCCGTCGCCCGCGTCTACAACCACGCCACCCCGGGCAACTACAACCTGGCCGTCCGCTGCAACGGCAACTCCTCCGTGGTCACGCAGTCGTTCCGGGTCCTCCCGGGCCGTGGCGCGCAGGGCGGCCTCGGCGGCTCGCTGGCCCCCAGCTCCACCGAGATGGCCCTCGGCGGCAGCCTCGTGGCCGCGGCCGCGCTCGGCGGCGGTCTCTTCGTCGCCCGCCGTCGCCGTGTGACCGGCGCGGGGATCTGACCGGCCGAACCTCCCGGTCGGCCCGCCACGCCCGTCGCCCCCGGATCCTCGTCAGGATCCGGGGGCGACGGGCGTCCGGGAAGGGAACGCCCGCGTACCGCCGCGGTCCGCGCCACGGCGCCCCCTCAGTGGCGCCGGGACTCGGCGGTGCGGCGGCGCACCACGTAGAAGACGCCGCCCGCGGCGGCCAGGACGAGGGCCCCGCCCGCGGCCAGTTCGACGGGGCCGACCCCGTCGTCCACCGAGCCGCCGAGACCGCCCTGGACGCCCCGCGGGGGAGTGAGGATCGTGGAGCGGATCGTCGGGGTGGCGGTGGCGGTCGGGGTGGCCGTGGCGCCGCCGGCGATCGTGAGGTCGACGGTGCCCTGGACGCCGCCCGTGCAGTTGAACGCGACGGTGTAGACGCTGCCGGGCCGCACGTCCAGGTCCACGGTGGCGGTCGCCGTCGCCCCGGGGGCGATGACGGCGGTGTCGAAGACACCGGCCGCGGCCGTCGCCGTGCTGGCGCAGCCGGGGGCGCTCAGGTTCACCCGGCCGCCGGGGGAGACGACCGAGGGCGAAACGACGAAATCGCCCGGGGCCTTGGCGCCCCGCGCCCGCGGGTTGGGTGCCGGGGCACCTTCCGTCGCGACGGCGAAGGGGGCGGCCAGGGCGAAGGCGGCCACCCCCAGCAGGGCAGTGGATGCGGCACGTATCGCGCGCATGGTGAATCCTCCGGGTCCCGAGGGGCAGCCGCGGAAGGGGGTTCCCGCGAAGGGCCTGCGTGCACCTCGATGCCCGAAACGCTAAGAGCGCGCTACGAGGCCCGCGATCCCAGAGGTGCGAACGGGTCACGCGTGTCCCCCGTGCGGCCCACTCGGGTGGCGCTTCTCACCCGGTGAGCCGCGGGAACAGGTCGGTGAACGGCGTGGCGGTGGCCGACATGCCCCGGCCGTACGGCGCGTCGAAGTCCCAGATGAGGAAGAGCAGGAAGGCGATGAGGACGCTGAAGAGCCCGGCGAGCAGCAGTTCCCGCCCGGTCCTGCGGATCTGGAGCGTGAAGATCAGGCCGACCGTCACCAGGGCGCCGACGATCAGACCGAACCACACCACCCCGGGCATGGTCTCGCCCGCGTTCTGTCCGCGGGCGTTGCGGGCGTCGTCGACGGCGGCCACCTGGTCCACCAGCGGCTGGTACGCCTGCCCCTCGAAGTCGTTCGCCGGCCGGTAGTCGGTGACGCTCCGCCGCACCTTCTCCAGGAGCGCGGTGCCCTCCCCGCTCAGCTCGCCGGTCTCGGACATGTGCTTCCACTCGTCGTCGACCACGTAGGAGACGTACGCGTCGACGTCGGCCCGGATGCGGGCGCGGACCTCCTGCGGATACACCTCGGCGCGGGCCGAGATCTCGTGCAGCGCCTGGGCCTCCTGCCGCACGGTCTCCTGGGCGGCCCCCCGCGCCTCCCAGACGCCGGCGATGGCCAGACCGAGGACGATGGCGTAGATCACGCCGATCATCATCGTCATGTACTCGATGACGTCCGGGGTCTCGCTGGGGTCGTCGTCGTCGGGGATCCGGCGGTGGTTGATGACGACGATGGTGAGCACGACGGCGCAGGCCGCCGCCATCGCGAGGGACAGAACGAGCCATTCGGACACGGATTCCTCCGGTGGGATCAGTGGGGTCGACGGATCAGCGGGAGCGGGAGCGCAGGATCGCGGTCGCGAGGACCGCCGGGGCGATGATCACCAGCGTCGTGGTGAGGACGGACGTGCCGCCCTTCGGCTGGGGGCGCGTGGCGGGGCGGTAGTGGGGGAGCGCGACGGGAGCGGGGGACGGGGGCTCGGGTCGCGCGGAGGCCGGGGGCGGGGGAGCGGCGGCCGACGTCGGCTCGGGCGCCGGCG
>NZ_LGEG01000275.1 GCF_001280125.1 Streptomyces sp. NRRL F-6492
AATTGGGAAGTGGGCCGCCCATCACAAACCCCCCTGGTGGGGGGGGGGGGGGGGGGGGGGGGGGGGGGGCCCCCCTTTAGCGGAAAAGGAAAGGGCGCCCCCCCCCCCCGCCACCCCCTTAGAGGTCCGCCTGACGGGCGAAAACGCCGTTTGCGATCTTGTTCTCCGTGTCGTGATCCTGAGTTGGTGCCGGGCGCCCGGCGCACCACCACGATCACAACTCACCCGGGGGGCAACCCGTGTTCGACCTGATCACCCAGACCATCCCGTTCGCGATGGGCGCTGTCTCGTTCGTCGCCCTCGCGTCCAACCCGATCGCCCCGTGCGGCCCCGAGGCCAAGCGGCCGGCGGAGACCATCACCGAGCATCTGCGCGCCGTGGCCAACCACGCCCGCGCCATCATGGTGTTGATCATCCACAAGACCGGCGCGACCGGGAACTAGGTCGCACGTCCCCGGCGGCGGGCGCCCTCCGCCGGGACACGCAGTACGAGGGGGGTGGTCGCTTGGGCTTCCGCGAGGACGCGCTGCGGGCTCGGCAGGCCGGGCTCGCCGCCGCGCGGGCCGGTCGCCCGGTGACTGCCTGCCCCCGCTTCAACGACTCTCGGCTGACCGCCGCTTGGGTTCGTGGCTACGCCGCCGCCGCGCGGCCCGAGCAGTAGCCGCACCCCTTTCCGCTTTAAGGGCCGTCCCATCGGGGCGGCCCTTTTCCATGCCCGCACGACGCCCTCGGAGGGTCGAGCACATGCCCGAGCACATCCTCGACGACACCCTGCCGGTGCATCCGCGTACCGGCGACCGCGCCCTCGGCTACCGCCGGGACGGGCGCCCGATCTGGCCCATCAAGGGGGGCTCGGGAGAGGGCGGCGACCCCGTCGTCCCTCCGTCCGGTGACCCGAACCCCGCCCCTGGCGCGCCGCCGGCCGCCGATCCGGCCGCCGAGCAGCAGCTCGCCGAGGCGACGACCCGCGCCGAGCAGGCCGCGGCCGAGCGCGACGAACTACGCGCCGCTCTGGACGCCGTGACGAAGGCGCTCAACCCGAACGGCGGCAATAACGAGCAGGACCCCGCCGCCCTGGCCGCCGCCGTCGCCGAGCGCGACCGGCTGCTCTCCGAGCACGCCGCCGAGCTCCGGACCGCCCGGGTCGAGCTCGCCGTCGCCCGGGTCGCCGCCGACGAAGGAGCGCGCGGCGACCGCCTGCTCAACTCCCGCTCGTTCCTCGCCTCGGTCGCCGACCTCGACCCGCTCGACAGCGGGTTCGCCGACAAGCTCACCGCCGCGATCAAGGCGGCCGTAGAAGCCGATCCCGACCTCTACCGCGCCACGCCGACCCCACCCCGAGGGGGCGGCGAGTTCAACGGCCCGCCGTCTGGCGAGCGACGCGCGACCACCCTGCACGACGCCGTCGCCGCCCGCATGACCAGCGGCTGACCAGCCAAGGAGAAACGATTTGCCTACCTCTCTCGCCGAGGCGCGGAACAACGCGACCGACGACCTCGACCTGACCGTGATCGACGAGTTCCGCAAGAGCTCGGACATCCTCGACCGACTCACCTTCGACAACACCGTCAACCCCACCGGCGGCGGCGACACCCTGACCTACGGGTACCGGCGCCTGATCACACAGGCGAACGCCGACTTCCGCCCCCTGAACACGGAGTACACCCCGGCCGAGGTCCAGACGCAGCGGTACACCGTCGACCTGACCCCGCTCGGCGGTAGCTTCCGGATCGACCGCGTGATCTCGCGCATCGGTCCGGCGGCGTCGGGCGCGGTCGCCCTGAACATGTCGCAGAAGATCAAGGCGTCGAGGGCGAAGTTCGCCGACGCCGTGATCAACGGCGACAAGGGCACCGAGACCGCCGGGTTCGACGGTCTGTCGAAGATCCTCACCGGGACCGACACCGAGTACCTGCCGCTCGCGAACGGGGTCGCGACCGGATACCTCGACTGGACCTCGATCGGCGACAAGGCCGCCGCGCTCGCCGCGCAGCGCCACATCGACGCATGGCTCGCCAGCATGGACGACACCCCGGATGTGATCTACGGCAACGCGAAGACGCTCGCGATCTTCAAGACCGTCGCCGCATGGACCGACCAGCTCGACAAGGGGACGGACGCGTTCGGCCGCCCGGTCACGTCGTACAACGGAATCCCCCTGATCGACCTCAAGTCGAAGGCGGGCAGCAATGCCCCGGTGATCGGTCTCGTCACCCGCGACCCCGACGGCGCGGGCGGCGGCGCGAACGTCTCCGGGCTCGGCGACCTGTACGCGATCAGGTACGGGCTCGACGGGTTCCACGGGGCCTCGGTCGCGTCCGTGCCGCTCGTGCAGACGTGGCTTCCCGACTTCAACAGCTCGGGTGCCGTCAAGCTCGGCGAGGTCGAGATGGGGCCGCTCGCCCCGGTCCTCAAGGCGACCCGGGCCGCGGCCGTCCTGCGCAACATCAAGAGCGTGTGATGCCCGTGATCACCGTGCGCATCACTGCCCCTGTCCGCGACTACACCGGCGACGGCCCCGGCGGTCTGCACTTCGTCGACGGCACGGCCACCACGGACGACATCGCGATCATCGGCTACTGCCAGGGAGCCGGGTACTCCGTCGAGCCGCTCGACGACGACCCGCCGGGCGAGACGCCCGCACCCGAGCCGGACGGCCCGCCCGACGACAAGTCGGCGGGCCGTTCTGGTTCCCGTCGCGCGAGGGGGTGACCTTGGCCCGACAGCCGTACACCACCCCCGAGGCCCTCGCGACGTGGCTCGGCTCCCCCGCCCCGGCGGACGCCGAGCGGCTGATCGCGCGGGCGGGCGAGGACATCGACTCGGCCCTGCTGACCGCGATCTATCCCGTCGACGACGACGGCGACCCGACCGATCCCGAGATCGTCGCCGCGCTGAACTCCGCGACCTGCGCGCAGGTCGAGTATTGGCTCGCCGCCGGCGACGACGGCACCGGCGCGGCGGGCAAGTGGGACTCGGTCTCGGTCGGTCCCGTCTCCCTATCCGGCCGCGCCGCCTCGACGGCGGGCGCGGCCGGTGTCGAGCTCGCCCCCCGCGCCGCCCGCGCGCTGCTGCGCGCAGGACTCACCCCGGGCGAGGTGCAGCCATGGTGACGCGCGTCCCGCCGTCCCTGCTCCGCCACCGGATCGGCGTCGAGCCCTACCTCGGCGACGGCGCGTACGGCCCGATGTACGGGCCGCTCGTCGAGCACCCCGCGCTCGTCGGCCAGGCCGCGCGCATGGTGCGCGACGCCGACGGTCGCGAGGTCGTGAGCTCCGCGCAGGTCATCGCCGCCCCCGACATGGACTGTCCGGCGGGGTCGCGCGTGACGCTGCCCGGCGGTCGGATCACGACCGCGATCAGCACCGCCACCCACACCGCCCCGGGCCTACCGGTCCCCGCGTCGACGGAGGTGATGTGCGAGTGAGCCGTGCCCGACTGCGCTGGAACGGCGCCGCCGCCACGGGCGCGATCCGCGAGGCCGCGGCCCGGGGTCTGCTGCTCGGCGCCGAGCACGTCCTCGCCGCGAGCAGGCAGCGGGTGCCGATCGCCGAGGGCACCCTCGAACGCAGCGGCGCAACGTCGGTCGACGAGCAGCAGATGACCGCCGCCGTCAGCTATGACACCCCATACGCGCGCAGGGTTCACGAGGACATGACCGCCCGGCACGCGCCCGGCCGGACCGCCAAGTTCCTTGAGGGCGTTCTGCCCGAGACGGCGGGCGAGGTGCAGGCGCTGATCGCCGCGCAGATCCGGCGCGCGCTGCGATGACCTACACCGTCGACCTGCTCGACGGTCTCGCTCGCTTGCTCGCCGCCGGCGGCGCCGGGGTCTACCGGCCCGACGGCGCGTACGTGGCGGGCGAGACCGCAATCACGATCGCCGCCCTTCCGCCCGCCCCCGACCGGGTCGTCTGCCTGTCCGCCTACCCGGTCACCGACTCCCCGGTGCTGACCGACACGACCACCGGGATTCAGGTGCGTACCCGCGCGGGCCCGGACCCGCGCGAGGTCGACGCCCTCGACGACCACGTGCACGAGCTGCTGCACGGCAGCGGTCCCCACCGCTTCGGCGCGGTCCCCGTGCAGCTCGTCTATCGCGTCTCGGCCGCTCCGATCGGCACGGACGCCTCGGGCCGCTGGGAGCGGTCCGCCAACTACTACGCCCGCGCTCACCGCGCGGCCCCACATCTTGAATAGAGGAGGCGCCGTTGAGCACCCCGACGCCCCCGGTCGAGACGGTGACCGCGCTTGCGCGCCGGTACCGCCTCGAACTGGACATGAGCACAACCCCCGGGACGCCCTCTTGGGCTTTGGTGCCTGGGGTCACCGAGTTCACGCCGAAGATCGAACCCACTCAGCAGGAAGTCACGACTTACGACGCTGAGGGGTGGAGCGAGCAGGCCGTGACCATGCTCGCGTGGTCGATCGAGACGACCCTCGCGCACCGCGCGCACCCGACGACCGGGGTTTTCAACGCCGCGCAGGAGGCGCTTCGGAAGGCGGCCCGGTCGTTCGGCGCGGCGTCGTACGTGCGGGTCCGCTACTACGACCGCAACGGCGCTCCGGACGCGCAGGAGGGCACGGCCCTGGTGACGTGGGAGCCGGACGGCGGCGGCCCGGACGAGGTCGACACGATCAAGGTCACGCTTACCGGCTCGGGTCCGCTCGTCGAGATCACGAACCCGGTTGCCGGCGGCGGCACGTTCGCCGCCGCCGAGACGAAGACGCTCAAGGCGGGGGGTGATGCCTGATGGCGTTCGAGGCCCTCGACGAGCTGCTCGACGAGCGGCTCGAACTCCCCGTTGGCGGCAAGCTCTACACCGTGCCCGCCCCGTCGGCCGAGATCGGTCTGCGCACGCAGGCCCTGATCAACGCCGCCGCCGTGGCGGCCGACGGCGGGAAGGCAGATCAGCAGGTGCTCGGCGACGCCGCCGAGCGCGACCTCTATCGCGAGGTACTCGGCACGGCGCACGATGAGATGGTCGCCGACGCCGTCCCGTGGCCCGCCCTCAAGCACGCCGCGATCACCGCCATGGTGTGGATCGCGCAGGACAAGACCGCCGCCGAACGCTACTGGAACGCGGCCGGCGACCCTTCTCGTCTGGCCCCGAACCGGGCGGCCCGCCGCAGCCGATCGGGTGCGGCGAGCTCGACCCCGAGTCGGGGCTCTACGAGTGGTACGAGTACCCGCCCGGCACCCGCCCGAGGAAAGGGCAAGAAGGGCCGCAAGCCTCACTGACGTGGGCGCAGATCCTCGCCGAGTGGCCGCTCGTCGAGGCTGATCTGCACGAAATCTTCGGTATCGACCTCGGCGACCCGGGCGTTCTGCGCGCCCGGTCGTGGCGATGGCTGCGCGTGCGCGTCCTCGCCCTGCTCTCCGCCGAGTCCCGCCTCGCGCGGGTGCTGACACCTCCGCCCGACACCTCCCCGACGGGAGGTCGACCCACCCGGAGGTGAGGCCCCATGGCGCTCATGGTGGGCGAGCTCGCCGCCACGGTCACGATCGACGACTCGGGCGCCGAGACCGGGATGAACCGCGCCCGCGCCGCCGTACAGGCGGGCGGCGACCGGATCGCCGCCGAGGCCGACCGCGCGGGCGACGCCGCCGGCGACGCCCTCGGCGATGGTCTCGCCGAGGGCGCGGCCGACGGCGCCGAGCAGGCGTCCGCCGGGATGGGAACCGCGCTCAAGGGGTTCGCCGCCGCAGCGATCGGCGGCGCGATCGGCGGCGCGCTCATGGCCGGGGTCGGGAAGGCGCTCGAACAGGGCAAGATCCCCGGGCAGCTTGAGGCGCAGCTAGGCGCGACCGGGCCGGTCGCCAAGCAGTACGGCCAGGTCGCGGGCAGTCTCTACGCGGGCGCGATCGTCGACTCGGTCGAGGACGGCGCCGAGATCATCAAGGGCATCGCCCGGAACGGGTTGCTCCCGCCCGACGCGACGCAGGGTCAGGTCAAAACCCTTGCGACGCAGGTCGCGAGTGCGGCCTCGGTCATGGGCGAGGACGTCGGCCGAGTCTCCCGTGCCGTCGGCACGATGATGAAGAACGGTCTTGCGGACTCCGCTCAGGAGGCGCTCGACGTTCTCGTCAAGGGGTCGCAGCAGGGCGTCGACGTCGCCGAGGATTTGCTCGACACTTTTTCCGAGTATCCCACTGAATTTCGGCAGCTCGGCCTCGACGCTCAGACGTCGATGGGCCTTTTGCAGCAGGGGCTCAAGGGTGGTGCGCGGGACGCCGATACGGTCGCCGACAGCTTGAAGGAATTCACCCTTCAAGCACAAGGAATGGGCGAAGCGACCGCCACCGCATTTACCGATCTCGGTTTCTCTGCCGAGAAAATGCAGAAGGTCTTTCAGACCGGCGGCCCGGAAGCAGCGAAAGCGCTCGACCAAGTCCTCGACAAACTGCGCAGCGTCAAGGACCCCGCCAAGCAGTCCGAAATCGCGCTCGGCCTTTTCGGCACGAAAAGCGAGGACATGCAGCGCGCGCTCTACGCGCTCGACCCGTCCAGCGCGGTAAAGGCGCTCGGCGACGTAAAGGGAGCAACAGACGCCGCCGGCGACGCGATGCACAACAATGCCGCGACCAAGTTCGAGGCATTCAAGAGGGGCATAGAACAGAAGGTCGTCGGGGCCCTCGGGACCTACCTGATCCCGGCGCTTGAGACCGGCGCCGGCTACCTCGGCACCTTCGGCTCGGCGTTCGGCACGGCCGCCGGGTTCGTCTCCGATCACTCGACGTCTTTCTCGATCGCCGCCGGAGTGATCACGCTCCTGATGATGCCGACGCTCGTCGCGCTCGGCATCACGGCTTGGACGACGACGACCGCCGTCGTCACAGGTTGGGCCACTCAGACAGCGGCCGGTGTCACCGCCGGGGCGAGGTTCGTCGCGCTGAACGCGACGCTTCTCGCCGGGTGGATCGCACAAGGTGCGGGCGCCGTAGGGGCCGCCGGTCGGGTGGTCGGCGCGTGGCTGCTCATGGGGACGCAGTCCCTGATTCAGGGCGCCCGCATGGCCGCGGCGTGGCTGCTCGCGATGGGGCCGATCGCGCTCGTGATCGCCGCCGTCGTCGGCATCGTCGCGCTTGTCGTATCGAACTGGGATGCGATCGTCGGCGCCACGAAAGCGGCGTGGGATTGGGTTTGGGGCAAACTCAAGGACATCGGAAATGCGATCCTCCAATTCTTCCTGAATTGGACTTTGGTCGGTCTCATTATCAAGCATTGGGATTCGATCAAGGCCGGGACGCTGCGCGTCTGGAACGCAACCGTCGATTGGGTGCGGGGAATTCCGGGGCGGATCGTCGACTTCTTCCTGAACTGGACTTTGGTCGGCCTGATCATCAAGCATTGGGATTCGATCAAGTCGGGCACCACCCGAAAAGCGGGCGAGATGCTCGATTGGGTGCGCGGCCTGCCCGGAATGATCGCCGGTTACTTCGGCAATTTCGGCTCGATGCTGTACGACAAGGGCAAGGATCTGATCCGGGGGCTCTGGAACGGCATCAAGGCCATGGGTTCGTGGCTGCGCTCGACCCTGACCTCTTGGGCCAAGGATCTGATTCCGGGACCGATCGCAAAAGCACTCGGAATTCACTCTCCCTCCCGACTCATGCGCGACAAGATCGGCAAGTTCATCCCTGCCGGAATCGTCGAGGGCATCAAGGCGGGGGCGCCCGCCGTCGACCGGACGATGCGCAGACTCGTCTCGGTCCCCGCCCCGCAGTTCGCCACCGCAGGCGCACCGGCCAACGGCCGTGCAGGCGGCGGCGGTTGGGGCCCCGCCGTCCACATTGAGAACTGGCACGCGGGGTCGGCGACCGCCGACCAGACGGCCGCCGCGCTCGCGTGGCAGGCCAAGGCGAGGGGGTGACCAGTGGCCCCCGGTGATCTGGTCACCCTCCCCGGGCACGTTCAGTTCGGCGACCTGCTGCTCGGCCCCCGCACCACCTACGGGTGGGAGTCCCTGACCGGGTGGGAGGAGACGCCCGCGTACGACTCGGGGAGCGTCAACCGCTCCGACGCGCACGGCGCCTTCCCCGGCCGGTTGCTGGCCGAGCCGAGGACGATCACCCTCGACGGCGTCGTGATCCGGACCGAGCCCGGACGGATGAGCACCGCCGTACGGACCCTGTCCGCCGCGACGGCCCTGCGCGACGACGAGCTGCCTCTCGTGATCAAGCTCGACGGCTCCCCTCCCCTGCTCTCGTGGGCCCGGTGCATCCGCCGAGCCGTCCCGGTGGCCACCGGCGGATACGCGATCGGCGTCGTCACCGGGGGCGCGATGCAGTTCGAGGCGACCGACCCGCGCCGGTACGACCTGATCGAACGGGTCGCCCCCGGACGGCTCCCGTCCTCCGAGCCCGGTCTCGGTTGGCCGCTGGGGTGGCCTCTCGCATTCGGCGAACCCGGATCGACCGGCACCCTGTCGGTGACCAACTTCGGTGACGCCGAGACGCACCCGCTGATCGAGTTCCGAGGGCCGGTCGAACGGCCGTCCCTGACCAACATCGACACCGGCGACGCGCTCGAATACGACCTACCGCTCACGGCCGGCGAGGTGCTCGTCGTCGACACCCGCGCGGGCACGGTCACCCTCAACGCGACCGCCTCGCGGCTCTACGCCGCCACCGCGCGCAGCGTGCCCGAGCAGACATGGACGCTGCCCCCCGGCACGTCGACCCTCGCGTTCCGCGCGGCCCCCGGCAGTACCGACCCCACCGCTTCCGTTGCCGTGCGCTATCGCTCGGCCTACTGGTAAGGAGGTCCGCCCGTGCCCGTGCGCCCCGCATGGCTGCTGCCCACGGGGCAGACCCGAGAAGACACCCGCCTCGCCCCGATCGGGACGTACACCCCCGAGACGGAGATGCGGACCCGCGACGGGGTGATCCCCGGCGGGAACCCGTTCGCCGCGACCGGCGCCGGCGCGATGGCCCTACAGATCGGTGCCGGTCGCGCCGTCGTTCAGGGCACCACCCCGCAAGGGGCCTACCCGGTCGCCCTCGACGCCCCGCAGACCCTGACGATCACCGACGGCGACCCGCAGTTCAACCGCGTCGACACCGTCGCGGTTCGGGTGCTCGACCAGCTTTTCGACGAGTTCGGACAGAACCTCGCGAGGATCGAGGTCGTCGTCGGCGAGGCCCGCGCGACCCCCGCCCCGCCGCAACTGCCCCCGGCGTCCCTGCGCCTGTGGGACGTCTCGGTTCCGGCGGGCACCTCGGCGGGCGTGAACGGCATCAACTGGAACACCGCCCTCGCCGACCGCCGCCGGTACACCGTGGCTGCGGGCGGCGTCGCCCCCGGCGGCACGGCCGCCGACGCCGGCGCGTACGACGGGCAGTACGCCGACCACGGCGGGCGGCTCATGCGTTGGTCGCAGTCCACCGCGTCATGGCGGCCGGTCGTCGAGCGCTACTACGCGTCGACCGTCAAGACGAACACGTACAACCTGTCGGCGAACACGTACACCAAGATCCAGTGGACCGGTACCGACGCGGCGACGCCGGGCATGTGGTCGTCGGCCGCGACGACCCGCCTCACGGCGCCGGTCGGCGGTCTGTGGGTGGTCTACGCACACCAGGCGTGGCCGTCCGGCGCGACACAGGCACGCACCCGCGTGCAGATCAACAACGCCGGCGACATCCAGCTCTCGCACATGGCGTCGTCGACCGGCGGGCAGGGAACGGGCGCGGCCCGCCCCGTGGTCCTGGCCGCCGGCGACTACGTCGAGATGAGCGTGTTCTCGGGGGCCGCGCTCAGCAACATCCCGGGGAGCTACAGCAAGCTCGCCTTGCAGTGGATCGGACCGGCGTGACGCCGGGGTACCGCCTGCTCCTGTGCGACCTGCGCAGCGATCAGGTACTCGACTCCCTGCCCATACAGGGGATGTCCCTCGACGACTACATCGGCAAGACCGGCCGCATGACCGGCACGGTCCCGATCCCGAACGCCGCCCTCGCCAAGCGCGCCCGGTACGCCCTGGTCCCGGGGCGTACCGGGGTATGGGTCGAGCGCGGCCGTGATCTGTGGTGGGGCGGCATCCTGTGGACGCTCTCCCTCGCCAGTGACAGCCGCGGCCGACTCGGCGCGCAGGTCCAAGTCGGCGGGTGGGAAAGCTACCTGCACCGCCGCTACCTCTACGACACGCACGTTTCCGAGGGCGTCGACCAATTCGACATCGTGCGGCAGCTCGTCGATTACGCGCAGGACGCGCGATGCGGCGACATCGGCATCACGTACGACATGCACACGTCCGGGATCGTCCGCGACCGCACGTACCTGCGTTTCGACCTGCCGAGCGTCGGCTCTCTGCTCGACGACCTGGCCGCCGTCGAGGACGGGTTCGAGTGGCGCATCGCGTCTTTCCGTGACAGCGACGGGAGCAGGGTCAAGCGGCTGCAACTCGGGCACCCGGTGCTGCGCTCCGGGGCGTCCGACATCGTCCTCGACCACCCCGGCCCGGTCCTCTCCTACACGTGGCCCATCGACGCCACCACGAAGGCGAACGTCTGGCAGTCCCGGGGCGCGACCATCAACCGCAATCAGGCTGCGGACTCGTACCCGCTGATGTCCCCGGTCCTGGTGGACGACAACGACCTCGACGCCGGATGGCCCCGCCTCGACGGATCGAGCGATCACACCACGGTCGAGCGGCAGGCAACCCTCGACGCGCACGCGCGCGCCGACTGGACGGCCGCCCGCACGCCGGTGCAGATCCCCGAGGTCGAGGTGCTGCTCGGCGGCGCGATCACCCCCGCCCTGCTCGGCTCGACGATCCGGCTCCGCATCCGCGATGTGTGGCACCCCGAGGTTCTCGACGCCCGGTACCGCGTCGTCGGCGTCTCCGTCACCCCGCCCGAGCGAGGCCGTCCCGAGACGGCCAAGTTGTTCTTGGAGGTCCCCTAGTGCCTTTCGTCCCGCAGGATCTGCTCGACCGGATCAGCGCGCTTGAGCGCGAGGTACGGCAGCTACGCGGCCGGGCGCAGATGCGCCCCCGCATGGACGAAATCTCGAACGGAAGAGTCGTCATCGCCGAAGGCGGTTCGCTGGAAGTCCTCGCCCCCGACGGCACGGGCCTGTTCGGCGTCGGCGCGTTCTCGACGTACTTCAACCACCCGGACGGGTCTCGGCAGCAGGGCGTCATCATGCAGCGGGAGGACGGGACCACCGCTTTCAGCATCCGGGCGTTCCCCGACGCCGAGCTCGGCGGTGCCGGAACGCAGGCCGTCAGCATCTGGGACCGCAGCGGTCACCAAGTGATCAGCGACGACACGACCTCGGGCCGCGGCATCGGGTCGCCGGCGCTCCCCGTCCCGTTCCAGCCGCTCCCGCCCGCGAACGAGGTCATCGAGACGAGCTCGTTCGTGAACTGCTGGTTCGCGACCATTCAGGCGCACAACCCGGTCGCCTCGCTTCAACTGGAGTTCGCGGCGGCGCCCGGGGCGACGTGCGAGATCAAGGTGCAGTACCGGGTCGCCAGTGAGGCGAACTGGACCGACATCAAGACCGATTCCGTCGCCGCCCCCGCCAGCGCGACCGCTCTCGTCTACAAGACCGCTTGGTACACGTTCCCCCTCGACCGCGCCGAGTTCGAGCACGTCGTGTTCATCCGGATTCAGGGCCGACAGAAGTCCGGTACCGGGGGCGTGCGCGTGTCCTGCCTCGGCGGCTTCACCCGCCGTACCTACGGCCGCGACGAGATCCCCGAGCCGCCCGTGCAGGCCCTCGCCGCCGCGCGCGCGTTCGCGACGGCGCCGGTCGGCGACACCGTCGGCCCCGAGAACGGGGTCGACATGCCGATGCAGCCGCCACCGTTCCCGCAGTCGCCGCCGAAGGAGGACACCGCCGATGCTGCCTGACAGCATCCCGACCGTGACCGTTCGCGGTCGCTTCCTCGCCCCGAACGGCGTCCCGCTGTCCGGGGCGATCGTCTTCCGCGCACCGGCGCAACTCACCTTCCCCCGAGCCGACGTGATCCTCGGCGGCCCGGTGACCGTGCAGCTCGACGCACAAGGCGGGTTCGAGGTCACCCTGCCCGCCACCGACGCCCCCGACATGGACCCGAGCGGGTGGGCGTACATCGTGACCGAGCAGCTCGCGGGAATCCCCGTGGGCCGCTCGTACAACGTCGTCCTTCCCCGGGCGCAGCCCGAGGTCGACCTCGCCGACATCGCCCCGACCGACCCCTCGAAACCGAACTACGTCGGCGTGCCGGGGGCGACGGGGCCGCAGGGCGAGCGGGGTCCGTCCGGCGCCCCCGGCTCCGTGATCTACAGCGGCGCCGCCGCCCCCGCCGCCGCCCTCGGGATCGACGGCGACCTGTACGTGCGTTACGAGACGACCGTGTTCCTCGGGGTGACCTCGACCACCGTCTCGACGTGGCAGAAGACCGCCGGCACGTGGGCGCAGCTCGGCGGCGACGTCCGGGGCGCGGCGATCTACACCAACAACGCGACGACTCCCTCGACGAGCACGAAACCCGGCGACCTGCTGATCAGGACCGACACCGGCGACGTGTGGCAGCGCAGCGCCTCGGGGTGGGGGAGCCCGGTCGGCAACCTGCGGGGGCCGAAGGGAGACAAGGGCGACCCCGGGGCCGCCGGTGCAACGGGGCAGGCGGGCGTCGTCCAGTCGGTCAACGGCAAGAGCTCGGCCGCCGTCGTGCTGAGCGCGGCCGACGTCGGGGCCCTCGCCACGGGCGCCGCCGGGACGGCGGGCGGCGTCGCCACCCTCGGCCCCGACGGAAAGGTGCCCGCCGCGCAGCTCCCGACGCTCTCGGGCGGGGGCGCGGTCGCGTCGGTCAACGGCAAGACCGGTGCGGTCGTGCTCGCCGCCGCCGACGTCGGCGCGCTCGACCTGGCCGCGGCCGACGCCCGATACGTACAGCCGTCCGGCGTCCCCGTGACCTCGGTCGCGGGCAAGACCGGCGCCGTCACCCTCGCCGCCGGCGACGTGGGCGCCGAGGCGGCCGGTACCGCCGTCCTGCTCACCGGGACGCAGACCGTCGCCGGGGCCAAGACGTTCAGCAGCGTGCCGTCGAGCTCGGCCGCGCCGACCGCCGACACCCACCTCGCCCGCAAGTCCTACGTGGACGCCCTCGGCGGGGGCGAGTTCCGCGCGAGCGACCTCGGCCTGCTGTCGTGGGCGTTCGACCCCGCCCTCGGGCACTCCGCCCCGCTCTACCCCGGGTCGGGCCCGATCCGGGTCACGGCCGTATACCTGCGGTCGGCAGCGTCCGTGACAAAGATCGCGTGGCATTTCGGCGGGTACGCCGGCGGACTCACCACCGGCTCGTGGGCCGCGCTCTACAACGCGTCGGGGACCCGGGTCGCGCAGACCGCCGACCTGTCGACCGCCGCCGCCGAACCCGCCGAGGTCCACAACACCGGCGGCGCGACCGTCTCGGTCCCGCTCACCGCCGCCTACTCCGCCCCCGCCGGTCTCTACTACGTCGCGTGGCGATTCCAGTACAACACCACGGCGGGCGACGGTCCGATGATGCTCGTCGCCGAGAGCTCGTTCAGCGCGCCGCCGAACGTCTTCGGCCTCACCCCGGTCCGCCGCTTCGGCTCGTACCCGACCGGCGCCGCGACCGCCCCCGCCTCGATCACCCTCGGCTCGATGGAGAACGGGAGTAATCGTTTCTGGGCGGCGCTCGCCTGACCGCCGCCCCACCTCGCCACGCCCCGAGCCCGACGGCCGGGGCTTTTTCTATGCCCGGAGGACCCTTTGAAGTTCGTCACCCGCTCCGCGTGGGGTGCCCGCCCCTCGCGCTACTCCCTCACCTACATCAGCGGCACCCGAGGGGTGAAGATCCACTATGAGGGCACCTACGTGCCCCCGGCCCTCGGCCGCCCGGACGCGCACGAGCAGTGCGCCCCGCGCGTCCGCGCGATACAGGCGAGCCACCTCGCCAACGACGAGGAGGACTACAGCGACGTCGCGTACAACGCGCTCGTCTGCCCGCACGGCTACGTGTTCGAGGGCCGCGGCGCGCACCGCAAGACCGGCGCCAACGGCACGGCCGCGCTCAACTCGGCGCACTACGCCGTGTGTGCGCTGCTCGGCAGCTCGGGACTGACCGAGCCGACCGACCCGCAGCTCGCCGCGCTCCGGGACGCCGTCGAGTGGCTGCGCGCCGACGGCGACGCCGGCGACGAGATCAAGGGGCACCGCGACGGACACCCGACCGCCTGCCCCGGCGGCCCGCTCTACTCGTGGGTGCAGCGCGGCGCCCCACGCCCCAACGGCGGGTCCGACACCGGCGGCACCCCGGCCCGGTTCGAGCCGTTCCCCGGGGCCGACTTCTTCAAGCGCAACCCGCGCTCGGCGGTCGTGACCGCCATGGGCCGCCGGCTCGTCGCCGTCGGCTGCTCCGCCTACAGCGAGGGGCCCGGCCCGCAGTGGACCGAGGCGGACCGGCGCAGCTACGCCCGGTGGCAGCAGCGCCTCGGGTACCGGGGTGCCGACGCCGATGGGTGGCCCGGTCGTAAGAGCTGGGACGCCCTCAAGGTCCCCAAGGTTTGACCCGCCCCGTTATCGCCCCGCCCGCCGCTCGCGGGCGGGGCGCCCCGTTTTCAAGAGAGGAACCCCCCATGACCGACGCTTCCCGCCGGACCCTGCGCACCGTCGTGCAGACCGCGCTCGCCCTGGCCGTCCTGCTCCCCGCGATCGTCGACGCGTCCGGCGTCCCGGCCACCCTGCCGTGGGTCGCCGCAGCGCTCGCCGTCGCCGGCGGCACCTCTCGGGTGATGTCGCTCCCCGGCGTGCAGGCCCTGCTTCCGTCGTGGCTGCGGGTCGCCCCGGACCGCGACGACGAGCTGCTCGCGCTCGACCGTGACCGGGACGGCCGCCTGTGACCGACCCGACCCCGGGCGACGTCGCCCTCGAACTCGAACGGCTGCGCTCGACCGTCGAGACCGGGTTCGCCCGCCTCGACGGCTCGCTCGCCCTGCTTGTGCAGCGCAGCGACCAGAGCGACGCCCGCCTCGCCGACCACGAGCAGCGCCTCGACGCCCTCGAAAAGAACCGGTGGCCGCTCCCGAGCGTCCTCGCCATGATCGCCGTGATCGGCCTCGCTCTCACCCTCTGGCAGACAGCCACCCACTGAACACACCGCGCCCCCTGCACCGGTCAACTACCGGCGCAGGGGGCGCGTTTGTCGTTGTGCGGGCAGGC
Organism: Streptomyces sp. NRRL F-6492; assembly: GCF_001280125.1. Lineage (GTDB taxonomy): Bacteria > Actinomycetota > Actinomycetes > Streptomycetales > Streptomycetaceae > Streptomyces. The sequence continues at coordinate 15,182 of NZ_LGEG01000275.1, forward strand.
GAGAGGGCCCTCGACGGTGCACTCGTCGAGGGCCCTCTGCCCGGGGGTCACCGTGCGGACGGCTTATGCAGCCGCAGGCACGGGAACCTTCCCCCTTCCGCCGCTGCCCGCCGCCGCAGGGGAGGCGTGCGGGTGGGCGCGGTGGTCTGTGTTGCCCTTGGCGTGCCGTCCTCGCCGCGCGGCGACCGGCTGCTGCTCGGGCTCGGGCTCCGGCTCGACGATCAGCACCCGCACGGGGCGCTGCCAGCAGTAGCAGGAGTACCGGATACCGGGGCGGTCCGGCGGGGGCGTCATCGCCCGACGCGGACTCGGCATCGAGGCGTAGATCGCGACCAGAGCGAGCACGCCGAGGCTCGCGCACAGGGTCACGACGCCGATCAGGGCAGGGGTGGGTACGGGGGTCATGCGGCCTCGCCTCTCGCGTCGTCGGACAGTCGGAACCAAACGGCTTTCTTCATGGGGGCCGGTCCGCCGTATATGGGGATCGGTCGCCGAGGGGTGGACACGCCCCACGAGTCGGCGAAGGAGTCGACGAGCGCCAGACCTCGGCCGTGTTCGTCATCGGGTGAGGCGGGGCCGAGCTCGACCTCGGTCACGGGGTGCGGTCGGTTGTCGTAGACCACGACGAGCACCCACTGCTCGGCGACTCGGGCCTCGACGATGATCTGCGGCGTGGTCCGTGCGTGAACGTGCACGTTGGTTACCACTTCGGAGGTGCAGAGGCGCGCGGCCTCGGCGAGCTCATGGTGCCCGGTGCCCCGTAGGACCCCGACCAGCCAATCCCGAGCGATCCGGGCTGTGGTCGGCAGGTTCGGGCCGAGAAAGACGTAGGTGTCAGGTGGTGCGGGAGGTGCTAAGGCTGCATTCGTCATGTCTGTCTCCCAACGCGGTCCGGCTCGCGCTCGCCATGCGTGGCATTGGCCGTCCCGGGCGACGGCACGCTCAACGGCGTGCGTCACGGCTGCACTTCGGGCTTACTGGCGTGGCGCGGTGCTGGTTGGACTGTAGGGGGCATACATGCCCCGGGGCAAGGGTGCTCCCCTCCCTAGGTGCCGAGAGGTGGACCCACAGCACGTTTAGGCGGCAGACTCATGTCAACGACAGGGGAAGGGACCAATGCCACCGAGGGACAACCCGACCGCACGGCAGCAGCGCCTCGGCGCCGAGCTGCGGAAGATGCGCGAGAGCGCGGGCAAGACGGCGCGCGAAGCGGCCGGCCTCCTGTCGACGGACCAAGCCAAGGTGAGCCACCTCGAAGCGGGGCGGATCGGCGTAAGCGTGGAGCGCATTCGACGTTTGGCGACGTTCTACCAGTGCGACAATGAACCTCTCATCTCTGCTCTCTGTGCAATAGCGCTTGAGCACAGGGGGAAACACTGGTACGACGATTTTCGAGGCAAGCTCGACCCGGCATGGCTGAACATGGCCGAGCTCGAACATCACGCCGTATCCATGCGCTCGATGCAGAGCATCACGTTTCCCGGCCCGTTCCAGACCGAGAATTACGCTCGCGCCCTATTCTCTGGCGTGACTCCCAAGCTGCCCGAGGATGAGGTCGAGGCGCGCGTCGAGCATCGGTTGAAGCGGTTCACGATCTTCGAGCGCGAGACCCCGCCCCAGTACACGGCCATCATCCATGAGGCCGCCCTGCGGATGCGGTTCGGCGGTCGCAAGGTCGTTCGCGAACAGCTCGAATACCTCATCGAGATTTCCAAGCTGCCCACTGTGTTCATTCGGGTGATTCCCTTTACGAGCGAGGACTTCATCGAGGTAACACAGCCAGTTTTGTACGCGAGTGGCCCCGTTCCTGAACTGGATACCGTTCAGATCGACAGCGCTTTCGGCGGGCGCTTCTTGGACGCCTACGCCGATTTGAAGAAATATCGGGTTCTGCTCGACATTGCCGAGCACGCCTCGCTCGACCCGGAAGGGTCGAGGAATCTGATCCATCACATCGCAAGGGAACTGTGAGAAACAGGGAATGAGCGCATCACCCACTGAGTGGCAGAAGTCGTCTTTCTCGGGAGGCGGCGGCGAAAACTGCGTCGAGCTCAAGAGGGCTCACGACGGCGCGATCAAGATGCGCGAGAGCGATGATCCGAACGTCGTCGTATCGACGACGCCTGAGAAGCTGGCCGCGTTCATCGCCGGCGTGAAGGCGGGCGAGTTCGATCACCTGCTGAGCTAGCTCTCGCGCGCAGTAGCAACGGTGCCCCCCGACCGATCCGGTCGGGGGGCACTTGCATATGCCAATCAGGGTGGGTGGACAAGTATGCCCCGGGGCACACTTGCCGCGTTCTCGACCGTAGCGCTACCTTCACCGTGCGTCGCAACGCTAGGCGGATCTCGGCAAGACCGCGCCTAGAGCTGCGGAAACCTCCCTGCCTGCAACCTAGTTGGGGAGGCCCCCGAGGGTTGCCCCTCGGCCGGCAGGTCCGAGCGACCCCGCCGGCCGGGGGCAACTATGAGCCGCATCCAGAAGGTGAGGGCATGGGAGCCGTGATCGGTGTGATCAACGTCAACGGAACAAGGTTGCCCTGCTCTCCCGAAGGAGTGGCGACATCCGTCGAGCAAGGGTTTCTGTTCGAGGCGCTCCTCTACGAGTCCCAGAACGCGCTACGCGCAGCCCCGTGGCGCACCCCTCGCGTGCTCGGCAGCGCCCGTGAGGCGGTGCGCGCGCTCCGCGTGCAGGTCCGCACGGCTCACGTACTCGGCATGACCCCGCGCGAGGTCGAGCGGGCGGTCGAGTGGGCGGAATCGGGATGGGTGCACGCCCTCGGTCTGCTCAACTCCGGTACGCACTGCGGCTTCACCGTGGTACTTGGGTCCGGGGCGGTCGCCGAGTGGAGAGTGACTCCCGTGCGGTACCTCGAAATACGCACGCACGCGACCTACTCGCCGCCCCGAACCCGCACCTCCCGACCGGAATTGAGCTCATGAGTACGACGATCATCACTGAACACCCCGGATGGCACACGACGGCCGACGGCGATCGGGCCCGTCTCGTCGAGCACGGCGGGACCGTGTGGCTCGCCCTGTGGAACAACGCGAACGCGCACCTCGCCCTCTGGCCCATCGAGGGGGACGGCGCCGCCGAGCAGCCGTTCCCCGCCTACACGTCCCCGATCGAGCTGCCCGCCCCGAGGGAAGCCGGGCCGCTGCTCGCCGAGTTGGTGAGCCTCGGCACGGTCGCCCGCCTCAACAACCCCTCGTTGTGGGACGCGATCACGACGGCGATCCTCCGCCAGGTCGTGAGTGCGAAGCAGGCCCTGCGGAAGCACCGGGCGTTCTACGGCGCGTACGGGCGGACGGTCGCCACGGCGGCCGGCGACTTCCCGCTCGTGCCGACCCCCGAGACGGTGCTCGGCCTCTCCGACAACGGGTTCGCCGCCGTCGGAACCAAGTTCAACCGCAAGGCCCTGCGCTCCGCCGCCGAGGCGTACCTCGACCGGGGCGAGCACTGGGCCACGCTCGACCCCGAGAGCCTGATCAAAGAGCTCGTAGGGGTGCGCGGTATCGGCCCGTGGACGGCGAGCGCCGCCGCGGCCGACTTCACCGGCGATTTCTCGATCTACCCGCACGGCGACCTCGCCGTGCGGACGTGGGCCCGGAGGGCGGCCCCCGGTCTCGAATTCCCGGCGAAGGAACCGGAGTTCGAGGCCACGTGGCGCCGGTGGGCGCCCGCCCGCCCTCAACTGCACGCCCTGACCCTGTTCACTCTCACGTGGGGGAGCAATGACCTTAACGGCCGCCGAGGACACCCGAGCGACCTCTGACCTGATCGCCGGCGCCGACCCGAACCGGGAGCTCGACGCCCTGTTCGTGAACGCGCCGCTCCGCGACTACGCCCTACGTCCCCGGACCAACGACTACACCCTGCCCGTGCTGGGGATGGCCTACATCGCCACGTACGCGCAGCAGGCCGGTTTCAACGTCGGCGTACTGGACGCCGAGGCGCTCGGGCTCGGCGTCGAGGCGACGGCCCGCCTGATCAACGGCATCCGGCCCCGGTGGGTGGGGATGAACCTGCTCGCCCCCACGTACGAGATGTCGGCCCGGATCGCCGCCGGGCTCGACCCCGACATCGCGCTCATGGTCGGCGGGCACCACGCCCGCGCGATGCCCGACCGCATCCTCGACGACCCCCGCATGACCAACCTGCGCGCCCTGGTGATCGGCGAGGGCGAGCCCCGGGTCGCCGCGCTCCTGGCCGACGAGCGACGGCGGGCCGAACTGCCCGGGGTCATGTGGCGCGACCGGCTGCTCGGCACGCGCGCCGCCGGCATCGCGCGCGAGAAGGTGGCCGACTGGCTGAGCCCGGACATCGACGCCCTGCCGCTCGTGAACCGCGAGTTCCTGCCGCAAGATCCGTACCTCGCCGACGACGGCCGGATCGAGGCGAACATCGTCGGCTCGCGAGGGTGCCCGTACGACTGCGGGTTCTGCGGCGCCGCCGTCTCGGCGAACCCCGACGTCAAGATCCGTCCCCGGTCGCCCGAGGGCATCGTCGACGAGCTCGACCACCTGCACGAGACCTACGGGACGACCGCGTACCGGTTCGTCGACGACCTGTTCCTCGGCGCGAAACGTGTGATCGTCCCGCAGATGGAAGCGTTCACCCGGCACCGGATCGGTGACCGGTACGTGTGGGACGCCACGGGGCGGATCAACGTGTTCGACCGGCTCGACGACGACATGCTCGACACCCTCAAGGCGAACGGGCTGCGCGAGGTCGCCCTCGGGATCGAGTCGGGGAGCGACCGCGTCCTCGCGGGCATGGACAAGCGCATCACGGCGGAGATGACCGAGAAGGTCGCCGAGCGCCTGCTCGCGCGCGGCATCGGAGTGAAGGGGTATTTCATCCTCGGGTATCCCGGGGAGGAGCAGGAAGACCTCGACGCCACCGTGCGCCACATCCACAACCTGTGGAGCGCCGCCGACCAGTACAAGGCCGGCAGGTTCCGGGCGAGCGTGTTCGAGTTCCGGCCCTACCCCGGAACGCCGATCTGGACCAAGCTGACCGCCGAGGGGCACAACCCCGACACCCTGCTCGCGTACTCCGACGTCGACCTCACCGCCGACGGTGCCGACGAGTCCATGCGTGCCCGCGACGAGTTCAATTTCTCGGTCGGCGTCCAGTTCGGCACGGTCCCCCTCGCCAAGCTGCGCGCCACGCTCGCGATGCTCACGCGCGAGCAGCACGACCGGAACCGCTTGGGGGTCGCCGCGTGACCGGGTACGCGGGGACGTTCGTCACCATCGACGGGCCGAGCGGCGTCGGGAAGTCGACCACGGTCGCCGAGCTCGGACGTCTGCTCGCCGACCGGGGCGACAGAGTCCACACCACGACGGAACCCTCGACGAGCGAGCTCGGCGAGTTCACCCGCGCCAAGGCCAACCACATTCACGGCCGCGCCCTCGCCTGTCTCGTCGCCGCGAACCGGTACGAGCACATCGACGTCGAGCTCGCCCCCATGCTCACGGGCGGCGACACGGTCCTCTGCGACCGCTACCTCGCGTCGAGTCTCGTCCTCCAACAGCTCGACGGCGTCCCCGAGCCGTTCGTGCTCGCGCTGAACCGGCACATCCTGCTGCCCGACCTGGCCGTGATCCTCACGGCCGACCCCGCGACCATCGCCGCCCGGCTCGCCGAGCGCGGGAAGCGCCACAGGTTCCACGACGACCCGTCGGGCCCGACCCGCGAGGTCGACCTCTACGGCGACGCCGCGCAGACCTTGATGACCCTCGGCGTCGAGGTGCTCGTGCTCGACTCCACGATGTCCACCCCTACGGACGTAGCGAAGCGAATCGCCGACGCCGTCCCTCCCCCCGGGGGTAGCGTCAGCAGCCCCACCCCACCCGACGACCCCACGGTGAACTCATGACCCCAACACCCGCGACCCCCGTGATCGACACACACGTGATTCTGCGTGACGGCGACAAGGTGCTGTTGTCGCAGCGCGGGGGCCCGTACGGATACGGCCGCTGGCACGCGCCCTCGGGCAAGCTGGACGCCGGCGAGCCGCTCACCGTCGGCGCAGCGCGCGAACTGAGCGAAGAGACCGGCGTCGAGGTCGACCCCGAGCACCTGCGGCTCGTGCACGTCGTGCACCACAAGCAGGACCCCGAGACCGAGCGCATCGGCCTGTTCTTCCTGGCCACCATGTGGGAGGGCGAGCCGGTCAACCGCGAGCCCGAGAAGTGCCTCGACCTGCGATGGTGGTCCGTGCACGAGCTGCCCGAGGACATCATCGAGTACCCGGCGGCCGGGCTGCTCGGCTACCTCACGGGCGGCGAGCAGCTCACCGAGCACGGTTGGTCGTAGACCCCCGACGCACCCGCGACTCTGCCCGCCGCGGCCCTCTCTCCGAGGGCGGCGGCGGGCAGAGTCGTTCCGGGCTATGCCCCGTCGCCTGCTCGGCCGTCCTCGGCGACGCCGAGGTGCCGGTGCAGGTCGTACCGCGACACCTTGTACGCCCGTCCGTGGCGCAGGACTCGCACGGGGTAGCGACCCGTCCGGGCGAGGTGGTAGCCGGTCGTCCGGCCGAGGTGCAGCGCCCGGTTCGCCGTCTCCAACGGGATCGCGACCGGTAGCGACATCAGCTCGTCGTGTGTCATCCCCTGCTCTGTGGTGCTCATCTCCTGCCCCTCGTGACATCCGTGTGCACGTCGGCCCGTTCATGCCGAGCAGTGCCTAGATCAGCAACGTACGATCAAGGTTGACGCTTTGCAAGCTACAAAGCTAGCTTTGCGAAATGCACAGTCACCAGACAGCGGGCGACGTCGTCGCCGCTCAGATCCGCCGGCACCGCGAGCGCCTCGGCATGAACCGAAACGACCTCGCCGCCGAGTGCGCACGCCTCGGGCGCCCCGACATCACGTACGCCGTGATCGTCAGCATCGAGACCGGCCGAGCAGGCGGCGAGGGCAAACAGCGCCGCCGTCCGGTGACCGTCGACGACCTGCTCGTGCTCGGCCTCGCCCTCGCCACACCCCCACTGCTCTTGATGCTCCCGCTCGGGAGCGAGAGCACAGTGCCCACCGTCCCGGCCGCCGACCCGCGCGACCCGCACACGGTGTGGCAGTGGATGACCGGCGAGACGACGCCGACGCTCGACGGCCCGATCGACGGGCGTTACGTCCCCGACTCCCGGCAGTTCGCCGGGACCGGCCAGACGTGGGCCTCTGCATGGGGCACAGCGGCCTATCCCGTCTCGCTGTACCCCGAGCTCACCCGACGCCGCGAAACGGCTCACAAAGCCCGCTTGCGCGCCGCGCTCGACCCGAGCGCACAGACCGAGTACGTCGACCGCCTCGGCGAACTCGCGCAGGTCGTGAACGACATGGTCCGCGCGAGCCTCACCGTCCCCGATCTGCCACCCGAGTTGACCGAGGACATGAAGCGGCTCGAACTGCTCGACCACCCCGACCAGATCAACCGAAGGGAACGTGAGTGACCGCGAAAGGCACCACGACACGGCGCTGCTACTGCCGAGACAAGGACGGCAAGCCACTGGGCACCGACTGCCCCAAGCGCAAGCAGCGCAAGCACGGCGTGTGGGCGATCCGGCAGGAACTGCCCCCGACCACCGACGGCGACCGCCGACTCTTCCGCCGCGCCGGATACGACACGCAGACCGACGCGCAGGCCGACCTCGACAAGGTGCGCGCCCTGCTCAACATCGCCGACAAGGACGACACGGAAGGCCGTGCCCGACTCGGCGACCTGCTCGCCGGGATCTCGGCCACCACGGAAGCGATCCCCGATCACGACGAGGTGAAGCGGAAGTTCGCTACCGGGCAGTCCCTCACGCAGCACATGACCATCGCCGAGTGGCTCGCCCTGTGGATCGCCGGTAAGAAGGCGCTGCGGACGAGCGGCCTCGCCCGGTACGACGTCGACATCCGGTGCCACCTGATCCCCCGGATCGGGACGATCCGAGTCGACCGGCTCACCGTGCCGCACCTCGACGCCATGTTCGAGGCCATCGCCGAGACGAACGTCGAGATCATCGAGGCCAACGCCGCCCGCCGTGCGGCGATGGCCGAGCTCAAGTCGATCCCGTGGAAGGGCGGCGAGAACCGCGCCCGCCGGAAGGCCATGAAGGAGGCCATAGCCGCGATGCCGCCGTTCCGGCGCGTCACGGGCCCCTCGACGCAGCAGCACATCAGGGCGACGCTGCGGGCCGCGCTGAACACGGCCATCGCCCGAGGCTCGATCACCTTCAACGCCGCGCAGCACGTCGAGCTCGCCGCCGCGAAGCGCCCCAAAGCGATGGTGTGGACCGATGAGCGGGTCGCCGAGTGGCTGCGTACCGGGCAGAAGCCGAGCCCGGTCATGGTCTGGACACCGGAGCAGGCGGGGGCGTTCCTCGACTTCCTCGCCGACTTCCGGCACCGGCTGCTGCCGCTGTTCCACCTGATCACGTTCCGAGGTCTGCGGCGCGGCGAGGCGTGTGGGCTCCGCTGGTCCGACTTCAACGAAGCGACGGGCGAGCTCACCATCGCGACGCAGCTCGTACAGGACGGGTGGGACGTCGTCGAGTCCGCGCCCAAGACGGACAGCGGCGAGCGGATCATCTCGCTCGACGAGTACACCGTCGAGGTGCTCAAGACGCACCGGGCCGCACAGGCTGCGGAGCGCCTCGAATGGGGCGAGGCGTGGCAGGACACAGGCCGGATCTTCACCCAAGAGAACGGAGAGTGGATTCACCCCGGGACGCTTACGGACCTGTTCGAGCGGTTCGTCGAGCTGTCCACCCTGCCCCCGATCCGGCTGCACGACCTGCGGCACGTCGCCGCCTCGCTCATGCTGGCCGCCGGTGTCGACGTCAAGATCGTGTCCGAGACCCTCGGCCACAGCGACAGCCGGATCACGCGGGACATCTATCAGTCGGTCATGCCCAAGGCTGCGCGCGAGGCCGCCGAGGCGACGGCCGCCATCGTGCCGCGCGGCGCGTCCCGCCGCCCTGCCGAGGAAGCGGTCGACCCGCGTATCGAGCAGGTCGCGCGGTTGAGCATCGAGCACCTGCTCGCGCAGGTCGTCGAGGCCGCCATGCAGGAGAACCACACGCCCGAAGAAATCGCGCAGATGATCACCACCCTGCCCCTGTCCGGGACGTCAGATGCTGACACGGATGGGCACGCAATGGGCACGCAAGAGGGTGCGAAGATCATCGAGTTCCGCCCCCGACTGACCCGGGCATAGAAAAAAGCCCTGGTCAGGGGCTATCTGACCAGGACCTTTCTGGAGCCGCCTTCGGGATTCGAACCCGAGACCTACGCATTACGAGGTCGAAAGTATGCTCCCCGTCCCGTCCTCGCTCTCCCCTGACCTTACCTCCATCGCAGGTCAGAGGGGTAATTACTTCCGTCCCCTCTCGATCTTTCACTCGACTTCTCTATCCTTCCGTTCCCATGAGGTTCCCATTAGCCCTTCCTGCGCCTTCCCTCGGGGGCGCGCTGGAGGAGTCGGCAGGTGGGCGCGGGGGGCGGTCGCCCCGTCCAACGAAGTGCCCTTGCGACGCACAGAGGCCCTGCCCCCGTACCGGGGGGCAGGGCCTCAACGCGTGCGCGCGTTCAACGTCTCGGGGTCAGCCTACAAGCTGGGGCTGACCTGGGGGACGAGGTTGAACAGCTTCGCCGGGTCGGTCTCCGGCGCGTCCACGTAGCCACAGGCGTGCGGGCACGGCACCCACTTCCACGGCCGCGCGAACGACACGCGCTGGGACTCCCGCGCGCGGTGAGGGTCGTCGGCCCGGCAGCGGCGGGGAACCCGGCCCCGGAGCCCGCAGCCGGTGCAGAGCCCGAAGGCGTCGCGGTAGGGTCCGCACCGCTCCTCCTCTATCTGGGCGATCTCCGGGGGGAGCTGGGGGTGCGGGTAGGGGCGCCCGCTCTTCTTCGCCGGCCCGCCAGTGGCGGGGTCGAACTCGTACGCGTTCTGGCTGGGGTGGATCGGCAGGATCCACCAGGGCTGGTGGGGGTCCCGGGTGAAGACCTTCCGGACGTTGCGCACCTGGGCGCCCGCGGGGTCGAGGATGTGCAGGGACTCGATGATCCAGAGCCTGCCGACGAAGGGGTCGTATGCCTCCCGGATGTTCCTGGCGTGAGGGTGGGAGAAGGCCCTGGTCTGGATCTGCTCGGTGAGCGTGCCGGAGCGAAGGAGGTCGACCAGGTCGCGCTTGCGGTGGGTGAAGACGATCGGGATGCGGTCGAGCGGTATGCCGGCCAGGGATATCACGGTCACGGGCTGTCCTTCCTGGTAGGTGGGGCGGTTCTGCTGGTCGGGCGGCCGGGTGCGGTCAGGGCTGGATGGCGACACCGGGTTCGGCGTGCTCGACAACAGCCGTGTCGACTTCGGCGTACCTGCCGTCGCCGTGGACGCCGAAGACCGTCGCTGTTGAGTCGGGGTCGCGCTGGATGCCGAGGGCTTTGCGGGCGGCTTCCTCGGGATCGTCGGCGTCGATGTCGATCTCCCAGGTGACGCGGTACGAGTTCACGCCTGTCCCCCGCCGGATTCGCTGGTGGGGACCATGCGCTGCGAGCCCGGGTCCCAGGTGGACTCGGCGTAGAGGCGGTTGAGGTCCGGCATCGGGTTGCCGTCGATGTCCGTGACGTCGGGGATGGTCCAGCCGCGCTCGAAGCACTCGACGGTGCCGGGGTAGATGCCGTCCCAGCGGGTGTTGCACGTGGTGCTGGAGGGGTGCGTGCAGGCAGACCGCTGCCAGCCGGTGAGGGCGCAGCGGGCGATGTCGCAGAGGTCGTCGTGCATCTTGCCCGGGGGCACGTTGCAGTCGGGGCAGTTGGTGGGCTCGGGGAGCGGGATGCTCATGGTGGTCCTCTTGGTGGTCAGGCGCTGCGGCGGCGGGGCTTCTTCGGGGCGGGGG
>NZ_LGEG01000276.1 GCF_001280125.1 Streptomyces sp. NRRL F-6492
GTGGGGGAGGGCGGGGAGGACGGGGAGGCTTGCGCCTTCTGCTCGGCGCAGGCGGTCAGCGGGACGAGGACGAGCGCGGCGGCGAATCCCGTGAGGACGCGCCTGACGCGGGTGGGCTGCATGGTCCGAACCTCCGGTGCGCCCCGGGCAGGGGCGCGTAGGGGCCGGTCCCGCACGGCACCGGCCCGGTACGTGTCATGAGTACCCGACCACGTTCGCCCGCCGCCGCCGTGCGGTCCAATGTCGGCACGCGCCGTTCCATGCGGAACCGGCATGGCGCGCGGCGGCGCATAGGGTGCGGAGTGTGGATCTGGTGGCAGCGAGTCGAGCCTTCGTCAGCGTCGGCGAACACGGCAGTTTCACCGTCGGGGCGGCCGCGGCCGGCATGTCCCAGCCGGTGGCCAGCCGACGCGTCGCCGCGCTGGAGGAGCACGTGGGCGAGCAGCTCTTCGAACGGACGTCGCGCCGCGCGGTGCTCACCCCGTTCGGCCGGGACCTGTTGCCGTCGGCGCGGGCCCTGGTGCGCGCCGCCGACGTGCTGCTCCACGAAGCCGAGACGGCACGGCGCAGGCCGTGGCGGATCGCGGTGCCCGCCGTCTGCGGCACGGTGGCGCTGGCGCGCCTCGTCGCCGACGCCCGGGCCCTCGGGATCGCCCTCGATCCGCGGGCCGCGCCGCCCGCCGAACGCCGCGACCTGGTACGGGCCCGTCAGGTGCGGGCCGCGGTGCTGGCGGTGCCGTCCGACGAAGCGGTCTGGTCGGTGCCGCTGGGCGTCGCCACGGCAGCGGATCCCGGCGTACGCCGCGTCTGGCTGGAGACCCTGCGGATCGGCCGGACCGACCGGGACCCGGCGCGGAGGTTGTGGATCCAGCCCGAGGACGACGTACCGCACGTCCGCGACCCGCTGGCACGACTGCGGGACGCGGTCGGACTGCGCCCCGCGCAGTTCGTCACGGCGACCGACCTGACGGACGCCGTGGCCGAAGTGCTGTACGGGGACGACCTGCTGCTCTGCTCGCCCGGACAGGCCGCCGGGCTCGGCCTGCACTGGCGCCCGATGGGCGAACTGAACCCGGTCCGGGGGTTCGCGCTCCGCGCGGCGGACGGCGGGGACCCGGCCGGAACGGTCAGCCGCCTGGGCCGCGCCCTCGCCCGCTGCCTGGGCGCGGACGACACCTCGGCGGGGGATACGGGAACGAGCGGGGACGGGGACGGAACGAACGGGAACCGGAAGGCGGGCACGTGCGGACCGACACGCTGATCGACGAGGTGGAGCGGCGGCTGACGGACGGCGGGCTGCGGGGCTGCCTCCTGGTACGCGACCTGCGCACCGGCGAGGAGATCGGAGTCGACCCGGACACCGCCCTCCCCTCGGCCTCCCTGGTCAAGGTCCCCCTGGCGGTGGCGACCCTGGAGCGCATCCGGCGCGGCGAACTCGACGGCGCCACCGCGCTCGACGTCGCTCCGGGACGCAGCACCGCTCCCGGGCCCACCGGTCTCACCCGCTTTCGCCACCCCGCGCGGATCGCCGTCGACGACCTGCTCTACCTGAGCACCTGCCTGAGCGACGAACGGGCCGCCGACACCCTCTTCGGCCTCACCCCACCCGCCCGGGTCACCGCCCTCCTGAGGGAGTTCGGCCTCCACGGCATCTCCGTGCGCCACACCGCCGACGAGCTCAGCGACACCCCCGTCGAACGCTTCGACACCGCCCAGGCGCACCTCGCGCACGCGCTGGCCATCGACGCCGGCACCGGCGGACGCGGCCACCGGGTGCCGCAGCTCGACACGACACGTGCCAACACCGGCAGCGCCAGGGCATGGGTCGACCTGCTCCAGGAACTCTGGACGCCCACGGCCCTCCATCCACAGGTCGCGGAGGCGGTGCGCGGACTGATGCTGCACAACGTGCTCCGCCAGCGCCTCACCCCCGACTTCGCCTCGGACGCGACCACCTGGTGGTCCAAGACCGGCACCCTGCTCAACCTCCGGCACGAGATCGGCGTGGTGGAGCACACCGACGGCGGCGCCTACGCCGTCGCGGTGCTCACCGAATCCCTGGTGCCGGCCGCCGTCCAGCCCGGCGCGGACGCGCTGATGGGCCAGGCGGCCCGGGCACTGCGCGACCACCTGCGCCACGTCTGACCGACCCGCTCCAGGCGCGTACAGTACCGGGGGGCGCGGCGAGATCACGAGGAGTCCGTCTTGACCGCGGTCAGTCTTGAGCACGCCACCGTTCCCGCCGACACCGGCGAGGTCACCCTCCTGATAGCCCGCCGGGTCGACCCCGGCCACGAAGCCGCCTTCGAACGGTGGGCGAGGGGCATCCTCGACACCGCGGCCGCTTTCCCCGGCCACCTCGGACACGGGTTCTTCCGCTCCTCCGGAGGCGACGCCCCGTGGTTCCTCGTCCACCGCTTCCGGGACGCCGGGGCGTGTCGGACCTGGCAGGAGTCGCCCGAGCGCGCGGCCTGGTTCGCGGACTGCGACGGACACCACCACACCGAGATCGCCCGGCGGGAACTGACCGGCATGGAGACCTGGTTCGCCGAGCCGGGCTCCGTCCGGCCCGCGCCGCCCCGGTGGAAGATGGCGATCGGCGCGACCCTCGCCATCTATCCGATCTCCGTCCTCGGCAGCCTCTTTCTCCTGCCCCACCTGGCCACGCTCCCCCTCCTCCTCGGCAACGCCGTCACGGCCTGCGTCTTCAACGTGCTCATGACGTACGTGGCGATGCCGGCCGTCAGCAGGCTCCTGCGCGGCTGGCTCACCCCGTAGCCTCCGTCGGCCACGGACATTTCCCGGCACGGGGGCGAATCCTTTCGCGCCCGCCCCGCCTCTCATGAACGTGCGGACGACCTCGTCCGCACCAGGACCCACCGGGAGGAACCCATGACCACCGTCGTCATCGCCACGGCCGCCGCGCTGCTGCTGTGCGCGTGCGCCGTCACGGTGCTGCGTCGCCGGAGGGGTCGGCGTGGCTGACCGCACCTGGCCCGGCGAGACCCTGATCGCCGCGGCGCAGCGCGGCGACACGGAGGCGCTCACCGCCCTGGTGCACGGCTCGTACCCGCACGTGCACCGGTTCGCGCGCACACTGTGCGCCACACCCCAGGACGCGGAGGACGCCGCCCAGGAAGCGCTGTTCATCCTCTACCGCAAGATCGGCATGCTGCGGGCCTCCGGAGCGCTGGCGTCGTGGATGTTCCGGATCGTCCGCAACGAGTGCCTGCGCCGCACCCGCGCCCTGATCCTCCACGGCCCGGCCGCCCCGGGCAGTGGAGGACCCGGGTGCTGTGACGACCCGGGCCACCACGGGGCGACGGACGGGAACCACGCGTCCGGCGACACCGCACGGTCCGCCGAGGAGGAGGCCCTGCTGCTCCTGGAAGCCGAACGCGTCGGGGCCGTGATCGCCGCCCTGCCCGCCGACCAGCGACGGGTACTGATCATGCGGGACGTCCAGGGCCTGCCCGGCCGTGTCGTCGCGGGCCGGCTCGGGCTGAGCACCGCCGCGATGAAGTCCCGTCTGCACCGGGCCCGTTCGGCGGTACGCGAGGCACTGCGCGAAGAGCCGGCATCCACGGAAGGACGAGGACGATGACACCTGCCCCCACCACGACGAGCGCCGCCCCGTCCGGCGCCCCCGCCGGTGACCGTGCGCCACGACGCGGCGGCTTCGCGAGCGCCACCGTCCCGCGCCACCTGGCCCGCGGCGCGATCGGATTCGGTGCGCTCATCGGTTCACTGGTCCTGCTCCGGGTCGTCGGGCCCGCGGGTCTGCTGCTCGCCCCGCTCGGCCTGGTCGCCCTGCGCGGCTGCCCGATGTGCTGGGCCGTCGGCCTCGTGGAGACCGTTTCCGCCGGGCGGTTGCGCCGCTCCTGCGCCGGGGGGAGCTGCACACCGCGACGCGTCTGACGATCGCGTCGGGGGTGGGCCCGGTGCTCGCGACTCCGGGGGCGGGCGGAGCGCAGAGCGCACCACCCGCCCGCGCCCGTCCCGCCGACGCCGAGCAGCGTGCCGTCCGCCGGCAGGCCTGACGGCCCCGGCCCTACTTCAGGTGCCGGGTGAAGAACCGAGCCGCGGCGTCCCCCGCGAATCGGGGGACGCCGGTGTGCCCGCCCA
This sequence comes from Streptomyces sp. NRRL F-6492, assembly GCF_001280125.1. Taxonomy (GTDB): domain Bacteria; phylum Actinomycetota; class Actinomycetes; order Streptomycetales; family Streptomycetaceae; genus Streptomyces. Next base: position 4,126 of record NZ_LGEG01000276.1, read on the forward strand.
TGTTGGCGTGCAGCGTCTTCTCCTCGGAGCCGAAGGCGTCGAACAGGTCCAGGGCCGCCTGCCGGTCGTTTCCTTCGTCGTCCCACTGCAGCAGGACGTGCAGCGGAATGGTGACCCGGCGGGCTTCCTCGAACATGGTGGCGGGCACCAGGCTCCCGGCGAACAGCACGGCGGCCGAGACGCGTGGCTCGACCACCGCGAGCCGGATGCCGATGGAGATCACCCCTCCCGAGTACCCGACCGGGCCGCCGATCTCGGGCAGCGACAGGAGGGCGTCCAGAGCGGCCCGCCACTCGGGGACCGACTCCTCGACGAGCGGGAGGACGAGGGCGTCGATGATTCCGTCGTCGACCGGCCCACCGGCTTCCAGGGCCCGGCGCAGGTCGGCACGGGCCTGTTCGGCTCCGGCCAGAGGGGGCCGGTCACCGCTCCCGGGAAGCTCGACGGTGGCCGCGGCGAAGCCGTCCGCCGCGGCCTGCCGGGCCCGCTCCGCCAGTCGTGGATACATCCTGCGGAGCCCGAGCGGCGGGTGGCCGAGCAGGATCAGCGGTGCCGGGGCGGGGAGTGAGGCGGGCGTCCACAGGATGCCGGGGATCTCGCCGAGGGTGAATTCGCGCTCGAGGACGCCGTCGTCGAGGCGCTGTTCGGAAGTGAAGTGCACGGTCGTGCCTTTCGGGAGTGCTCTGGAACGGCGCTCCCGGACGACCTATCGCCCGACCGTGACCCCGGAGGGGAGCACCCATGTCGATACAGCGTTCACGGGTACCACCTCCTCGTTCTCTCGCACGGCCTCGGGAAACGTAGCAGCGATCGCGACGGCCCGCCAAACGGATTTTCACGCGGGTTCCGCAGGCGGCTCTTCGCTCCGTTCCTCGTTCCGGAGACGGGTGTACGGGCGGGGGTACGGGCGGGCGGACGGGCGGACACGGCGGCGGCCCGGCCCGGCCGCCTGCCGCACGAGCGCGGGACCGTCCCGGCCGACGGCGTTGCCCTTCCCGGCCTGACCCGCCGCCCCGAGCGGGAGGAACGGCGACCACCGTCCCGCGACGCCCCTCCCTTGACCTCCACGACGCCAGCCACTAGCTTGCGGTCAACGTCGTCCCACAGCTCCCGGAAGGAGGCGACCGGCGGATGCTCACCCACTCCGACCTCGGTCGCCCCGCCGAATGCACCGCCTGGGTTCCGGGCCAGATCGCGCACGGCTGCTGAACGCGTCCTTTCCTCCGTGCCCGTCCACGGCACGTCGCGGGTTTCGTGGTTCCCCGTCCCCGCACCCCCTTTCCCCAGCACTTCGCTGACGCATGCCTTCTTGCGCCCGCCCCTTCTCGCGCGGCGCGTCTGAATACAGAAAGCTGCCCGAACATTGACGAACACGATGAACCGCTCGATCGCGCGCCGAACCGCGGGCCTGTCGTGACGGCGGCGCGTATCACGGTCAACGGCGACGAAGCACCGATCTCCCCGGCCGCACCCCACACCACGGTGCTCGACTTCCTGCGCGAGCGCGGCCTCACCGGCACCAAGGAGGGCTGTGCCGAGGGCGAGTGCGGAGCCTGCGCGGTCCTGGTCGCCCGCCCGGGGACGCACGAGCCCACCGACTGGGTGGCGGTCAACGCCTGCCTGCTCCCGGTCGCGGCCCTCGACGGTCAGGAGGTCGTCACCTCGGAGGGGCTCGCCACCGCCGGTGAAGCCGGCACGCCGGCCACCCTGCACCCGGTGCAGGAGGAGATGGCGGTCCGCGGCGGCTCCCAATGCGGTTACTGCACACCGGGATTCGTCTGCAGCATGGCCGCCGAGTACTACCGGCCCGACCGCCGGGCACACGTGGACCCGGCCGCCTGCACCGACCCCGAGCACGGCCCGAACGGCTTCGACCTGCACGCGCTCAGCGGCAACCTGTGCCGCTGTACCGGCTACCGCCCCATCCGCGATGCCGCCTTCGCCGTCGGCATGCCCCCGGAGGAGGACCCCCTGGCCCGGCGCCGCGAGCAGTCCCCGCCGGGACCGGTGGCCACCGAGTACACCCGGGGCGACAGCGCGTTCCTGCGGAGAAGCACCCTGGACGAAACACTGCGGCTGCTGCGGGAGCGGCCCGACGCGGTGGTGATCGCCGGCTCCACCGACTGGGGCGTGGAGGTCAACATCCTTTCCCGGCGCGCGGATTGCGTCGTCGCCGTCGACCGGCTGCCCGAACTGCGCGAGCTGCGGGTCGCGTCCGATCACATGGAGATCGGAGCGGCGCTGACGCTCACCGAGATCGAACGCCGCCTCGACGGCGGCGTGCCCCTCCTCGCCGAACTCTTCCCGCAGTTCGCCTCCCGGCTCATCCGCAACGGCGCGACCCTCGGCGGCAACCTGGGCACCGGATCCCCCATCGGAGACAGCCCGCCGGTCCTGCTCGCGCTCGACGCGTCGGTGGTGCTCGCCGACGCCGACGGCGAGCGGGAGGTCCCGCTGGCGGACTACTTCACCGGCTACCGGCAGAGCGTGCGCCGTCCCGGCGAGCTGATCCGCGCGGTGCGCGTCCCGCTGCCCCTGTCACCGGTCACCTCCTTCCACAAGATCGCCAAGCGGCGCTTCGACGACATCTCCAGCGTGGCGGTCGCCTTCGCGCTCGACATCGAGGACGGGACGGTCCGCAAGGCGCGCATCGGCCTGGGCGGCGTCGCGGCCACCCCCGTCCGCGCCCTCGCCACCGAGGCGGCCCTGGAGGGCGAGCCGTGGACCGCGGAGACCGTCGAGGCCGCGGCCCGGGTCCTGCGGACCCAGGGCACCCCCATGGACGACCACCGCGCCAGTGCCGCCTACCGCGCCGAGATGCTCGGCCAGAGCCTGAGGAAGCTGTACGTGCGAACCACCGGGACGGTGTCGTCATGAGCCAGTTGTCCGAGCGTCCCGCGAAGCCCGTCGTCGGCGTCTCGATGCCGCACGAGAGCGCCCACCTGCATGTCACGGGCGCCGCGCTCTACACCGACGACCTGGTGCACCGCACCAAGGACGTGCTGCACGCCTACCCGGTCCAGGTCATGAAGGCCCGCGGCCGGATCACCGGGCTGCACACCGGGCCCGCGCTCGCCGTGCCCGGTGTGGTCCGCGTACTGACCGGAGCCGACGTGCCCGGGGTCAACGACGCCGGGATGAAGCACGACGAACCGCTCTTCCCCGACGAGGTCATGTTCCACGGCCACGCGGTCGCCTGGGTGCTCGGCGAGACCCTGGAGGCGGCGCGCCTCGGCGCGGAGGCCGTCGAGGTGGAACTCGACGAACAGCCCTCCCTGATCTCGCTGCGGGACGCGATCGCCGCGGGGAGCTTCCACGGCGCCCGGCCCGTGATGCTCACCGGCGACGTCGACGTCGGCTTCGCCGACTCCGCCCACGTCTTCTCGGGCGAGTTCCTGTTCTCCGACCAGGAGCACTTCTACCTGGAGACGCACGCGGCGCTGGCCCTGGTCGACGAGAACGGGCAGATGTTCGTCCAGAGCAGCACCCAGCACCCCTCGGAGACGCAGGAGATCGTCGCGCACGTGCTCGGACTGCCCAGTCACGAGGTGACCGTGCAGTGCCTCCGGATGGGCGGCGGCTTCGGCGGCAAGGAGATGCAGCCGCACGGGTTCGCGGCCGTCGCCGCGCTCGGCGCCAGACTGACCGGCCGGCCGGTCCGGGTCCGGCTCAACAGGACCCAGGACCTGACCATGTCCGGCAAGCGCCACGGCTTCCACGCCGAGTGGAGGATCGGCTTCGACGCCGACGGCCGCATCCAGGCCCTGGACGCCACCCTGACCGCGGACGGCGGCTGGAGCCTGGACCTGTCCGAACCGGTGGTCGCCCGTGCGCTGTGCCACGTCGACAACACCTACTGGATCCCCCACGCACGCGTCGCCGGCCGCATAGCCAGGACCAACAAGGTCTCCAACACCGCCTTCCGCGGCTTCGGCGGCCCGCAGGGCATGCTGGTGATCGAGGACATCATGGGCAGGTGCGCGCCGTTGCTCGGCCTCGACCCCATGGAGCTGCGGGAGCGCAACTTCTACCGGCCCGGTCAGGGCCAGACGACACCGTACGGACAGCCTGTCACGCACGCCGAACGGATCTCCACGGTCTGGCGGCAGGTGCGGGCCGACGGCGACGTCGCCCACCGCCTGCGCGAGATCGCGGCGTTCAACGCCGCGCACCCGCACACCAAGCGGGGGCTCGCGGTCACCGGCATCAAGTTCGGCATCTCGTTCAACCTCACCGCCTTCAACCAGGGCGGCGCGCTGGTGCTGATCTACAAGGACGGCTCGGTCCTGGTCAACCACGGCGGCACCGAGATGGGCCAGGGACTGCACACCAAGATGTTGCAGGTCGCCGCGACCACCCTGGGCATCCCGCTCCACAAGGTGCGCCTCGCCCCGACGCGCACCGACAAGGTGCCCAACACCTCCGCCACCGCCGCCAGCGCCGGGGCGGACCTCAACGGCGGGGCGGTGAAGAACGCCTGCGAGCAGCTGCGCGAACGGCTGACGCGGGTGGCCGCCACCCAGCTGGGCGCGAACGCCTCGGACGTACGCATCGTCGAGGGCGTCGCCCGTGTCCTCGGCGACGACAGGGAACTGGCCTGGGACGACCTGGTGCGCACCGCGTACTTCCAGCGGGTCCAGCTGTCGGCGGCCGGCTTCTACCGCACCGAGGGCCTGCACTGGGACGCGAAGACGTTCCGGGGCTCGCCCTTCAAGTACTTCTCCTACGGCGCCGCGGCGGCCGAGGTCGAGGTGGACGGCTTCACCGGCGCGTACCGCATCCGGCGGGTGGACATCGTCCACGACGTCGGCGACAGCCTCTCCCCGATGATCGACATCGGCCAGGTCGAGGGCGGCTTCGTCCAGGGCGCGGGCTGGCTGACCCTGGAGGACCTGCGCTGGGACACCGGTGACGGACCGCACCGAGGCCGGCTGCTCACCCGGGCGGCGAGCACGTACAAGCTCCCCAGCTTCTCCGAGATGCCGGAGGAGTTCCACGTCCGGCTCCTCGAGAACGCCACCGAGGAGGGCGCGGTCTACGGGTCCAAGGCCGTGGGCGAGCCCCCGCTGATGCTGGCGTTCTCGGTACGGGAGGCACTGCGGCAGGCCGCCGCGGCGTTCGGCCCCGCCGGAGCCGGCGTGGAACTCGCCTCGCCCGCCACACCGGAGGCGGTGTACTGGGCGGTCCAGGCGGCCCGCCGGGCCGACCCCCTTCCGGACCGCCGCCCCGGCGACGGGACGCGCACCGGGGCGGAAGCGTCGCACCGTGCCTGACATGACCTGGGTCACCGCGGTCGCACGGCTACGGGCGCGCCGGGAGGCCGGTGTGCTCGTGACCGTCGCGACCGTGCGCGGCCACGCCCCCCGCGACGCCGGCGCGAAACTCGTCGTGGGGCGGACCGGGACGTGGGGCTCGATCGGCGGCGGCAACGTCGAGGCGGTCGCGATCGACCGGGCCCGGGAGATGATCGGCGCGTCCGCGCCCGGACCGGAACTGATCGACTTCGCCCTGAACGACAAGGTGACCAACCGGCACGGCGTGCAGTGCTGCGGGGGCACGGTCTCGATCCTGCTCGAACCCCTCCCGGTGGTGCGGGCGGTGGCGGTCTTCGGCGTCGGACACGTCGGAATGGAACTGGCGCGCATCCTGGCGCGTCAGGACCTCGACCTCCATCTGGTCGACAGCCGCTCCGACGTCCTGGCCGAGGAGCGGCTCGCCGTCCTCGCGGACGCGGTGGCGGCGGTGCGGGTGCACCACACGCCGCTGCTGCCCGAGGAGGTGCTCGAGTGCTTGCCGCGCGGCACCCACGTCCTGATCATGACCCACGACCACGCCGAGGACGCCGCCCTGTGCGACGCGGCCCTGCGCACGCCCCACCTGGGTTCCATAGGGCTGATCGGGTCGGCGGCCAAATGGGGACGCTTCCGCGAACGCCTCCTCGCGGAAGGCGGCCACGACAAGGCCGCCGTCGCCCGGATCAAGACCCCGATCGGACTGACCGACATCACCGGCAAGGAACCCGCGACCATCGCCGTGAGCGTCGCCGCCGACCTGCTGCGCACCTTCGAGACCGAAGGGAACTGACGCCCCGGACCGCACCGCGAAGGCCTCCCGGGACGGCACGGTCCGAGAGGACCGTTCAGGGGCGGGGGGAGGAGGGCAGGGAGGCGGGGTCCACCCCGGACAGCTCCACGATGCGGTGCGCCGGTACGCCGACGGCCAGGGCCTTGCTCAGCAGGGCGCTGCGGCCCTCCTTGCTGTCGCGGTAGGCCAGCAGCTCCTCCTCGACGGCCGCCACCGGATCGGTGGCGCCGGCCCGGCGCACCCGCTCCAGTTCCTCTCCGTCCAGCGGTACCGGCAGCCGCTCGGCGTCCTCGGGGATCATCCCGGTCTGCTCGGGCGGCACGATGCGCAGGGCCGGGGAGGCGACGTCGGTCTCGTGGGCGCCGAGCCAGGCCCGCACGGCCGGGGTCCGCAGGCACTCCAGCTCCCCGACGAGGGAGACGGGCGTGCCCTGCCAGCCCGGGCCGGGGGAGGTCTCGACGAGGAAGAGGTAGGCGTCGTCAGTCATGGTGGATCACTTCCAAGCGGTGTGCCGTGGTGTCGTTGCGCTTGTGCCTACCCGCTTCCGGCTCCACCATGACCGCCGCCCCCGGCCGTCCTTCACGACCGGTCGCCGGATCGGCCGACGTGGAGCGACACGACCTCGTAGGACACCGCCGAGGCGGGGGACAGGCCGCGGCAGGTGAGCCGGCGGGGCGGAGACCGGTGGGCGCGGACCTCGACCTCGAAGGCCGAGAGGCCGGCGAGGCGGCCGGTGACGCGGATCCGCCACCGGTCGCCCTCGCGGACCGTCTCCTCGATCGCGTAGTCGTGCCGCCCCGACGGGCCCGCGTGCCGGAGCACGGCGGACAGGGCGGCCTGCTGGGACGGGACGAGGTCGGTGTACCCGCGCAGGTGGTCCGCGCGGATGCGGTCCGCCAGGTGCCCTTCGACCACCGTCACCGCCGAGGCGGCGTCGAGGTCGCCGTAGTAGACGCCGTCGGGTGCGACGACGACGTTGGCGGCGAACCGGTCGCCCCCCACGTGCGTGCACTCCCACACCAGGTCCGGCCAGCGGTCGCTCAGCGCGCGCCCCACCGGACGGCCGCGGACGGCGCAGCAGGCGTCGTGCGTGCCGTGGGCGCAGACGAGGACGACGGGCGGGTGGTCCCGTTCTCCGGACGAGTCCAGGGCGTCGACGATCTCCGCCAGGTCCTTGTCGTTCCGCCAGACGCCCCACTTCTGGCGGTGGGCGCCGTCCCCGTCGTACCGCAGGACGGCCCAGCGCGGCGGATCGTCCGGCCTGCGGCGTCCGTGGCGCCTGATCAGGAACATGCGGGCGCGCAGCGCCTGGGCGGCGGCGTACACCCGTGCCTTGACCTCCGGTTCGAGGTCGAGGCCGTCGAAGCCGTTGACCGGCCATCCGGCCCGGTACTCGATGAGGATCCAGACCGAGCCGTACGGCGCGGTGCCCGCGAGCGGGTCGCCGCGCAGCCGGGCGGCCTCGGCGCAGAAGAAGCGGGGGAGAGCCGTCATTCCGCCCGCTTCACGGCCCGGCAGGCACCAGTACGCCCGCGCGCAGAAGTCGTTCGACGAAGGGAAGGCCGAGGTCACCGGCGTGATGGACCTCCCCGTCGAGGATCCGGCGCACCGGAGGCAGGTCCGCCTCCGGGAAGTCGAGCCAGCCGGCGCGGGTGGAGAGCCGCCCGCCGTCGAGCCGTGCCTCCAGCGCCTCGCGCAGCCGCACCGGCGTTCCGGCGGAGAGGCCGTCGACGGCCGCGAGCTGCGCCAGCGGCCCCAGGGGACCGGGGCGCGCCCGGCCGCGGCGGGCGCGGTGGAACAGGGGCGCGGGATCGGCCTCGCCGAGCGCTTCGACGAGACGCCGGCGTACGAGGTCGAGCTCGTCGTCCGGCCCCTCCACGCCCAGGGGGAGGGAGCCGCGCATCTCGGGGTCGTCGCGCAGGAGGGCGAGCGCGGCCCGCGTCAGCTGTTCGGCCAGCGCGTGCCGCGTCCAGGTGTGCACGCCGAGCGTCAGGTGGATCGACACCGCGCCCTGCGCCTCGGCGGCGTGCAGCCAGCCGCGCGGCAGGTAGAGGACGTCGCCGGGTTCCAGCACGGTGTCGAGGTACGCCTCGCCCCGGGCGGCGTCGGCGACGGCGGCGCGGTGGTCGGTCCAGGGCTGGTCGCGCAGCGGGTCCGGGTGCACGGGCTCGTGGAGGATCCAGCGCTTGGTGCCGGCGATCTGCAGGACGAAGACGTCGTGGACGTCGTAGTGGTCGTCGAACCCGCGGTTCTGCGGCGGGGTGACGTAGGCGTTGGCCTGCACCGGGTGGCCCAGCTCCGTGCCGAGCCGCGACGCGAAGTCCGCGATCGGCTCCCAGGTGCGCTGGAGCGCCTGCAGGACCAGGGTGGCTCCGTCGGCGAAGCTCCGCCACAGCGCGGTGTCGTCGAGCTGGTCCGCGACCGTCGCGCCGACCCCTCCGGAGGAGGTGAACGACGACTCGGGGAGGGTGGAGCCGTCCTTGGCGACGCGGAGGAACGGCGTGCGCAGTCCGCGCCGGGAGATCAGCTCGTCCACGGCGGACGCCGAGAACAGGTCGGAGAAGTCACCGGCTCCGCGCGTGAGCAGCGGAGCGCGCCCCCAGACGTCCCGGGCGAACTCCTCGCGGCTGAGGTTCGTCAGACGCGCTTCGAGGACACCGCGGCCGGTGTCGGCGGCGGTGTCCCGAAGCGTCGTGGGGGCCGTGCTCAAACGCCGCGACCGGTCTCGTCGGCCGCGCCGTCGGCACCACCGTCGTGGACGCCGGGCGTGCCCGCCGCACCGCCGTCCGCGGGGCCTTCGGCTCCTCCGTCCGCGCCGCCGTCGTGGACGCCGGGCGTGCCCGCCGCACCGCCGTCCGCGGGACCTTCCGCACCGCCGTCGGCGCCGCCGTCGTGGACGCCCGGAGTACCGGCCGCACCGCCGTCCGCAGGGCCTTCCGCACCGCCGTCGGCACCACCGTCGTGCACGCCGGGCGTACCCGCCGCGCCACCGTCCGCGGGGCCCTCCTGCTGGTTCGGGTCCTGCTCCGGGTGAGTCATGTCTCCTCCTGAGGAATCGGGCGACCGGGGATCGTCTGGGTCCCGCTCGGAACCTCCCAGTACCCCTTACAAGCTCACTCACGCAGCTCGGAGCGGCAACCGGAGCGGGACGGGACCCGGAAGGGCGCGCGGAGGGCACGGGGAGGATGCGGTGACCCCTACGACCTGCCGGAACAGTCGGTCTCGGTCCAGGTCGCCCGGAGGTCACGGCAGACGACGGTGAGCGTCCCCTCCCAGCAGGCGATCTCGTGGCTGCAGCCGTCTCCGTGCGGCAGGATCTCGTCGAGAACCACGGTTCCGAGGTCCGCCCCCGTGGCGCCGGCGGGCTCGATGACGAAGCGGGACACGCCCGTGTACCGGATGACCAGGTCCTGGTCGTGCTTCCAGCAGTTGTGCCCGAACTTGACCTCCACCTCCTCGCCGCCGGCACCCCGGACGGCCCGGAGCGCCAGGTCTTTCACGCATCGCCTGCCGCGAAAGTCGTAGTGGTCGCCGTCCGTGGCGAAGGCCCGGGCACCGGGCGGCAGATCACCGGCGACCGAGGGCAGGTGCGCCGGGTAGCCGGCCGGGTCCAGGACTCCCGGCGCACCACCGACCCGCGCATCGACATCGCGGACCAGACCGCACCGGAGCCGGCGATCTGGTTCCGGGCCCCCGGAAGCCGGCCCTGGGCCAGGTTGGTCAGGACGCCGAGGAGGAGCCCTCCGACGAACGCCGATGCCGTCGCACGGGCCCAGCCCCTTCCGCTCGTGTCGGACACCGAGGCGGTGACAGGGATGACAGGAGACGCGCTCATGGTGGTACTCACCGTCTCGTTCGGGGGCCGAGGGGCTTCACGCCCCTTGGCGCGGTGATGCGGATGCGCGGAACCGGCGGTGCGTTCCCCCACCGCCGACCGGGAACCGTTCGCCGTGCACAAGACGATCCACAGACTCCGTTTTCGCCTCTGCGGCAACGGCAGTTGGGCCGCCGGCCCACTCGCGTTTCCGCCGCCTGCCCGCCGGACGGAGCTCCGCTGAAGCGGTCATTCCCCATGCCTTGGAGCGCAGTACGACGTTCACGGCCGTGACACCGACGACGAGTGGGATGAGTTCGCTCGCCCCACTCCGAAGGAGTCATCGCCTTGAGAAACTTCCTTCGCCGGATCGGCGTCATCGCCGCGGGCACCGCCCTCCTCGGCGGCGCCCTGTCCGTCTCACCGGCAGCCGCAGACGACACCGTCGACGTCCAACTCCTCAGCATCACCGACTTCCACGGCCATCTGCAGCCGCCCAGCGCCGCGCAGGGCGGCTCCATCCCCACCGGACGCGGCACCTCGGTCACCGTCGGCGGCGCCGCCTACCTCGCCACCCACCTGGAGCGCCTCCGCGGCGACCACCCCCGCTCCGTCACCTTCGCCACCGGCGACAGCTTCGCCGGCTGGCCCTTCGAGGTGGACGCCTTCCAGGACGAGCCGACGATCGAGGTCCTCAACAGGCTCGGCGTGCGCTTCTCGGCCATGGGCAACCACGAGCTGGACGTCTCCCCGGAGTTCCTGGTCCAGCACATGGAAGAGGGCCGCTGCTTCGGCCGGATCGACGTGGACAGCTGCTTCACGGACTCCACCGGACGGCGCTTCCACGGCGCCGACTTCGACTTCCAGTCGGGCAACGTCGTCGACGCGCGGACCGGTCGCCCGGTGGTGGACCCGTACCGTGTCGAGTGGTTCGAATCCGACAGCGGCAAGCGGATGCCCGTCGGCTTCATCAGCACCACGGTGGAGGGCTCCGTCACCAACTCGACCTCCTTCCAGCCGCAGCTGCGCGCCCTCGACCAGGCGCGGACCATCGCGCGCCACACCGCGGAACTCCAGCGGCGCGGCGTCGAGGCCATCGTCCTCAACGTGCACGAGGGCGGCTCGCAGACGGACGCCGCGACCGCGGGCTACGACGCGTGCGACTCCGCCTTCGGCCCGGTCTTCGAACTGGCGAAGAAGGTCCCCGCCGAGATCGACGCGATCGTCACGGGGGACTGGCACAGCCGCTTCAACTGCATGGTGCCCGACCCGGCCGGCATACCGCGCCCGATCGTGGAAGCGGGCAACCACGGCGCCGTGATCAACGAGATCGACCTGGCCCTCGATCCGAGGACCGGTGAGGTCCTCAGGGACCGCACCCGGTCCGTCAACCACGCCGTGACGCGCGACGTGGCACCGGACCGCGACGTCCAGAAGATCGTCGACTACTGGGCCGAGCGCGGGGCCCGGCGCTTCGCCGAGCCGCTCGCCCGGCAGACGGGCTCCTTCACCCGGACGCCGAACGTCGCGGGGGAGAGCACGGCGGCCGACCTGTACGCCGACGCGCAGTACTGGAACGCCAACCGCACCCGCGCGGGGCGGGCCGACCTGGCGCTGATCTCCGCGCGGCCCGCCAAGGGCAGCAACGCCGTGCGGGGCGACCTGCCGTTCGACAAGGGGAGCCACCCCGCCGACGCGGACGGGCGCATCCTGTTCGGCGAGTCCTGGAACGCCTACGGCTACGGGAACCCGGTCCTCACCGTCGGTGTGACGGGTCGTCAGCTTGACGCGATCCTCGAACAGCAGTGGCAGAAGCAGGCGGACGGGACGGTGAAGTCCGCACCGCTCGCCGTGTCCCGCAACGTCTCGTACAGCTTCGACCCGGCCCGGCCCGTCGGCGACCGCGTCTCCCCGCGCGACGTGGTGATCGACGGCCGGCCGCTCGACCCCACCCGTACCTACCGGGTGGCCGCCCTCGCCTACACGGTCATCGGCGCCGACGGGTACGACGCCTTCGCCGGCTACACCGCGCCCGTCCGCAACGGCGCCGACCACGAGAGCTTCGTGGACTACCTCAGAGCCCGTGGGACGATCTCTCCCGCACCCCTCGACCGCGTCCGCATCCGCGTCAAGAGCTGACGCGACCGAGCGCCGCCAGGCCCCCGCACACGGGCCCATGCCCCTCGACACCAACGCGCCCCTCGACACCACCGTGTCTCTCGACACCACCGGCCGCCCGGGACCCTCTCCGGGCGGCCGGTGGTGTCGCCGTACCACGGCACGTGCTCGGGTCGACTCGCGGGCCACGAGTTCGTTCGGGATGACCACCGGCTCCCTGGGGCCGCCCTCGACGAGCCCGAGGAGGAGGTGGACCGTGGCGATGGCCTGATCGGCCATGGGGCTGCGTACGGAGGTGAGCGCCGGTGCGGTGTACGCGGCGGCCTCGATGGCGTCGAAGCCGACGACGGCCACGTCTTCGGGCACGCGGCGGCCCGCCTGCTCCGCGCCATGACCCCGGCCGCGGTGCCCGCCGGCACGGTCCGCGTGTCCGAGTCCAACGCCACCTGCGCCTACAGCCACTCCAAGCCCGACGACCCGATCGTCGTTCCGGGCCTGCCCGGCGCGTCCCGCATGCACGGCTTCTTCGGCAACAGGAGCACCGACGCGTTCACCACGACGCGGAGCCTGCCGGCCCACACGGGCACCAGCCGCACCCCCGCCGAGGACCTGTCCGCCTACTGGATCCCCACCCTCTACGAAGGCGGCAGGGCCGTCGAGACCGGCCGCGGCGCCGACGGCAACTGGCCGGTCTGCGCCCCAAGGCCAAGCTCGTCCACCAGTTGCTCTTCCCCGACTGCTGGGACGGCGAGCACCTCGACAGCCCGGACCACAAGTCGCACGTCGCCTTCGCCCAGAACGGCAGGTGCGGCGGTGACCACCCCGTCGCGATCCCGTCCGTCTCCTTCGTCATCGGCTACCCGACCCCCGGAAGCTCCGCGGGCAGCGGCCTTCAACGCCACCGACACCGCCTGGATCCAGCTGGTGATCCCCATGAACGAGCGGGCCCGCCTCCTGACCGACCTGGCGCCCTCGCGCACGAAGGACCCGGCCCTGACCGTCCTCGCGGCCCGCACCGGAACGCGACTGGAGGAGGAACTGGCGGGACCGCGCGAGCTCCTGGACCCCTCGTGAGTCCCCGACACCCGCCCCCACGAGGGGCACGACATGCCCGGCATGGTCGGCCTCGACGCCCTCGCGAGAGCGGAGAAGACGACGGGAAAGGAGTTCGAACAGATCCTCACCGACGGCCTCCGCACCCATCTCGCGCAGTCCAGGACGCTCTGCGCGGGCGAACAGACCTCCGGCGGAGCGCGGGAGGCGAAGGACCTGGCCGCCACCATCGCCAGGAATGCCGGACAAGAACTCGACGGGCTCGGTACGAACCCCCGTCCGTGACCGGCAGTCGCGCACGGGGCCACCGGTCCACCCACAACGGAAGCCACAGCCCGGCACCGGGCGGTTCGGCGCAGGTGCCGGGCCGCCCGGTGTCGCCCGGTGCCGCCCGCTATTCAGCGCCGGTGGCGTGCGGCGAGGACGACGGCGAGCGACAGCACCAGGGCCGCGACGAGGACCGCTTCCACTCCGGCACGGGCGTGCAGGAGACCGCCGCTCAGCGCTCCTGCGGCGAGCGTAGCCACCGACAGCCCCCGCCGTACGGTCGCCGGCCCCGGCCGGTCCGCGGCCAGCCCGGTGAGGGTCCTGGTCATGACGGTCGTCGTCAGATCGGGCACCCCCAGACGGTGCACGACGGCGTTCTGCAGCCCCATGCCGCAGGCCAGGGGGACCAGTACCGCGTAGCGACCCCACCCGGCCCCCTGCGCTGCGAGAGCGAGCGCGACCAGGAGCGCCTGGACGGCGAGCAGCGGCGCGAAAAGCCGACCGGGTTCGGCGTCCCGCCGCCACGCGCCGCCCGCGACCGCCCCGGCCAGAAAGCCCGTCAACGCCACGGCGGAGGCCAGGGCCGACAACTGGGCGACGCCGGACAGGGCGAACCCGAGAAAAACCACGTTGCCGGTCATGTTGGCCACGAAGACCCGGCCGAGCCCGAGGAAGCTCGCCGCGTCGACCAGCCCGCTCAGGAACGTCAGTACGAGCAGCAGCGGAGCGAACCGCGCACGGGGATGGCCCTCGGGAAACATCCGCCGCCCCGCCGCCCCGTTCCTCCCGCCACCGACGGCCCGCACCCACCTCATCCCCTCAGTGCACCAGAGACCCCGACGCCCCGCGAACGCCCCGCGGCCGATCGTGGCGCACCCCTCCCGAACCCGCACGCGGCCTACCGGCGTGCGGGAACAGCCGGCCCTTCAGGTCGGTCCGCGACGTACCGGTCGAGCACCTGCGGCAGGTAGTCCGCCGCAGGACCGAGACGCCCGGCGGCGGCCGCCGAGGCTACGAAGGCGATCTCGTCGAGTTCCGGACCGGCGTCGTGACCGGCCTGGACGGCGGACAGATCCGTGTGCAGGCGGCGCACGAGAGCGCTGGACGTGCGCGGGCAGAGGAAGTGGAAGCCGAGGCTGCCGAACCGGTCGGACCGGGTGAGGGCCCACAACCGCAGCTCCTCCTCGGCGATGCGGATCCCGGTCTCCTCGACCAGCTCACGGGCGGCGTGCCGGTGCAGTTCCGCCGTGTCCAAGGGCGCACCGGCCGGGGGCGGTTCCACCGCGCCGCCCGGCAGGCCCCACCGGCCGGGCGCCGCCGTGGCGGGGGACCCGCGCCCGACCAGGAGGCCGTCCTCGGTGGGCACGAGGACGGTGACGAACACGGACCCGGGAACCTGGGCGGGCGGCCGTAGCCGACGCAGGGCGCGACAGCGGTACGGCATCGGCGCCCAGCGCACGACCAGCTCCCCGGCCCCGGGCCGGTCGACGCCGAGACAGGCCACCAGCGGCCCGTCGAACGTGGCGGGGTTCCGGGCCGTCGTCTCCTCCCAGAGACGGTCCACTTCCCCTTCCTCCCAGGGTGAGAGGACGGGCGTCGGCCGCTCGGCGAACGTCAGCGCACGGACATCGAGGAACTCGACCCGGGCCCGGCCGGGCCCGGGGGTTCCTTCCGCCCGGTGTGGACCGACGGCGCGGTTCACGAGGTCCTCGACCGGAACGTCGCGCCGGAGCCCGAATCCGCTTGTGGCCGGGGCCGCGGAAGGACCGTACCGGTGGCGTCGCCGCCGTAGCCCTCCTCAAGCCGCCCGGCGACGTCCGGTGGGCGGCCGTGGTACCCGGACGGCCGGGCCCGGACGGGCACGGGCGGCTTGTCGAACACGTTTGATGTGTGGCTCATACGGGTCCTTCCGTTCGTGGACCGGGATGCCCCGCGCACCCTCACCCAGACCGCTGCTCTCCGCTCGATCTCAGTTCGGCCTCATGGGCCGCCAGGTCTTCCGGGCACCGGTAAACCCCGCCAGCAGCGCTGTCGCAGCGAAGAAGACGATGAAGAAGGGGCTCTTGCAACCGGCGGCGGTCACCGCCATGAAGAGGCAGACCGCCCAGTCGATCCAGGCCCGCTTCAGCGATGCCGCCAACGTCTTCATGTACGCCCCCGGGCGAGAGAGTGGATCATGGAGCGCAGCCTCGCTGAAGCCTGTGCCGTAGTCAACGCGACCACATCACAGAAGTCGAGTCGGAGCCCAGAAGAGCCCTCGCGGGGGCGAGCGGCCGTGGCGAGGGCCTACGTTCTTCGTCAAGCGTGCGGGCGGCTTCGGCCCGGGGTCCGCTCTTCTTCGCGGGGCGTGAGACTGTCTGGTCGTGCCAGAGATGATGAGTGGGTTGGAGGCTGCCCTGGCTGGGGCGTCGTCTTCGTCGTGGACGCAACGCGCTCGTGCCGGGCGCGACCTTGCTTCCTTCCCTGATGTTCCTCAGGCCGCGGAAGCGCTGGTGGGGCTGTTGCTGGACGTCGAGGACACGGCGGTGACCCGACAGACGGCAGAGGCCCTGGCCCGGGTGGGGACGGTGGCCGCCGTGAGGCTCGTCGCTCTCGCGGTCGCCGAGGCCGACGACAACCAGGCCGACTGGCTCCAGGCCGGGGTGCATGACGCGCTCGTGGGACCGGGCGGTGTGCCGGGCGTCGCGGCGGCCTGCGCGAACCTCGCCCGGGACCGGAACGACGCTGTCCGGCGGGCTGCCGCAGATATCTCGGCGTGGATCGAGGTGCCCGACGACTCCGTGACCGGGGCGAGTCCGGCGTAGGAGGCGAGGCGGGCGGCGGTGCGGAAGCAGGTGTCGTCGCCGACGGTGGTCAGCAGGGCGGTCGGGGAGCCGTAGCGCTTCGGTGAGCTCCAGCGAGCACAGGATGTGCGGCAGGGCGCGGGCCGCGCCCGCGATCACCACCGCGTCGCACGTGTCGGTCTTCGCCTCGCCCGGATACAGGTCGGCGACCCGGCGCATCGCCAGGCCGGACAGGTGGGCGACCCGGTAGCCCGCGTCCCGGGCCACGGCCGGCGGGAAGGTGCCGATGGAGGCAGGCCGGTCCACGATCACCAGGACGGTGCCGAACTCCGCGGTCGGCTTGTCCAAGACGGCCCGCGGCTTCGGTTCGCTGTCGGGCAGCTGCTCGGGGCACAACAGAAGACCGGCCGGCCCCGGGTGTTCACTCCGTGGACAGATGCCCCCGGCGCCCCTTCCGGGTGCTAGCGTCCCGTTCATGCAGCACACCGCCACCCTCGCCATGATGCGAATGATGCCCCCGAACCCGGAGGCGCTTCGCTAGCGAAGCCGTGTGCGCGCAGGACGCGACGGACCCTCCGGATACGGAGGGTCCGTTTTTTGTCGTCCCGGCCCGGTCACCGGCGGCTCCGGGCACCCCCCATCCATCGCCGCCCCCCATCCGTCACCAACCCCATCCCTCACCGCCCCGCCCAGCACGGACCCGTCCCCCACCCCCCTCCATCCCTCACAGAAGGCGAAGAACCCGCCATGACCCTCCCACCGGTCATCTCCCTCACCGACTGCGCCGACCCCAACGCGCTGGCCCGCCAGTCCACCCGGATCGCCGCCCTCTTCGGCGCCACGCCGACCGTCCTGCCGCTCGAAGGACCGGATCCGGAGGGCAGCGCCGCCCTCACGCTGCTCGACCTGCTCCGCTCCACGGATCTGGTCGGCGGGCCGACGCAGCCGGTGGTGGTCCTGGTCAACATCGCCCCCAGGGACGGCCACTGGCCCAACGGCGTCCCGTTCTGCCACTTCCGCCACGGAGAGCACCTGATCGTCAGTACGGCGAACCACCGGGTCCTCGCACCGCTGGCGACCTACCTGGGGCTGACGGAGGTCCAGGTCACCGACATCCGCGAGGTGCTGGAGACCGCCGCCGCCGGATGGGCCCGGCTGACGCCGGACGAGATCGAGGAAGTGGCGCGCACCCAGTTCCGGAGCCTGTGGTACGCGCCCCTGCTGGCCCGTTGGCTGGCCGACGGCCGCCCGGTCCCCGGAAAGCCGATGGACGTGAGTCGATCCGTCGCACCCGAGGTGCGGGTCGCCGTCGTGGACAACTTCGGCAACTGCAAGCTGGACCGGCCGGCCGCCGAACTGCCCGGCCACGCGGGCGGGGAGGGACTGCTCGTACACAACCGGCACGAAGACCGTGACGTCCGGGTGCGCTGTTACGACCGGCTTCCCGACGTCCCGCTCGGCGAGCCCGGAATCACCGTCGGGAGTTCCGGGATCGGCTTCGCCGAACTGGTCGTCCGTGGTGGTTCCGCGGCCGAGGCATTCGGTCTGCGCCAGGGTGACCAGGTGTTTCGTCTCACCAGCTGACATGTTATCAACGCGTTACCCCGTTGCGGACGGGCGAGATTGACGCCGGTCTCCGTGAGCCGGAATGCTGAAACGCATGTCCGGAACTCTCCCCCTGGTACGCCGCCGCCACGTCGACAACGTGCGCTGCGCCGCCGATCTGTGTAGCTGAACGCACAACACCGGCCCCCCTTTTTCCGTACCTTTTCCCGGACTTCCTTTCTAAGGACCCCTGATGTCCCGTATCCGAACGACCCTCGCCGCATCCGCCGCCGCCGTCACCGCACTGGTGGTGACCGCCTGCGCCCCCCAGCCGCAGAGCACCCCCGGGGCCACCGCCTCCGGCGGCCCCGACTGCACGGTGAACAGCCCCAGCCTCCACAGAAGCGGCCGGCTGACCGTCGCGACCGATTCCCCCGCCTACGAGCCCTGGTTCGACAGCAACACCCCTTCCAATGGAAAGGGGTTCGAAAGCGCCGTGGCCTATGCGGTGGCCGACAAGCTGGGCTTCGCCCGGGACCAGGTGAAATGGGTCGTCGAACCCTTCGCCCATTCCTACGCGCCCGGAGCGAAGTCCTTCGACTTCGACATCAACCAGATCTCCATCACTCCGCAGCGCGCGAAAGCGGTCGACTTCTCGACCAGTTACTACACGGCCAACCAGGCCATCCTGACCCTGAAAGACTCGAAATTCGCCAACGCCGCGTCCCTGGGCGCGCTCAAGGACGCCAGGATCGGCGTACAGGTGGCCACGACCAGCTACCAGGCCGTGCTCGACCAGCTCAAGCCCTCGCGCCGCCCCAGCGTCTTCAACACGACCAAGGACGAGGTCAACGCGCTGAAGAACGGCCAGATCGACGCGATCGTCACCGACCTGCCCACCGTCTTCTACCTCGCCGGGGCGGAGGTCGACAACGCGAAGATCATCGGTCAGTTCGGCTACGCGGGCGGCAATCCCGAGGAGTTCGGCCTGCTCCTGCCGAAGAACAGCGGGTACACCTCCTGCGTGAACCGGGCCCTGAACGCGCTCAAGGCCGACGGAACGCTCGCCGCGCTCACCTCCCAGTGGCTGTCCGCCTCGGCGAACGTCCCCGAGCTGAAGCGGTAACGGGACGACCGTGGACCTCGAGAAAACGACCCTGCCCCACCCACCCGTCGCCCCGCCGGACGACGCCCACCGCCCCAGCGACCACGAACTCGAACGGCGAGGCTTCCGCCGCTCCCGCAAACGCCGCCACGCCTGGACCTCCTCCCTGTGCACCGTCCTCGGCCTGGCGGTGCTGGGAGTGGCGGCGGTCACCTCGCCGGGCTGGGAACGCGTCGACAGCCTGTTCCTCGACGGAGCCGAGCTCCGGGCCGCGTTCCCCGAACTCCTGCGGGGCTTCTGGCTCAACATCCAGATGTTCCTCATCGCCGAGGTGCTGATCCTCGTCCTGGGGCTGCTGATCGCCCTGGTGCGCGTGTCCCGCGCACCGGGCCTGCAACCGCTGAGGCTCGCCGCGGCCGTCTACGTGGACGTCTTCCGCGGCGTGCCGACCCTGCTGCTGGTCTTCCTCATCGGATTCGGCCTTCCGGCGCTGCAGTTGCAGGGCACGCCGTCCGAGCCCTGGGTCCTCGGCGTGATCGCCCTGGTCCTCTCCTACGCCGCCTACGTGGCGGAGGTGTTCCGGGCGGGCCTCAACTCGGTGCATCCCGCACAGCACAACGCCGCGCGGGCACTGGGGCTCAACGAACGGCAGACCCTGCGGCACGTCGTGCTGCCCCAAGCGGTACGCAACGTACTCCCGCCCCTGCTCAACGACTTCATCGCCCTGCAGAAGGACACCGCCCTGGTCGCCGTACTCGGACCGCTGGAGGTGCTGCGGGCGGCGCAGATCAAGGCGGACTACGACTTCAACTACACCCCTTACCTGGGAGCGGCCCTCTTGTTCCTCGCGGTGACCATTCCGTTGACCCGCTTCGCCGACCGGCTCCAGCGGCGGACGGCACGGCGCACCTGGGCGGGAGCGGACCGATGAGCCGACCCCTGCTGCGCATCCGAGGCGTCCGCAAGCAGTACGGAGCACGGCCGGTCCTGCGGTCGGTCGACCTGGACGTCGCCGAGCACCAGGTCGTCTGCCTCATCGGCGGCTCGGGCTCGGGCAAGTCGACCCTGCTGCGGTGCGTGGACCTGCTGGAGGTCGTCGACGACGGCACCGTCCACCTGGGCGACACCGAACTGACCGACCCCCGTCTCGACCCCGACGTCGCCCGCAGGCGGATCGGCATCGTCTTCCAGGCCTACAACCTGTTCCCGCACCTGAGCGTGCTGGACAACATCACGCTCGCACCACGCCGCGTCCACGGCGTCCCCCGCAGACGGGCCGAGGCGTCGGCCCGCGAACTGCTGGCCCGGCTCGGACTCGAGGACAAGGCGCGGGAACACCCCGACCGGCTGTCCGGCGGGCAGCAGCAACGCGCCGCGATCGCCCGCGCGCTGGCCACCGAGCCGGAGCTGCTCCTCTTCGACGAGATCACCTCGGCCCTCGACCCCGAACTGGTCGGCGAGGTCCTGGACGTCGTCGCGGACCTCAAACAGCGCGGCCTGACCATCCTGATGGCCACGCACGAGATGGACTTCGCCCGGCGGGTCGCGGACCGGGTCTGTTTCCTGGAGGACGGCGTCATCGTGGAACAGGGCAC
This sequence comes from Streptomyces sp. NRRL F-6492, assembly GCF_001280125.1. Lineage (GTDB taxonomy): Bacteria > Actinomycetota > Actinomycetes > Streptomycetales > Streptomycetaceae > Streptomyces. Next base: position 24,490 of record NZ_LGEG01000276.1, read on the forward strand.
CGCGGAGCAGGTACTCACCGCCCCGAGGGAGCAGTCCACCCGGCGCTTCCTCGCCCGGGCGCTCGACCGTTCCTGAAGCGCGCCCCCCGATCCCGCCGGGCCGGAGCCGGCCCCCGTGAACGACTCCCCGCCGCCTGTCGCGCCCGGTCTCCTCAGGCATGTCGGCACAGGAGCCTGTCCGCGCCCTCAGTAGGGTGAACCCCTCACGCATGGAACGACCGTGCGCCCGGCCGTTCCGGAAGAGGGCTTCCGGCGGAGAGTGAAGAGACCGCGATGAGCGAACCGACGAAGCCCGAGGTCGTCCTTCCGGAGGGCGACGCCCCCACCGAGCTGACGGTCCGGGACCTCGTCGTCGGAGACGGGGCCGAGGCGAAGCCGGGCGGGGTCGTCCGGATCCACTACGTCGGGGTCACCTTCGGAACGGGCAGGGAGTTCGACGCCTCCTGGGACGGGGGCCGGCCGTTCAAGTTCGCCGTGGGCGGCGGCCGGGTCATCAAGGGCCTGGACCGGGGGATCAGGGGGATGAGGGTCGGCGGCCGGCGCGAGATCGTCGTCCCCCCGCGCCTCGGCTACGGCAAGCAGTCGCCCTCGCCGCTGATCCCGGCGGGCTCGACCCTCGTCTTCGTGGTGGACCTGCTCTCGGCCTGAGGCGGGCCGCCTGCTCCCCGGCCCGGTCCGCGGACTTCAGGCGGTTTCCCCGGGTCCCGGACCGCTTGTGAAGGCCGGATCGTTTCAGGGGGACATACGCATGGACCATGCCCTGCAGTTGCGCAAGGCGACGCCTCGGGATCACGACTGGATCCATGGGCTGCGTCACCGGGTGTACGCGGAGGAGCTCGGCCGGCATCCGGTGGATCCGTCGGGAAGGCTGAACGACGGGCTCGACGGCGACAGCTTCTGTCTCGTGGCGGCGCGCGGCTAGGCAGTTTCTCTCGGATCATCGTGCTGACCAGATGAAGATGGCCGCAACGTGGAGTCCGGCCAGGTAGACGGTGGCGGTCTTCTCATAGCGGGTGG
>NZ_LGEG01000277.1 GCF_001280125.1 Streptomyces sp. NRRL F-6492
CACCTCACTGACGATGTCCTGCGGTACCCGGACCCAGTACGTGCGTCCGGGCGATCCTGATGGCGCTGCGCTCCTCCGTCCTCTCCTCGGTGATCAACTGCTCACCACTGGGGTACTGCTCACTGACGTCACTGCTGCGTACCGCGTACGCGAGTACCGCATCTGCCATGACCGCGGTCTCGCGCCGGTGGCCCCTGATCACCGCGGGCCACCCGGTCCGGCCGTCAGCCCCGTCGCCGTCCTGCGACAACCCTGGCTTCGGAACTCCACCGCCGTACCGTCCTGCGACTGCGTGTACCGCTGATACCGCTTGCCGGCAGTTCGTCTCTGCCAGGCCCACTGTCTTCCTCGGCTACGAGAGAAAACATAACCACGTTCCCGTCAAATGTCTACTGTGGCCGTGACAGATTTTCGCGAGTCCGGCAGTGAGGCAATCGGCGGCGACACCGTGCGGGGCCGGCCCTGACGGGAAGGCGCAGCCTGTCGTGGTGATGCGGGACAGCGGGCCGCCGGTCTGGCGCCGGCCAGGCGTCGGCCAGGCGTACATCGATCGGAGTAGTCGCGTACTCCGCTGGCGCAGGCTCGAATGACGCGTCGGGGACGATGTCCCCGGGGGGAGACCGGGCCTATCGTCCGGCCCTATGACCAAGACGTTCTCTCTGGCGGGCTTCGCCGTCGCCGTCCTCGCCTTCGCGGTGTCCGATGCGGTCAACGAGGGGTACGACCCGTTGACCGAGACGATCAGCAGGTACGTCAACCTGCCGCACGGCTGGCTGGTGACCGTCGGCCTGCTGGCGGTCGCGGTCGGGTCGGCGGCCGTGGCCGTCCGGGTCACCGGCAGTGGATGGGGCGGGTGGCTGCTGCGCTGCTGGGCGGGATGCGTGCTGGTCGCCGCCGTCTTTCCGGCGGACCCGCCGGGCGACTGGAGCCGCCCCTCGCTCTCCGACGGGGTGCACGGAGTCGCGGCCTGGGCGGGATTCCTCGCGCTGGCGATCGCGATCGTCCGGCTGACCGTCGTATGGCGGCGCGAGCCGGCACGGGCCTCGAAGGCGCGTGGGCTGACCGCGCTCGCGTGGGCGTCGTCGGTGGCGTTCGTGTTGTTCGCCGTGGCGCTGGTGGACAAGGCGGCCCTCACCCACACGGCCCCGCTGGGCCTGGCCGAACGCATCGTCCTCGCCCTGAATCTGGCCTGGCTGGCCCTGGCCGCCACCTCGCCGGAGTCCCGGCCCTCGGCGTCGGACACGATGGGGCGCGTGACGTCAGGCATCGTCGAGTGAGCCCCCGTCCGCGGACCAGGCGGCACCCCCGGCTGGTGGACCCGGCCCTGGCGCTGTTGACCGCCGTGGGCGTCGGTGCGGGTCCCGCCGCGATGGGCGCACCGCCGTCGTGGCACGGCACGTTCGGCCTGGGCGTGATCCTGGGCGGCCTGCTGCTGGTCCGCAGGCGCCGCCCCGTGCTCGTGCTCGTCCTGTCCGCCGCCGCGCTCGTCGGCTACCAGAGTGCCGGCCTGTTCGAGGGCGGCGCCGTCTGGCCCCTGTCCGTCGCCCTGTTCACCGCCGCGCTCGGCCGCCCGGTCCGGGCCGCCGCCGTCGGCGCCCTCACCCTGGCATGCGTCCTGGCCCCGCAAGGGCTGGACGCCTCCGAAGTCCTCGCCCGAGGGGGCGTCGAGCTGCTCTGGCTGGCCTTGGTGTCGGCTGCGGCGAGTTCCTGGCGCCAGTACGGCCGTTGGCGGGCCGAACACCAGGCCCGTCTCCTGCAACTGGAACAGACCCGGCTGGTCGAGCAGCGCCTGATCATCTCCCGGGAGGTTCACGACGTGGTCGCCCATACGCTGGCCGTCGTCGGTGTCCACTTGAACGTCGCCGTCGAGGCCCTGGAAGATTCGCCCGAGGAAGCGCGCGCCTCCCTGCGCACCGCGATCGCCGTGCGCAACCAGGCCATGACCGACCTGAAGACGTTCGTGGGCGGGCTCCGCGACGTGCCGCGACACGGCTTGGAGTCCGTCGCCGGCCTGGTCTCGCAGGCCGAGGCCGCCGGGTTGGAGGTGCGCTACGACTCGGAGGGCGACCCCGATGCCGTTCCGGCGGCCCAGGCGCTCACCGCCTACCGGGTCGTCCAGGAGGCCGTGGTCAACACCCTGCGCCACTCCGACGCCGGGCGTCTCACCATCCGGGTGCGGGCCCGGCCGCGGACCCTGGCGGTGGAGGTCACCGACGACGGGCGCCCGGCGGCGGGTTTCACGGAGGGGCACGGTCTGACCGGGATGCGCGAGCGCGTCACGGCCCTCGGAGGAACACTGCGTGTCGACGCCGGCGGCGGCTTCGCGGTACGTGCCGTCCTGCCCCTGACGGACCGCGTGACAGGCTTGGCGCCATGACCATCAGTGTGCTGCTCGCCGACGACCAGGCGCTCGTGCGGGCGGGGTTCCGCAGCCTGCTCGGCCGCGCCAAGGCCCTGACCGTCGTCGGCGAGGCCGCCTCTGGAGAGGAGGCGGTACGGCAGGCCGCCCTGCTGGGGCCGGACGTCGTGCTGATGGACATCAGAATGCCGGGCATGGACGGCATCGAGGCCACCCGCCGCATCCTGGCCGAGCTGCCGACGACCAGGGTGATCATCCTGACCACGTTCGACACCGACGAGCACGTCTTCGAGGCGCTACGAGCAGGCGCGAGCGGCTTCCTCACCAAGGAGGTCGAACCGGCCGAACTGCGTCGGGCGGTCGAGGTCGTGGCGGCGGGCGACTCCCTGCTGTCCCCGGGCGTCACCCGCCGCGTCGTCGAACGCTTCGCCCACCGCCCCCGGCCCACCGCCGCCCTGCACGCACTGACGGCGCGTGAGAACGAGGTGGTCAGGCTGGTGGCGGAAGGACTGTCCAACGACGAGATCGCCGCCGCACTCGTGATCAGCCCGCTGACCGCGAAGACCCACATCTCCCGGGCCATCACCAAACTGGGCCTGCGCGACCGCGTGCAACTGGTCATCACCGCCTACGAGCACGGTCTCGTCAGGACCTCGCGCGCCGACGGTCCATGAGGGACGACGACGAAGCCCCAGGCCACTGACCTGGGGCTTCGTAAGAAGAGCGGATGACGGGAACCGAACCCGCGCCACAAGCTCGGGAATCACCGCCGCCCGAGTCGGGTACCTAATGCCTGACCTGCGAAAACGGCCCCTGAAACGGCGCTTCTTGTTGGCTCGACGATACCTGTGTTGACCGCTGTTGACCGCCCCGAAGGGCACGGCTGGGGCACGACCGCGCCACAGAGGCAGGAGCGGCGAACGCACGGCCCCTGCCTCCACGCCACTCGTCAGTCGCCTTGGGGCTTCCAGACAACGGCCTGCCGACTGGCAACACGTCCGCACACGACCGCCACGCCCAGGCCCGCCAGTGACACGGCTCCGAGCCCGACCAGCAGGAGTGAGGTCGACATCCAGCCGCCCTTGCCCAGGTTGATCAGCAGACCGCCCAGTGCCGCAGCGACCAGTACGCCGATCGCTCCTACGGCGCTGAGGGGGAGAGCCAGGTTCCACAGGGCGATACGGCGGTAGAACGCCTGATCGGTGCGGTACGTTGACAGCGGCCCCAGAGCCTTGGCCTGCTCAAGGAAGATGCCTGCCGCACCGAGCGCCCCCGCGGCGGCGAGTGCCACGAGACCGAGCAGGGCGATGTCGAGCATCCAGCGGATCTGAGCTGCCTGTGCGGCCGAGCCGAGGACCCAGCCCTGCCCCGGCAGCGCGGTCATGGGACCGACGAGGTGCGCATACGCGGCCTCCTCGATGCCGCTGATCCCGGTGTCTCCGTCCCGGTTGATGACGAGGAAGCCGTACATGACCTTGTCCCCGTTCTCCGGCGCGGCACACTGGCAGACGGAGGTGACCGGGGCGCTGGTCACGTCCTGTGCGCGGAAGACCTGCACGCCGGCTGCGCTGAGGCTGGAGAACACCTGCTCGGGCTTCTGGGGCGTGGCAGGACATTCACGCAGCTCACCGAGGTGCCCGAGAGCTTCGCAGGTACCGGTCAGCCTGATTTCCGGTTCGCCCTGGCTGGGCTGGAACTCCGGTGAGTACCTGAGGACCCGGTCCGGTCCGACCGCTTGGATGAATGCCGGAGCAGTTACGGGGATGTTCCTGGAGCGCACCTGTACGAGCTCCGCTCCAGATGCCTGGTAGCGCTCCCGTGCGGCCTCCACCGGACCCGCGAACTGTGTGGTGAGGACCTGTCCGAGGGTGACGATGCCCAGACCGACGACCAGGGCCGCGCTGAGCCGCGCCAACGTGGCGGGGCGGGCCTGGAGCCAGCGTCCGGCGACGATGCGGACGGGATCGCCTGCCTTCTGGCCGCGCCCTGCCACGCGTCGGCCGATGAGGCGGGCCAGCTGACCTGCGGAATGCGGCAGGGCGGCCAAGGTGAGTACCGCACCGGCGACGAAGGCGATGCGTCCGCCGGCGCCGCGCTCCTGCGAACCCCAGGCTGTGACGAGGAAGCCCAGGAGGAAGATCCACAGAGGTCGGCGGGCCTTGCCCCGGCCGGCCCTGGCAGGGCGGGAGCCCTTACGTTCGGGTCGGCGGATGCTGGCCAGCACGGTGAAGAGGATCAGGGCCGCGAATACGGCGAGTACGACGAGGGGCAACTGCGGCAGAGCTGCCTGCAGATCGGCGGACCACACCTGGTAGCCCGTGAAGGGGAGGGTGGGCGAGGAGCTCCAGGCAACCGTGCCCAGGAGCAGTCCTGCCACGAGCACACCCAGGCCGATCGGTGCCCAGGCTTCACCCACGACGACCAGTGCACGTGTGGTCGTCGGCGCTCCGAGGGCGTCCAGGAGGGCCAGACGCCGGTCGCGCGTCTCCGCTCGGCTGCGAACGGCGACCATGACCAGCGCGGCGCAAGGCAGTGCCGCCATGATCAGTACGAGCAGGTCCAGTTCGCCGAGCCCCCTGTCGAACTGGTGGGACGACACGAAGAACATGCGCCGGTCCGGGTTGCCGAATCCCCGGATACGGGAAGTGGGCTCGAAGACCTCGTCGAAGAAGTCAGTCCGGGCGGGATTCACGTAGGCGATGAGCTCGGAGGCGTCAGCGAGACCGCTGGGGGTGACCGTCCCCGCGAGCTTCCCGTACCGGCTGCCCATCTCCGGTGCCTCGTCGAGGAGTGCGGGCGACAGATACGCCTGTCCGGGCTTCGGCCAGGCACTCAGCCCGGGCGGCAGGGCCGCATCGGCCTGAAGCGGGCGCACGTAGATGACGGATACGGCGCGCTCGTTGACGGAGTCGGGACGCTCCCACCATCGCGCGATCGCGGTATCCGCTGACCCCTCGGCCACGGGGACCGGGTTGCGTGCCGTCATGCGGGCGTCGCGTTCGGCGTACACGGAGTGGGCGGCTGCGAGTGCCCACAGAGTGATCACAGCGAGGAACGCGGCACACATCAGCGAGGCGCGATGTACGCCTCCGCCTGTGCCGCGGCCACCACGCCGGCCCACGGTCAGGGCGAGCCCGGTACGACCGCCCCACCTCCCGACCACGGGTGTGGCTCCTGTATTCCCGACGGAGCTGGGAAGTTCGGTCGTACGAGGTGTGCATTTCGTCATCGGCCGGCCACACCGTCCTGGTGGAGCCTTCCCTCGCGCATGACCAGCACGCGGTCGGCACGCGCGGCGATCTCGGGGTTGTGGGTGACGACCACCAGCGAACAACTGCGCTGCTGGGGCAGGGCGAACAAGAGGTCGGCCACGGCGAGTGCCGCTTCGCCGTCCAACGCCCCCGTGGGTTCATCGGCGAGGACCAGCCGCGGGTTTCCGATCAAGGCGCGGGCCACAGCGGTGCGCTGGCGTTCACCGCCGGAGATGACCCCGGTCTCCCCGGCGGCCACATGGCCTACGCCCAACTCGTCCAGAAGCGCCTGCGCCCTGGTGTAGGTCTCGCCTGCCGAGGCACCGGCCATGAGGGCTGGCAGTGCCACGTTCTCCAGGGGGCTGAGCTCGGGAAGGAGCTCCCCGAACTGGTAGACCATGCCGATGGAGCGAAGCCGGACCCCGGCTCGTTGGCCCGCTGACACACCGGTCAGTGCCTGGCCGTCGAGGGTGATGCTGCCGCCGGTGGGTTCGAGCAGGCCGGACAGGCAACTGAGCAGGGTGCTCTTTCCGCAGCCGCTTGGGCCGGTGATTGCCACGCTCTCGCCAGGGCCGACCGACAGGTCCACCCCTCTGAGGATGGTCCGCCCGGCGACGTCGTAGTGGAGGTCACGGACGTCCACGCCGGCGATGTTTGTCTTCTGCATGTGGCGGCTCCGGCTCGTTATCGGGAAGTGAAGAAGCGGTGGAGGGTGCGGAATCGGCAGGCGACTCCGCACCCTCCACCTCAACTTCTAGTAGCGGTACTCCCAGCTCGACCACGAGTTGGGCGCGAAGTCCCTGATCTGGTGAGCCTGGTGGCGGTACACCTTGTCGTTGCTGGAGCCGCTGGCCTCGCAGTTGTCCTTGCCGCTGTACTCCTGCACAGCACCGTGACCACCGCTGTCGCGGTAGTAGTTGCTCTCGACCGAGTTGCCGTCGGCGTCGCCGTCACATATCTGCACGGCCTTCCAGGAGTTGATGGCCGACGAGCACGTGTTGTACGTGCACACCTTGGCCTCGGCCATCGGGGCGCCCATCAGCACCGCCGAGGTGGCAAACAGGCCCGCTACGATACCCGCACGCCTTCGCATAGAGGTTCTCCTTCTTCGGGATGGACTGCGACAGGTCAGGTGGGCACGGCACTGCGAATGCTGTGCCCACCGTTGCGTTCAGGCGGCCCGCCCCACACAGAGTGGTGACCCATGTGCAGGACGAGAAGCCCGAAGGAAGATCGCACGGCCGACCCAGCCGGGCAAGCGACTTGCACACTGGTGATCACCCATTCCGCTTTGCTTTCTTCATGTATGGGGGAAGTCGACCCGAGAGCGGCGCTGACCAGGTCGAATTCGCTCACGTCACCATGAAGGACGGTTCGCTGACCTCGCCCTGCAAGGGGTATAGGCAAAGGTAAAAATAGGGCAAATTAGACATTAGCTGTAAGACGCGATTTGGCTGAAAGCTACTTACGGGTTTGGTCGCCGTGGCATGAACCTCGCTGCTGCGGACATTGCGATGAGGGTCCTCCAGCCCACCACCTGGGCAAGGCCGCGCGGGTGAGCAGGCATGGAGTCTTCCCTTCGGTGAGGCCCAACTCGTGACGTCTCGCGACGGCTTTCTGCACAGGTGGACTGTCAGTGGTGACCGTTGTCGTTCTAGCCGGGACGGCAACAGCTGCTCGAACGGGCCGAATTCGGCGTCGGGAGACAGCACCGCGCCAACGGGTTGCCGCTCCATCACGTAGTCCGAGGTCTCGCACCTCTTGAGAACTGAAAGTTCGTCAGGCGGGCTAAGGCCGTTCCAGCAGACCCCCTTCCAGGGCCAGTACGACCGCGCGCGTGCGGTCGCTGACGTTCAGCTTGGCGAAGATCCGGAGCAGATGGGTCTTTACCGTGGCCTCGGAGATGACCAGGCGCTTGCCGATCTCCGGATTGGACAGGCCGTCCGCGACGGCACTCAGCACGTCCACCTCGCGCGCGGTGAGCGTCACCGGCGAGGGCCGCCGCATCTTGGCCACCAGACGCTGCGCGACGCGCGGGGCCAGGACGGTCTCGCCCCGGGACGCCGAGTGAACGGCCTCGACGAGCTGCTCGCGGGTGGCGTCCTTGAGGAGGTAGCCGGTCGCGCCCGCCTCCACCGCATGCTCGATCTCGGTGTCGGTGTCGTAGGTGGTCAGGATCAGCACGCGAGTACCCTGACGGCCCGCGACGATCTCGGCGGTGGCACCCACCCCGTCGAGCACCGGCATCCGCAGATCCAGCAGCGCCAGGTCGGGCCGCAGCCGGTCGACCAGCTCGACCGCCTCCCGGCCGTCGCTCGCTTCGCCGACGATCTCGATGGTGGGCTCGGAGGCCAGCAGCGCGACCAGGCCGGCGCGCATCACCGTGTGGTCGTCGGCCAGGATGATGCGGAGCGCGTCTGCCGATGTCGTCATGTCATACCTGACCGTTCGTGGGAATCATGGCGAGGATGCGGGTGCCGTCTCCGACCGAGCTGGTGACGGTGAGTTCGCCGCCCAGTTCGGCGAGGCGTTTGCGCATGCCGTTGAGTCCGAAGCCCCGGGACTCCTCGACCACGAAGCCCCTTCCGTCGTCGATGATTTCCAGCTCGATGCCGAACGGCTGCCGTGCCAGGACGACGTCCACGGCGGAGGCCGCCGCGTGCTTGCGGATGTTGGCGAGGGACTCCTGAGTGCAGCGGAGCAGCGCGATCCGAGTCGGTTGGTCGCACTCGATGTCCGGCAGGTCCGCGGTGACGGTGACCCCGGTGTCCTCGGTGAAGCGGTCCAGGGTCCGCCGCAGGGTTCTGGCCGCCGAGCCGGGAGCCACGCCGCTCCGGGGGGCCGAGCCGACGAGGACGCGTGCCTCGGCGAGGTTGTCGCGGGCGGTCCGCTCGATGGATTGCAACTGCTGCGCGCTCCTCTCCGCATCGGTTTCGAGGCCGGAGCGGGCCGCCTCCGCCAGCGCGATGATGGAGGCGAAGCCCTGGGCGAGGGTGTCGTGGATCTCCCGTGCGAGGCGCTCGCGTTCCTCTGCGGCGCCCTGGAGCCGGTGTGCCTCGGCCAGGCTCAGCTGGGCGCTTTTCAACTCGGCGCGCAACTGGGCGCGTTCGTCGCGCAGCTCAAGGGCCCGGGGCGTCAGTACGGCGATCAGGATGCCCACCGCGTAGACGGCGAACGAAGAGATGGCGTTGGTGGTGAGGACATCGGCGTTCGGCCCCTCCCGCAGGCTGCCGCCGACCGTGATGGCCACGGCGCCGAGCCCGCTGTAGACGATCGAGGACCGCAGACTGTTCACGAAGATGACGAACTGCGGGAGCGTCAGCGTGTACAGCACCCCGAAGCCGTCGCGGAGGTAGGAGAGTCCGCCCAGGACGAGGACCAGCAGGGCCAGATAGGCGTACGCGCCGAGCACCGGATTGCCGGGGCGTCTGCGTACGAGCCCGTAACAGATGCCGAGAAGTGCCAGCAGCGCCAGCGACCCGTACCCGGTCGTGCGGGGGGTGTCTCCCACGATGGTGATCACGGCCAGCAGACCGATGATCATCCAGGACGTGACGTCCCACCAGTGGAGCGTCCATATCCAGAACGGGTCCCCGCGCTGCGGCCGTTGAAGCACGATCGTCAGACTACTTTCTCGCACGGACGGGCGGCCGGGGTGGTGCTCGGCCCCGTAAGGGACGACCGGGTCGGCCGGAGCGGCCACCACGCCCGCTCGCCGAGCAGAAGCAGGAGAGACGGCAGGACCATGAGCCGGATGACCACGGCGTCCAGCAGTACGGCCACCGCCAGACAGAAGCCCATCTGCTTCATCTCGGTGAGGTGCAGGGCGACGAAGGCGCCGAACACCGTCACCATCACGATCGCCGCGCTGGTCACCACCTTGGCCGACCGGGTGATGCCGTCCAGCACCGCCTCGCGGGCTGACATTCCGTCGTGTACGGCCTCTTGGATTCGGCTGACCACGAACACCTGATAGTCCATCGACAGACCGAAGAGGATCACGAAGAGGAACAGTGGCACGCGGGACGCGATCGCACCGAGGGAGTCGAAGGCCAGCAGGCCCTCTGCCCACGTCCCCTGGAAGAACACGACCAGCAGGCCGAGCGAGGCCCCGGCGGACAGCAGATTGAGTACGACGCCGATCAGGCCGATGACCACCGAGCGGAACGCCCACACGGTCATCCCGAAGGTCACCAGCAGCAGGAACCCGATGACCAGCGGCAGCTTGCTCCTCTCGTGGTGCACGTAGTCGTGGCCCCGGGCCACGTCACCGCTCACCCCCGTCTCCACGCCGGACAGCATGCCGACCGTGGCGGGCACATGGTCCTTGCGGAGATGGCCGAGCGACTCGGTCGCCTCGTCGGAGGGCGCGGGGTACGGGACGGCCAGCTCCAGCACGCTGATCCGGCCGTCGGCCGACGTACGCACCTCCGGCTCGGCGGTCCTGGCGAACAGGGGATCGGCCTGCGCCCGTCGGCCGAGATCCGCCAGAGCCCGCCTCACCTCCGCGGCCCGGTCCGGGGTGGAGCGGGCGACGACCTCGTGCTTGACCAGAAGCTCCGGGAAGGCCGCGTTCAGTCGGTCGTAGACCTGCATGGCCGGAATCTTGCGGGAGAAGGTGTCCTTGCCCGGGTCGATGAGCTTCATGCCGAGCGCGGGCGCCGCCAGGGCGAGCATGACCAGCACCGATACGCCCAGGGTGACGGCGGGACGCTTCTGCGCGGGCCTCAGCAGGGCGCCGAACAACCGGCCCGTTTCGGCCGCCGCCCGCTTCGTACGGACCGGTTTGCCGCGGCTCGCCCGGCGGGCGGCCCTGCGGGCCGAACGGCGCTCGGACCGGCGGCCGATCGTCACGAGGAGCGCGGGAAGTACGGTGAGGGAGCTGACCATGGCGACCGCCACGACCAGGATGGTTCCCGTCGCCAGCGAGGAGAAGATGACGTCCCCGGCCAGATACAAGGTGGCGGTGGAGGCGATCACGGCGAGGCCGGAGACCACGATGGACCGGCCCGCGGTCGCCGCCGCCAGCTCCACCAGGGCTTCCGAGCCGAGCCGGCCACCGGCACGGGCCCGTTCCTCGCGTTCACGCTTGAGGTAGAAGAGCGTGTAGTCGACTCCCACGGCCAGGCCGATGAGCAGGATCATGTTGGTCCCGACACCGGGGTCGGGGAGGCCGTGGGACGCGATCATGGACAGCCCCAGGGCGCCGGCGATCGAGGAGAGTGCGAGCAGCAGCGGCACACTGGCCATGACCACCGATCCGAAGACGATCAGCAGGGTGACGAGCGTGACCGGCAGCGTGATGCGCTCGGAGAGCGCGAGGTCCTCCCCTCGCTGATCGTTGACGCCCTTGCTGATGGAGGGGGAACCGGTCTCCTCCACCACCAGGTCCGGGTGGTCGTCGCGCACCTTCGCCGTCTGTTCGAGGAGCGGGACGACGTTCTTCCTGCCGTCCAGCTCGGGGCCCTTCAGGACCACCGAGACCCTGAGCACCTTGCCGTCCGTGGAGCGGACCGGGGCCGCCACGCTCTCCACCTCGGGCAGCTTCCGCATCCGCTCGGTGAGGTCCCGGGCCGCGGAGTCGGCTGCGGCCATGTCCGGCGGTCCGGACTTGGCGTAGAAGATGATCTGCTCGGTGGGCCTGCGCTGCAGGCCCCCTTCGGCCGCCATCGCCTCGGCGCGCCCCGCCTCACCGACCCGGAAGTCCTCGACAGTGGCTTCGTTGCTGCCGACCGCGATGCCGGCGCCGAGGCACAGAACGACGAACACGAACCAGCCGGCGATCGCACGCCATGCGTGCCGGGCGCTCCAACGGGCTATCCGCACAGGGAGTTGACTCATACCGGAGATCCTGGTCGGCGGGGGGCGCAGCCCGACACGCCCGGCCGGTTGAACCTGCCGTCCACCGGTCGGTGGACGGCGGGGGGAGCGCCACCGCTGCCAACGACCTCGCAAACGCCCGGTAGAAGCCCGCCGAGCAGGCCGGCCAGGAGGGAAATGGTGCACAAGTGGTGCGGGACGCCGGAACAGGCACGGACAACGAAGAAGGCCCAGGTCGCTGACCTGGGCCTTCTCTGAAGAGCGGATGACGGGAATCGAACCCGCGCTATAAGCTTGGGAATCACCGTTCCCAAGCTCGATCATCTGGCCCTTGACCTGCGAAAACGCCCTCGCATGTGGGGGTTCTCGCTGGTCCTGAGATACCCGCGTTGGCCGCTGTTCACCGCCGTGAAGGGCACGGATGGGGCACGCGCCCCGCAGGTATGGCGGCACTGGCGGACTTGTGGGCATCGTCGTGAGGTCGGGGCCCGCTCGCTTGGGCCCCACCCGCCGCTTTGCAGATGGGACCGGCCATCGAGTGCGGTGCGGGTCATTAAAGACAGGACTGCGGCCGAGGCGTCCGCGCTACGGGGCGAGTTTGTTCGCGGCCTTCTCAGTGAGGTCGACGACGGGGGCCGGGTTGGGAGGCGTGGCTCGCGTCCAGGTCGACGATGGCACGGGGAGGCAACCGCTGAGCCGTGCGGCGCGGCGGGCTTGTGGCGTGCCCCCGAAACTGGCACTTGGGCGCAGAATGTTTCGTCATCCAGGGGAAGTGATTCAAGGCGAAAAAGCGGGAAAACCAGTTTTCGCCGGAGTGTTCCCGTCAGCGGCACCACCCACGGGGCGGTGCTCTGGAGACCCTGCGCAAGTGTGTCCTCGCCGACCGGGCCGGTATCTAAACAGCGGACGGCGGGGTGACGCCGGCGAGACCGGTGACGAGAAGGAAGAGCTCAGGCGCCTGTGGCGGGCGAGCGCCCAGCTGAAGGAGGACAAGGAGATCTTCCAGAAGGCTGCTGCCTTGTTTCGTGCGGCAGACGACACGGTGATCCGCACACGGCGCCGCCGGCGCCGGATCTGATCCTGTGGGACTTCATCGCGTCCGCCAAGTCTGAAATTCTTCGGGGACATTACCTATCTGCCGACGGCCGTGGGACGGCCTATCCTGCAGCCGTGGCCGACCTGTGCACGCGGGAGGTCGTGGGCTGGTCGATGACCGACGACATGCACTGAACTGGTCGCAGACGCCACCCGTATAGCTCATACAGGCGGACACCTGGCAGGAAATGCGGCCTTCAGTCAGATCGAGGATCCTAATGTGCATCCCATCGATTTGGTGGTCCTCTAGTGTCGGGACCTGAGGGGGCACTCCACTGTCACGAGAATCCCGAGAATGTGGGCACGTGAGAAAAGTTAGGACATCTTCTTTTTGCGCTTAGAGGTCATCCATCGATAATTCCCTTCGCCGATGATCCCCGTGACTTCCGGTAGGGTTAGCTCATTTCCAAAGATCGCGTACTCGACACCCGTACGCTGTATCTGGGCCGTGTGAAGAATATTAAATTCGACGCATCGAAATCCCTTATAAAGCTCCTCGGTGATGCGCTTATCCGCATCGTACGTCAGCAGCCATCGGAGTGGTGTTTTACGAAGTACGGTGGCCAGTTCCTGGTGGTCCAGCTCTGTGAGGGAATCCAGGTAAAGGCGGTCCCCTTGCACCAGGTAGGGGGGGTCGACGTAAAGAAGAACGTCATCACGCTGAGGTTCGAGCCCCTTGATGAAGGAGCGTGCATCCATCTCGGAAAGAGTGACGCGCCCGGCGTGCTTGCCAAGATAGCGAATTCTTTCGATCAAGCTGTCTCGGTTAAATCGGGCGTCGATCTTCCAGTCGCCTGTCTGGTCAAGTCCGCCAATAGGGCGTGCTCGCAGAATTCCCGATCGATTGCATCGATTCAGGAAGAAAGTCGCGAAGCCTACTTCCAGATCGCTCTTCCCTACGGGATTTCGGTAAATTTCTGAATGGCGATGCCAGGCGTCAATGCTCACTTCTTCGCGAGCTACTGCTTCTGCGAGATTTTCAGTATGATTGAAAATGCATCGCCAAAGGGCGGCAACGCCAGGGTCGAGATCATTGATGTAGATGTGATCGACTTCATTGTCAACTAGTAGGCGCAGCGCGGCGCCCGCACCCCCTGCAAATGCCTCTGCATATGCTTTGGGGTGCGGGCGTTGTCGCGCAATGAGGTGGGCGATATATGGGGCAAGGCGTGCTTTTCCTCCGGGGTATCGGAGGGGACTGATGTATCTCATCGCTTCTTCTTCTCAAGCAATTCGTCAGCCTTAGTCAAGACAGGGCCGTATGCCATGCTCAATTTCCGCACCTCAGAGATTAGGGGATTGTTCTGCCAGGAGTGCACGAACATGTGAAGCGTCTTGAGGACTAGTGCTCCGTCTTCCTCCTGCGAGAACCGCCAGGCGTTCGACAGGTGAGGGTCGTCCTTGTTCGGGTCCACCTGGTGCAGCACGGCGCCGATTCTACCCTTGAGCTTGTCCTGGTTGCGCCTCCACCCCAGCTGTTCTGCAACTTCTGTGACGACGATGTCCACGACGACCCGGACCATGATCGCCGCGACGTTGGGCATCTCGTCAATCTTGATCCGCTGGGCCTCTTCCAGTACTTCGGAGGTCCGGAGGCTCACGTGACGCAGCGATACTCCCTGGAAGAGTTTTTTCTCAAAGTCGGGGCGCTTCCGCCGCGCCGGCTTAGTCCCATCCTCGGCCTTGCCGGTTGCGTCACCCGAGACCGTGGGCTTCTCGCCAGCAGCAGACTTGGAGTATTTCTCATCCTCTTCGAGTCGATCGGCCAGCTTCGGCAGCTCGTCTTCTACCTTCTGCAGGTAGTCCTCTCTCTGCCTCTTATTCTTGATCTGGTCCACGGAAACGGGTCCAGCGAGATCGTGAAAGATTCGGGTGAGGATTGGCAACAGTTTGGCGGCGGGGTAGCTTCTCAGTACGACGTCCCCGTCGAAGGCGATCCCGAGCCTGTTCCGAACCGCAGGGTCTGCGATCATACGGCCAAGATTAGTGATCCGCCCGTCCCGAACGGTCTGGGTATTAGACCGCAACTCTGCATCATCGGGAAACCAGTCGTTGACTGCTTCGATGAAGAGTCTCGCCTTTTCGGTGGGAG
The DNA here is from genome assembly GCF_001280125.1 of Streptomyces sp. NRRL F-6492. Lineage (GTDB taxonomy): Bacteria > Actinomycetota > Actinomycetes > Streptomycetales > Streptomycetaceae > Streptomyces. The sequence continues at coordinate 14,618 of NZ_LGEG01000277.1, forward strand.
TGGACCGGCCGCTGAACCTGCTTGCTTCGCCAGTGCTCCACCTGACGACTCCAACGCCGCTGTTCTCACCGGTGTGCTTGAGTCTGATCCAGTGCTCTGCCTGCATCCGACTGTCCGTGATCACACACATGATGCGCCGTGGGAATTCTCCAGTCTTGGCGATGGCAGTAAACTGCTTGCGCAGCTTCTCAGTCGGCGCTAGCTTCGGATTGTGGAGCAACTTGAGAGCTGCAACTCTCCGGTTACCTTCGAGGACTACGTTTTGGTCACCGTCCACGAGAACGATCACCATATCCGTAGGGTTCACGCCGTGCTGGCAGATGTCCCGGGCCAGCCTGAGAAGTTTTTCCGGCCCCTTCTCGAGGAGCGCGGCAATGGACTCCTCAAGGCTCGAGGTCCTACTTGCGTGCCGGGGGTTGGTCTCGTCAAGCGTCAAAGACGCCACGTGCATGCTTGCTTGCTTCATGTTGCTGATGATCCCCGTTCAACCCCGTGCCGCGCACCGCATTTATGAAATTTGCATGGTACTCGTCAGTAGAGGGCTCTTACCAGCCACATTGGCGCGAGGCCGGCGTGCAAGCTGAAGGTGCGGTCGGGCTTCGCGGGCGTCTTGGTGTGATTTGCGGCAATATGGATGTGTTGATGTCGGTTTGGGCGCTCAGGCATGGGAGGTGGTAAGCCATGCAAGGCGCGGCAAGCTCGCCGACTAGGACCGTTATGGTAAGGCGGCTCTTCGGGGATGCCTCGGTGAAGCAGCTGACGTCCCTGCTGCATCGCTCATACGCAGGTCATGCGGCGGCTGGTCGGCTGTTCTTCGCCTCGTACCAGTCGGCTGAGGACACTGCACATCGCGCAGGGCGGGGTGAGTGCTGGCTCGCCTTCCGGGGAGATGAGCTGGTGGGTTCGGTGACCGTGGCTGCTCCTTACGCCGCGCCCGAGGGATATCCCGCTCCGGCAGGGGCGGGGTCGTTCTGGCAGCTCGCGGTGGACCCTTCGTACCGGGGAATGGGCCTTGGGCATCGGCTGCTCTCCTTGGCGGAGGAGCGTATAGCCGCGCTTGGCTCTGCGCAGGTGGTGATCGACACGTCGGCAGAGGCGGTTGACCTCCTAGGCTGGTACCGCAGGCGCGGCTACGTGCCGGTCGGGTCCTGGCGGTGGGGCGTGACGAACTACGAGAGCGTGGTGCTCCTGAAGGAGCTGGGGCGGGCCTGACACGGTCGATGACGGGATGGCCGGTGCCGCCTTTGGTGGCACCGGCCGTCCGAGTGCTACTGGTCGAGGGCGCGGACGGCGTCCTCGGCGGCCACGGTGAGGGCCTCGTTGAGCGCCTCGGTGCGACGGCCGCCGGCGCTGGCCAGCGCTCCCCTGCCACCGGCTCCGCCGCCGACCGCGCGGGCGGCGGCGAGAAGGATCCGGCTGGCGTCAGTGCCGTTGTCGTGGAGGCTGTGGGTGACTGCGGCGGCCAGGAGAGCCTTGCCGTTGTGTTCGGCACCGAGGACCACGACGGCGTGGCCGGTGTCGAGGAGACCGGCGGTGTTGTGGGCCAGCGTGCGGAGCTCCTCCGGGCCGAGTCCGCTCACCTTCTCGGTGACGACCCGACCGCTGGCGACCGTGCGAGCGGAGGCGGCAAGCTGCTGGGCGCGGTCGCGCAGCTCGGCCTCGCGGAGGCGGCCGAGCTCTCGCTCGGCGGAGGCGAGGGTGTCGAGGCGCTTGCGGAGGGCGTCGGGGGCGTCTTGGGGGCGGGTGCCGAGGAGGGTGGCGAGTTCTTCGAGGAGGCGGCGTTCGGTGTCGTAGTAGTCGAGGGCGTCTCGGCCGGTCAGGGCTTCGATGCGGCGGAGGTTGGAACCGATGGAAGCTTCGCCGACGATGCGGACGGGGCCGGCGTTGGAGCCGTGGCCGATGTGGGTGCCGCCGCAGAGTTCGCGGGAGAAGTCGCCGATGTCGACGATGCGGACATGGTCGCCGTACTTCTCGCCGAACAGGGCGGTCGCTCCGGCGGCCTCGGCTTCGGCGCGTGAGGCGTGCCAGACGCGTACCTCGGGGTCGGCGAGGAGGCTGTCGTTGACGAGGGTCTCGATGGCGGAGAGCTGGGCGCGGTCGACGGCGGAGAAGTGGGCGAAGCCGAAGCGGAGGCGGCCGGCGTCGACGAGGGAGCCGTGCTGGCGGGCGTGGTCGCCGAGCGTGCGGCGGAGCATGGCGTGCAGCACGTGGGTGGCGGAGTGGGAGCGGGCGACGGCCTCGCGGCGGGCGCCGTCCACGCGGGCTTCGGCCTGCTCTCCGGTGCGGACCTCGCCCTCGGCGACGCGGACGGTGTGGACGTGGAAGCCCTCCAGGCCGGGCTTGGTGTCCAGAACCTCAAGGAGGGTGCCGCCAGAGGTCCGGATGGTGCCGGTGTCGCCGACCTGGCCGCCGGACTCGGCGTAGAACGGGCTGCGGTCCAGGACCAGTTCGAGCGTGCTGCCCTGGTCGGCGCCGGGCACGACTGTGCCGTCGGAGACGAGGCCGAGGACGGTGGCCTCGGCGTCGAGGCGGTCGTAGCCGACGAAGTCGGTACGGCCGTGGCGGGCGGACAGTTCACGGTAGGCGTCCTGGCGGCGGAGCGCCTCGGCGGTCTTGGTCTTGCCGCCGGCCTTGGCGCGCCGCTGCTGTTCGGCGAGCAGGTCGGTGAAGCGGTCCTCGTCGACGGTCAGGCCGGCGTCGCGGGCGGCTTCGATGGTCAGCTCGACGGGGAAGCCGAAGGTGTCGTGCAGCTCGAAGGCGGTCTCGCCGGTCAGGGTCGTGGACCGGCTTTCGCGGCTGCGGGTGAGGGCGGCGTTCAGCAGCCGGGTGCCCTGGGCGAGGGTACGGGTGAAGGACTCCTCTTCGGCGGTGACGACCTGCTCGATGAGGCTGGCCTGGGCGGTCAGCTCGGGCCAGACGCTGCCGAGGTTGGCGATGACGCTGGCGATCGCCGGGGCGAGGACGGGCTGGTCGACGCCGAGCAGGCGGGCGTGGCGGATGGCGCGGCGCATGAGGCGGCGCAGGACGTAGCCGCGGCCGTCCTTGGCGGGCAGGACGCCGTCGGCGATCAGGTAGGCGATCGAGCGGGCGTGCTCGGTGACGACCTGGAAGGAGACCTTTTCCTCGCCGCTGCCGGGGTAGTCGCGGCCGGCGAGTTGCTGGACGGTCGTGAGCGTGGGACTGAGGAGGTCGGTGCCGCATACGCTTTCGACGTCCTGAAGGATCGCGGCCAGGCGGTCGAGGCCGAGGCCGGTGTCGATGCTCTGCTGGGCGAGGTCGCCGAGGATCGGGAAGTCGCCCTTCTTGTCGCCCTCGCCGCGCTGGTACTGCATGAAGACGAGGTTCCAGATCTCCACGTACCGCTCGCCGTCGACGGCCGGGCCGCCTTCGCGGCCGAAGGCGGGCCCGCGGTCGTAGTTGATCTCCGAGCAGGGGCCGCAGGGGCCGGGGACGCCCATGGACCAAAAGTTGTCCTCCATGCCCAGGCGCTGGATACGTTCGGCAGGAACGCCGATCTTGCGCCAGAGCTGCTCGGCCTCGTCGTCGTCCTGGTAGACGGTGATCCAGAGGCGGTCCTTCTCCAGGTTGAAGCCCTGGGTGAGGAGTTCCCAGGCGAAGGCGATGGCGTCGGCCTTGAAGTAGTCGCCGAAGGAGAAGTTGCCCATCATCTCGAAGAAGGTGGCGTGCCGGTTCGTGCGGCCGACGTTGTCGATGTCGGAGGTGCGGGCGCACTTCTGGATGGTGGTGGCGCGCGGGAAGTCCGGGGCGACCTCGCCGAGGAAGTACGGCTTGAACTGGTTCATGCCCGCGTTGGCGAGCAGCAGCGTCGGATCGGACGGGATCAGCGGGCTGGACGGGACCTGGCGGTGACCGCGCGAGGTGAAGAAGTCCAGGAAGGTGGAGCGGATCTGCGTCGAGCGCATGGTGGTGTGGCCCTCACGGAAGAGTCGTGGAGAGATGGGGGTCGATCACACGCCGAGCCGGGCCGAGAACAGGGACTGAGGGGTTCTCAGTTCTCCAGCTCGACGCAGATAGCTCGCGCCCCCACGGTGTAGACCATGACTCCAGATCCGTTGCTTGAGGTGGCGCAGCCGACACCGGACGCAACGGTCCGCTGCGACTGCACCACCCAGCGTAGCGGCCTTGGAGTCAAGATCGCTTGGCTTTATGCGCTCCGTCGCCCTGTGCCCATCAGGGAGAGGAGCGTCCCGGCGAGGTCCTCGGCGTCGGGGAGCACGACGACGGCTCCGGCCCGGGTGAGTGTGGAGGGGGCGGAGAACCCCCAGCCGGAGCCGATCGGCATCACGCCCGCTGCCCGGGCCGCGTGCATGTCGGACTCCATGTCACCGAGGAACACGGCGTCGCCGGGCAACGCACCGAGCTTGTCGAGAGCGAGTAGGAGGCCGTCCGGCGCGGGCTTCGGTGCCGCGTCCTCGTAGCAGACGACGACGTCGATCAGTTCGAGGACGGTGGGTGGCAGGAGCCAGTGGACCCGCTGGCGGCTTCGCAGGGTCACGATGCCGGTGGCGACGCCGGCAGCACGGAGCGCGGAGAGCGTGTCGGCGACGAATGGGAACACCTCGGCGGCGAGGGTGGCGGTGGCCGTCGCCGCGTCCCAGCCGTCCTGACTGATCACTCCAGTGTGTCCGAGTTCGGCGAGTACGTGTTTGCGTGGTGTGGTCGCGGCCCAGGTCGGCAGGTCGGCGACGGTGACGCGTCGGCCGAGGGCGGAGGTCGCGAAGCCGGCCAGGGTGGCGAGCTGGGCGTGTCGGCTGTCGACGAGAACGCCGTCGAGGTCGAACAGCACGGCCCGCTTCACGTGGAATCACCCCTTCGGGGCGCTTCCGGAAGGTCGGCCTCGGTGAGCAGGGAATGGAGGGTGACGTTGTGTTCGGCCAGCAGTGTTCGTCCGCCGAGTGGGCGCTCGAGGACGCACAACGCGTTGCTGACCGGCGCACCCGCGATCCGCAGGATGCGGGCCATGGCGAGCAGTTGTCCGCCGGAGCGCACCACGTCGTCGACAAGGACGGTCCGACGGCCGGTGAAGGCGGCGCCCTCGATCTGCCGACGGGAGCCGTATCCCTTCGGCCGGCGGCGCAGGAAGACGGCGGGCAGGCCGGTGGCGGCGGACAGGGCGACGACGAGGGGAACGCCGCCGAGTTCGATGCCGGCGAGGAGCTGGGTGTCTCCGGGTACGAGGGGGACCATGGCGGCGGCGGTGTCGCGCAGCAGCTCGGGATCGGCGGCCAGGCGGTACTCGTCGAAGTAGCGGTCGAGCCTCGCGCCGTCGGCGAGGTGGAAGGGGGCGGTGACGAGGGCGGTCTCGGCGAGCCGGACGGTGAGGTCGGGCGGGCGCGTGCTGGTGGTCATGCTCCTCCGATCGGTGCCGTCTCAACCAAGTCGAGAGCGACGAGGCGGTCGCGGAAGTCTTCGGCGGACTCGGCGGTGCCGAGGAAGCCGAGGGGCCGGGTCGGGGTCTCGTACAGCCACTCCTCCTCGCGCAGGAGGGTGAGCAGGCGCCGCGCGGAGGCCCCGGCGAGGAAGACCGGTACGGGCCGGACGGTGGTCGCGTAGTACATGGCGGCGGTCAGCTCGTGGAGGGTGCCGACGCCTCCGCCCATGGCGACGACGAGGTCGGCGTGGTTCAGATAGTGGTTGAGCCGGGCGCCGAGGTCAGGGAGGTGGACGGACGTGGTGGTGTACGGGTTGAACGCGCCCCACTCATCGTGCTTGCCGATCAAGGTCACCGCAGTGACCAGGGCGCCCCCGGACGACGCACCACGCGCGGCGGCCTCCATCAGGCCGTTGTAGCCGCCGTGCAGGAGCTGGTAGCCCGCTCCTGCCAAGGCGCGGCCGATCTCCTCGGCCAGCCTCTCCTCGTCGTCGGAGGCGGGGCGGACCCCGCCGAAGAAGACTGCGGTCAGGCCCTGGCGGGCCCGGTCTGCGGCCGGGCCCGCCAGGTGGAGCGCGTTCACATCAGCTCCAGGTAGGTGCGGTACGCGGCGATGGCGTCCTCCAGGCCGCGCAGGGCTTCGGGGCAGGCCCGCTCAACCAGGGCGAGCGTCCGTTCGACGGCCGCGTCGACGTCGGCGGCGAGGGGAACGGCCGGTGCACCGATCGCCGCCTCCAGGTCGCCGAGGCAGGCCCGGCCGATCGGGGTGATGGCGATCTCCTCGCGCAACTGGTACCAGCCCCAGAACCGCGAGGCGGGTGCCAGAGCGGCCTTGATCAGGTCCTTCGTCGCGGTGTGGAGGCGGTGCCACTCGGAGTACGCGACGAACCGCTGGCCGCGCCTGATGCGCTTGTGCAGCAGGACCGCCAGGACCAGGTGCTCGATGAGCAGCTCGGCACAGGTACGGGGCCGGGCGAGGAACTCGGCCGCGAACCGCTCGGCGACCGCCGTTCCCTCGGCCGGGACGAGCGCCGGCTCGCGGTCGAGGAGTAAGGCGGTGTCGACCGTCGCCCGGAGACGTGGGATGCGCGACGCGGGCACCAGATAGATGTCGATCTGGTGCAGGCGCCCCTCGTCCGGGACGAGGAAGACCATGCCGACGCCGCCGAGGTCCGCGACGATCGTGTCGCGCCACCCGGGCAGCAGGGCGCCGGCCTCGGTGGACATCAGGTCGTCCAGGGACTCGACGAACGGGGGCAGGTCGGCGTCCTGGACGCCGACGACGAAGTCGACGTCCGAAAGGCGGTCGGCCGTTCCGTGGGCCAGCGATCCCCTCACCATCAGGTGCGTGACGGCCGGCGAGGTGGCCAGGATGTCGGCGAGCCGGGACAGCAGCGGGAGCTGGGACGGGCGGTTGGCGAAGGTGAGTTCCGCCAGGTGCAGGGTGGGCACGTGCGTCCTCCGATCGGATGCTGGTGTGAGCCGTGGCGGTCAGGCCGTGAGGGCGAGGAGGCGGCGCTTGGCCGACGTCCAGCGCATGGCGGCCTCCTTGTCGCCGAGCGATGTGTGGAGCTCGGCGATCAGGTCGTAGACCGCCCCCTCCGGCAGGGCGTAGGTGTAGAAGAGCCGCAGCAGCATCCGCTCGGCCGCGTCCGTGTAGCCGAGACCGGCCATGCCGCGGGCCGCCTGGAGCCGCTCGGCGAGCACCGATGGGTCGGCCGTAGGCAGCGGCTCGGCCGATTCAGGCTGGAGTGCGGGCCGGCGGGCGAGGCGCCGGTAGGCGTCGTCGGCGTACACGTCGGCGATCAGGTGGATCCGGGCCGGTCCGAGCAGGTTGCACACCCCGTGGGCGTACGTCGGCGTCAGCCGCCAGATCCGTCCGCCGGTCATGTGGACCTTCGTGCCGCCGGTGACGAGGAACGCCGACGTGTTGGTGTGCAGGGGGATGTGCAGCCGGTGCCGCTCGATCTGGTCGAGCTCGTCGTAGTCGCGGTGCTCCCACAGGAAGGCGTTGGCCTCCAGCCGGGCGAGCCGGACCCACATGTAGTCCAGGCCGAGTTCGGTCAGCAGGGCGGCGGTGGCCGGCATCTGCGACAGCAGGTCGGTCGGCCTGGCCGCGCAGTCGCCGATCGTCACGTCGGCGGCGTCGCCGGACGCGTTCATCAGCGATGTCGTCAACCAGCCTCCCGACTGGTAGGCGCCGTACTCGGCCTTCCATGGCGCCCGGGCCGTCAGGGCCTCGTGGCGCATCCGTTCCAACTGAACGGAGTCGACGGTGTCGAGCTGGGCGATCTGCCCGGCAAGGGCGGTCAAGGTGTCCATCGGTTCCCTCCCGTCGCCGGCCCGCCCGTGAACGGGCCGGCGGGCACGTGGTGCTGGATGGGGGTGATCGGGCGTAGTCGCCGAGGCGGCCCGCAATCTCACGCTTCGTCGCCGGAGGTGCACGCACGGCGAAGTGGCGTTCAGCATGAGGGGGGACGGCAGGGCATGGATACGACGTCACCACCGTCACGGAGCCGTCATCGCCGAATGGCCTGCGACCCGGTCGGCGACGCTCTCTGACCGTCGCGCGTCATGACTGCCGTCATGGCTGCCGTCATCTTCGTCGGCGAGCCACCGAAGGGGTTTTCCGTCGATCGGACAGGGCTATCGTCGGGTGGAGACGAACGGGTACGGAGAGGATCTGCCGTGGCTGAAACTCCCACGCTTTTACGGGTCTTGACGCTCCGGCGGCACTGGCAGGTCTACGAGACCTTCCGCCTTCGGTTCGAAGCGACGGCGACGTCGATCGCGGACGACGAGAACGACACGCGGCTCCGGGGCCTGTCGGTCTCGAAGCGGCAGTTCGAGCGCTGGTACGGCGGCGCCGTGAAGACCCGACCCTATCCCGACCAGTGCAGGGTGCTGGAAGCGATGTTCGGCGTCGGCGTCGATCTCCTTCTCGCTCCCGCGCCGCAGGCCGTCGAACGGACCACGCCTGCGTCCGAATCCCCGCTCGTCATCCCGCCGCCCCGGTCAGCCCCTGTCCTCCTCCCCACCGAGCAGGCAGCGGCACTGCCTGTCGGCGGCCCGTTCAGCAGCGAGCCCCGCTTCAACGCGGGCACAACGGAATTGGAAAGGCAGGTCGCGATGGCGGCTCGTCGTGCGCTTCGGTTCACCGCGATGGCAGAGGGCAGCAGCATCGGTCCTGAGACCCTGGGACAGATCCATGACGAAGTGCGGCGTCTCACCGCCGCGTACCCCAGGCTGGCGTTGCCGACCCTGCTCGGCGACCTGGTCGAGGTGCAGGACCTCACCTTCCGCCTGCTCGAACACGGCCGGGTCAAGCCCCTGCAGGCCCGTGAGCTGTACCTGCTCGCCGGGATCACGTCCGGCATGCTCGCCAAGGCCAGCCACGACCTGGGCAACCCGAGCGCCGCGATGATGCAGGCCCGTACTGCCTTCGTCTGCGCCGACAACGCCGACCACCAGGCCATGCGCGCCTGGGTCCGTTCCCTGCAATCGCTCATCTCCTACTGGGCCGGGCGCCCCGCCGAGGCGGCCGACTACGCCCTCCTCGGTCAGAGCACGGCCGACGACGTCCGCGGCACGACCAGCGTCTGGTTGGCCTGTCTCTCCGCCCGCGCGCACGCTCTGATCGGCGACGCCGAGGCCACCCGTACCGCCATCCAGCAGGCCGAGGACGCCCGGGCCGCCGTCGTGCCCGACGACCTCGACGCCTTCGGCGGCATCATGACCTTCCCGGAGCCCCGGCAGCTCTACTACGTCGCCGAGGCCACCGTGCACCTCGGCGAGGATCCTGTGCTCGGCGAGAGCCGTTCCGAGGCCGCCGTCAGCGCTTACCGGAACGCCTCCGAGGACGAGTGGGCCTTCGGCGACGAGGCCGGCGCGCAGACCGACCTCGCGCTCGCACGCATCGCCCGGGGCGAGATCGAGGGTGCCATCGAGGCCGTACGGCCCGTACTCGACCTTCCCGTCGAGCAGAGGAACTTCGGCATCACGAGCAGCGCCCAGCGCGTCCATGCCGCACTGCACGCCGACGGGCGGCGGAACACCGGCGCTGCGGCCGACCTGCGCGGGGAGATCGAAGCCTTCACCGCCACCCCGACCTCCGTCCTCGTCCGATGAACCCGCAGATAGGCTCCGCGCCCATGACCCCAGTCCATCTGACCGGCCCCCACCTGGCCCTGCGCGAAGTCGAACCCGAGGACGCCGATGCGCTCCTGGCCGTCTACGGCGACCCCGAGGCGACCCGGCACCTCAGCTTCGAACCACGTACCCTCGAGCAGGTCCAGGCGATCGTCGACCGGTCCGTCACCTCCGCCTCGGACACGCCCAGGACCGAGTACTGCCTTGCCATCACCCGGCGTGGTGAGCATCGCTTGATCGGCTACGCGCGTCTGGCGACCGAACCACAGCAAGCGGCCACGATCGGATTCGCTCTGCACCCGGCCGAATGGGGTAAGGGCCTCGGCACCGAGACCGTCCACCTGCTGTGCGCGCTCGGCTTCCGGACGCTCGGTCTGCACCGCATCTGGGCAGCTCGCTCGCCCCTCAACGAGGCGTCCGCGCGAACCCTCCTGCGGGCGGGCATGACCGAGGACGGCCGGATCCGCGACCACGTCTTCGTCCGCGGAGCGTGGCGGGACTCGATCACCTACTCGATCCTGGAGCACGAGTGGGCCCCGATCGACGGCATCGATGCCGAAGGTTGCCCGTCCGCTGCCTCGCCCGACGCGAACTACGGCCAAGAGGGGTGAACCGGTGATCACCGAGGCGGGCTTACTGCACCATCTGGTGATCCCCGGCATCGCCGAATTCGCGCGCGGCGGTCTGCCCGCCTCACCGGCCACCGACGACGGCAACGACTGGGTCGACGGGGTCTGCTGGCTCTACTGCGGAGAGCAGTGGACCCGTGTCTTGTGGATCGGGCCGGCGAGCGTGGCTGGTGCCCAGGCCCCGATGTACGCCTGTGCTCCCTGCATCGAGGAACTTCAACAGCGGGTCTGGCGATCCATCCTTCACCGTGATGAGCCTGTTCGGACGGCACCGTGTGACGTTCCTGTCGAAGCGGCTACGCGTACCGGAACGAGGGGCGGCCGCCATCGAGGCCGCAGCAAACTTCTACGTCGCTAGCGAACTGCCTGGCCGCCAACATGGCAGTGCCCCGGCCTGTGGGGCCGGGGCACTCCATGATCTTCTGTTACCTACGGATATGGACCGTCACGGTGAGAACCGTGCTGGCAACCGTGCCCCCGGCGAACACGGAACCGCCGAACCACGCGACTGCGGGGATCTGCTCCGTCTCGCCGAGAGCGACCATGAAAAGCACAACGGCCATCGCCAGAAGCGCCACCAGCCCAGGAAGCCACTGGCCAGCGCGCTCAAGGTGGTCTGCCGCGCCACTTGCTGTACTAATTGCGGTACGGTCGGTTGTTGCCGCTTCAGGGTTCATATTCAGTCCTTTTGGTACGGATCGGATACGGCCTCCTGTGCGGTTTCGGGGAGCCCCGCGCTGCACCTTGCCGGCAAGCTGGGGTGCAGTGCTGGGGCTCCTCTTCGCCGTGCGGGAGCTTTACGGGAACACGGAGCGCTCCGATGCCCCCGCCCCTGGCGTAAATCTCTACCGAGGGTCGGGAGTTCCCGATGCCGCATCCTCCCCCTACTCCCAGCGGGAGCGCCAATCCGGCACCCTCTGGTGTCACACGAAAAGCGCCACTGAGTCTTTCTAGGTGCTGACGGTGACCTCTCACTTGACTTTGTGGCGATTCTGCTTACGGCATTCAGGCAGCACCGGTCTCGCTGAGGGCGTACTGCCGCAGCAAGGTGATCAGCGCCGCCGCGCATGCGACGGCGGCTGCACGGCGGCGGGCGCGCCCGTCGCAGGGTGGACCGGGGTGCCGGGGCGTCGTGTGGTGCTGCGGGCCATGGCTGCTTGGGCGCGGGGGCTGGGGGTGTGGCGTTGGCCGAGGCGGTGGATGCGCCAGGTCAGGGTGCGGGCGGGGTTGCGGGCGTCGTCGAGGGGGCGTTGGCCGAGAGCCTGGTCGAGGAGGGTGGCCGGGTTGTGGCCGGCGGTTTCCGCGCCGGCGAGGACGGTGGCGAGGGCGTCCCAGGCGGGGTCCTTCAGGATGCGGTCGGCATGCTCGGGGATGGCCTGCTGGAGGTGGCGGGCGTAGCGCTGTTTGGTCTGGGCGCCGGGGGTGCAGCGGGCGAGGCCGTCCAGGACCGGGGCGGCGACGTGGGCGTAGGCGGCCTGGAGGTGGGTGAGGGTCTGTTCCGCGGCGGCTTCCTGCTGGGCGTGCTGGTGGGTGTGGTGCCAGTGCCGGGCGAAGGCCACGGCGATGAGGACGGCGTCCAGCAGCATCGCCAGCCCGGACCCCTCGCGCGTTGTGGCGGGGGTGAGCAGGATGGTCTGGATGCTGCGGCGCAGGACGCGGGTGCTGTCGAGGTCGGCGGTGATGCGGGAGCGGGTGGCGCGCTCGAAGAGGGCGGCGGCTCGTTCGAGTTCCCGTTTCGCCTCGGCCGGTGCGGTGAGCGGCAACAGGTCGAGGGCTTCTCCAAGGGCGACGAGCTGGCCCTGGGCGGTGTGGTCGCTGCTGTGGGTGAGGTGGTCGGGGATGCGTTCGGTGGCGGCGGTGGCCTGGTGCCAGGGGTCGACCGGCCGCGCGGGGACGGGTTCGGGGCTGGTGGTGGTGAGGCGGTGGCGGATCTTGGGCAGGGAGAGGTCACCGGCGAGGGTGGAGCCGGAGAACCAGACCGGTTCGCCGTGTTTGTTGAGGTCGCCGGGCAGGGCGACGCTGTAGCCGAGGGTGTCGCCGGACGGTCCGGTCTTGGGCCGCACGTTCACGCCGGTCGCTTCCAGCAGGGCGAAGAACTCGGTCTCGGTGGAGGCTGCGGCCACCGCGCGGCGGACGCGCCGGCGCAGGATCTGGCGGGTCGTGGTGTCCTGGCCCTGGCGTTTGGCCTTGAAGTGTTCCTTGCTGGTGGGGCGTTTGGCGGCGGTGCCGTCGCCGGGGTTGAGCCGGCGCAGGCCGAGGTCGATCTCGATCTTGCGGGCTTCGTGCTGGGCGGCGCGGATGTCGTGGTCGCGGCGGGGCGGCGGCCGTCCTGGCGGACGAGGGTGGCGGCGATGTGGATGTGGTCGTCGGCGTGCCGGACGGCGACCCAGCGGCAGGCTTCCTCGTCGCCTTCGGGGGCGATGCCGGCGGCGGCCACGATCCGGCGGGCGATGTCCGCCCACTGGGCGTCGGTCAGGATCGGGTCCTCGGGTGCGGCGCGGACCGGGCAGTGCCACACCGTGGTGGCCGGGGCCTTGTTGCCGAGCATGTTCACGGGCTGGTCGAGCTGCGCGGCGAGCTGGTCCTCGACGTCCTTGGCGTTGCGGTGGGGGCTGCGGCCGGGGTCGGGGGCGAAGCCGTTCCAGGACGCCACCAGGTGGGGGTCGGTGTGCTCGTTGGCGGAGCCCGGGCCGTAGAGGTAGCCGATCAGGCGGCGGGTGGCGCGGGCCCCTTTGCCGAGGATGATCTTCGGTATCACGAGGTCACCGTCCCGAGGTCACGTGGGCGACGGCCACGTCCACGTCGGCGATCGACGTCTCGATGTGGCTCAGCAGCCGCCGCACGAGGTCCGCTTCGGGCCAGGGGCCGTCCTGGTTGAGGTGGCGGGTGAGCTGGTTGAGGTTGTTGCCGACCTGGGCAAGCCGCCCGTTGGCGGCCATCAGCGCCTTGACCGTGGCTCGGTAGTCGGCGACCGCGGCAGCGGGGTCGTCGGAGCGGGCGGCGGCGAGCGAGGTCTCGGCGACGTAGCCGCCGACCGACATGCGGCTCAAGCGGGCGGCGGTCACGAGGAGGGCGAACTCGTTGTCGCTGAAGCGCGGGTGGACACGCTTCTCACGCAGCATGGGCTCACGCAGACGACGACGCGGCACGGACGACGGCGAGGTCTCTTCCCGAGTCGGCTCCCCCGGGCCGGCCGACACCGGCGCCCCCTCGGCGCCGGAAACCTCCGCCACCCTGGGGGCGGAGGCCGGGTAAGGACTCCTTACCCGACAACTTGCTGCGCGGTCGAGGCCGGTGGCCGTCTCTTGCTGGGTGGTGGGGAGTTCGTGGTTCGGGTCGTGCATGGATCGGTTCTCCGTGGGTGCTTGGCTGTGTGCGGCCGGCCCCGTGTCCCCGCGCTCGGTTGCACGGGGACACGGAATGCGCCGGAGGGCAGTTCGGGGCGCTGTGAGGGTCAGCCGGTGCCGTCGGGGGAGGCGGCTTCGTTCAGTCCGTCGAGTGGTCCGGCCTTGGAGTCGTCGTCCGTGGCGGGCTGGGCCTGGCTGGTGCGCTCGGCTTGAAGCTGGTCGCGCAGGGTGCGGGCCCGGGGCAGGCCGATCCGTAGTTCGCGGCGCAGACGCTCAGCGGTCAGCTGGTCGTCGGTCCAGTCGGCGGTCAGGACTCGAGCCTTGTCGAGAACTTCGGCGTCGGTGCGGGTGCGGTCGGCGGTTGACTTGGCGGCGTCGGGGACCCGACCGGTCGCCCGACGTGGGGCGGCTCCGGTCGACTCCGCCACCGTGGTCGGCCGAGGCGGTCGGGTGTCGGGAGCCGCTTCGGTTCCCTCGGTCAGCCCCGTGGCAGGTGCCTCGGTGACCTCTGTGGGGGCCGATTCGGTCAACTGCTCAGAGGCCGATTTGGGCCGGTCAGGCATCGACCGTGGGGCCTGATCGCCGACCGACCGGGCAGAGGCCGTATCGGGGGAGTCGGCCGACTCGGGGTTGTGGTGCAGCACCTTGGCCACGAGGTCCGACCCGAAGTAGATCGACCCGACCGGGAGGGAGGTTGCCAGCAGGACGAGGGCCCAGTTCGCGTAGTCCAGGACGGTCAGTCGACCCCACCGGATCGAGTCGGTGTGCAGGTCGGGTACGAGGCCGTGCACGTAGTTCAGCAGGAGGCTTGCGACCGTGTAGGTCGCCAGGACTCGCAGCGCGAACGTCCGGTCGGTTCCGGTCAGCACGAGCGCGGCGACCAGCGCGAGGGCCATCAGCCCATCGACCACGATCGGGTAGAGGAGGGCGGCGGTGGGGTCGGCGCCGATGGCACGGGCCACGTCGGACAGGGCGTTCCACGAGACCCGGAAGGCCATGAGGACGACGGCCACCAGACCGATGACGAGAGCGATCCGTCCCGCACGGTTCACGGGCCGACCGTCAGAGGGTTCGGCCGAGGCGGGCGGGGCGGTGCCGGCGGGGGCGCTGCCTATGGCTGGCGGGGTGTTCAGGACAGGGGAGTGCAAGGGGGTGGGTTCTCCAGAGTGCGGAAGGAGTGCCTGTGCAGGGCGTGGGCGCCCGGCGGGGGGCGACTGGGACTCGTCCCACTCGTCCCGTCGCTGGTCAGGGCAGGTACGGGTGGGGCGGTGATGTCGGGTCGACTCGTTGCGGGTCGGTGACCCGTCCCCGCGCTGACCTGCGCGGGGACGAGTGGGACGAGTCGGGGAGGGTCAGGCGCCGGGCTCGGCCGGGAGGGTGGTGACTGCCTCGGGAGGGCAGTAGCGGGTCCAGGCGTCGGTGAACTGGGCGCGGTTGAAGCCCTTGGCCTGGTGGCCGCCGGGGAAGCGGCGGTTGGCCGACTTGATGCCGTAGTCCTGGAGCAGGATCTGCAGCCCGCGCGGGGTGAGCCCGTGGGGGCCGTGTTCGGCCCAGGGTGCCTCGGGGTCGGCGTTGAGGATGTCCAGGAGGCGGCCGGTGCGGAGTACCGGCTGGTCGCCTTCGGAGGTGAAGGCGCGGCGGATGTCGGCGAGGATGCGGATCTTCAGGCCGCCGTCCTCGTCGCGACCGGATTCGTAGTCGGTCATGGCCGTGCACGCGGTGCGTGCCAGGACGGGCCAGTGTCCGCCCGCGAGGTCGGCGATGCTGACCAGCGGCGCCCAGGTGTCGGCGGCACGGTCTTCGACCGGCAGCTTCGGCTCCAGGGCGAGGGCCTTCTCGCGTACGGAGGCCAGCCAGGCCGCCAGCCGTGTGCGGAGCTCGCGGACCGCCAGGTCGTCGCGGCCGTAGCGCCAGAAGCTGACCTTCTCGGTCTCGGCCCGGCGGCGCATGCGGATGACGACCGACCGGTCCATGATCGTGTCGGGCAGGTCGCCGATGCCGGCGAGGGCGGCCATGGCGAAGGTGGGGAACTTGACCACCTCGTGGTTGGGGCCGGTGACGCGCAGGGTGGGACGGTTGCGCTGGTGGCCGGCGTTGAGCAGGCCGCGCATCTCCTCGTTCTTCTCCGCGACCTTCGCGCTGCCGAAGATCGTGTCGACCTCGTCGACCAGGAGCGTGGGCGGGTCGCCCTCGCCGATCGACCGGAAGATCGCTGCGGCGGAGGCGTTGACCGTGATCAGCGGCTCGTGGACCGCCTCGATCAGGACTTCGAGGAGCCGCGACTTTCCGCACCGTTTGGCCGGTCCGACCACCGCCAGGCGCGGCGCGTGCTGCCACACGGTCTGCAGGTGGGTCGCCGCGGCCCACAGCGTGGTGGCGGTCAAGGCTTCGTCGCTCGGCATGACGACGTAGCGCCGGATCGCGTCCCGGACCAGGTCCAGGACTTCCATGCCCTCGGGGTCCGCGGTGGGCGACGGGCTGTTCGGCCGGCCGGGGATCGCCGTCGGCGGCCACTTGACGGGACGCGATGGCGTGTTCGGGGTGGGTTCGTCCATACTGGACATTGAGCTCCTCAATCTGCAGGCCATATGGGACGGCAATCCCGGCCTTGCGATCGGTCGTTCAGGGATGGGCGGCGTGAGGTTTGCGCTCTGAGCCCCTCGGTGTCTTCAGCACCGGGGGGCTTTCTGTTTGTCGGGCTAGGTGATGGCGGTCTCCAGCGGATCGCAGCGGTGCGGCACATCTATCACTATGCACTAGGCATAGGTGCTTTGCAAGCGGCAGAACATGGTGTACCGTCTAGGGTGATGCGAATTGCAGGAACATGCTGCGAGAGGAAGGAGAGGGAATGTCCGACGACGACCACGAGAGCGAGCCCGAGGGCGTCCTGCTCAAGGGCGAGGACAACGCCGCCAAGCGGATCAAGGCCGAGCGCGAGAACCGTGGCTGGAGCACCACCACGCTCTCCGACCGCCTCAACGACGCCGGCTACGAGATGAACCCGTCGGCGGTGTGGCGGATCGAGAACGGCAAGCGCCGCATCAACCTCGACGAGGCCATCGGCTTCGCCGAGGTCTTCGGGGTCTCGCTGTCCAACCTCGTCGGCCCGCCGGCCCTGGCCGCCGCCGGCCGCGCCATGGAGCTGATCGACACCGTCGTGGCCGCCAACCTGGCCGCCCAGAGAGCCCAGCACGCGTGGCGCCGGGCGACCAACGACCTGGCCGCCTACCTCGACGAGCACCCGGACATCCGCGAGGAAGCCGACGTGATGGTCAGCAACGCCATCGCCGAGAACACCATGAAGATCAACCAGGAGGAGTTCGGGCTCCCGCCCCAGCCGTAACCCGCTCCTCCGGCCGCCCTGGACCGCAAACCCCAGGACCCGGCCGCACCACACGCCCATCCCATCCCTGAACGACACCGGTCCGGCCGGGGTTGCCGCCCCACCCGCCGAGGCCAGGAGAGGACCCCGCTTGCGCCAGACGGCAATACCTCACGCCTCCACCCACCCCCACACGCCGAAGGAGGTGAACAACAACGACCGCCTGCTCACGGTCGACGAGGCCGCCGAACGCCTCGGCACCGGCGTGCGCTTCATCCGCCGACTCGTCCAGGAACGCCGGATCCGCTACGTCAAGCTCGGCAAGCACGTTCGCATTGCCGACAGCGTGCTGATTGCGTACGTCGAGGAGCGCACCGTCCCCGCCCTCCGCGATGTGCGCTCCCATTTCGGTAAGGCGGCCTGATGGCGGCCCGCAAGCCGCAGCGGCGGCGTGAGTTCGGCAGCGTCCGGCAGCTCCCCTCCGGCCGCTGGCAGGCCCGGTACTGGGCACCGGACGGGGCTCGACGCACAGCACCCGAGACCTTCGAGACGAAGACGGACGCCCAAGGCTGGCTCGTCCTCACGCAGGCCGACATCCAGCGCAACGTCTGGGTAGACCCGGAGGCAGGAGCGGTCAACTTCCAGGAATACGCCTTGAAGTGGGTCGCGGAGCGCGGCCTGTCCGCCACCACGGACGAGCTGTATCGCCGCCTACTGCGGCTGCACCTCCTGCCCTTCTTCGGTGACGTAGACCTCGACACGATCACCCCGCCGACGGTGCGGACCTGGCGCGCGGAGCGCTTGGCCGCCACGGGGGCCACAACCGTCGCCAAGTCCTACCGTCTCCTCAAGGCGATCATGGAGACGGCGGCGGACGACGAGCTGATCCGCCGCAACCCGTGCCGGATCCGGGGCGCGGGAAGCGAGAAGGCGAAGGAACGCTCGACGGCCACGGTCGAGCAGGTCGACGCCCTCGCCGAAGCCATCGGGATCCGCTGGCGGCTGATGGTGTACCTCGGCGCCTACGGCCCGATGCGCCCGGAGGAACTGGCGGCTCTGCGTCGGAGCTCGATCACCCTCGACCCCTTGGCCGTACGGGTCACGGAGGCTGCCCCGGAGCTGAACACCGGCCGCCGTGCCGAGGGCGACACCAAGTCCACGGCCGGTGTCCGGACCATCCACCTGCCCACGTTCCTCTATATCGAGGTCAAGCGGCACCTGGACTGGTTCGCGCAGAAGGAGCCCGACGGGCTGCTTTTCATCGGGGAGAAGGGAGCGCCCTTCCGACGGACCACCTTCGGCCGGAAGTGGGCGAAGGCCCGCGCGGCGGTGGGCCTGCCGAAGGACTTCCGTTTCTACGACCTCCGGCACACGGGCCACACCCTCTCCACCCAGTCCGGCGCTACCTTGAAGGACACGATGGTCCGGGCCGGCCAGTCCTCGGAAAAGGCGGCGATGATCTACCAGCACTCCGATGACGCCCGTCAGCAGGAGGTCGCCGGAGGTATCGACGCCAAGGTCCGTGAGCTACGCGGACGTGCGGCTCACGTCGCGTCCGACTGAGATCCGTTACGTCCCCGGTCAGAGCGATTCACGATCAGCTCTGACCGGGGATGGCCGAAGCTCGACAGTCGACTGACCAGCAGTGCTTCTTGATTTTCTCCCTCGAATGAGGGAGGATTTCCGGAAATCGCACTCCGTGGTCAGGGGCTGAATATGGCAGTCATGCACGTTGAGGACTCACGCGGCCAGAACCGTCTCGCAGACTTGGGGCTCTCGGCCGAAACCATCGAGAACGTGCTGCGGCGCGCTGAGGCGGAACGCAACTTCTGCACGCCCCTCGACCCGGTCTCGCTCCCGGGCAACATCTTCTGGGGTAGGACCATCCGCTTCCTGCGCGAGGCGTACATCCCTGACGGATGGCGCAGCGTGAGCCCTCAGAACGTCTCGCTCCTGCTGTCGCCGGAAGAGGACTTCGCCATCACCGCCTCCAGCGGTAACAAGGCCACCGGCTACGCCGCGCTCACCCCTACCACCCGCTACTCGAAGGGCACGGCGGTTATTCGCCGTGTTGAGACCAACCGGCAGCTGATGTTCCCTGGCTACGAGGCCGAATCCGAGCCTCAGGGAGTCGGCGAGGGGATCCCGACCTGGTTCCTCCTGTACCAGCACGTGAACACCCTGACGGGCACGCGGCTCTACTACGAGCTGTCGCTGCCGACCAACCCGGGGAGCCGTGGCAAGATCGACAGCTGGCACGAGCGGATCATCTTCCCCTACATCGACTTCGAGGGCTTCAACCCGTTCCCGAACGACGACGACGGCGAAGACGGCATCGACATCCCGATCGAGCGTCTGGGCCGCTGATCGTCTACCCCACAACCCATTGGCACTCCCATGACCACCGCATCCCGGCTCGTCCTGGCGCGCAAGCGCCGCGGGCTTACCGTCACCCGTCTCGCCCAGATGGTCGGACTCACCGCCCGCCGGTTGTCCGACTACGAGAACGGCCGGGCCTACCCTCCCCCGGCCTCCCTGGCCAGCCTTGCCGAGGCTCTGGAGTTCCCAGAGTCCTTCTTCGTCGCCGAAGAGGTTGCCGACCTGCCCGTCGAGTCGGTCAGCTTCAGGGCGCTCAGTAAGATGACGGCCTCACAACGGGACATCGCACTGAGCAGTGGTCGCCTCGCCCGGATCCTGCAGGACTGGATCCGGGCTCGCTTCAAGCTGCCGGCGCCAGACCTCCCGTCCTTGACCTCATTCAGTCGTCTTGGCAGCGACGATGAACCGGTGTTTCCCGGCGAGGCCGGTGCCGAGAACTGTCCTGCCGAGCGCGCAGCCGAACTGGTTCGCACTCGATGGGGATTGGGAGTGGCCCCGATTCCCAACATGGTTCACTTGCTCGAAGCGCACGGCGTGCGCGTGTTCTCGCTGTCCCGGGACTGCCCGGAAGTGGACGCTTTCTCCTTCTGGGACCGCGGCATCCCGTTCGTACTGCTGAACACCGGGAAGACTGCCGAACGCGGACGCTTCGACGCCGCACACGAGCTGGGCCACCTTGTTCTGCATGGCGAGGAACAGGTCCCCCATGGGCCCCAGGCCGAAGGGGAAGCGCACCGCTTCGCGGCCGCCCTGCTCATGCCAGCCGCAGACGTCTTGGCGCACGCCCCTCGCAACCCGAGCACCGCCTGGATCCTGCAGGCGAAGCGCCGCTGGAAAGTTGCCGCCATGGCACTCGCCCACCGCCTGCACGAACTCAACCTCACCACCGAATGGCAGTACCGCACGCACTGCGTCGACCTCAGCCGCATGGGCTACCGGAAGGCGGAACCCCAGAGCACACTCACGCGAGAGACCTCCCAGGTGTTGGGCAAGGTCTTCGCCGCCCTTCGAGCGGAAGGCACCCCACTGGCGGAAGTCGCCCGTGATCTCGACCTGAGGCCGGCGGACCTCAGTGACCTGATCTTCGGCTTGGTGGTCATCGCCCAGGAGGGCGGGCGCGGTGCCGCCCGTACGGCTGCCTCCCGTAGACCGCAGCTCTCCGTCGTGCGCTGACACTCGCCTTTGCATGTGCGGATGAACGTTCCGCCGGTTGGAAGTGGCACGAGTCACAGCGAAGTTGCGCTCGCGTTCTGGGAAAGGGCTGCCCCTGCACCACCCAGGTGGTGCAGGGGCAGCCCTTTCTCCAGGGCATATCCTCGAGTTGGGGCACGCGGAGGGCACGGCAGCCCCCGACAGGTCTAGACAACGACGAAGGCCCTGGTCTCTGACCAGGGCCTTCGCGCAGGAGCGGATGACGGGAATCGAACCCGCGCTATAAGCTTGGGAAGCTCATGTTCTACCATTAAACTACATCCGCACAGCGGCCCAATGATCCCTGCCGCATCGTTGCACACTGTACCCCATGCGCCACTTGAGGCGAAGTCGCCGCCCCCCCCGGGCGTGTGCGGAGTGCCGTGACGGGAAGGGGGGTCCGGTCCCCTAATGTGGCTGTCTCGTCCACCGCATGTGTAGGGGAAGGGACTTGATGGGTTCCGTGGAGCGCACCGTCGTCCGTTGTGCCGAAGGGCACGTGTTCAGTACCGCCTCGTTCCCGCTCCAGCAGCTCGGGGCCGGGCGGATCGGGCCCGGGCGGCTCGTCCGGTGTCCTCGGTGCGCGCGGCTGCGGCACGCCGTGCCCGTGGAGCTCGAACGGCGCTGAGGAGCACGCCGGGGGAACGGCCCGGGGCGCGGGGCCCTGCCGATTGGGGCAGGTCCGCGCCCCCTGCGTATCGTGGGGGCGTGCTTCTCTCAGACAAGGACATCCGGGCCGAGATCGACGCCGGACGGGTGCGCATCGACCCGTACGACGAATCCATGGTGCAGCCCTCGAGCATCGACGTGAGGCTTGACCGCTTCTTCCGGGTGTTCGAGAACCACCGCCACCCGCACATCGACCCCGCGATCGAGCAGCTCGACCTGACGCGCGAGGTGGAGCCGGAGGGCGACGAGGCGTTCATCCTCCACCCGGGTGAGTTCGTGCTCGCCTCCACCTACGAGGTCATCACCCTCCCGGACGACATCGCGTCCCGGCTGGAGGGGAAGAGTTCCCTCGGGCGGCTCGGGCTCGTGACGCACTCGACCGCCGGGTTCATCGACCCCGGGTTCTCCGGGCACGTGACCCTGGAGCTGTCGAACCTCGCCACCCTGCCGATCAAGCTCTGGCCGGGGATGAAGATCGGCCAGCTGTGCATGTTCCGGCTGAGCTCGCCCGCCGAGTTCCCCTACGGGAGCGAGCGGTACGGCTCGCGGTACCAGGGCCAGCGGGGGCCGACGGCCTCCCGTTCGTACATGAACTTCCATCGGACCCAGGTGTGAGGCGGTCGCAGTCATGAGTGAGGTACGCGAGAACCTGACGTACGAGGGGTTCGGGCAGGCCGTCCGCGAGCTGGCGCAGACCGTCGCCGACGACGGCTACGAGCCGGACGTCGTGCTCTCCATCGCCCGCGGCGGCGTCTTCGTCGCCGGCGGGCTGGCCTACGCCCTGGACTGCAAGAACATCCACCTCGTCAACGTGGAGTTCTACACCGGGGTGGGGACCACGCTGGAGATGCCGAGCAAGGACCGGTTTGGCCATCACCGGGACGAGCTCGGGATGACGTTGGTTGTCCCGAGTAAATCACACGGTCGGGTGCGTGGCTCGGTTTCCCGCAGGTCCACCCGCCGCCCTGCTGTCGCTGCTCGATGTGCCGGTGCTCGCCGCCCGGCCGGCCGTATCTGACTCACCCCGAGTGCGGCTCTAAGGGCTGCGAAGGACACTGAACGCTGTGACTGACGTACGCGAAACGCTGAACTACGAGGGCTTCGGTCGGGCGGTGCGCGAGCTCGCGCAGACGATCGCCGACGATGGGTACGAGCCCGACATCATCCTGAGCATTGCCCGCGGTGGCGTGTTCGTGGCGGGCGGTCTGGCGTACGCGCTCGACTGCAAAAACATTCACCTCGTGAATGTTGAATTTTACACAGGAGTCGGTACGACTCTTGAAATGCCCGTTATGTTGGCCCCCGTCCCGGAAGCGATTGATTTCACCGATAAAAAGGTGCTGATCGCGGACGACGTTGCCGACACGGGCAAGACGCTCAAGCTCGTGCACGACTTCTGCCTCGGCCACGTCGCCGAGGTGCGCTCGGCGGTCGTCTACGAGAAGTCGCACAGCCTCGTGAAGTGCGAGTACGTGTGGAAGAAGACTGACGACTGGATCGAGTTCCCGTGGTCGACCGAGCCGCCGGTCGTCAAGCGCGAGGGCCAGGTGCTCGACGCCTGATCGGCGATCGCCACTGAACATGACACCGCCCGCCGAGCGCATACTGCGCCGGCGGGCGGTGCCGTACCGATCTCCGCTAGATGGGTAGCGTCCAGCTCGGCCCCTCCGGGGTGCCGAGCCAGACACGTTGGGCTTCCGCCGTGATCGTCATGCCGAACCCGGACACGTGGGGCGAGCCGTTGCTCTGCCAGATGGCGAGGCTGTCCTCGACGGCGTTCCACAGCTTGAGCGGGCCCCGCTGAATCACGGTCCAGCCGTCGCCGTCCTCGGCGACCTGCGTGCGAGCCTGAGAGCCCGTGGCGACGTCGAGCAGGATCTGCTCGTACCCTGCGCCGAGCCGTTCGGCCGAAGGGGCGGCGAGCTGTGCGACGAGCCGGCCGGTCCAGTCGTCGAGCAGAGCGGGGTCGATGCGGCTGTGCCGCTGCTCGCCCGGTAGCAGCTCGAAGGGGCCGTGCGGGGGCCGGTCATGCGTGCGGGCCATCATGAACGAGGTGTACCCGGGCAGGAAGCGGCCGGCCGCCCCGCCGTCGCCGTCCGCGGTGAGGAGCACCAGGCCGTGACCGAACCCCCATCCGCCGAGGGTGACGAGCAGGGTCCCCCCTTCCTTGATCTGGCGCAGCAGGCCGTAGGGGATGTGCCGCATGGAGCAGAACGCGATGACGACGTCGTACGGGGCGCCTTCCCAGTGGCCGCGCAGTCCGTCACCCGTGAGGAGCGTCGGGGAGTATCCGGCCTCGGCGAGTGCCTTTCGGGCGCGTTCCGCGGCGGCGGCGTCGGTCTCGATCGCGGTCGTGTTCTCGGCGCCGGCGATCTCGCAGACGTAGGCGGTCGACAGGCCGGTGCCGGCCCCGATGATCAGGACCCGTTTCCCGCGGGCGACGCCGGCCTGCTCGATCATCCACAGAATGACCCCGGGGAGGGTCGAGGATGACGTCGGGGTTCCTCCGGTGACCGGGCCCGCGGCATCCTCGGCGAGCACACCGTCGATCTGTGTCACCCACGTGGTGTTTTGGTAGGTGAGCCGCAGCCACTCGTCGGCGGGTACGTCGTCGCGGCGTGTGGGCGTCCACACGGTGACGCCCGGGGGGTCGGTCGGCTTGTAGATCGCGCGGCCGAGGAAGTGCTCGCGCGGGACGGTCTCGGCGGCGCGGCGCACGTCGGGATCGTGCAGTAGATCCTCGTCGACGAGCTGCTCGACGAGGCGGCGGCGTAGGACGGTGGACGTATCAGGGGTCATGCGGGGGCGCCCTTCTGAAGGGTGTCGGCGAGCGCGCTTGTGATGTCTTGGATCGTGGCAGGGTTGACGAAAGCCCACTGTCCGTTTGGGTTGCATTCGAGGAACCACCATCGGCCGCCCTCGTCGAGGGCGAAGTCGAAGGCGCCGAAAGTGAGCCCGAACGCGTGAAGGTAGGACCGGACGGCCTCGCGGACCGTGCGGGGTATCGGTACGGGTGAGCATGTGATCAGGCGTTGGTCTTGCCGCCAGTCCACGTGATCGCCGTCGGTGTCGATACGGGTTGCGAACAGGTCGTTGCCGACGGCGGCGAGGCGAATGTCGGCGATCTTCGGCACGCAGGCTTGGAACAGGTGGGGGCACGCCGCGATCGAGTCGTCGAGCTCGTCGGGGTGGACGGGGCGGACCCAAATGGTTCGGTTGCGCCCGTCCTCGCCGGCGAGGTGTACGCCGTGCACCGGCTTGTAGATCACGGACCGGTGGGCGGCCGCGAACTTACGTGCGTCCTCGGGCACGTTCGTGATCAAGGTTTCAGGCACGGCGAGCCCGAGGCGGGCGGCGGTGTCGAGCTGCGCAAGCTTGTAGTCGGCCGCCCGGTTTCGGATGGGGTGGTTGACGTGCAGCACTCCGGGAAGTGCGGTCAGCATCCCCGTGTATCCGGCGCGGGCCTGCTCGATGGCGAACCGCTGCTCGGGCCCTTCGGCCTGCCTCGGGTCACCGTACGGCGTGGGGCGCCGCCAGTAGACCGAGCGGACGGCGGCGAGATCGACGTGTCTGGTTGCTGTGGTCAGATTCCCGGCGAGTGTGGACCCTCCGACGCGAGCGCTCATGCGGGCAGGCTCGGGGAAGTCGATCGCAGGGTCGAGCCGTACGGCCGGGACGCCCCGGCCGTACAGCTCGTTCAGCACCAGATCCGCCGTGACGTCACCGAGTGCGGTGATGACGAGAACCGGCGAGTCGGTCATGTCTAGTCCGGCACGTGGTCTTCGAGGGCGTCCGAGTCCGCGGGCGCGGGCGGCTGAGAGCCCCCGCCGTCGGCGCCCGTCGAGGTCGGCGAGGACGTCGACTGGTTGGTGCCGTGGCCGCCGCCCATGTCGACGCGCTGCCCCGCGGTGTCGAAGTAGCTCGTCGTCTGCGTCTCGGCGTCGATCTCGGTCCGGGCGAACGGGTAGTGCACGGTGTTCGGGTACG
Organism: Streptomyces sp. NRRL F-6492; assembly: GCF_001280125.1. Taxonomy (GTDB): domain Bacteria; phylum Actinomycetota; class Actinomycetes; order Streptomycetales; family Streptomycetaceae; genus Streptomyces. The sequence continues at coordinate 39,683 of NZ_LGEG01000277.1, forward strand.
GGGCTAAGCGCTGCAAGCCCCACGGCTTCACTGCGACGGGCATCTGCTCTCTCTTCCGTGGACGGGACTCTGTCGGGTGGTGCTATCCGACCGCGGGAGCGCGGCCGGAAGTCTGGGGGTGGGCCGCCTGGTCAACCTCGGGAAGGTCGCTGCCGTAGGCGAGGGTGAACAGGGTCAGGGCGTGCAGTTGGGCAGGGGCAGGTGCCCACTCGCGCCAGAGCGCCGCGAACTCGCTCTCGGCGCTCGGCAGAGCGAGACCGGGGGCGGCGCGACCCGCCCACGTGCGCACGGCGAGGTCGCTGTGTGGGTAGACCGAGAAATCGCCCGTTGCGTCGGCAGCGGTGGCGGCGGCTGTCCATGGTCCGATCCCGGGCACCGAGGCGAGCTCGGCGATCAGCCGCTCGCCGTGAAGCCCGGCCCACTTCTCGCCCCGGTCGAGGTACGCCTCGGCAGCACTCCGCAGGGCCCACGCGTTGAACTTCGTGCCCACGGCTTCGAATCCCTCGACGGACAGGGCGAGCACCCGCTCGGGGGACGGGGTGAGCGCGAGCTCGCCCGCGGGGGTGGTGAAGTGCTGCCCGTAGGCGGAGCAGAATGCGGTGTGCTTCCGCCGTGCGATCGAGGCGCTCACGGTCTGCCGGAGGATGGCCGCGACGAGTGCATCCCAGAGCGACGGCGTTGTGAGGCGGACCACCGTTCCGAGCCGCACAAGGGAGTCGAGCAGGGAACAGGTCTGTTCCGTTGCCGGCGGGAGAGTGATCGCCGACGTGTACGACAACGCTGGTGGTTCAGCCGCGCCCGCGCCGACAGGTTGCAGCAGCAGGTGCCCGCGCGCCCGGTTGAGCGTAGCGAGCCAGGGAGAACCATCGTGCTCGACGAGCCTCACTCGGTAACCCTCCGTGCGGCTCCGCCATGCCGGATGATCCGTGATGATGGTGGTACTCATGAGCTCAATTCCGTTTGAGATGCGCGGCGTTCGAGGAATCGGCACGGGCTCGATGTGTGTAGGTCGAGGTACCGCAGGGGGCGCGCTGACCACTCGGCGACCGTTCCACTCCCGAATACCACGGTGAAGCCGGCGTGATGGCCCGAGTTGAGCAGCCCAAGGGCGTAGTGCCATCCGGAATCGGACCACTCGACGGCTCGCGCGATCTCGCGTGGAGTCATGCCGAACACGTGAGCTGTCCGGATTTGAACGCGCATCGCCCGAACGGTGCTTGCGGCCGTTGGAAGGATGCGGGGTGCCTCGACAGGTACAGCACGGGTCGAGTTCTGCGACGCATACCGCACAACGGTGAGTACGAACCCGCGAGCGACCGTGGCGCTCACGGGCGCGGCCTGGTCGAATCTCCCTACGGTCTGCAAGCTTGTACCCGCATATGCCGGGCGGGGCGGTAATGCCTGCATTCGTACCTCCCTGCCACGGTGTCTCGGCTGAGCTCTGCCGGACCACGGTTGGAACGGCGGCCATGGTGCAACTTTGGGGAGACCCTCGCCCAATGGCTGGACAAGAGAGCGGAGTTAGGGCACGTCAGGCACGGTGTAGGGCCGTGAATCCGCCCCACCGTGGTAACGCAGGGAGACCGTAGCGCCACGCGCTGAACGGTTGCAAGGGTGGACCGGTACAAACATGCAGACTGGCATATGCAAAAACCCCCCGGCCCTGGTCAGGTGGGGGGTTGTCGGCGTGGGGCGCCGAGCGCGCGAGCGTCCCTAGTTGACGAAGTGGTCGAACTCGCCGTTCTTCACACCCTTGATGAAGGCTGCGAGCTTCTCGGGCGACGTGGTGATGATGCTCGCGGGGTCGTCGCTCTCGCACAGCAGGATCGCGCCGTCGTGCCCTGCGGCAACGTGCAGGCACTGCTCGCCGCCGCCCCCGGAGAAGCTCGACTTCTGCCAGTTGAATTCGCTGTTCATCCCTGTATTTCTCACAGTTCTCTTGCGATGTGGTGAATGAAGCTTCGCGACTCGCCGGGGTCGAGCGAGGTCTGCTCGGCGAAGTCGAGCAGGGCCCTGTACCGGTCGAGGTCCGCGGCTGTGTCCAGGAACCGACCGCCGAACGGCGTGTCGATATGGACGGTGTCGAGCTGCGGGACGGCGCCGGTCGCGTACATCACGGTCTGTGTGACCTCGATGAAGTCGTCGGCCGCGAAGGGGATCACCCGGAGAGTGATCCATTCCTGCTCGGACGCTTGCAGCAGGTGTTCGAGCTGCGCTCGGGCCACCTTGCGACCACCGACTCGCATTCGCAGTGCGGCCTCGTGCACGATCGCCTCGAAACGTGGCGGTGTGTCGCGGTCGAAGATCGCGCGCCGCTTCATACGGTGCTCGACTCGGGCGTCTACCTCGTCCCCCGGTACCTGGGGAATGACGCCGGCAAACAGGGCCCGTGCGTACTCCTCGGTCTGTAGGACACCGGGGAACGTCATGGGCTGCAAGCAACGCAGCTTCGGCGAGTGGTGTTCGAGTTCGGCGATGTCGAGAAATCCGGGCGCGAGAATCCCGCGGTAGTCATCCCACCAGTGGGTACCGCGGCGCTCTCCGGCGATGACGCACAGTGCGGAGAGCAGGGCGGCGTCGTCGCATTGGTAGAACGTGAACAGCCTGCGAATGCGCTCGTCGCTGATGCCGAGGCGGCCTGCCTCGATGTTGCTGATCCTGGCCGCGTCGGTGGAGAGCAAGCCGCCGGCGTCACGTGCGGTCATGCCTGCGCGTTCCCGCAGCTTCCGCAGCTCAGAGCCCAAGCGGATCTGTCGGGCGGTCGGATTGTCCCTCGGCGGCATGTGTCCCTTCCCCTTGTCCTACCTGAGTTTGCCGGGTCCGACGTCACGGGTCCACCCGCAGAGATTCTTGGGGGTACAGGGTTGTACCGGTCCAACCTTTTACCCTATGGTCCTGGGCAGCACCGCGACGCACGCCAGTAAGTCCGAAGTGCAGCCGCTGACTTGCGCCTTGATGCGCAGTCACCCCGGGGGCGGCCATCGCCACGCATGGCGCGCAGCGCGCGAGCTCGACCGCGTTGGGAGACGACGAGATGACGACAACCGCCTTACCGCAGGACCCGCCCGAGCGCACGTACCGCATGACGGCGCCCCGCGCTAACACCACGCCGAGAATCGTCCGAGACTGGCTCGCCATGCTGCTGCGGTCGTTCGGACACCGTGAGATCGCCGAGCAGGCGCGACTCTGCGCGTCCGAGGCGGTGACGAATGCCTGTCTGCACACCCGGGTCGAACGGATCACGGTCGAGGCCACCCTCGGCCGGACCTCCGTCACCGTGTCCGTGGACGACGACCGCCCCGGATGGCTCCCGAGCCCCCGCCCGCCGGCCGCGTGGCGCGCGGAACGGGGCCGAGGTCTGGCTCTGATCCGGGCCCATGCCGCCGACCTGCGCGCCGTCCCGAACGGCGACGGTAAGCGCGTGATCTTCACCCTTACCTACGGGGAGGCAGCGTGAGCACCTTCGAGAACCCCCTCGTCCTGCTCGCGATCATCATCGGGGGCAGCGTCTGTTTGCTGGTACTCACTGCCGTGTGGGCGTCCATGCCGAGTACACGCCGATGGCTCGTTGACCCGCCGACCCGCCCCGGTGAGAGCTACCGCTGCCACTGCTGGAAACACATCATCGTCGTGCGCGTCGCCGAACCCGTGGGCGGCAAGCGCCGCCGGGGAGGCAGGCGCCGCCGAACCCGCTACGTCATAGACCCCGCCGCTCGCCCGGAAAGTGCCTCCCACGCGGGGGCGGTCGGCGGCCCTTGGGGTGTTCCTCCCGTGCACGCGGTCGCGTAGATCGCCCGCACGGTGACCCCAACGAGGGGGCCCTCGGCGGTGCATCGCCGAGGGCCCCCTCGTGTTCCGGAGAACGACAAAGAGCGCCCCCGCTACCGGCACGAGGCCGGTAGCGGGGGCGCTGCGTTCAGCGGGTGGCGATCTGCCAGAGGGTGAGAGCGAAACCGAGAACGGCCACCAGGGCGAGCACGCTCGACACTGGCCACCGGTTCTTTTCGAGGGCGTCGAGCCGTGTCTCGTGATCGGCGAGCTGCCGGTCGACCTGATCGCCCCGCTGCATGATCAGGGCGAGCTGTCCGTCGAGGCGGGCGAATCCCGCCTCGACGACACCGCGCAGCCTTTCGAGTTCGAGGGCGACGTCGGACGGCGAGGGATCGGTCACGGGCGGCCGTCCGGACCGCGGTCGAGCGCGAGCAGCTCGGCGTCGCGGTGCGGGGCGGCGCGCAGCCACGCCGGCAGCAGGTTCTCGACGACCGGCAGCGCCATCACGCGCGTGATTCCCGCGGCGACCGCGAGGGCGACGCCGACGCCGGCCGCGGTCTGCGGGATACCGGCTGCGTCGATGATCAGGGGGAGTCCGGCAGCGAGGGCGAGCACGGTCTGCACCACAGTGCGAACGGTGCGGCGGGTGGCATCGGTCATGGGTGTACCTCTTTCTTCCACAGGGTGGGGACGGGCGCCCGCCCGGGTTGCCGGGCGGGCGAATCGGTCAGCTCTTGGGGACCTTGAGCGCAGCCCACGAGGTCGCGCCCGGCCACCCGTCGGCGTCGTCACCGGAGAACCCGAGCTTTCGCTGCCACCGGGCGTAGCTCTGGCGGTCGCTTTCGGTCCACTGGGGACCGGGGCCCTCGCGGTAGGCCGAGCAGCCCTCGGCAACGAGCCTGCGCCCCATCGCCGTGACGATCGGCGACCGCGGAGCGCGCTTGAACCATGCGACGCCCGGGAACGGCTCGAACTGTGGCGAGGGCGTACCGCCCCCGCCACTCGGGCGCGGGGCGCCACGCTGGACCCACGCGTACAGCGCCGGTCCCGGGCACGCGGTCGCGTAACCGTCCTTGTGGCCCCGGATCTCGTTGCCGGCGTCGCCGTCCTCGCGCAGCCACTCGATCGCGTCGCGCAGGCCGTCGAGCTGCGCGTCAGTGGGCGTGGTGAGTCCCTCGTCGCCGACCATGGCGCACACGGCGTAGTGACCGGTGTTCAGCGCGGCGGACCCGTTCGCGCCGGTCCGACGGTGGGCGCCGCGGCCCTCGTAGACGTAGCCGTGCGGGCAGACCATCGCCGAGTACGCGATGTCGCTGTAGTCCTCCTCTCGGTTGGCGAGGTGGCTCGCCTGAATCGCCCGGACCCTGCCGGCGCACTGGCCGTGGTTCTCCGGGCGGGCGAGGGACGCGGGGACGGGCGACCCCTCGTAATGGATCTTCACTCCGCGGGTGCTGCCGATGTAGGCGAGCGCGTAGCGGGAGGGACGTGCGCCCCACTGGGCGCGGCTGACGAACTTCAAAGGGCCCTCCGGGCATAGAAAAAGCCCCGAGCCACATCGGGCGCGGGACGGTGGATGAGGGGGCGGACGGGCTAGGCGAGCGCCGTCCAAAACCTGTTGGAGCCGTTCTCCATCGAGGCGAGGGTGAGCGAGGCGGGGGCGGTGGCGGCGCCGGTCGCGTAGGAGCCGAATCGGCGAACCGGGGTCAGTCCGAAGACGTTCGGCGGTGAGCCGAACGAGCTCTCGGCGACGAGCATCATGGGGCCGTCGCCGGTGCTGGTGTTGTACTGGAAGCGCCAGGCAACGAAGTACAGGCCGGCGGGGGCGGAGTAGGCAGCGGTCAGCGGGACCGAGACGGTAGCGCCGCCGGTGTTGTGGACCTCGGCCGGCTCGGCGCCCGCGGTCGACAGGTCGGCGGTCTGCGCGACTCGCGTCCCAGAAGCGTTGTAGAGCGCGGCCCATGAGCCGCTGGCGAGTCCCCCCGCGTATCCGCCGAAGTGCCACGCGATCTTGGTCACGGACGCTGCCGACCGCAGGTATACGGCTGTGACCCGGATCGGTCCCGACCCGGGGTAGAGCGGGGCGGAGTGACCGAGGGCGGGGTCGAACGCCCACGTCAGCAGACCGTGGTCGCTCGCGCGGAACTCGCCCCCGCCGAGCGCGTCTACATAGGACTTGCGGGTGAGATGGTTGTCGGTGGTCGGCGCGGCAGATGAGGATGGGACGGCGCTGAACGTCTTGCTTCCGCTGATCGTCTGACTTCCTGCGAGCAGGACGGCGGCCGAGGTCTGCGCGTACCGTGCGTCGGCCGCGGCCTGGTCGAGCGCGCCGACGTCGGACGCGACGAGCGAGACGACGCCCGTCTTGCCGTTGACGGACGCTACGGCGCCGCCCCCGCTCGCGCCCACGGTGACGATCTGTCCGTCGCCCTGCCGGATCTTGGCGACGCCGCCCTCGCTGTAGAGGACTGCGGCGCCCGCGGCGGCGGCGGTCGGTACGGTCGTGGCGTCCTTGACGACGATCACGCCGAGGCCCCCGCCGCTGTCCGCGGTGGCGTCGCCGACCCTGAGATTGCGGTCGATGTAGACGTTTCCGGTCTGGACTCGAACCGAGCCGGTCGACCGGATCTCAAAGAGGGTGGTCGCCTTGTCCTCGGCCTTGACGACGAGCGGCAGCTCGGACGATCCGGCAGGGAGCGTGACCACGGCCGGGCCGGCCGCGGGTACGGCGCCGACGTCGGCCGCGGCCAGGACCACGGCGGCGGCGCTCTTGCCGTTGACGGACTGCACGACGCCGCCGGGGCCGGTTGCGCCGATCGCTCCGGGGTCGCCCTTGTCGCCCTTCGGACCCTTGAGGGAGCCGAGGACGCTTCCCCACGACGCCGAGGTTTGACGCTGGTAGATGTTGCCGCTGTCGATGCGGAGCAGCATGTCGCCGGCGCGTGTGCCGGCTGTCGGTGTGGTGCTGTCGTTGACGTACCAAGCGGCGCCCCGCACGTCGCCGCCGAGCTGCGCCCACGCACCGGCGGTGCGCTGCCACGTCGAGACGGTCGTCGAGGTGACCCCGAGTGCGGTTGCTGTCTCGTACCGCACGTACAGGTCGCCGTCGGTGCCGAGGCCGGCGGCCGGGGCCGAGGCGCCGGTGTAGATCCGCGAGCCGGCCGGGCCCTGTGGTCCGGCGGGTCCGGGTACGCCGACGTAGTTCGGTTTCGAGGGGTCCGTCGGAGCGATATCGGCGAGGTCGACCTCGGGCCGCGCCCGGGGCAACAGCACGTTGTACGAGCGGCCCAGGGGGATTCCCGAGAGCTGCTCGGTCACGACGTACGCCCACCCGGACGGGTCCATGTCGGGGGCATCGGTGGCGGGCAGCGTCACCTCGACCGCGCCCTGCGCGTCGAGCTGCACGGTTACCGGCCCGCCGAGGATGACGTCGGCGGCAGGAAAGGTCAGCGTCGCGGGTGAGCGAACGATGAGCGCCCCCGACAGCGGCGTGCCGTCGGGGGCGAGGAAGCGAGCGCGAAGGGTCACGGTGGGTATGGACGGTGGCAGCAGGGCGGACCCTCCTTAGTCGTCGATCGTGCGCAGTCCCAGCGGGGCGCGCTCCGGGTCGGGCCGTCGCCTGGTCTCGGACGGAGACGCCTCGGTTGCCGCGGGGCCGGTGCCCTGCTGCGCGGCGACGGTGGCTGTTGTGGGACGTGTCGGCACGCGGGGGGCCTCGTCGGGCGTGTAGGTGTGGCGGTAGAGCGCCGAATAGAGCCGTGTCTCGACGTCGCGGTTCGGTTCCTTGTTGCGGTGCTCGACCGTCCACTCGACCCACTGCATGAATTCCACGTCGTGCATGGGCTGCTGGATGAATCGGTTGGTCCACGTACCGGGGGCGCAGTCGTATTCGGCGACCGTGATCGCGGTGCCGCCCTCGGGCTTCATGGTGACCTTGACCTGTCCGCCGCCGGTGTTGGCGTAGGTGTAGAGCTCGATCTCGGCGACCGCGTGTGTTGCCGGGCCGGACCCCCACCACGCCGGTTGATAGGTGGTGAGTGCCGTGTTCTGTCGCTCGGTGGGGTGGAGCTGTAGGGGGAGCATGGGCCGGCCGAGAAACCGGTCGGAGAAGGCGTCATCCATGAGGATGGGCGTCGGGCGTTCCTTGTCGCGGCTCCATATGCGGATCATCTGATCGTCTTCGAGGATGTCGTCGCCGACGGTCAGCGCGCGGGTTCCGTTGGCTCGACGCAGGAACAGCCCCCAGTCCCCTTGAGCGGTTTGACCGACTTTGAAAGTCGCGACCCCTTCGGGCGTCTGGGCGATGAGCTGCCCTCCCTCGCCGATGACGATGTCGCCGTGCAGGATCTGATCGAGGGCAGGGCGGATGTTCGCGCGGCCGGAGAGCTCGCGCACCCGCCGTTCGAGTTCGCGGATTCGGTCGAGCAGGTCGAGGGGGATTGCTGCCACTAGGCGGCCTCCAAAAATAGGCGGGCGGTCTCGGGCCGGCCGCGAAGGGGTGGGGAGATCGCGAGGCCGACCACGCGGTACCGGCGGTCGAGGCCCTCGGCCCACCACAGGTCACGGATGCGCACGCGGACGGTGGCGCCGAGCAGGGCGGGCGAGAGGGGGGTGCGGTCGAGTGCGACCGTGAGCTCGGGGATCGTCTGCGGGTGCAGAGCGGCGGCCAGGTCGGCGCGTGCATGTGCGTCGAGGGTCGCCTGCTCGGTCACCGTGCTGTAGTCGCTGGTGCCGTCCAGCCGAGGCCATCCGGCGGTGAGCTGCCCGGTCTCTTCGAGCAGCTCGGACATGATCGGCAGCGACTCTTTCGTCTGGTTGCGGTTGTCGCTGGCCCCTCGGCTCTGCCACACGTTCGCCTGCACGGTGGCGTCGATGGGCCACCCGTAGGAAAGGATCGGGCCCGGGTGGTCGAGGACTACCTCGCTCGCCCCGGTTCGGATGACGGGGGCGCCGAGCTGCACCTGCTTGATCCGCCGGCCGCTACCGGGGTCGCGGTAGCTCGCGATCCGCCACTCGAACCCTGATTCGACCGCGGCGAGTTGGTCGATCACCTCCCGGATTCGGGGCACGTCGTACCGGCGAAAGGTCCGGTCCCGGAGCACGCCCGAGAGCTGCTCGGCGTCGTACTCGATGCCGATTTCGCCGCCGGGCAGGCTCGCGGCGTAGTCGAGCAGCCCCCGCACGATGTCGAATTGATCAACCTGCTTGGCTTCTTGGGTGTGGAGAATCGCGCGGTGATCGAGGTATGACGCCCACCCGCCCGCCTGCACCTGTAGGCCGAGAAACCCGCGGCTGCTGCTGGTGAGCGAGGCGGTCCAGAGCACGCCGCCCCACCAGATTTCCGAGCCACGCTCGATCCACACGGCGGTTCGGCCAGGCTCGACCGCGGCGCGGGCGCGGGCGGCGACCGCGCGGTTCGGCAGGGGGATCGTGGCCGAGGCGGTGCCCACCTTGCCTATGTAGTCGTCGAGCGACACGTCGGTGATCGGAAGGACGTCGAGGACCTGGTCGCTGCGCAGGTCGCAGAGAACAACCCTGTACGTGGGGAACGCCAACCGGGCACCCCCCTACGCGTCGAGCGGGTAGATCAGGCCGGACATGGCGGCCCACGTGGTCAGCGAGGGGTTTCCGATCAGCTTGAGATGCCCGTTCGTCTGAGCATCGACCTTGATCGGCACGCCGCCGGCGGCGATCGAGAGGGAGGTGTGCAGCGCAGGGCGGGCAGCAGCAGGCAGGGCAGCGGCGAGAGGCTGACCCGAGTTGGGGGGCGAGGCGTTGGTCGCCCATGAGATCCCGCCGCGCCACTGGAGGTGAGGCACTCCGCCAAGCGTGATCCGCCGGTACCGCAGCGTCCCTTGGTTGTTGCCGCCGTTGGTGTAGCCGGCGGCGAGGGTGGGCGCCGTCCACCCGATCACCGGGTCGAGGGTCTGCCACGCCGCGCCGTCCCACCGGTCGAGGCCGCTGCCGTTGTCCCGGAACTGACCCGGATACGCGCCGGAGAAGCTCAGCCCGTACCCGCGGGGGATGATCCCGCCGTACGCCGAGGTGTACCTGCGCCGGTCGACGAGGGCCGAGCCCCACGTGATCCCGCCGGTGCCCGCACTCGTACCCGCGGGCACGGTGATTTCCCACAGCCGCAGCGCGGCCGGGGGGAGCGTGGGCGGGGTGGGCGTGGCGATCTCAGGGCCCCGGATGATCTCGACGCGAGCGAGGGTCTGAGTGCCGTTGTCGTACGCCTCGTCGTAGACCCGAAGCACTACGGCGTCGATCCGCCCATACTGCGCGTGTCCGTCGCCGACGGTGAGCGTCTCGGGGGCGGTCACGGCGACCGGGTAGGCGCCTTGTGCGTCGGTGCCTTGCACCAAGGCGCGGCCGACACCGATCTGCACCTGCATGGCCGAGGTGCCGGTCGCCTTGAGCGCGTCCCCGCCGGCGATCACGCCGTCTCGGGTGGTCATCGGGCCCTCGGGGGCCATGACGCCGAGGGGGACAAGCCGTGTGTCCTCGCGGGTCTGCCCTGCGGAGAGCAGCCATCCGGCGCGCACGGTCAAAGGGAATACCTCCTTACCAGTGGGCCGACCGCCACCGGATCTCGCACGAGGCGCGAGGGTCGGTGGAGCCGGGGGCCGCGCGGAAGGCGAGCGAGGTCGCGCCCGGCGGAAGAATGAAAACGGGTTCGGGCACGCTGCGGGCGGTCGCGGTGTAGAGCCGCGATGTGCTGCCGTTCAGCGTCACGGTGCCCTCGCGGGTGTCGACGAGCAGCGTGTCGTCGGCGGCGAGGTCGATGTCGTACTCGATCACCTCGCCGGTGCGGACGTTCGTCAGAGAGGGGAGCGAGACCGGGCCCCGGAAGGTGACTGACGGGTGCGCGGGTGCGTCGCCCTCGTTCACCGAGCGGAGCGCGCCCGTGCTGCCGGGGGCCCCGAAGTCCAGTGGGTACAGCAGCCGTTCCGGGCCCGGAGTGGTCCGCCAGTCGAGACCGGGCTCGGGCGCAGGCAGAGCGGTCTCGGCCTGCTGCTCGATCAGGCCGTGCCGACGCGGGTCGGTGGCCTCGAATTGCAGCGCGCCCCCGGTGACGAGCCCGAGGGCGTAGCCACCGGCCCCGACCGGTACCGCTCGGCGCAGGCACCGTGCCCAGACGAGCAGGGGCGGGGAGTCGTCGAGCTGGACGACGAGCGGCAGCTCGTCGTCGCGGAGCGCGGTCGCGGCCGACAGCTCACGGACCGCGGCCCCCATCCGTCCGGGCTCGGTCCGGATTGCGAGCCCGTCGAGCGTGATCGTCCGTGACTGCGCGAGCAGCCGCCCGGGGTAGGCCCCGTGGCCGTCGGACCGGGGCACGGTGCCCGAGTCCAGCCCGGGGGAGTCCTCCCACCCTGAGAGCGACTCCCACCCGTACAGGGTGCCGGGGCCGAGCAGCAGCTCGCCGAACTGGACGTGTCCGGGCCTGCGGACGCGATCACCGGGGGCCATGATCACCCCCGTGCCTTCATGTGCCACGCGAGCGCGGTCGCGTTCTGGTCGGGGGACTGCTCGCCGCCGTGCCAGTTCTCGATATGGACGGTCGGCCCCCAACCACCGGCCGAGGCGCCCCCGCCCGCGGGCGCCCCCGCGGTGGCGAGCTGCGGACCGGCCGGCACCTGCACGAGATTGCGCATGGACCGGGCGACGGCGGGTGACCCCGCCTTGATGCCCTCGACGATTCCCGCGGGGATGAAGCGGCCGATCTTGTCTCGCATGAGCCGCGACGGAGAATGAATTCCGAGCGCTTTCGCAATGGGTCCCGGAATCAGATTCTTGGCCCAAGACATCAAGGTCGACTTGAGCCATGAGCCCATGCCCTTGATGCCGTTCCACAGCCCGTAAATCAGGTCGCGGCCCTTGTCGTAGAGCATGGTTCCGAAGTTGCCGAAGTAGCCCGCGATCGAGCCGGGGAGTCCGCGAACGTAGTCGAGCATCTCGCCCGCTTTGCGGACCGTGCCCGTCTTGATGGAATCCCAATGCCGGATTATCAGGCCGATCAACGTCCAGTTAAGGAAGAAATCGACGATCCGGCCGGGAACACCCTTAACCCAATCGACCGTGGCGTTCCACGCGCTGACGGTTCCGCTCTTGATGGAGTCCCAGTGCTTGATGATCAGGCCGACGATCGTCCAATTCAAGAAGAATTGAAGGATCGTTTCTCCGACCCATTTCAACTTTCCCCAGACCCAATCCCACGCGGCCTTTGTTGCGCCGACGATCGTGTCCCAGTTGGCGACGATCAGGGCGACGATCCCGACCACCGCGGCGATCACGAGCGCAATCGGCCCCATGGCGAGCAGCCACGCCGCAGCCATCCGGGCACCCTGTATCAGGGACTGCGTGCCCATGACGACCCACGCCGCGACCACTCGTACGGCAGCAGCCGCGGCGCCCGCTCCCTGGGCGATCCAGCCCGCGAGCATCGACGCGTTGAGCAGGACAAACCGCGCTGCTGCGGCTACCCCTGCGGCGGTCTGAGTGGCCCATCCGGTGACCACCGCGACGGTGGCCGTCCACGCGGTGACCCCGAGCGCGACGAGCGTCGGCAGCATCAGCACCGCGATCACGCCGGCGGCGATCGAGAGCGCCGTCGAGTGCTCCGAGACGAACGCAGCGCCCGCGCTGAACGCAGCGCCGAGCCCACCCGCCCCGACCCAATTCGCGAGCTTCTCGATAACCGGGATCGCGTAATTCCCGATGGCGCCGACGAGCTTCTGTTCGACGCCCCGCTTGAACGCCTCGATTTTCGTCGCCGCATTGTCGTGCAGCGCATTACCGGCGGCGTCCGTCGCTCCCTTTACGTCGCCAAGAGCCTTGACTGCATTCGAGGGGTCGAGCGAGAAGATCGCTTTCTGCATGTCCTCGGCCTTGGTGCCGAAAAGGCCGAGGGCGAGCTCGCTCTGTTTGGCTGGGTCCTTGACGCCCCGCAGTTTGTCGAGAACCTGATCGAGGGCCTTTGCCGCTTCCGGCCCGCCCTTCTGGAAGACCGTTTGCATTTTCTCGGCATTGAAACCGAGACTCGTATAGGCGTCGGCCGTGGCCTCTTCCATCGACTGAGCCATCAAGGTGAATTCCTTGAGGCTGTCGGCGACGGTGTCGGCGTCGCGGGCACCGCCTTGCAGGCCCTGCTGTAGCAGCCCCATCGACGTCTGAGCGTCGAGACCGAGCTGCCGGAATTCAGTCGGATACTCCGCGAAAGTGTCCAAGAGGTCTTCGGCGGCATCGACGCCGTTCTGCGACCCCTTCACGAGGACGTCGAGCGCTTCCTCGGCGGACTTGGCGAGCCCGTTTTTCATCATCGTGCCGACGGACCGACTCACCTTCGAGACGTCCTCGCCCATGACCGAGGCGGCCGAAGCGACCTGCGTCGCAAGGGTCTTGACCTGCCCCTGCGTCGCCTCGGGCGGCAGCAGCCCCCCGCGGGCAATGCCCTTGATGATCTCGGCCCCGTCGCCGACCGAGTCGACGATCGCCGAGGCGTAGAGATCGCCCGCGACCTGGCCGTACTTGGCGGCGACCGGGCCCGTCGCGCCGAGCTGCGCCTGTAGCTGCCCGGGAATCTTGTCCTGTTCGAGGGCCTTGCCGATGCCGGCCATGAGCGCGGCCCCGATACCGGCGCCGATCGCCGCGACGGCGAACCCCTTAAGGGCGGTACCCATGCCGCGGGACGCTTCCGCGCCGCCGTCGGCCGCGCCGTCCGCGAGCCCGTCGCCGAGTGCGTCGCCGGCCTGCTCGCCGGCGCGGTCGGCCTCGGCGGCGATCCGATCGCCGCCCTGTCGCATCGCCTGCTCGGCGCGGGCGACACCGGCGACGGCGCCGGACTCGTCAACGGTGATGGTGGCGGCGAGCTCGCCGACCATGAGGGCCACAGTTCACCCCCCGGTCGGTCGTGCCGCACGGTGCTACCGAGCGGGCGAGTCAGGCGGGGGGTTGAGCAGGCGCGCGAGGCGCGTCTCGGTGCTGAGCAGGCCGAGCACCCGAACACGCAGCCACCGCCACGAGCGGGATTGCAGTAGTCCGGGGGTGCCGAGATCGAGCCCGTAGGTCTCGTGCAGATCAGCCTCGACGATCGGCCAGTCGTCGAGGATGCGAGCCCACGTCACTTGCGACGCTTGCCGCCCTTGCGCTTGCCGCGGCCCGGTTCCGGCCGGGTACTCGTACCACTCCCAGAGCCCGGATTCCTCGTCGAATTCGCCCCGCCCGACCGGCGCGCCGCTCGGTTCGGGGCCAGACGATTTGGGTCGCCGCCCGAGTTCCAGAACCGCTCGGCGGCGACCTTGTCCTGCGCGATCCACACCATGCAGGTGAGGGCCGCGTGTTTGAGCGCGGGCCACGACACGCCGTCGGCGAGCATCTCGTCGTAGGCGGTGCCGAGGACGTCGCGGAAGTGGTCGCGCTCGGCCGCGTCCGAGAGAACCGTTTCGTCGGCTCGGCCGCCGTCCGCGGCGACCGCGGCGGCGTGTACGAGGGCCTGCGTGCGCAGACCGACCTCGGCGGACGGGGCCGGCACCGCGTAGTGCCGGCCCCCGATCGGGAGGGTGAGCGATTCGACGAGCAGCTCGTCGAGGGCCTCGAACGCCATCAGCTGTCACCCCCCTTGGCGGCGAGCAGCCCGGGGGACGCGACCGGGTTCGTGATCGCGGTCAGCGGGCCCGAACCGGTCAAGGTCACCTTGACGGTGTCGACCTCGGCGGCGTCGCCGCCGTCCGGCTCCCACTGGACCACGGCCCGCCCCTCGTAGGCGTCCGGGAGACCGGTCCGGTCGAACCAACGCACCTTCACGTAGCTGCCGGGCCCGAAGGACATCGACGCCGCGCGCAGGGCCTCTTGGGAGCTGCTGAACTTCCGCGTGACCGGGTTCGCGCGGTGGGCGAGGGTGGTCTCGACGCTCCACTTGAGCATGGTCACCACCTGCTCGGGATAGCCCTCGCCGTCGTACAGGTTCAGCTCTTGCACAGTGGGCTCGATCTTCGGCGCGAACTCGCTCACGCCCGGGATCAGGGTCCATGTGGGCGTGTTCGTGCCCATGTCCAGCTCAAGCCGGTACCGCCGGGCGAGCAGGGTCACGTCGTCGATCGGCGGCGGCGTGCTCAATGGCGTTCCTCCTATTCGAGGTTGGGGTGCGCCCGATGGGCGCGAAGGTGGTAGTTCGCGGTCCGCTCCCACCGGCCCGCCGAGTCCGTCCCGATCGGCGCTGCCGACACGCGGAACACGAGCTGCACCCGCACCTCGCCCCACACGTGGGGGCCGGACGCGTGCAGCACGTCGTGCACCTGGTCGACGAGCACCTCGGCCTCGCGCGGGTCCGCGCCGGCGCGCACGCGCACCTGTAGGCCGGTGGTCGTGTCGGTGAGACCGGGCGAGTCGGTGACCGGGTAGGTCGAAAGGCAGATCGCGCGGTCGGGCGCGGGCGGAAGGGCGGCGACGGTGATCGCGGTCTCGCCCGCGGCGTACACGCCGTCGGGCCGGTAGATGCCGACCCCGGCTGCGGCGAGCAGCCGCGCGGCCCCGTCGGCGAGATCGGTGGAGTAGCTCACCGCAGCGCCCGCCGCACCTGCGCCGCGATCAGCGCCTGCACCTCGCCGGACGTCTCGGGCAGCACGGATTCGAGGTACTTCGCCGACCGGCCCGGGGCGTGCCGAGCGTTCATGTCCTCGTGGACCCGGGCGGCGTACGGCGTGTCGTAGCTGACGGCGGCGGTCATCTGCTGCTCGTCGACCGAGGCGGCGCCGGACCGTTCGAGGGTTCCCTCGGCGATCGGCACACGCTGCCTACTGGCGGCGAGGACGTGCTCGGCGCCGAGCAGTAGCCCCCGGGCCGCGGCCTCGCGGATCGCGTCGTTGGCGGCGGCCCCGTTCCAGCGCAGTCGGGCACGGCTCACTCGCACATCACCTCCGAGCAGGCGGGCACTGGGAGACCGGGCGCGGTGTGGCGGGCTACCGAGAGCGCGGTCGTCACCCGCCCGTCGGGCAGGGTGATGCGCGAGCCGACCGGACAGGCGAGGTCGGGGGCGGCGATGATCTGCGCGCTGCTGGTGACCTCCCTTCCGTCTGGGGCGCGCACCATGCGGACCGAGGCGGCGACGAGCGCCGGCACCTCGGGGACGGGGGCGCCGTAGACGGGCCCGTACGCGCCGTCGCCCTCGTACGCCTCGACGGTGATCCGGTGCCGCAGCAGGAACTCGGGCAGGCTCACCATGCGAACACCCGCCCCGGTTCGAGTCCGGCTCGGCGCAGGGCTCGCCGGGCGCGCGGGGCGAGCTCGACCCCGGACGCGCCCGCGGCCGAGGTCTTGCGGTCGGACAGGCTCACGGGGCCGATGGAGACCGAGCCCCATCGGTCCGCCGCGCCGCTGCCGTCGTCGCCGGTGGCGAGCCACCATTCGACCTGCGCGCAGGTCGCGGCCGACAGGGCGGCGGCGATGTCGGGTTCGGTCGGGTCGCCGTCCTCGTCGACCCGGTAGACGGCGGTCAGCAGCGCCGAGTCGATGTCCTCACCCGCCCTCGCGATCAGCCGCTC
Source organism: Streptomyces sp. NRRL F-6492 (assembly GCF_001280125.1). Lineage (GTDB taxonomy): Bacteria > Actinomycetota > Actinomycetes > Streptomycetales > Streptomycetaceae > Streptomyces. Next base: position 55,990 of record NZ_LGEG01000277.1, read on the forward strand.
GGCGTCGGCCGGGGCCGGCGTGCCGAGCCACGCGGCGAGGGCCTCGGGGGTCGCGTACGGCTGTCGGGCCAACGCTCACCCCCTCGTCTTGCGGGCAGCAGAACGCCCCGCCGGCTTGTCGTCGTCCGGCGGGGCGTTCGTCTCGTCGACCGGGTCGACGATGTAGCCGTGTCTGCGCAGGTAGAGCAGCAGTCCCTCGCTCGGGCCGGTCGCGGTGCCGCGGCCGTCGGTGAGGGTGAGATCGGCGATCTGCTCGTCGCCGTCGTGCGGCGCGGTGATCTCGTACCGCATCACTGGACCTTGATGTTCCGGAGAACCGCCGCGGCCTTGGTCGCCTTGAGAGCAACGGCCACGGGCCCGAGCTCGACCTCGCCGACCTTGACGGCGCCCGCGGTGGTGAAGTCGGGCAGCCACTGCCGCACGAGCTGCCCGCCGAGGGTCGAGACACCGTGGAACCCATCGACCCCGAGGCGGACCGCGTACAGGTCCGAGAGACCGGTGATGTTGCCGCCTGCTCCGGCGCCGTCGACGTCGCGGGTCTCAATCGGGATCACCGGGTTGGTGCTGCCGGCCTTGTCGCCGAGGTCCACCAGGGCGACGCCGTTGTACGTCTCGACGCGCTGCCCGAACGAGTTCTCGCTGCGGGAGAAGTAGCCGGCCCGACGGGCGAGCGACCGCACCCGGGCGATGGTCTTCTTGTTCCCGAAGATCGCCGAGGGGGCACCGTCGAGCAGGGCGAGGAACTCGTCGAGCACGTCGATCGCGTCGTTTGCCCTGCCCGCGCTCTCCCCGATCGCCGAGCCGGTCCAGTCGAGGGAGGCGCCCGCGCCCATCTCGGTCGTGCTGCCCGCGAGGGCCTTGTCGAGTCCGTCGAAACCGGCCTCGGCCCCCGGGGTCGTGATGCGCTTGCCGTTGATGACCTGATCGGAAAAGAACGCGTTCGCGCTCTTGATCGTCTGGCCCATCTGGAACGTGACTTCATTGGTCGCCGCCGAACCGAGGTTCGCGAGCACACGGTCGATCTCGAACGCCCCGCCGAGCGGGGACAGATCGACGGTGAACCGCTTCCGGGCCGCCTGCGCCTTGGGGTACTCGGTGCCCAGCGGTCGGAACTGTGCCGGGCGCTCGGTGATCAGGCGGGTGTATCCGTACGTCAGCGTCGCGCCCCCGCCCGCGGGCGACACGACATCGTCGAAGGGCAGATTGTCGAGCAGCCACGAGGACTTGCGGAACTCGTCGATCACGGTCAGGTCGATGTCGTCCTGCGTGTTCAGCTTGGCGTCGGCAAGGGTGATCGCCATAGGCGGTGTCTCCTGTCTGTGGGTCAGCCGCCGAGGCGGGCGGCGATGGCGTCGTGCAGGGAGGCGGGCCGGCGCTCGCCCTGCGGGGCGCCGTTGAACTCGGCGCCCCCACGGCCCGGCGCGGCGGGCGCAGTGCGGTAGAGGTCCGGGTCGCCGTCGACCGCGGCCTTGATCGCCGCGGTGAGTTGCTCGCCGAACTTGGCGTCGGTCGGGTCGAGGTCGCCGAGCGCGGCGAGGAAACTGCGGCTGTTCAGCAGCCGGTCGGCGCGGGCGCCCTCGGCGCCGGCCGCCTTGTACGCGGCGAGCTCGACGCGAGCCGCGCGCAGCTCGCTCGCGGCGTCGACGAGCTGCTTGTCGCGGTCGGCGACCGCGGCGGCGAGCTTGGTCGGGTCCTGCTCGCCGTCGACGGCGTCGGGGTTGAGCGCCTTGTTCACCGCGTCGAGGGCGGCGCGCAGTTCGGCGCGCTCGGCCTCGGCCTGATCGGCTCGGGCGGTCACGGTGGCGAGCTGCTCGGCCGCGGCCTGGTCGTCACCCGTCGGCGTGGTCGGGGCGGGGTTGGGGTCGGCCGCCGGGGCGCCGGCCGGCGGGGTGTTCGGGCCTGTCGGAGTGGTCTCGGACGTCGGCTCGGGCATGGTGGTTCGGACCTCCGGGGCGTGGTGCGGGAATGAGAAAAGGGGCCGCCGGATCGGCGGCCCCCTCGATGTGGGCGGTTATTGCTCGGGCTGTGGTCGCTGCTCGGCGGCGACGTAGCCGCGGACCCATGCGGCCCGCAGCAGGGCGTCGCCGCGGTGCGGGCAGTCGGTTGCCGGACGTCCGGCGACCGCGGCGGCGTATCCGGCCTCGCGGGCGCGCACGGCGTCCTCACGGAACCCCAAGCGATCACCCCCTAGAACCGGCGTCGCTGGTCCTCACGTGATGCGCGGGCGGTCTCGCCTGCCTGCGTCCGGACCCCGGTCACCTGCTCGGTGAACTCCGTCAGGGTCACCCGGGGCGAGACCTCTTCCCAAAAGCGGATCAGGTCTTCCGATGCCCTCGCGTAGGCGACGTGGGCGGGGCCGCTGAACAGGGAGAAGGGATCGACGCCGGCGGACCGGGCGCGGCGGTTGAGCATGTTGCCGCGGGTGTAGTCCTCGGCGGCGAGCACCTGTAGATAGACGTGCTCGCGGTACATCTCGCGTATCTCCTCGCGGCTGTACGCCTCGCGTGCCTCGCGGTCGGCGAGGTCGCGCTCGTACGCCCATCGCTCGGCCGCGGACATGTGCTCGGTCCCGTCCGGCCCCCGTTCGAGGTCGCGTCCGTAGGCGCCCCACTCGTCCGGGTCCGCAGGCTGCGGGTCGTCGAGGTGCACGGGCTGCATGGCCGCGTCGAGGGCCTCGCGGGCGGCGAGGGTGTCCGCGACGGTCGCGCCCGCCGGGACCGCGGGCGGGGTGGCGGGGTATCGGCGGTCGATCTCTGCGGCGATCCGCGCGGCGTCATCGGGGGAGGCGTACCGCACCCCCCACACGAGGACGTCGTCGCCGAGCGCGGAGAGATCGGCGGCGAGCCGTCCGGCCGGGAAGAGATCGGCGAGCAGGCGCCGCCGGTGGACCTCGGCGCCGATCGCCGCCCGGTCGCCCTCGACGTGGCGGGCGCGGTCGGCGAGCTGCGCCTCGGACATGCCGACGAGGTCGCGGCGGACACCGGGCATGGCGGCGTCGATGTCGCGCCGGTCCATCTCGCCCATGATCCGCAGCATGTCCTCGTCGCCGAGGTGGACGGCGATCCGGGCGAGCTCGTCGTCGGAGAACTGCGCGAGGTCGTCGACGAGCCGGCCCTGCGGCCGGATGCGGGCGAGCAGTTCCTGCTCGTCGCGGCGGTCCGCCTCGGCGGCGATCCGGTCGCGGTCGCGCTCGTCGAGGACCCCCGGGCGCAGCGCGGCGCCGAGCTCGGTCTCGGTCATCTCCGGCAGGGTCCGCTCGTCGCCCGACCGGACCCGCGCCGCCTGCACGGCGTCGGCCGGGGGCGGCGGTGCGGTCGAAGGGAGGTTGCCCGCGCCCGGCTGCTCGCGCTCGCGGCGGCGGATGAGCTCGGGGTGCGCGGCGAGGTGGTCGCGCATCCGCCCCTGCCACTGACGCACCCGGGCCTCGGCCGCCGTCTTGGCCTCGGGCGTGAGCGCGGCGGCGCTCCGGTTCTTCCACTTGCGGATGCCGCGCTCGATCGCCCGCTGCTTCTGTGTCGCCTCGTACCCGTCGGGATCCTCGGACGCCTCGACCGGAACCCGGGTCACGCCCGGAAGGAACGCGGCGACGGAGTGCCGGCAGTTGGGGTGTTGCAGCCCTCGGCGGCGTGCCTCGTCGAGGCTTCCGGCGACGTGCACCTGCACGGTGCGCCCGTCCTCGACGGCGTGCTCGACCTCGATCGTCCGGGCGCCGTCGGGCCCGTCGAGCGTGAGCACGCGGCCCTCAAACGGGTCGCACAGCGGGCAGTCGTGGGGCGCGTTGCTGACGATCACGAGGTCGACGCCCGCCGCTCGCAGGCGGTCGCCGTGCGCCTCGACCGCGGCACGGGCCACGCTGGTGCGCACGGCCATCTCGGCGTACGAGGTCATCTGCCAGGACCGACCCGACCGGTCGACGAACGAGCGCAGCCCGCGGTCGGCCGCGCGGTCCATCGCCCGCTGTGTGGCCTGCCTGCGGGTGTCGATGCCGAGCAGCGGGGTCGCGGACACCTCGGCGATCACGCGTCGGTAGGCGTCCTCGACCCCCCGGAGAATCCCGCGGTGGGTCTGCGTGACGAGCTCGACGGTTTCCTGCGCGAGCCGGTCGACCGCCCGCGCGTTCGGGGTGCTCTCGGCGATCCGGCGGGCGTCGACGTCGGCCAGGGCGCCGAGCTCGGCGAGCCCGGACCGGGCGCCCACGTTGTACGCCTCGGCGACGACGCCGAACACCTCAAGCTGCATGGCGTCCGACAGAGCGGTGACGACGCCCTGCGCCGCGCGCCGCAAGGGCTGCACGTCGCGGAGCTTGGCCGTCGCCCACCCGGGCGCCTCGTAGCCTGCGGCGAGCTGCCGGGCGACGATGCCGAGCAGCCGCTGCTCGGCATCGGCGTACAAGTCGCGGACACCGGCCGAGAGATCCTCGACCATCCCGGGGTGAATCGGCACGGCGCCCCCTCGATCCCGTCAGAGCAGGGCGCCCGCCTGCATGGGGTCGGGCACGGCCTGCCCGGTCTCGGCGAGGATGCGGTCGGTTTCCTCCCGCACCGCGGTCTCGTCCCAGTCCGGATGCAGGATGCGCACGCGGGTCTCGACGCTGATCGCCTGCGCCTGCACGAGCAGGGCGAGGGTCTGCGCGGTCGCCTGCGGGTCCTCGCTGACCGAGTCCCCGAACACGACGCGCGGGCGCTCGACCACAAGGGACGGGGTGAACAGGCGCCGGTCGAGCAGCAGCATCACGTGCAGCATGTGCGCGAGGGGCGCCTGCCAGTACCGCGCTTTCTTGTCGCGGGTGATCATCGACCGGCGTTCGCGGGCCTTGACCTCGGTCGCGGTCGCGGCGACCTGATCGCCGATCCCGAAGGACTGCGCGGAGTAGCCGGCGGAGCGCACGGCCTGCTGCACGATCGCGTCGGCGCTGCTCTGGTGCTCGGCGACCCTGATCGCGAACTGCGACAAGGTGATACCGGCACCGCCGCTCTCGGTCGGTGGAATCGCGAGGGCCTGCCAGACCTCGCGGTCCTCGTCCCAGGATGCGCCGCGGCCGGGGCCGTGGTCGCGCAGGTAGGCGTCAGGCACGATCAGGCGGGCGCGGGCGAGCCTGATATCGCGCAGCCACGATGTCCACACCGAATCGAGCGCGTCCATCAAGTCATGCAGCGGGGCGGCGTAGTCGGACCGGCCGAACGGAGCACCCCGGTACTTCCGGTGGGGCCGGATGTTCGGCACGTATGCGGCGGTGAGCTCGTCGATCCCGGTCGCGATGCCGTCGCCGTCGCCGTCCGGGTCGAGGGAGTCCACCAGGGCGGCGACGTCGGGGTGCTCGGCCAGGGGCACGCGGACGCCGAGGCGGTCCGGGGTCCCCTGGTAGAGCCCGTGTCGGATGAATCCCGGCTCGTGTCGTTCGAGGTGGCGCCACACGGTGGCGGTGTCCGAGCCGGACAGCTCCCGCCAGAACGTGACCCCGGTCAGCACGCCCCATCGGAAGTCCGGCACGGCCGAGTCGGCGTGCACGGTGGTGAGGAGCGGGCGGGCCGCAAGGCTGCTGTCCCACGTGGCGCGCAGGAAGACCCCGCCGAGGGCCGCCCCGATCTCGGCCGCTTCGAGCAGCGAGTTCGCCACGCCGCCGGCCTCGACGAGCTCGCCGAGCCGGTCCTGCGTGGCCCGGTCCTCGACCGTGAGCACGGGGGGCTCGGAGAAAAGCAAGTCCGCCGAGGTCGAGGCGAGGTCACCCGCGAGCGGGATGTGCATTCGGTTGTCGGGCCGCCCCGGTGTCGGGTTGGCGCGCGCCCACAGCCGGCGCCGCCCGTCCTGTCGTCGCCCGTGGTCGCGGTAGACGGCGGCGAGCCGCTTGCGGTCGCCGGAGTACCAAGCGTCGTCGACCGCCATATCGCGCAGCAGACCGGCGAGCTGCGGTGGCGGCCACGGCACGTTTCCGTCAGGCAGGGGCACAGCTCACCCCCCGCCGTCTGCTCTGCGCCCGCCGGCATGTCCGGCAGCGTCGGTTTCCGCCCGGGGCGACGTAGGTGTTCGAGGTGGTGAACGGGTGCCCGTGGACGCAATGGGTCTGTCGGGCCCGGCGGGCGGCGATGCCGACACCGCGCAGTACGTTCGTTTGCTGCGTGACCGGTTCGAGGTGGCCCGGGTTCACGCACCCGCGGTTGCGGCACAGGTGGTCGATCACGAGGCCGGCGGGGATCGGGCCGCGCAGGGTCTCGTACGCGACCCGGTGCGCGAGCCGGACGCGCCCGCTGATCTTGAACTGCGCGTATCCGTTGGTCTGCCGGTGGCCGGTCCACTGCCAGCAGCCGCCCTCGGCGTCGTCGATCTTCGCGAGGAATCGGTCGGTCCAGTCGCGCACAGCGCCCCCCTTGCAGACAAGGCAGAGCCCCGGACGTCGAGGACGGCCGGGGCTGCGGTTACGTGGGCTGCGCGATCAGGTGGCGCCACTCGTGCGCCGTCGAGTGGACCGCGTAGCGCAGCGCATCGGTTGAGTGGTCGTCTTTCTTCACCGGCCGGTCTTCACCACGGGCGGCGGCGGCCGAGTCCCAGACGTACGCGGGCAGTTCGTCGAGCAGTCCTGCACACGAGCGGTGGATGCTCAGCAGCCCCGAGTCGAGCGCGGTCGCGGTGGATCGGATGCCGTCGAGCACGCTGTTCCGGGCGCTGGTGACCCCGGGGTGCCCGTCGGCCCAAAGCTGAGTAGAGAAGCTCGTCGCGCTCGGGTCGACGAACGTCCATTCCGGCACGACGTCCAGCTCGGCGAGCCACTCGCGCACGGCGCGGGAGTAGGCGGCATCGGTCATCTGCCGGTGCACCTTGCGGGAGTCGTGGCGCCACTCGGCGACCGCGTACAGCCGGTCGTCGTCGCCGAGGCCGAGCAGGATCGCCGCGAACGGGGCGGTCGTGCCGTAGTCGATGCCGAGCCAGTGCCGCCGGATCGGGGGCAGCTCGTCGACGACGTGCACCTGCTCGTCGAAGCCGTCGAAGATCGCACCCTCGGCCACGACCCAAAGCCCGTCGATCATGCGCTTGCGCCAAAGGCCGGTGTACTCGGCGGTCAGCGCCGTGACGTACGCCGGCGACAGAGACGGGTTGTCGGCGAGGCGGAAGTGAAAGGCGACGAGGTCGAGTTCGTGCTCGCGGTCGAGGTAGCCCGTGCGCAGCCAGTGCCGCGGCGAGTCGGGGTTAGTGGTGCCAATCAGCATCGCCCCGGGCACGGACAGGCGGGCGAGGAGCTGCACGAAGAACGGTTCGGGCAGCAGGGTGATCTCGTCGACGTAGGCGACGGCGGCGGTCAGACCGCGCAGCCTGCCCTCGGCCCGAGCGTCGCTCGCGCCGATCAGGTGCACGGTGCGCCCCATGATCACGGCTGTGGTGGCGCCGCGGGTGTGGTGTACCTCGTCGGCGATGTCGGCGAACAACAGCGCGTCTTGCAGGGGTTCGAGCACGTTGCGCTCGATCGTTTGCAGGCTCCGGCCGCAGACGAGGATCAGGCCCGAGGCGGGCGCGCGGCGGATCGCCAAGAGGAAGCGGAGCAGGCTTGCGATCGTCTTTCCCGAGCGCACGCTGCCGTGCCATATGCAGATACGGGCCTGCGCTCGGCGGACCGAGTCGAGCTGCTTGTCGGAGAACGGGAGGGGCGAGGAACTCACCCCCCGCCGGTGTCTCCCTCTGCCGGCCCGAGCAGGGCGTCGGCGAGGCGGTCGAGCATGGCGCCGCCCTTGCTGCCGGTCCCGGTGTGGCGGGCGAGTTCGGACACGCGGGCGTGCACCTCGGCCAGTGCGCGGGCGGCGGTGGCGCGGTCGCGTGCGTCGCGGGCGCTCTCGGCGCCGCCGACTTGCTCGACCTGTCGCAGGGCGCCGTCGAGGGCCTCGTCGGCGAGCAGCTCGCGGCGGGCGGCGGCGTCGGCGCGGTGGGCGTGTGTGGCTGCGGCGACCCGGGCGCCGCCGGTGAAGGTGAGCCCGAGTTCGTTCGCGATCTTGCTCACGGTGGCGGCGGCGCGGTTGATCGTCCGGGCGATCTCGTTGCGGGTCTTGCCCGCGGCGTGCAGCCGCTGCACCTCTTGCCGGTCGCGGTCGGTGATGGGGTCGGCCACGCACTCACCTCCCGGGGGACATGCGAACGCCCCGCCGCGGGGGGAGCGGCGGGGCGTACGAGTGAGGGGCCGTCTTCCGGGCACGCCGGAGGCACCACCGACTATAGGTCACGAATTGATAACGACGCAAGCGGTCTCGGCGTCCAGTTCCGCAGCAGTGAGCGCGCCCACCAGAGCGACGAGGTCACCCCACCCCCACACGCGCCGCGCCCGCTCGTCGAGCGGCACGGGCGCGGTGCACCCCTGCCCGGTCGAGCAGGTCACGCTCGGCGGCCCGTCCGGGTCCGTGTGCAGGGTGAGCTCACCCGCGCACCACGGGCACGCCCGGTCGGGCACGGGCGTACTGCGCTGATCGAGACCGAGGGTCCGCAGCAGTCGGCCCTCGGCGATCCGCACCGTGCGCCGTGCCTCGTGCAGCAGGTGCTCGGGCAGTGCCAGGAACGGGGCCGCCGCGGGGGTGCCGTCGAGGTGCTGCTCGGCGTCGGTGTCCTCGTCGAGCACGCGCCCCTCGACCCACACGCAGGCGTAGTGCAGCCCATGTGCCCGAGACCCTGCCACGCTGCGGGCATCCGGTGCGCCCGGGTCCTGGTAGTCCCACCGGCGAGGGTCGCCCCGCTCGACGAGCTGAACGGCGGCGGCGAGGGTGTCGGCGAGCTCGAAGATCGCCCGCTCGATCGCGAGGCCGGCGTCGAGCGCGGCGAGGTTGAGCGGGGCAGGGTGCTCTCGGAGCACGAGCGGGGCCCGGCCCTCGACGACGAGGGGCTCGTCGTCGCTCTCGCGCATGGTGTGCGCGAGCTGCCTCGGGGGCCAGACGTCCGCAGGTGGGGTCTCGATCGCGAGCAGCAGCTCGCCCCACTGCTGCCTGATGGTGCGCAGCGCGGCGACCGCCTCGTACACGGCCGTGGCGCCGTTCATCGCTGCCCCCCGACCGCGAGCTGCTGCCGCAGGTGCTCGGCTTCGGCCGCGGCCTGGTCGCGGTCGCTCTCGGTCTCGACGAGGGCCTGCTCGGCGGCCTCGATCCGCGAGTGCAGGCGCATCGCTGCTGCCTGCTGCCCCGCGGCACTGCGTCGGTGCGTGTCGCTCTCGCTCACCTCGGCCTCGATGTCGAGCCGAAGCTGCGCGCAGTCCTCGGGGGTGAGCACGCCGCGGTCGGCGCGGGCGAGCAGCAGCAGGAAGCGGGCTCGCCGCTCGTCGCGGCTGAGATCGCGGAGCAGGGTCCGGCCGCGGCGGGAGTCGGCACGGGTGCGGGCGTGGCGTGTCATGAGCGGTGGTCTCCGTTCTTGGCCCGGTAGGGGGCCGACGAGCAGGCGGTGCAGTCGGGCGAGCAGGCGACGCGGTCGAGGGTGCGCAGCTCGCGGTCGAGTCGGTCGTCGAGGCGGACGGCGTAGGCGAGGGCCGCGCCGAGGGCGAGCACGAGCGCGGCGCCGAGGAGGAGCAGGGCGGGCGTCACGGGGTCGGTTCTCCGTCCGTGCGGGTAAGGCGGATCAGCCGACCGACGAGGCGCCGAGCGCGCGAGGTCTCCCGCGCGCGAGGCGCGACCGGTCGCGCGGGGTGGGCGCTGTTGAGCTCCCATCCGTCGATGGCGAGACGGTCGAGCAGGGATGCGGCGGTCAGGGTGGCGAGGTGCGGGTGCACGTCGAGCGTGTCGGTCAGGTGGGCGGCGATCGAGGCACGGGCGGCGGGCGGGGTCATCGGCGGTGTCCTCCGGTGGTGTGGCGGGCTCGGGCCTCGCGGGGGGTCGGCGGTTGGCACATCAGGGCGGCGAGCCGGCGGCGCTCGGCGTCGGCCTGTTCCTCCGAGACGTCGAGTCGGGCGATCAGGGCCTGAATCCGCGAGTCGTGCACGGTGCCGAGGTTTCGGCGGCCCTTGCCGTGGCGCCGGAATCCGCTCTGGCACGGGTGGTCGGCGGCGGCGTGGCAGTGGGGGCACGGCACGCTGTACGGGTCCGGCACTCCCTCGTCGACGAGGGCCTGACGGTGGGCGCGGCTCGGCCGGTGCGGGGCGAGCTGCCGTGCGACGTGATCGGGCATGTACCGCCGTGGGCCCTCGCCGACCCCCGAGAGCAGCGAGGCGAGACGTTTCTGCCCGGCGGGGTCGATCTGCGCCCTGTACTCCGAGGGCGGCGCCTGGCCGAGGGCGACCGCGGCCCGGGTGCGCAGCAGTTCCTCGCGCCACGCTTCCGCGTCGTCCGGGTCGGTGGCGGGCAGGGGGTCGGTGTGGCGCTGCATGAGCTCGCCCCGGTGCGGCGCCCACGCGGCGAGGACGTCGTGCGGTTCGATCGCTCGGAACCGGGCCGACTGGTCGCCCTTGCCCCGCTCGTAGTAGTGATCGACGGCGCGGGCGGCGTCCCACCCGGTGGCGGGAACGGTGGCGGGGACGTAGCCGAGGGCGGCCGTCCACTCGGTGATGGTGCGGGCCGCCTGCTGCGGGTCGGCGAGCGAGCGGCGTACGCGGGAGTCCCATCGACCCGCGTAGGCGAGCAGGGCGGTCAACTGCTGTTCGTTCACGGTCGGCCCTCCTTCTGGGCTTGCAGCAACGCCAACCCCGCGGCGAGGTTGTCGGCGTAGTCGGTGTGGGGAATTCCCCTGGCGTTCGCGGCGAACTGCGCACGCGGGGCGGGGCGCTCGGCGGCGGCGCCGAGGTCGCTCCAGACCTTGAGCCAGTAGCGGGCCGATTTGGGCTCGCTACCGGGTCCGGTGCGGCGGGCGGCGAGGTCGACGAGGGCCTCGACGCCGTGTGCCTGTACGAGCCGGTGGGCGTCGCGCTGCTCGCCGAGACCGAGCGTCCAGCGGACGACCACGCCGGCGGCGGCGAGCGCGTCGCCGAGCGGTTGCAGTTCGGGGATCAGCGGTGACCGGTTCGCGCGCGGCTGCTGCTGTGGTTGTTGTTGTGTTCTGTTGCTTAGGTTCTGGGGGCCGATTCCCGGTCCCCCTCGGGCCGGATTCCGGCCCCCCTCCGGGCCGATCTCCGGCCCCCCGGGGGCCGATTCCCGACCCGGGCCGGATTTCGACCCGGGCCGGATACCGGCCCCCTCATACGGGGATGCATCGGGCATCGCCGTGTCGACGAGGGGGAGCCGGTAGACGGTCTCCCCGCCCGGCCCGCAAACGCCCTCGACGACTGCGAGCTCGCCGGACGCGAGCAGCACGTCGACGGCTTTGCGCACGGTCGAGCGGGCCGCCCGCGTACGCCGCACGAGCATCGCGGTACCGGCGTAGGCGACACCGTCAGCGTTGGCCACGCGGGCGATGGCGAGCAGCACCATGCGGGCGTTGCCCGTGGTGGCGGACCGGTCCCATACCCAGTCCGTTGCGATGCTGCTCAACTGTCCTTCTCCTGATCGGTGTTGGCGACCCGGGCGGTTCGGGCCGTCCGGCGAGGGCGGCGGGTGTGTGGGCGGGGCAGCGGTGGCCGATGAGGTAGTGCCGGACACCCTCGGCGGCACCGCAGCGGCGACGAGCAGGGCCGTCCCAGTGGTCGCAGATCACGCGGCGAGCAGCAGACCGGCACGGGCCAGGAGCAGCCGCACAGCGGCCTCGGCCTGCGCGGGGCACACCCCGTTCCCGAGCGCCCGAAGCTGTGCCTTACGGCTGAGACCGGGCACGGCGGTCACATGTCCCTCGGGGAGCCCGAGCATCCACTCGACGAACTCGGGGGAGTGGCGACCTCGATCGTCAACTGCCCCCGGGGCGGGACGGGTGAGCCGCTCCCACTGCTCGACCGCGGGGCCATAGACCCCCCACCCGAAAGCAGCGGCAGCAACAGGGGCAGCGGCGGCGTGCCGATCCCCGTTCCGTACCGGCGACGCATCCGCTCGCGCCGCGCCGTCCAGAACTCCAGTTCGACGCCGTCGTCGTGACGAGTCGAGATCGGCGTCGGCAACAGACGAGCGATGAACGTCACGAGATCGCTGCCACCCGCCCCCGGCCTGTTCGCCCGCGCGTAGTCCGGCCTCCGCTCCGCATCGGCCGCGACGGGAGTCGGCAGGCCAGGCAACGACGAAGATCCGATCACGCTGGTGGGGAGCGCCGACCTCCGAAGCGCGAACGCACGCCCACTCCGCATCGAACCCGAGGCCGGCCAGGCTCCCGAGAACGGCGCCGAGAGCTCGAAGAGTTCGGGGAGCGCCGGAACCCGCATCCACAGCCGGTTCGTCCGGTCCCATGCCCCGATCGGCTTTCGCCGTGAGCAGTCCGCGCACATTCTCGATCACCACCAAAGAGGGTCGTAGGGATTGGATTGCTCGGGCGACGTGCAACCACAGCCCCGAGCGAGTGCCCTCGGCGATGCCCGCGCCCTTGCCCGCGACGCTCACATCGGTGCACGGGAACCCGGCCGTCAGGACATCGACGGCGAGGGCCTGGTCGTCGAACCCGACCCCGGTCAGGTCCCCCAGGTTCGGCACGTCCGGCCAGTGATGGGCGAGGATCGCCGCGGCCTGCGGATCGTTCTCCACATGCCACGCCACGGACCCGCCGAGCACCGACTGCACAGCAAGATCGAGCCCCCCGAATCCGGAGCACAGCGACCCGATCCGCGGCCCGGAGACACCCATCAGGAACCGTCCGCGGCGCCCGGCTCGACCGCCTCGGGCCACCCCGAGAACTCGGCCGGCACGTCCTCGACGACGCCCTGCTGCGCCCCTCCGGGCTGCTCGACGACCTCGCCCTCGATGTACTCGGGCGGCGCGTCGAATCCTTCGGGCGAGGCATCCCGCCGCACGCCCCCGTCGTGGGCGACCGCGCGGGCGAGCTCGGCCGACTTGGGCAGCAGCTTGAACAACTGCCGGATGACCGTCTTGCGCGCCATCGCGTCGTAGTCGCTCGCCCACGGGCCCGAGTCCCGCGCCTTGCTGCGCTGCCGGATCGCCTCGACGTCCTCGCGGCTCATCACCACGAACGCCGACCCGCCGTTCGCCATCTTGGCCACCGCGTAGTAGTCCGTCGGGCGCCCGCGGTCCGACCGCGCCGGAACGTGCCGCAGAACGGGGTCGAGCCCGTAGGCGAACTCGAAATCGTCGTTCTCGTGCACCGTGTGCGCGGCCAGACCCGCGGCGGCGGGGTGCTGCCAGAACAGCCGGATCATGCCCTGATAGCCGATCACGAGCTGCACCTCGTACGCCCGGACCCGCTTGTTCCAGAAAGGCAACAGATACGCCTCGCCGAGCGCCCCGCCCGGTTCGAGCCCGAGCTGCGCGCAGGTCATCAGCGCGCCGCCGAACGACTCCTGTGTGCACTCGGCGAGATGCTCGACCCTGCGCAGCTCGGTCAACGCGATCCGGGCAATGCGTTCGGGGTTGGCCACGTGGGCGGGCAGCGCGCGGGCGATCTCCCCACGCATGGACTGCACGAACTGCGCGAGGTTCGGCTGCTGCGTGACGGCGCCGCGGTTGGCGGACTGGCGGGCAGGGACGTTCCTTCGACTGGCGACTCGATCGGCGAGGTTGGTGCTCACGCTGCGTTCTCCTTCGGGACGACGAGGCGTCGGGCACGGTGGGCCCGGTACTCGGCGGGGTGCTCGGCGGCGAGGGCTGCGGTATCGAGCGCGTCGACGCGGTGCGTGTACTGCTGTGCGAGGTCCGGGTGCGCGGCGGCGAATCGTTTCGTCGCGAGCGGCCCGTTCTGGCGGAAGGTGTAGGCGGTACGCCCCTGAACCTTGACGACCTCGGCCTCGCCAGCGAGGAACTTCAACCGGTTGTCGACCTCGCGCAGTTCATCGGTCGTCCGTTCCTCACGTGCCTTGAGCTCGCGCCGGCGGTCGAGCAGCGGCAGCACGTCGGCGGGGTCGGCGACCGTCACGGCATCCCGGCGGCCCTGGTGCAGGTGCCCGAGCAGTGCTGCGGTCGCCTCGGAACCGTCGACGGGCGGCGGCACCCGGTCGAGCACGTTCTGCCAGAACGCCCCGACGATCTCGACGAGGTGCTCGACGAGGGTCTCGTCGCGCGCCACACGGTGGATGACCAGCCGGTTTCCGCCAAGCAGCGCGGCGACGTGAGCGTGCCGATATCCGGTGACGGCGAGGTACCAGTGCGTTTGCAGGGCCGGCCCGTCCGGCACGCCGAGCAGCCACTCGTCGAGCTGGAACGCGCTGCGGGTCTTGATCTCCAACAGGCTCGACGGCACCGAACCCTGCTCGATCACGAACCGGTCGACGTTGGCCAGCATCCACGGACGCTCGACATGCGCGAGCATCCCCGGACCCTCGACCACGCCGAGCCCGGTCCGCTCGGAGAACACCCGCGCGACCGTCGGCTCGTGCGCATGTCCCCAGAACGCTGCCTCTTCCAGTTCCGGCGAGCGCGGCACCTCGCCGAGCTCGCCGAGCTTGTCGAGGTACAGCTCGATCGGCGACGTGTACCTGCTCATCCCGAGCACCGCGGCGACGTCCGAGCCACCGATACCGGCCCGCCGAGCGGCGAGCCACTCCTCGCGGTCCAAGTTCGGCGGGGCGGTCACGACACCGGTCGGTGTGACCCGGGCGCTCACTGTTCCCCACCCACGTACCGCACGTAGACACGGTGTTCCGGCACTCCGGCGACGACCACGGTCCGCGCGGCGGCCTCGTAGGTACCGGCCGGGGCGTACGCGGTGAGCCGCGCACGACGGATCGCCTGCGCCGCGGCAGCGGCGCGCTTGCCGGTCGCCGCCCGCTGGACGACGCCCCACTGCCGGGGGTGCGCCCGCAGCTTCGAGGCGGCGACGGCGTGCTTGGTGTTCTTCCGCTTTACGGGCGGCGGACCGATGAAGTCGACGTTCGACACGTCCTGTCCTCCCTCCCTCACGCTGCGGTCTGCTGATCGGCGTGCTCGGCGCGCGCCCGGTGGACATGAGGGGCCAGGATTCGGCGAATGAGGTCGATCTGCTCCGTGCTCGGCCGGTCGTTCTCGGGCGCCTCGGACGGCGCCGACTCGGTCTCTCGATCTGACATGGGTCCCCCTCCCATCTGTTGCTGAACGCGAACAGGCGCACCCCGAAGGGCATCCGCTTTGGGTGGATTGCCTGTTCGTGTTTCCGAACAGCTACAGGCTAGGCATGGCAGAAAACGCACGTCAACGAGGTTCCGAGGTGGGCAACCCCGCCTAATGGCTGGTTAGATAAGACTGTTCGCGTTTCGCGACAAGAACGGAGATGAGAAAACCGTGCCGAGTGACGCCGCCATAGGCGCCCCCGCGGCCGAGGGAGACGGGCCGGCCGAGCTGCTGCGCGACATCGTGCAGGCGGCGATCCAGGCCGAGCCGCTGCGCGAGATCGCCGCCCGCGCCGTCGACCCCGAGACCGGTAGAGGCATCCCGCACACCACGCTGCCCAAGATCGCCAAAGGCGAGGGGTACCGGCGCGGTGAACCGTGGCTACTGCGAGCCCTCGCCGCCGGCCTCAACATCGACCGCGCACGAATCCAGTTGGCCGCATCAAGGGAGTGGACAGAGTTGGACGTCGCCACCCTCAAGACCAACAAGCCAGGGACGACAGTCGTCGTCGCCTATGCGGAGGGAACAAGTCCGTCGGACCTGCCCGTTCTCCAAGAACGCCTAAAAGAGTTGGGTTTGGGTGACCTGCGAATCCTCCCCGCGGAGGGCCGTGACGCAGGGTCCTAGTCGCGTGACCTGCGGCGATATGGGCGGTACTGTGAATGAGCCTTTGCCTCGGGCATATGTTCGAGTGCAAGGTTCCGCCATGCCACAAGGGGGGGCATACCTTGTTCCGCGTCCGCCGTACCCGACTCGACAAACACACACCGGCCGCCGGCGTCGCCGACGCTGACGACCGACACATCCTGATCGACGAAGCTCACATCACCGACACGGGCGCCATAGCCCTAGAGGGCGTCCTGAACGCCCTTCCCCCCGCGGGCGGGGACCGTGCTGCGGAGAGACGAGCCGAGCCCGAGAACGGCACCGCGAGCTCGATCTGACCACGAACGACAGGGCCCCGCAGGAACGATCCCGCGGGGCCCTCGCTGTACCTACCGTCACGCCGCCGTGATCACGTCGCCCTTACCGAGCTGCGGGCGCAGAACCTTGCGGGTGACCGTCACGTACGACGAGATCGGCACCCCCGCCCTGCTGTGCCGCCCCTTGCCGACAGGGTGCAGCGTGATCGTCAGCAGTGACTCGACGATCACCCGCCGCTGTGCGACGTGCAGATTGGCCCACGCCTTTGTGATCTCCTCGCGGGATGCGCCCGCAAGATCCGCCACCACTTCCGGCGCCCGCAGCGCCTTCGCTACGTCCTCCGCCTGCTTGATCTTCGGCAGCAAACGAGCCTCCATCGCGGCGAGCCCGTCGGCCGACAGCTCGCCCTCGGCCGCCTTGTCGCGGAACCCTTCCAGCCGCGCAGTCAGCAGCTCGGCCTCGGCCGAGGCGTTCGCGACCCGCTCTTGCAGCTCCCGATCGCCCTCGGTGTACGCCTTCACGAACGCCGGCGAGGCGAGCCAGTCGAACAGCTCGGCGAGCACGTACTCGTCGATCGGCGCCTGCTTGCCGCTCACGTGGTACCCCTTGGCCCCATCCTTGCCGGGCGTCTTGCACTGGTAATTCATGCCGTACTCGGTCGGGTCCGACACGACAGGGTGCTTGCACTCCGAGCAGCACATGATCGACGACAACAGGTACTTGGCCACCCCCGGGCGCGAGTTGCTCGGCTTCCGCCCCTTGGCCTTGTCGAGCGCCACGCACTTAGCGTGAATGTGCGGCGGCACGATCTGCGGCCACGCCGCCTCGTTGGTCACGACACCGTTGTGCCGACGCGCCCCGGTGTACCGGACATCCATGGCGATGTCCTTGACCGTGGGCCCGTGCCAGACGGCAGCGATCAGCGGCTCGTCGCGCTCGTTGAAGTCCTGCGCGATCGACAGCGGTTCCTCGCCCTGCGCGAGGCGTTCGACTGCCTCGGTCCACAGCCCCTCGTGTGCCGGGTCCGAGGGCCGTTCCAGCGACAACCGCGTGACCATGCCCTTCGACCACCGCAGCGCTGGCGGCTGGATTCCCCGCGCCTGCAAGTCCGTGGCGATCGTCTTGTACGGCTCGGCGTTCGCCACGCGGGTCCCGATTTCCAGCACGACGCGCGCCTTGTCCGGGTCCGCTTCCTCACACACGAACGCACCCGTCCGCGGGTCGTACACCCTCCTGTATCCGTACGCCGAGATGCCGTGCGGCCGGCCGAGCACTGCGTTCGAGCGCAACGTGCGCTTGACGTTGTCGCGCAGCTCGTCGACCTCGCGCTCGCCGATCAGCGCGTCGAGGCCCGTGCGGAAACGGTCGTCCTTGTTCGACAGGTCATAGACCTTGCCGCCGTAGCACCACAGGACGCCGTACTTCGCGCAGGTGTTGCGCAGGCGCGTGTACACCTCTAGGTCGCGCTGGAGTCGGCTCGACCCCCACGCGAACACGATGTCGAGCTTTCCGCCCTCGATCCACTCAATCATTCGTTCGAACTCTTCGCGCTCGCGGTCGCGGAAGCGAGAAGCCGAACGGTCATCGTCGATGAAGTCCTCGACGATGCCCACGCCGAGACGGTCGGCGTCACCCTGCGTGGCAGTGAGCTGCTCGCGCACCGAGAACCCTCGGCGCGCGGACTTGCCGCGGTACGCGCTCTTACGTGCGTACCTGCCACCGCGCAAACCGGAGAGAGGACGAGGACCCTCGCCCCGCTCCCCAGGAAGAACCACCGCGCGAGCTTCCTCGCGCTGACCAGCAACAACAGACGTTGTCATGCGCCCACCCTCACACTTCAAGACTGGGTCTTGCACGGGATTACTCTGGAGATGCCGGTCATGCTGGCGCCCGTCCCCAACGCGATCGACTTCAGCGACAAGAAGGTGCTCATCGCCGACGACGTCGCGGACACCGGCAAGACCCTCAAGCTCGTCCACGACTTCTGCGTCGACCACGTCGCCGAGGTCCGTTCGGCCGTCATCTACGAGAAGTCCCACTCCCTCGTGAAGTGCGAGTACGTGTGGAAGAAGACCGACGAGTGGATCAACTTTCCCTGGTCGGTCGAACCGCCCGTCGTTCGTCGTGAGGGCCAGGTCCTCGACGCCTGAGCCGTGAGCGGACGTGGAGAAGGCCCCCGCCGGATGCCGGCGGGGGCCTTCTCCACGTCCGTACGCGTTACAGCGTGCCCAGCTTGATCAGGCTCAGCAGCGCCACCAGCTGGATCGCCGACGCGCCCAGCGCCTTCGGCCACGGCAGGTCGTGGGAGCGGCTCACCATCACGGTGAAGAGCGCGCCCGCCGCCAGCCAGGTCAGCCAGCCGACGACCTGGACCAGGCCGTTCTCGCCGCCCAGGAAGAGGGCGAAGACCAGCCGGGGCGCGTCCGTGATCGACATGATCAGCATCGACAGGCCGACGGTCGGCTGCCAGGCCCCGTCGCCGCCCAGCTGGCGGGCCAGGGTGTGGGTGACCGCGCCCAGGATCAGTCCGCCGAGGACGAAGCCGAGGGCGGTCATCAGGACGTACGGGATCGCCGTCGACAGGGTCGCGTTGATCGCCTCTTCGCGGGCCTTGTCGAAGCCGAAGATCGCCAGCAGGCCGTAGAGGAAGGTGACGACCAGCGCCGGGCCCCAGACGGCGTGGTCCCGCATCCGCAGGAACGTGTCCGCGGGGCGCAGCACGATGCCGCTCAGGAGGGCCTTCCAGGGGAGCCGGGGGCCCACCGGGACGGGGGCCGCGCCGACGTGGTGGTCCGTGGCCGGGCCGTACGGGTCGTCCACGCTGAACATCTGCGTGTGGCCCGGGTTGTTCGCCGTGGCCGCGTGCGGGTGCTGGGGCTGCTGCCCGTACGGGTCGCCGAAGTACTCCGGCTCGCCGTAGGGCTGCCGGCCCTGTCCGCCCTGCCGGCCGTCCTGCTGTCCGTACGGCGGCCGGCCCTGGTCCTGCTGGGGCCACTGCTGCCGTGCGTGGGGCGGCGGGGCCGCGTCGTACCCGTACGGCGCCTGCTGCGGTCGTTGTTGCGGGGGGCGGTTTTCCCGGCCGCGTCCGTTCCTGAATCCAGCCACGTCATTGAACGTACCCGCTTCCGCCGGTCGGGCGCTCCTTTGCGGCTGACCTGTGACATCCCCTAAGGGGCGGTACGTACGGGAAAGGCCGCCCCGCGCGAAGGCGGGACGGCCGTTCTCGTGATCAGGTGCTTACGCGGCGGGCTCCGGCTCCGGCTCGGTCTCCTCGACCGGCTCCGGGTCGACCGGGGTCTTCACCGAGTCGAGGAGGAGCTGGGCGACGTCGACGACCGTGACGGACTCCTTGGCCTTGCCGTCGTTCTTCTTGCCGTTGACCGAGTCGGTCAGCATGACGAGGCAGAACGGGCAGGCGGTGGAGACGATGTCCGGGTTCAGGGACAGGGCCTCCTCGACGCGCTCGTTGTTGATGCGCTTGCCGATCCGCTCCTCCATCCACATCCGGGCGCCGCCGGCGCCGCAGCAGAAGCCGCGCTCCTTGTGGCGGTGCATCTCCTGCTGGCGCAGGCCGGGGACGGCGGACATGATCTCGCGCGGCGGCGTGTAGACCTTGTTGTGACGGCCCAGGTAGCAGGGGTCGTGGTAGGTGATGAGGCCCTCGACCGGGGTCACCGGGATCAGCCTGCCCTCGTCGATGAGGTGCTGGAGCAGCTGGGTGTGGTGGATGACCTCGTACTCGCCGCCGAGCTGCGGGTACTCGTTGGCGATGGTGTTGAAGCAGTGCGGGCAGGTCGAGACGATCTTCTTCGCCGACTTCGGCTTCTTCGTCGACTCGTCCTCGTCGTCCTCGCCGAACGCCATGTTCAGCATGGCGACGTTCTCCTGGGCGAGCTGCTGGAACAGCGGCTCGTTGCCCAGGCGGCGGGGGGAGTCACCGGTGCACTTCTCGTCGCCGCCCATGATCGCGAACTTGACGCCCGCGATGTTCAGCAGCTCGGCGAAGGCCTTGGTGGTCTTCTTGGCCCGGTCCTCCAGGGCGCCGGCGCAGCCGACCCAGTAGAGGTAGTCGAACTCGGAGAGGTCCTCGACGTCCTTGCCCACGATCGGGACCTCGAAGTCGACCTCCTTGGTCCACTCGACGCGCTGCTTCTTCGCCAGGCCCCAGGGGTTGCCCTTCTTCTCCAGGTTCTTGAGCATCGTGCCCGCCTCGGACGGGAACGCGGACTCGATCATCACCTGGTAGCGGCGCATGTCGACGATGTGGTCGATGTGCTCGATGTCGACCGGGCACTGCTCGACGCAGGCGCCGCAGGTGGTGCAGGACCACAGGACGTCGGGGTCGATGACGCCGTTCTCCTCGGCGGTGCCGATGAGGGGGCGCTCGGCCTCGGCGAGGGCCGACACGGGGACGTCCTCGAGCTGCTCCTCGGTGGCCTTCTCGTCGCCCTCCATGGTCTTGCCGCCGCCCGCGAGCAGGTAGGGCGCCTTGGCGTGCGCGTGGTCGCGCAGCGACATGATGAGGAGCTTGGGGGACAGCGGCTTGCCGGTGTTCCAGGCGGGGCACTGCGACTGGCAGCGGCCGCACTCGGTGCAGGTGGAGAAGTCCAGCAGGCCCTTCCAGGAGAACTGCTCGACCTGGGAGACGCCGAAGACCGCGTCCTCGGCCGGGTCCTCCCAGTCGATCTCCTTGCCGCCGGCGGTCATCGGCAGGAGCGCGCCCAGCGCGGTGGAGCCGTCGGCCTTGCGCTTGAACCAGATGTTCGGGAAGCCGAGGAAGCGGTGCCAGGCCACACCCATGTTGGTGTTCAGCGAGACGACGATCATCCAGACGAACGAGGTGCTGATCTTCACCATGGCGGTGAAGTAGATGAGGTTCTGCAGCACCGGCAGGCTCAGGCCCTTGAAGGCCAGGACGAGCGGGTACGAGGCGAAGTACGCGGCCTCGTAGTGCTCGACGTGGTGGATCGCGCCCTCCAGGCCGCGCAGCACGTAGATCGCGAGGCCGATGGTGAGGATGACGTACTCGACGAAGTAGGCCTGGCCCGCCTTGGAGCCGGCGAAGCGCGACTTGCGGCCGGCCCGGCCCGGGAGGCTCAGCAGGCGGATCACGATCAGGGCCGCGATGCCGAGGATCGTCATCACGCCGATGAACTCGATGTAGAGCTCGAACGGCAGGAAGCCACCGATCACCGGCAGCGTCCAGTCGGCCCGGAAGAGCTGGCCGAAGGCCTGCGCCAGGGTCGGCGGCAGGGTCAGGAAGCCGACCGCGACGAACCAGTGGGCGAAGCCGACGACGCCCCAGCGGTTCATGCGCGTGTGGCCGAGGAACTCCCTGACCAGGGTCACGCTGCGCTGGTACGGGTTGTCGGTGCGGGTCCCGGCCGGGACGGGCTGGCCCAGCTTGAAGTACCGGACGAACTGGCCGATGGCGCGAGCCAGCAGGGCAACGCCGACCACGGTCAGCGTCAGCGACACAATGATCGCGGCGAGTTGCATGACGGGCTCCTCGAGCGGGCCCGCTCAGTGCCTGAGCTGAGCCTACTAAGCGGTAACTTATTTATTCCGTGCTGAGATTACCCGTTCGGGGCCGGGTGATGCAGGGGCCCTCGCGGTGATCTGTGTCGCTCAGGCAACCCTTGCCGGGACTTAGGCAATCCTTGCCGGACGACCCGCCGCGCGGCCTGCCGCACGGCGTCTGCGCACTGCTGGAAGCGTACGCGCCAGGATCAGCAGGTCCGTCCCGAGCCAGTGGTGGTCCACGTAGTGGAGGTCGAGCAGCTCCCGCTCCTCCCACGGCAGGTCCGAGCGTCCGCTGACCTGCCAGGGCCCGGTGAGCCCCGGCCGCACGGAGAGCCGGCGGCGCCCCTCGCCCGCGCACTCCCGGTGGCCCGGGGTCAGCGGGCACGGCCCGACGAGGGACATCCGGCCCGCCACGACGTGCAGCAGCAGCGGCAGCGCGGCCAGCGGACTCCTGGTGCGGAAGGTCAGCATCGTGAACGGCCGCCCCTCCAGGCCCGCCACCGTCCGGCGGTGCAGCACCCCGCGGCCGGGGGACGCCGACCCGAGCGCGACCGAGAGGGCGACGGCGGCGAGCAGCGGGGCGAGGGCGGTGAGGAGCGCGAGCCCGCCCAGGACGTCGAAGAGGCGCTTGGCCGTCATTCCCCCACATCCTTCCGCGTGAGAATCATGGGATATTCGTGGGATATGCCTGCTTTGCCCGGGAAGGGGCACCCGGACTCTCTCACGGGTCGCCCCGCCGGGAGGGGGAATGACGCGCTCCTCCACCCCTCCGGACCGGGCCTCTGAGCGGATGGGCGGGCGAAGAGTTGAGTCGACTCGGCTCAGGTCTGTTGACTCGGTCCGGGGTGTCGTGCATCCTTGAGCCAGTACCACTCAAGTCGGTCAGCTGGAGGAATCGAAATGGCACGTGCGGTCGGCATCGACCTGGGCACGACTAACTCCGTCGTCAGCGTTCTGGAAGGCGGCGAGCCCACCGTCATCACCAACGCAGAGGGCGCCAGGACCACGCCGTCCGTCGTCGCCTTCGCGAAGAACGGCGAGGTGCTCGTCGGCGAGGTGGCCAAGCGCCAGGCCGTCACCAACGTCGACAGGACCATCCGGTCGGTCAAGCGCCACATGGGCACCGACTGGAAGATCGAGATCGACGGCAAGAACTTCAACCCGCAGCAGATGAGCGCCTTCATCCTGCAGAAGCTGAAGCGCGACGCCGAGGCCTACCTGGGCGAGAAGGTCGTCGACGCGGTCATCACCGTCCCGGCGTACTTCAACGACTCCGAGCGCCAGGCCACCAAGGAGGCCGGTGAGATCGCGGGCCTCAACGTCCTGCGCATCGTCAACGAGCCGACCGCGGCCGCCCTGGCCTACGGCCTCGACAAGGACGACCAGACGATCCTCGTCTTCGACCTCGGTGGCGGCACCTTCGACGTGTCGCTCCTGGAGATCGGCGACGGCGTCGTCGAGGTGAAGGCCACCAACGGTGACAACCACCTCGGTGGTGACGACTGGGACCAGCGCGTCGTCGACTACCTGGTGACGCAGTTCCAGAACGGTCACGGCGTGGACCTGGCCAAGGACAAGATGGCCCTCCAGCGTCTGCGCGAGGCGGCCGAGAAGGCGAAGATCGAGCTGTCCTCCTCCACGGAGACCTCGATCAACCTGCCCTACATCACGGCCTCCGCCGAGGGCCCGCTGCACCTGGACGAGAAGCTCACGCGCGCCCAGTTCCAGCAGCTGACCTCGGACCTCCTGGAGCGCTGCAAGGTCCCGTTCCACAACGTCATCAAGGACGCGGGCATCGCCCTCTCCGAGATCGACCACGTCGTCCTCGTCGGCGGCTCCACCCGCATGCCGGCCGTCGCCGAGCTCGTCAAGGAGCTGACCGGCGGCCAGGACGCCAACAAGGGCGTCAACCCGGACGAGGTCGTCGCCATCGGCGCCGCCCTCCAGGCCGGTGTCCTCAAGGGTGAGGTCAAGGACGTCCTGCTCCTCGACGTGACCCCGCTGTCCCTCGGCATCGAGACCAAGGGCGGCATCATGACCAAGCTGATCGAGCGCAACACCACGATCCCGACCAAGCGGTCCGAGATCTTCACGACGGCCGAGGACAACCAGCCGTCCGTGCAGATCCAGGTCTACCAGGGCGAGCGCGAGATCGCGGCGTACAACAAGAAGCTCGGCATGTTCGAGCTGACCGGCCTCCCGCCGGCCCCGCGCGGCGTCCCGCAGATCGAGGTCGCCTTCGACATCGACGCCAACGGCATCATGCACGTGACCGCGAAGGACCTGGGCACGGGCAAGGAGCAGAAGATGACCGTCACCGGCGGCTCCTCGCTGCCGAAGGACGAGGTCGACCGGATGCGCCAGGAGGCCGAGCAGTACGCGGACGAGGACCACCGCCGCCGCGAGGCCGCCGAGTCCCGCAACCAGGGCGAGCAGCTCGTCTACCAGACGGAGAAGTTCCTCAAGGACAACGAGGACAAGGTCCCCGGTGACGTCAAGGCCGAGGTCGAGGAGGCCCTCGCCGAGCTGAAGGAGAAGCTCAAGGGCGAGGACACCGCCGAGATCCGCACCGCCACCGAGAAGGTCGCGGCCGTCTCGCAGAAGCTCGGCCAGGCGCTCTACGCCGACGCCCAGGGCGCGCAGGCCGCCGGCGGCGACGCCGGTGCCGGTGCCGGTCAGGCGAAGGCCGACGACGACGTCGTCGACGCCGAGATCGTGGACGACGAGCCCAAGAAGGGTGGCCAGGCGTGACCGAGGAGACCCCGGGCTTCGAGGAGAAGCCCGACGTCCCCTCCGGCGCCACCCCTGACGACGCCGCCGAGGCCGTCGAGGACTCCGCCCAGGAGGACGCGACGGCCCCGGCCGGGGACGCAAGCAGCCAGAAGCCGGCCGGCGACGTGGGCCTCACGGCCCAGCTGGACCAGGTGCGCTCCGCGCTCGACGAGCGCACCGCGGACCTCCAGCGGCTCCAGGCCGAGTACCAGAACTACCGCCGCCGCGTGGAGCGGGACCGGGTCACGGTCAAGGAGATCGCCGTCGCGAGCCTCCTGTCCGAGCTCCTTCCCGTGCTCGACGACGTCGGCCGGGCCCGGGACCACGGCGAGCTCGTGGGCGGGTTCAAGTCGGTGGCCGAATCGCTGGAGACCGTCGTCGCCAAGATGGGTCTGCAGCAGTTCGGCAAGGAGGGCGAGCCCTTCGACCCGACGATCCACGAGGCCCTGATGCACTCGTACGCGCCGGACGTCACCGAGACGACCTGCGTGGCGATCCTGCAGCCCGGGTACCGGATCGGCGAGCGGACCATCAGGCCCGCGCGCGTGGCCGTCGCCGAGCCCCAGCCGGGCGCGGCTCCGGCCAAGGACGAGAAGAAGTCGGCCGACGAGGAGAGCGGTGCCCCCGAAGAGGGGTGACGCAACGATCGTCCGGAAGGAGGGACGTCGATGAGCACGAAGGACTTCGTCGAGAAGGACTACTACAAGGTTCTCGGCGTCCCCAAGGACGCCACCGAGGCCGAGATCAAGAAGGCGTACCGGAAGCTCGCCCGCGAGAACCACCCGGACGCCAACAAGGGCGACACCAGGGCCGAGGAGCGCTTCAAGGAGATCTCCGAGGCGAACGACGTCCTCGGTGACCCCAAGCGGCGCAAGGAGTACGACGAGGCCCGCGCGCTCTTCGGGAACGGCGGCCTCCGGGCCGGCGGTCCCGGGGGCGGCGGCTCGTTCAACTTCGACCTGGGCGACCTCTTCGGGGGCGCCCAGGCCGGGGCCGGCGGCTTCGGCGGCGGTGGCGGCGGCATCGGGGACGTCTTCGGCGGCCTGTTCAACCGCGGCGGGGGCGGCGCCCGCACCCAGCCGCGGCGCGGCCAGGACGTCGAGTCCGAGGTGACCCTCAGCTTCACCGAGGCCATCGAGGGCGCGACCGTACCGCTGCGGATGTCCAGCCAGCAGCCGTGCACGGCGTGTTCGGGCACCGGCGACAAGAACGGCACGCCCCGGGTGTGCCCGACCTGCGTCGGCACCGGGCAGGTCTCGCGCGGCAGCGGCGGCGGCTTCTCGCTCACCGACCCCTGCGTGGACTGCAAGGGGCGCGGCCTCATCGCCGAGACCCCCTGCGACGTCTGCAAGGGCAGCGGCCGGGCCAAGTCCTCCCGCACCATGCAGGTCCGCATCCCCGCGGGCGTGAGCGACCACCAGAGGATCCGGCTGCGCGGCAAGGGCGCGCCGGGCGAGCGCGGCGGGCCCAACGGCGACCTGTACGTCGTGGTGCACGTCGACGCCCACCCGGTCTTCGGCCGCAAGGACGACAACCTCACCGTCACGGTGCCGGTCTCCTTCACGGAGGCGGCGCTCGGCGGCGAGGTCAAGGTGCCGACCCTCGGCGGCCCCGCGGTCACCCTCAAGCTGCCCGCTGGCACGCCCAACGGCCGGACCATGCGCGCCCGGGGCAAGGGCGCGGTCCGCAAGGACGGCACGCGCGGCGACCTGCTCGTCACGGTCGAGGTCGCCGTGCCGAAGGAGCTCGACGACAAGGCACGCGAGGCCCTGGAGACCTATCGCGAGGCGACGGCCTCCGAGGACCCGCGGGCCGAGCTGTTCCAGGCCGCGAAGGGAGCGTGACCCGGTGGACGGGCGCCGACGCAATCCGTACGAACTGACCGACGAGTCGCCGGTGTACGTCATCTCGGTGGCGGCCCAGCTCTCCGGTCTGCACCCCCAGACCCTCCGTCAGTACGACCGGCTCGGCCTGGTCTCCCCGGACCGCACGGCGGGCCGGGGGCGGCGCTACTCGGCCCGTGACATCGAACTGCTCCGCCAGGTGCAGCAGTTGTCGCAGGACGAGGGCATCAATCTGGCCGGGATCAAGCGCATCATCGAACTGGAGAACCAGGTCGCGGCGCTCCAGAGCCGGATCGCGGAGCTGTCGGCGGCCGTGGACGGCGCGGCGGCGGCGATGCGGCAGCGCGAGGCCCAGGTGCACGCCTCCTACCGGCGCGACCTCGTGCCGTACCAGGACGTGCAGCAGGCGAGCGCGCTGGTGGTCTGGCGCCCCAAGCGCGGCGATTAGCCCCGCGCTTCGCCTCATGCGACGAGGCCCCCTCCGCATCCGTGGAGGGGGCCTCGCGCGCGTCTCAGGGGATCAGCTCGGTGACGATGTCGCCGACCGTCTCCCACCAGGGGGCGGCCCCGGTGCCGAAGGCGGCGGCGAGGGCGGTGCCGACGGCGACGTCGAGCGGTTCGGGGGCGCGGTCCGGCAGCCATTCGGCGTCCACGCGCCCGTCCCCGCCGGAGATCAGGGTGCCGGTGCGCCGCCCGTTCCGGGTGAGCCGGCTCTCCGCGTACGAGCAGGGCACGAGCCGGTGGCGGACCCCGCCGACCACGGCGTCCACCCGGTAGGAGCGGCGCAGCAGCCGTCCCCGGGCGGGGCGCAGGACGGCCGGGGCGCCGTCCACGGTGAGCGTGAGGAGGGCCGCCTTGCGGGTGCCGATCGGGACGTGGTCCACCGGGGCGGCCCCCGGGGCCCGTACGAGCTCCACGACGGGCAGCCCGGGGCCGGAGACCCGCAGGGTCCCGGCGGGTCCGTCGAGGTCGATCCGCACGTCCCCGTCCATCGATGTGTTCACGCTGGTCAGTCGTCCTGTTCGAGAATGCCGGACTGGGCGATGAGGTAGCCGAGCTGGGCCCGGCTGCCGCTGCCGAGGGTGGCCGCGAGTTTGGCGATGTGGGCCCGGCAGGTGCGCACGTTCATCCCGAGCCGGCGGGCGATGGCCTCGTCCACGTACCCCTCGATGAGGAGCCGGGCGATGGAGCGCTGGACGCCGCCGATGCCGTCGGTCTTGATGTCGTACGGGATCTCCTCCCGGATCGGCACCGCCAGGCGCCAGAACTGGTCGAAGACGCCGCCGAGGTAGGCGACCAGGCCCGGGTGGCGCAGCTCCAGGGCGATCTGCCGGTCGCTGCGGGCGGGGATCAGGGCGACCTCGCGGTCCACGATGATCAGCCGGTCGATGATCTCTTCGAGGGTGCGGACCTGGACCTCGGGGCCGACGTGTTCCAGGTAGGTCAGGGTGAGTTCGGTGTGGCGCGCCGTGTGCTGGTAGAGGGTGCGCATGTTGATGCCGCGGCCCAGGAGCGGCGAGACGCGGTGGAGGGCCTCGGTGAGGGCCTGGGCGGGGCGGCCGCCGCCGGGCTGGACGGTGAGCAGTTCGCTGCGGCAGTTGGCGACGATCCGGTCGAGGCTCGCGTTGATCCGGTCGATGCCCTCGAGCACGGTGATGGCGTGTGTGGTCGGTGAGTCGTGGGCGCCGATGGCCATGAAAGGCTCGAAAGCGTCCGACAGGGCGACCGTGCGCCGGCGGCGGTCGAGGATTTCGCGCTCGATCGGCTGGAGCAGCTGGGCGAGGGCGGCGGAGGGTGGAACCGGACGCAGCCACTGGGCGTCGTCGGGATCGGGGTGGAGCAGGGACAGGTCCAGGAGGCAGGGCGCCTCGACCGTCTCTGACCGGGGTATTCGCCCCGTCCGCAGTGCGGACGCGTACAGCTCGGAGCCTGCCGCGCAGAGCTCCGCATGCGAATGAGGGTGACCTGTCTCGTCCGCTTGTTTCCCCATATGTACACCCCCAGGCTCCTGCATCTCAGGAACATGATGCATGGGTTTGGTGGTGCAAGCGGAGAGAGTAAGCCATCGTCTTACTCGCGGGGGTTGGAAAAGAGACGTTGCCTTCAAGTGAGGTTGCTCGGTGATGATGAAGAAGCTCATAAGTGCGGTGGCCGGAGTCGCCTTCATCGCGGCTGTCGCAGTGGGGGCCGTGGGAGTGACCCTGGACCCCGGCTGGCACGCGGAGCCGGCCAAGGTCCGGGCCGCTGTGAACGACCCGGGCTGGCACGTGGCTCCCGCGAACGACCCGGGCTGGCACCTGGCCTCCGTCACCGACCCCGGTTGGCACGCGGAGCCCGCCACCACGGTGCGGGCCCTCGTGAGCGACCCGGGCTGGCACGTGGCCCCCGCCGCCGACCCCGGCTGGAGTTAAGCGGGATCATGAACGTTCCCGATGACCCCAGGTTCCGGCGGGAGATGGCCTCGGCCTACCGATCCGGATGGCACTTCGTCGACCTCGCCACGGCCATCCCCCACCGTGGCGACTCGCTGAAGGTCACGCTCTTCGGAGAGCCGATCGTCGTCGCGCGGGAGCAGGACGAGGACGTCCGCGCCTACCGGTGCCTCCGCCGCCCGCGCGGTGCCCCGCAGCCCATCCGCTGTGCCATCCGGTACGGCATGATCTTCGTCAACCTCGACCAGCGGGACCACCAGCTGATCGAACCCGAGACCATCACCGCCACCCCCCGCAGTGCCTGAGCGATCCCCCCGTCGTTGTAGGTCGCCCAGGTACTTCCCCCACACAGCGGCGCCATCGCGGACCTGAAACGCGATGGCGCCGCTGTGCTGCGCCCGTGTCCCCTCCGGGCGCCCCGATGCGCGTCAGGCGCGGCCCATCGCCCGGGTGAGGGCGATCTCGATCACGACCCGGTCCGGGTTCGGGGCCGGCGTGCGGCCGTAGCGCTCCGCGTAGCGGTCGACGGCGTCCCCGACGGCCTCCGGCTCCGTGCGGATCCGGGCGACGCCCTCCAGGGTGGCCCAGCGCCCCTTGTCGACCTGGCAGACCGCGACCCGCGCGCCGTCCGCGCCCGCCGCGAGGACGTTGGCGACCTTCCGGCTGTTCCTGTTGGTGATCACGCGCGCGTACCCGCCCTCGGGGTCGTACGTGACGCCGACCGCGACCACGTGCGGGGTGCCGTCCGGGCGCGGGGTGGTCAGGGTGCACATGTGGTACTCGCGCCAGAAGCCGAGGTACGAGTCGGAGGGGTTCCTGGGATCCGTTGCCATGCCCGGAAACTACCCGGAGGGGGCTCCCTCCGTTGACTTGAGCGATACCGACTCAACTTTGTGTACTCTTGAGGAGTCACGGAAGTCATGGAGCGGATCCGGGCGGATCCGCGAGGCACCCGCACGCCGAGGAGGAGCACCGCACATGGACGCCGAACTGACCAACAGGAGCCGGGACGCGATCAACGCGGCCACCGGCCGCGCCGTGTCCGGAGGACACCCGGACCTGACCCCGGCCCATCTGCTGCTCGCCCTCCTCGCCGGCCAGGACAACGAGAACATCACCGACCTGCTCGCCGCCGTCGAGGCCGACCAGGCGGCCGTGCGCTCCGAGGCCGAGCGGCTCCTCGCCGCCCTGCCGAGCGTCGCCGGCTCCACGGTCGCGCCCCCGCAGCCCGACCGCGAACTGCTCGCGGTCATCGCGGACGCCGCGCGGCGGGCCGAGGACCTCGGGGACGAGTTCCTGTCCACCGAGCACCTCCTCGTCGGCATCGCCGCCAAGGGCGGCCGGGCCGGTGAGATCCTCGACCGGCAGGGCGCGAGCGCGAAGAGGCTGCTGGACGCCTTCGAGACGAACAGGGGAGGACGCCGGGTGACCACACCCGACCCGGAAGGGCAGTACAAGGCGCTGGAGAAGTTCGGCACGGACTTCACCGCCGCCGCGCGCGAGGGCAGGCTGGACCCGGTCATCGGCCGCGACCACGAGATCCGGCGCGTGGTCCAGGTGCTCTCCCGCCGCACCAAGAACAACCCGGTCCTCATCGGCGAGCCCGGCGTCGGCAAGACCGCCGTCGTCGAGGGCCTCGCCCAGCGGATCGTGAAGGGCGACGTCCCCGAGTCCCTCAAGAACAAGCGGCTGGTCTCGCTCGACCTCGGCGCGATGGTCGCCGGCGCGAAGTACCGCGGCGAGTTCGAGGAGCGCCTGAAGACCGTCCTCTCCGAGATCAAGGAGAGCGACGGCCGGATCATCACCTTCATCGACGAGCTGCACACGGTCGTCGGCGCGGGCGCCGGCGGCGACTCCGCCATGGACGCGGGCAACATGCTCAAGCCGATGCTGGCCCGCGGCGAGCTGCGCATGGTCGGCGCGACCACCCTGGACGAGTACCGCGAGCGGATCGAGAAGGACCCCGCCCTGGAGCGCCGCTTCCAGCAGGTCCTGGTCGCCGAGCCCACCGTCGAGGACACCATCGCGATCCTGCGCGGGCTCAAGGGCCGCTACGAGGCCCACCACAAGGTGCAGATC
Organism: Streptomyces sp. NRRL F-6492; assembly: GCF_001280125.1. Taxonomy (GTDB): domain Bacteria; phylum Actinomycetota; class Actinomycetes; order Streptomycetales; family Streptomycetaceae; genus Streptomyces. The sequence goes on from NZ_LGEG01000277.1 coordinate 86,623, forward strand.
AACGACTCCGCCCTGGTGGCCGCCGCGACCCTCTCCGACCGGTACATCACCTCCCGCTTCCTGCCCGACAAGGCCATCGACCTCGTCGACGAGGCCGCCTCCCGGCTCCGCATGGAGATCGACTCGTCCCCGGTCGAGATCGACGAGCTCCAGCGCTCCGTGGACCGGCTCCGCATGGAGGAGCTGGCCCTGAAGAACGAGACCGACGAGGGAAGCAAGCAGCGCCTGGAGAAGCTGCGGCGCGACCTCGCGGACCGCGAGGAGGAGCTGCGCGGCCTCACCGCCCGCTGGGAGAAGGAGAAGCAGTCCCTCAACCGGGTCGGCGAGCTGAAGGAGCGCCTGGACGAGGCCCGCGGCCGCGCCGAGCGCGCCCAGCGCGACGGCGACTTCGACACCGCCTCCAAGCTGCTCTACGGCGAGATCCCGGCCCTGGAGCGCGAGCTGGAGGAGGCCTCCGAGGCCGAGGCCCAGCAGGAATCGGCCAAGGACACGATGGTCAAGGAGGAGGTCGGCCCGGACGACATCGCGGACGTGGTCGGCTCCTGGACCGGCATCCCCGCCGGCCGCCTCCTGGAGGGCGAGACGCAGAAGCTGCTCCGCATGGAGGACGAGCTCGGCAAGCGGCTCATCGGCCAGTCCGAGGCCGTCCGGGCCGTCTCCGACGCGGTGCGCCGCACCCGCGCCGGGATCGCCGACCCCGACCGGCCCACCGGCTCCTTCCTCTTCCTCGGCCCGACCGGCGTCGGCAAGACCGAGCTGGCGAAGGCGCTCGCGGACTTCCTCTTCGACGACGAGCGGGCGATGATCCGCATCGACATGTCGGAGTACGGCGAGAAGCACTCCGTCGCCCGGCTCGTCGGCGCGCCCCCCGGCTACGTCGGCTACGAGGAGGGCGGCCAGCTCACGGAGGCGGTCCGCCGCCGCCCGTACAGCGTGGTCCTGCTCGACGAGGTGGAGAAGGCGCACCCGGAGGTCTTCGACGTCCTGCTCCAGGTCCTGGACGACGGCCGGCTCACCGACGGACAGGGCCGGACGGTGGACTTCCGCAACACCATCCTGATCCTGACCTCGAACCTGGGCAGCCAGTACCTGGTCGACCCGGCGACCTCCGAGGACGTGAAGAAGCAGCAGGTCCTGGAGGTGGTGCGGGCCAGCTTCAAGCCGGAGTTCCTCAACCGGCTGGACGACCTGGTGGTCTTCTCCGCCCTCGACCGGGCCGAGCTGGGCCGGATCGCCCGGCTCCAGATCGACCGGCTCGCCAGGCGGCTCGCCGAGCGGCGCCTCACCCTGGACGTCACCCCGGCGGCCCTGGAGTGGCTGGCCGACGAGGGCAACGACCCGGCGTACGGCGCCCGGCCGCTGCGCCGTCTGATCCAGACGGCGATCGGCGACCGGCTCGCCCGGGAGATCCTGGCGGGCGAGGTCCAGGACGGCGACACGGTCCGGGTGGACCGCTTCGAGGACAACCTGATCGTGGGCCCGGCCGCCCGTTAGCCCCGGGTCAGTGGTCGAAGGCCTCGACGCGTACGAGGGCGGTCTCCCCGTCCTCGTACGCGATCGAGACCCGTACGGACAGCACCTCGCCGTACTCCACCGACCGGCACACGTCCCGCGCGCAGGAGGACGGGGCCACCCCGTCCGGGTAGGTCGCGGACAGCCAGGACCCGGCACCGGCCCGGTCCGTCCGGAACTCGGCCACGACCCGCGACTCCTGCCAGTGGGCCCCCGTGCACCGGGCGTCCCGGGCGTCCGCCGGGAGCGTCCCCCGGGCGAAGGTCATCACTTCGGAGCAGTCGGCCGGCTTCGCCCCGCCGGCCCCGTCCCAGGCCGCCGCGCCCCAGGCCACCAGGGCCAGCGGCCCGCCGCAGACCACCGTCATCGCGACCGAGGCCCAGATCCAGGTCCACGGCCGCGCCTTCACCGGCCCGCGTGTCGCCACCGTCTCCTCCCCCATGCGCACCAGATCTTGTCAGCCCGCAGCGGATCGCGGAAGCAGGGGTTGCCACGGACCGCCCGGGATGGGAGAGGATGGCGAGCATCCGTACGAAGGGAAATACACGGTGAGCATCGACCCGTCCTCGATTCCGAATTTCGGGGGCCAGCCCCAGCCTCAGGCCGCAGGACCGGCGGGCCCCGTCGTCCCCGACCAGGACCTCGTCAAGCAGCTCCTCGACCAGATGGAGCTGAAGTACGTCGTCGACGACGAGGGCGACCTCGCGGCGCCGTGGGAGGAGTTCCGCACCTACTTCATGTTCCGCGGCGAGGACGAGCAGCAGGTCTTCTCGGTCCGGACGTTCTACGACCGTCCGCACTCGGCCGACGACCGCGCGCGCATCCTCGACGCGATCGACGACTGGAACCGCCGCACCCTGTGGCCCAAGGTCTACACCCACCTGCACGAGGAGGAGGACGGCTCCGCCACCCTCCGTCTCATCGGTGAGGCCCAGATGCTGATCGGCACCGGCGTCGCCCTGGAGCACTTCGTGTCCTCCACGGTCAGCTGGGTCCGCGCCTCCATCGAGTTCGACAAGTGGATCGTGGAGCAGTTCGGCCTGGAGTCCCCGGAGGACAAGGCCGGCGGCGAAGAGGCCTGAGCCTCCCCCGCACCACGCCGAGGGCCCGGCTTTCCCCGCAGCGGGGAAAGCCGGGCCCTTCCCGTGTCCTCAGGCCAGCCGCTTGAGCCGGGAGACGGCCTCCTCCAGGACCTCGGTCTTCTTGCAGAAGGCGAAGCGGACGAAGGGGGCGCCCGCGTCCCGGTGGTCGTAGAAGACGGCGTTGGGGATGGCGACGACGCCGGCGCGCTCCGGGAGGGAGCGGCAGAAGGCGAAGCCGTCGGTGGCGCCGAGGGGACGGATGTCGGTGGTGACGAAGTAGGTGCCGGACGGGCGGTAGACCCCGAAGCCCGCCCGCGCGAGGCCCTCGGCCAGCAGGTCCCGCTTGGCCGCCAGGCCGGCGCGCAGGCCGTCGAAGTACGCGTCCGGGAGCCGGAGCGCCTCGGCGACCGCGTACTGGAACGGTCCGGCGGAGACGTACGTGAGGAACTGCTTGGCCGAGCGGACGGCCGAGGTCAGCTCGGGGCTCGCGGTGATCCAGCCGACCTTCCAGCCGGTGAACGAGAACGTCTTGCCGGCCGAGGAGATGGTGACCGTGCGCTCCCGCATGCCCGGCAGGCTCGCGATCGGCACGTGCTCGGCGCCGTCGAAGACCAGGTGCTCGTAGACCTCGTCCGTGACGACGAGCAGGTCCCGCTCGACCGCCAGCTCGGCCACGGCGGTCAGCTCGGCCCGGGTCAGGACGGTGCCGGTGGGGTTGTGCGGGGTGTTGAGCAGGATCAGCCGCGTCCGGTCGGTGACGGCGGCCCGCAGCTCGTCCAGGTCGAGGACGTAGGAGCCCTCGTGGGGGCGGAGGGTGACGGGGACGCGGGTGCCGCCGGCCATCGCGACGCAGGCCGCGTACGAGTCGTAGTACGGCTCCAGGGCGATCACCTCGTCGCCCGGCTCGACCAGGGCCAGGAGCGAGGCCGCGATCGCCTCGGTGGCGCCCGCCGTGACGAGGACCTCCGTGTCGGGGTCGTACGCCAGGCCGTACCGCTCCCGCTGGTGGTCGGCGATGGCCGTCCGCAGCTCGGGGACGCCCGGGCCCGGCGGGTACTGGTTGCCCCGGCCGTCCCGCAGGGCGCGCACCGCCGCCTCCCTGATCTCCTCCGGGCCGTCGGTGTCGGGGAAGCCCTGGCCGAGGTTGATCGCGCCGGACTCGGCGGCGAGCGCGGACATCTCGGCGAAGATCGTCGTGCCGAACTCGGCGAGGCGGCGGTTGAGCGGCGGTCGTGTCATGCCCGCCATCCTGGGCCCAAGCTCTGGACTTGCTCAAGTGTGCTTTGGGCCGGGAACGGCATGGGAATCTCCCTCGCACAGAAGAACGGGGGTAGTACTCATGGCACTCTTCATCGGCATCGTCCTCGCGGTCGCCATCGTGGTCGTCATCGTGCTCGTCGCCACCGCGGAGAGTCGGCGCGCGGCCGCCGTCCAGCGCGCCGCCGTCCGCAGGTCCCTCGCCGCGTACCGCGTCGCGGCCGCCCGCGCTCCCGCCAGGCGTACGAAGCGGGGCGGCCGGCGGTCGGACTCCGGCGGCGTCTGGGTCGACGGGGGCGGCGGTGGCGGCTGCGGCGGCGGCGGCTCCTCCTGCGGTTCCAGCAGCTCCGGCTGCGGTGGCGGCGGCTGCGGCGGCAGCTGAGCGGGCGGGCCGCCGGCCACGGGGGTGTCGGCGGCCCGTCGGTACGCGTGCGCGTGCGTGCGCGCGGGGCGGTCTTCGGGCGGAGGTCCCGCGGGCGCGGGGCGGTCTTCGGGTGCGGGCGCCGGGCGTGTGGGCGGGGCCCGAGCACACGGGGCCGTCCGCCGGCGTGCGCCCCGGCGGACCGATCCGGTTGAACAATTGAACTGTGGGGTCCCCGAAGGGGTTGGAAACCACGGCAAGTTGGGTAAAAACGCTGCGAGTCGTCCGGCGTCCGTGGTTCTCTCGCTCCTGACAGAGACAGCCCTCGGACCGTGTGTGGACCCGAGCCGGCGATTCCCCACTCCCGTTGAAACCCTTCACCGGGGGCGCCCCCGGCCCACCCGTCAAACCGTGTTTGCGGAGCCGACCCATGCTCACCTCCCTGAAGACCTCCTACACCGACACGCGCGCGGCCGATCTGGCCTGGGCGCTCGGGCGCGAGCCGCTGCCCGCCCTCGCCGTCCTCGACCTCGAACTCTCCGGTGCCAAGCTCCAGTTGAGGCTGCTCGGCGCCTCCCACCAGGTCCTCCTGGAGGAGGAGGGGCGCACCTGCTCGGAGACCGTGGCCTGCATGCCCGGCAGCAGCACCCCGCTCCCGCTCGGCGTCTCCAAGCGCGTCGGCGGCTGGGAGTACGAATTCGCCGCGCGCGTCGAGACGCTCTCCGACGGCTCCTTCGCGGGCCGCGCGCAGGAGTTGCTCGCGCTCGTCGCCGACCATCCCCACGGACTCGCCGGCACCTTCCCCGGCTCCCCGCACGCCTTCACCGCGATGCTGGCGCAGCGCCACGAAGGACAGGTGCGGTGGCGCACCTGGCACGCCTACCCGCAGGAGGGGCAGTTGGTGGTGACCAGGACCAGGATCGGCGCGCGCATGCCCGCCGCACTCTGATGCGCCCCCCGAAAGCCCCGTGTGCACTCGGACGGGTGACGAGGGGCGTCCGGACCGTGACGTAGCGTTACTGCATGATCGAGCCGACCGTGACCATGCGACCCGAGGAGCGGGTGCGGCGGGCGCCCGCGCGGCGGCCCGTCCGGCCGCGCGAGGCGGTGCGGCTCCCGGTCCTCGTGGTGGTCTTCGTCTGCGCCGCCTGCGGTCTGGTCTACGAACTCGAACTGGTGGCCCTCTCCTCGTACTTGATCGGGGACTCGGTCACCCAGGCCTCCGTCGTGCTCTCCGTGATGGTGTTCGCGATGGGGGTGGGCTCGCTCCTCGCCAAGCGGCTGCGCTGCCGCGCCGCCGTCGGCTTCGGCCTGGTCGAGGCCGCGCTCGCGCTGGTCGGCGGCTGCTCGGCGATGGCGCTGTACGCGGCCTTCGCCTGGCTCGGCGAGTCGCGGTACGTGGTCGTGGCGTTCTCGCTCGCGATCGGGGTGCTCATCGGCGCGGAGATCCCCCTCCTGATGTCGCTGATGCAGCGCACCGGGCGGAAGGGGGCGCCGGGGGAGCCGGACGACGCGGCCGGGACGGTCGCCGACCTCTTCGCCGCCGACTACGTCGGCGCGCTGGTCGGCGGCCTCGCCTTCCCGTTCCTGCTCCTTCCCTGGCTCGGCCAGCTCACCGGCGCGCTCGTCACCGGCGCGGTGAACGCCGTCGCGGGCGGCGGGCTCGTCCTCTGGGTCTTCCGCCGCGACCTGACCGCCCGCTCCCGGGCCCTGCTCCTCGCCGTGAACCTGGGCGTCCTGGCCGTCCTCGGCACCGCGACCGTCCTCGTCGACGACTTCGAACAGGCCGCGCGCCGGGCCGTGTACGGGGAGGACGTGCGGGTCGCCGTCCACACCGACCTCCAGGAGATCGTGGTGACCGGGGGCCCGGAGGGGCCGCCCGGCCTGTTCCTCGACGGCCGGCTCCGGGTCGCCGGGCAGGACGAGCACCGCTACCACGAGGCGCTCGTCCACCCCGCGATGAACGGCCCGCACGCGCGCGTCCTGATCGTCGGCGGCGGGGACGGGATGGCCGCCCGCGAGGTGCTGCGCCACCCCGGCGTCCGGTCCGTGACCGTCGTGGAGCTCGACCCCGGGGTCGTCCGCCTCGCCCGCACCGATCCGGCGCTCGCCCGGCTCAACGCGGGCGCGTTCCGGGACCCGCGCGTCCGGGTGGTCCACGAGGACGCCTTCCACTGGCTGCGGGGCGCCGCCGACCGGGTGCGGGAACGTTACGACGTGGTGGTCTCCGACCTGCCCGACCCAGGGATCACCTCCAGCGCCAAGCTGTACTCGGAGGAGTTCTACGGGCTCGTGGCCCGGGTCCTCGACCGGTCCGGGCGGTTCGCCGTCCACGCCGGCTCGCCCACCGACCGGCCCCGCACCTACTGGACGGTCGACGCCACCCTGCGGGCCGCCGGCTTCGCGACCCGGCCCTACGGCGCGGGCGGCCGCGCCCCCGGCTTCGCCGCGGGCCCCGACCGCGCCGACCGCGCCGCCGGTACGGGGCCGGGGCCCCGCGACTGGGGCCTCCTCCTGGCGGTCCCGGGCGACCGGCCGCCCGCCCTCGGCCTCGACCCCGACGGGCCCCGGCCGCGCTCGCTCGACGGGGACGCCCTGGCGGCCGCCGCCCGCCGCGCCGAGCGGCCCCCGGGTGCCGGACCGCCCTCCTCGACGCTGGTGCACCCGAGGTACGGCGACTGAGGGGCGGGAGCACCCGGTGCGGGGCGAACAGGCGACGCGGCGCCCCGGTCTGAGTAGGCTCGGCTCCCATGGAGCATGAGGTGTTCGTCCCGGTACCGGCCGAGGCCCTGCGCGCGACGCTCACGGACCCGGCCCGCGTGGTGCGCTGCGTGCCCGGTCTCCAGCGGGACGCCGGAGCGGACCCCCTGGCGGGCCGGCTCAAGGTCAGGGCCGGCGGCCGCACCGTCACCTACCGGGGCGCGCTGCGGATCGTCGAGCGGGACGGCGCCATCACCTACGAGGGCGAGGGCGCCGAGGTCCGGGGCAAGGGCGGGGCGGAGCTGTCGCTCACCGTCGTCCTCACCCCGGTGGCCGAGGGCACGAACCTGAGCTTCACGGGCGCCCTGTCGGCGACCGGCCGGCTCGCCGACGAGACGGACGAGGCCAGGGCCACGGCGGGCACGCGCCTGCTCGACCGGTTCGTGGCGGCGCTGACGGAGGTCGCGGGGGAGACCGGGAACCCGGGCGCCGATGCCGATGCCGATGCCGATGCCGGTGCCGGTCTCGGTGCCGTCGCCGGGCCCGGTGCCGTCGCCGGTGCGGGTTCCGGCGCCGGTACCGATGCCGCTCACAGCGACGGGAGCGACGAGGCCGACGGGAGCGACGAGGCCGCCGCGACCGCCGCCGACGACGACGGTGTCGACGACGGCGTGGAGGAGCCCTCCGACCGCGGCGCCGTCTTCGACGCCCCGGTGCCGCCCCCCGCCCTCGACCCCCTCCCCGGCGAGGACTTCGGGGACGCGCCGATCGAGTTCCCCGCCCCGCAGCCCGCCGCCGAGGCCGCCCACGCGCGCCGGACCATGATCGGGCGGAGCGCCGAGGAGGTCGACCACGCCCCGCCGCGCGGCCGGTACGCCCCCGTGCCCGCCCCGGAGACGACCAGCGCCGGGGCCACCCTGCGCTGGATCGCCCCGGCCGCGGCCCTCGCGCTCGCCTCCGCCGTCGTCGTCGGCCGGGCCCTGCGGCGACGCCGCTGAGGACACCCCCGGGGCGCCGCCGAAACGGTCGGCCGCGTTCCGTGCCCCGCAGGCTTAGGGTCGGGGGGTGAGCATGCAGACGCGACTGACGGCGGGCGACGCCGAGTTGACCATCAACCCCGACAACGGCTGCCGGATCGAGGGCCTGCGCATCGGCGGCACCGAGGTGCTGCGCCAGGGCGAGCGGTACGGGTGCTTCCCGATGGCGCCCTGGTGCGGGCGGACCGAGAACGGGCGCTTCCGCAACGGCGCCACCACCCACCGCCTTCCGGTCAACGCGCCCCCGCATGCCATCCACGGCACCGTCCGCGACCTCGCCTGGAAGACCGCCCGCGTCTCCGAGACCGAGGCCGTGTTCGTCTGCGAGCTGGCCGACCCCTGGCCGTACGGGGGCCGGGTCACCCAGGTCTTCGAGCTGGCCGAGGACTCCCTCACCCTCCGCTTCGGCGTCGAGGCCTACGACGACTCGTTCCCGGCCCAGGCCGGCTGGCACCCCTGGTTCCTGCGCAACCTCGGCGGGGGCGGCCAGGACGTACGGGTCGACTTCGCGCCCGCCTGGCAGGAGGAGCGCGGCGGGAACCACCTCCCCACCGGCCGCCGGATCGACCCCCTCCCCGGCCCCTGGGACGACTGCTTCGGCATGCCCGGCGGCGTCGACGTCACCCTCACCTGGCCGGAGGAGCTGGAGCTGAGGGTCACCAGCCGCTCCGAGTGGGTCGTGCTCTACGACGAGCAGGCGGAGGCGGTCTGCGTCGAGCCCCAGTCCGGCCCCCCGAACGGCCTCAACACCCACCCGCGCCTGGTCACCCCGATCGACCCCCTGGAGATCGAGAGCACCTGGAGCTGGCGCCGCCCCTGAGCGGACCGCCCCTTAAGCTCGTGACCATGACTGACGTACGCGCTGAGCTGCTCCAGCAGATCAAGGACAAGGCCGTGGTGCACGGCAAGGTGACCCTCTCCTCGGGTCTGGAAGCCGACTACTACATCGACCTGCGCCGGATCACGCTGGACGGCGAGGCCGCCCCGATGGTGGGTCAGGTCATGCTCGACCTCACGGCCGATCTGGACTTCGACTGCGTCGGCGGTCTGACCCTGGGCGCCGACCCGGTCGCCACCTCGATGCTGCACGCCTCCGCCGCGCGCGGACAGCGCCTGGACGCCTTTGTCGTACGGAAGGCGCAGAAGGCGCACGGCATGCAGCGCCGCATCGAGGGCACGGACGTCAAGGGCCGCCGCTGCCTCGTCGTCGAGGACACCTCGACCACCGGCGGCTCGCCGCTCACCGCCGTCGAGGCCGTCCGCGAGGCGGGCGGCGAGGTCGTCGCCGTGGCGACGATCGTGGACCGGGGCGCCGCCGGCGCCGTCGCCGGCGCCGGGCTGCCGTACCTCACCGGCTACCAGCTGGGCGATCTCGGCCTGGCGTAACTGCCGCGAAGTCGTGACTTAGGTCCCGGGGCAGGGCCAGAACTGTCCTGACCTGCACTTTTGGCCAGGGGCGGGGTGTTTCACGTGAAACACCCCGCCCTTCGGCGTGCCGGGCCCATGGGAGCCCGGACGAGAGTCTGGAAGGATGGGGGCGACGATGACGTCGCCCCCAGGTCAGGGACAGCAACAGCACACACCCCGCACATCACAAGGAGCGGACGAATGCCCATCGCAACCCCCGAGGTCTACAACGAGATGCTCGACCGGGCGAAGGCAGGCAAGTTCGCCTACCCGGCCATCAACGTGACCTCGTCCCAGACCCTGCACGCCGCGCTGCGCGGCTTCGCGGAGGCCGAGAGCGACGGCATCATCCAGATCTCGACCGGCGGTGCCGAGTTCCTGGGCGGTCAGTACAACAAGGACATGGTCACGGGCGCCGTCGCCCTGGCCGAGTTCGCGCACATCGTCGCCGCGAAGTACGACATCACGGTCGCCCTCCACACCGACCACTGCCCGAAGGACAAGCTGGACGGCTACGTCCGTCCGCTGCTCGACGTCTCCGCCGAGCGCGTCGCCCGGGGCGAGAACCCGCTGTTCCAGTCGCACATGTGGGACGGCTCCGCCGAGACCCTCGCGGACAACCTGGCCATCGGCCAGGAGCTGCTCGCGAAGGCCGCCGCCGCCAAGATCATCCTTGAGGTCGAGATCACCCCGACCGGCGGCGAGGAGGACGGCGTCACGCACGAGATCAACGACGAGCTGTACACCACCGTCGACGACGCGATCCGCACCGCCGAGGCCCTGGGCCTGGGCGAGAAGGGCCGCTACCTGCTCGCCGCGTCCTTCGGCAACGTGCACGGCGTCTACAAGCCGGGCAACGTCGTGCTCCGCCCCGAGCTCCTCAAGGACCTCCAGGCGGGCGTCGCCGCGAAGTTCGGCAAGGCCGACCCGTTCGACTTCGTCTTCCACGGCGGCTCGGGCTCCACGGCCGAGGAGATCGCCACCGCGCTGGAGAACGGCGTCGTGAAGATGAACCTCGACACCGACACCCAGTACGCCTTCACCCGTCCGGTCGTGGACCACGTGTTCCGCAACTACGACGGCGTCCTGAAGGTCGACGGCGAGGTCGGCAAGAAGTCCACCTACGACCCGCGCACCTGGGGCAAGCTGGCCGAGGCCGGCATGGCCGTCCGCGTGACCGAGGCGTGTGCCGCGCTGCGCTCGACCGGCACCAAGCTCAAGTAGGCACGTCATGAGCGAAGGGCCCGGCACCCCCGGACGGGGAGGCCGGGCCCTTCGTCCGTCGGGGAGGTCCGTCGGGGAGATCCGGCGGGGGAGAGGGCGAGAGGGCCTGATGTACGACTTCGACCGGGAGATCGACCGGCGCGGCACCTGGTCCGTCCAGTGGGACGGGATCGCGGACCGCTTCGGCGTGCCCGACCTGCTGCCCTTCACCATCTCCGACATGGACTTCGCCTCCCCGCCGGAGGTGCTCGCCGCCCTCCGCGAGCGCGTCGACCACGGGGTCTTCGGCTACACGGACTGGCGGCTCGGGGACTTCCGCGAGGCGATACGCCACTGGTACGCGAGCCGGTACGACACCGCGATCGACCCGGACTCCCTGGTGTACGCGCCCTCCGTGCTCAACCAGCTCTCGCAGCTCCTGCGGATGTGGACCGGGCCCGGTGACGGCGTGGTCGTCCACACCCCCACGTACGACGGCTTCCGCAAGGCCGTGACCGGGCTCGGGCGCGAGCTGCGCGGGGTCCCGGTCGGGGACGCGGAGGCCCTGGAGCGCGAGCTGGCCCGGCCGGACAGCCGGATGCTGCTGCTCTGCTCCCCGCACAACCCGACCGGCCGGGTGTGGACGGAGGCGGAGCTGACCGCCTTCGCGGAGCTCGCCGAGCGGCACGGCGCGAGCGTCGTCAGCGACGAGATCCACGCGGACCTGACCACCGAGGGGCACCGGCACGTGCCGTGGACCCGGATCGCGGAGCGGGGCCGGGGGCGCCGCTGGGCGCTGGTCACCTCGGGCACCAAGGCCTTCAACTTCCCCGCGCTCTCCGGCTCGTACGGGATCGTCGGCGACCCCGACGCGCGCGAGGCGTTCGTGCGGCGCATGGAGACCGGCGAGGGGCTGGCCTCGCCCGCCGTGCTCTCGCTGACCGCCCACATCGCCGCGTACCGGCACGGCGCGGCCTGGCTGGACGGGCTGCGCGGCTATGTCGCGGGCACGATGGAGCTGGTCCGGGAGCGGCTGGCCGAGGGGCTTCCCGGGGTGGTCTGGGAGCCCCCGCAGGCCGGCTACCTCGCCTGGATCGACCTGCGGCCCCTCGGGATCGAGGAGACCCGGCTCCAGGAGGAGCTGGTGACGGCGGAGCGGGTCGCGATCATGCCGGGCGGGACGTACGGCACGCCGGGCTTCGTCCGGCTGAACGTGGGCTGCCCCCGGAAGAAGGCCGAGCGGGGCGTGGAAGCCCTGGTCAGGGCGGCGAACCGGCTGCGGACCGCCTGAGGCCCCCGGGCCCCGGGGGCGCGGGGCGGCGCGTTTCGCGGGACCATGCGGACATGGGCGAGCGGAACGTGCGGATGGCCTCCGGGACCGGGCGGTGGATCGTCTTCACCACCGTCCTGGGCTCCGGGATGGCGCTGCTCGACTCCACCGTGGTCAACGTCGCCCTGCCGCACATCGGCGAGGACCTCGGCGCCGACCTCGCCGTCCTCCAGTGGACGGTCAACGCCTACATGCTGACCCTGGCCGGGCTGATCCTGCTCGGCGGCTCGCTCGGCGACCGGTTCGGACGGCGCCGGGTCTTCGTGACCGGGGTGGTGTGGTTCGCCGCCGCCTCCCTGCTCTGCGGCCTCGCCCCGAACGCCGGGGTGCTGATCGCCGCCCGCGCGCTCCAGGGCGTGGGCGGGGCGCTGCTCACGCCCGGGTCGCTCGCGCTGATCCAGGCGAGCTTCCACGAGGACGACCGGGCCAGGGCCGTCGGGCTCTGGTCGGGCTTCGGCGGGGTGGGCGCGGCGATCGGGCCGTTCGTCGGCGGCTGGCTGGTGGACGGGCCGGGCTGGCGGTGGGTGTTCCTCCTGAACGTGCCGCTCGCCCTGGTCTGCGTTCCGGTCGCCCTCCGGCACGTCCCGGAGTCGCGGGACGAGACCGCGCACGGCCGCTTCGACGTGCTCGGCGCGGTCCTGGGCGCGGCGGCGCTCGCGCTCGTGACGTACGCGCTGATCGGGGCGGCCTGGTGGGCCGGGGCGGCCGGGGTCGTCGCCGGGGCCTGCTTCGTGGTGCTGGAGCGGCGGCGGGGCGAGGCGGCGATGGTGCCGCCGTCGATCTTCCGCTCGAAGCTCTTCACGGCCGTCAACCTGGTCACCCTCTGCGTGTACGCGGCCTTCGGCGGGTTCTTCTTCCTGGCGGCCCTCCAGCTCCAGGTGGTCTCCGGCTACTCGGCGCTCGCCGCCGGCACGGCCCTGCTGCCGACGACCGTGCTCATGCTGCTGTTCTCGGCGAAGTCCGGGGAGCTGGGGGAGCGGATCGGCCCCCGGATCCCGCTCACGGTGGGGCCGCTGCTGTGCGCCGCCGGGATGCTGCTGATGCTGCGGGTGGGGGAGGAGCCCTCGTACGTACGGGACGTGCTGCCCGCCCTGCTGGTGCTCGGGCTCGGCATGACGGCCCTGGTCGCCCCGCTGACCGCGACCGTCCTCGCCTCGGTGGACGTGTCGCGGGCGGGCCTGGCGAGCGGGATCAACAACGCGGCGGCGCGGGCGGCCGGGCTGCTCGCGGTGGCCGCGCTGCCGATGCTGGCGGGGATGGGGCCGGAGGCGTACCGCTCGGCGGCCGAGTTCGGGGAGACGTTCCGGCGCGCGATGCCGATGTGCGCGGGGATCCTGGTGGCGGGCGCGGTCCTGGCCTGGACGACGATGAGGGCCCCGGCCGCCGGGACCGCCGGGGCCGGTACCGGGGCTTCCTGCCACCCGGAGTGCCGGGTGCACTGCGGGGTGCAGGCCCCGCCGCTGGACCCGGGCGGCCGGGCCGCGGACCGCTGAGGGGGCGGGGTACCGGATCGGACCGGAGTCCCGGCCGGGATCGGGACCCGGAGCCCGGGTCGGCGGGCGGGCCCCGGATCCGACCGGGGCCCCGGTCGGCGGGCGGGACCGGGCGCGGTTCGGGGCGTCCGTCCTGAGGCAGACTGGGCCCATGGCCATCCACGAGAACCTGCTGGGGGGACCCGCCCCCACCCACCTGCCCGACGAACCGGGCCCGCGCGAGCTGCTCGCGAGCGGCACGGACCCGGCGGAGGTCGCCGCGAAGTACCCGACCTCCTCGCTCGCCTGGGCGCGCCTCGCCGACGACGCCTTCGAGGGCGGCCGGGTCGTCGAGTCGTACGCCTACGCCCGCACCGGCTACCACCGGGGCCTGGACGCCCTGCGCCGCAACGGCTGGAAGGGCCACGGCCCGGTCCCGTGGGAGCACGAGCCGAACCGCGGCTTCCTGCGCGCGCTGCACGCCCTGGCCCGGGCGGCCGGCGAGATCGGCGAGAAGGAGGAGTACGCGCGCTGCACGACCTTCCTGCGCGACTCCTCGGAGACGGCGGCGGAGACGCTCGGCTGACACGGGCGCGACCCCCGGGGCGGTGGCCGGTCGACGGCCGCCGCCCCGGCGTCTTTTCGAAGCCGCACGCCTTTTCGGAACCGACCCCGCGCTTTTCGAGTCTGTTCGAGCGGGACCGGTACGATCCCCGGAACCGCAGCACCGACGAACGCCGGTAGCGAGGCCCCACTTCCTCTTCCCCACACCGGCCGAGCAGGGGAGAGGTCTGTCGTGGGCAAACGTGCCGCACCCGCAGGACGGCGACGTACGCGGAGCAGCCGGCGGCGCGGGGACGGACCCGGCCCCGTGCGCCGGCTCGCCCTCCCCGCCCTGGTCCTGGCGGCCCTCGCGCTCGGCGGCGGCGCGGCCCTCGCCCACTTCCAGGGCGGGCCGGCCGACGGCACGGCCGCCCCGGCCCTCCCCGCGCCCGGCCCCGAGGCCGCGGTCACGGAACCGGCGACCGCCCCGCCCGCGCCCCGGCCCACCACGGCGGAGCCGGCACGGCCCCCGGCCCCGGCGCCGACACGGGCCGCGCGGCCGAAGCCGAAGCGGACGCCGACGCCCCGGCCCACCGAGCCCGGGGCGACCCCGGAGACCACGCCCGCCCCGACGCCCGAGGCCGTCCCGGAGAAGCCCGTCGTGCCCCGGTCCGGCCCCGGCACCTTCACCACCGCGCGGGCCTCCGGCGACCCCACCGGCACCAGCGGCGCCCTGCGCCGCTACCGGGTCCAGGTCGAGGACGGCATCGAGCTCCGGGCGGACGGGACGGCCGCCGAGATCCAGCGGATCCTGGCCCATCCGCAGGGCTGGGCCGCACACGGCCGGGGCCGCTTCCAGCTGGTCTCCGAGGGCGAGGAGGCCGACTTCGTCATCCGGATCGCCACCCCCGACACGGCGGACGCGCTCTGCCTCCGCGAGGGCCTCGACACCGGCGGCGAGCTGAACTGCGAGACCACCGAGGGCGTCGTCGTGAACCTCAGGCGGTGGATGCTCGGCTCCCCGACCTTCGCGGGGGAGCCCGCCGAGTACCGGCACCTGATCATCAACCACGAGGTCGGCCACGAGATCGGCATCCGGCAGCACATGGCCTGCCCGGGCCCGGGAAAGCCCGCGCCCGCGATGATGCAGCAGATCAAGGGCCTGGACGGCTGCGTTTCGAACGCTTATCCGTATGACGAAGACGGGAGCTACATCACGGGGCCGATCGTGCCATGATGCGGTTGGGACGGCGCGCGACGGAGCGCGCCTCCCGAGGGGACCGGAGCTCCCGTGCCGCACGAGGTGTCGGACGGTGGAGCGGACCGCTACCCGGAAGAACGTATCGAGGAGACAGAAATGTCAGCCTTTCCAGGCCTTCCCGATGCCTCCGGAGCCGGCTCGGTCGTCGACGACCCGAACCTCGACTTCGCGGGCACGACGCCGTACGAGGACTACGTCCAGGCGGACGTCCTCACCCACCTCCAGCACCTCCGCTCGGACGACCCCGGCGAGATGGTCTTCCTGGTCACCACCCAGGTCATGGAGCTGTGGTTCACGGTGATCGTGCACGAGTGGGAGACCGCGAGCCGCGCCCTGCGCGAGGACCGGATCCCCGTCGCCATGGACGCGCTCAAGCGCTCCGTGCGCGAGCTGGAGGCACTGAACCACTCCTGGCGGCCGCTCGCCCACCTCACCCCCGCCCAGTTCAACTCCTACCGGGGCGCCCTGGGCGAGGGCTCCGGGTTCCAGTCGGCGATGTACCGCCGGATGGAGTTCCTGCTCGGCGAGAAGTCCGCGTCCATGCTCGTCCCGCACCGGGGCGCGCCCCGCGTCCACGCCGAGCTGGAGAAGGCGCTCCACGAGCCGAGCCTGTACGACGAGGTCCTCGGCCTGCTCGCCCGGCGCGGCCTGCCCGTCCCGGCCGCCGTCCTGGGCCGCGACCTCTCGAAGCGGTACGACTCCTCGCCCGAGGTCGAGGCGGTCTGGGCCGGGATCTACGCGGACCCCGACCAGAACGCCGAGCTGGTCCGGCTCGGCGAGGCCCTCAGCGACGTGGCCGAGCTGGTCTGGCGCTGGCGCAACGACCACCTGGTGGCGACCCGGCGCGCGATGGGCGCCAAGACCGGCACCGGCGGCTCGGCGGGCGTGGCCTGGCTGGAGAAGCGGGCGCAGAAGAACGTGTTCCCCGAGCTCTGGACGGCCCGCAGCCATGTCTGATCTCCTCAAGGGCCGCCTCAAGGACCAGCTCAGGGACCGCCTCAAGAGCCGTCGCGAGGACCACCTCGAAACCCGGGCCCGGGACCTCGACGCGACCGACGGACTGGCCGGGCACCGAGAGAGGTTCGCCCTCGACGCGGACACCGTCTACCTCGACGGCAACTCGCTCGGCGCGCTGCCCGCCCACGTCCCGGCCCGCATGGCCGACGTCATCACCCGCGAGTGGGGCGAGCTGCGCATCCGCTCCTGGGACGAGTCCGGCTGGTGGACCGCGCCCGAGCGGGTCGGCGAGCGGATCGCCCCGATCGTCGGCGCCGGTCCCGGACAGGTCGTGGTCGGCGACTCGACCAGCGT
The DNA here is from genome assembly GCF_001280125.1 of Streptomyces sp. NRRL F-6492. GTDB lineage: Bacteria > Actinomycetota > Actinomycetes > Streptomycetales > Streptomycetaceae > Streptomyces. The sequence goes on from NZ_LGEG01000277.1 coordinate 103,099, forward strand.
GAACGTCTTCAAGGCGGTCGTCGCCGCCGCCCGTCTGGCGGGCGACGGACGCGACGAGATCCTGGTGGACGCCACGACCTTTCCCACGGACGGGTACATCGCGCAGTCGGCGGCGCGGATGACGGGTCACCGGATCGTGCCCCTCGACCCGGCCGCGATGGCGGAGGCGGCGGGCCCGCGCACGGCCGCCGCCCTCGTCAACCACGTCGACTACCGCAGCGGCCGGCTCCACGACCTGCCGGGCGTCACCGCCGCCCTGCACGCGGCGGGCGCGCTCGCCGTCTGGGACCTGTGCCACAGCGCGGGCGCCCTGCCCGTCGGCCTGGACGCCCACGGGGTCGACCTGGCCGTCGGCTGCACGTACAAGTACCTGAACGGCGGCCCCGGCGCGCCCGCCTACCTGTACGTCGCCGAGCGCCACCAGGCGGCCTTCGACTCGCCGCTGCCCGGCTGGAACTCGCACGCCGACCCGTTCGCCATGACCCCCGGGTACGAGGCGGCGGCCGGCGCCGTGCGGGGCCGGGTCGGCACGCCCGACATCCTCTCCCTCCTCGCGCTCGAAGCGGCCCTCGACGTGTGGGACGGGGTCGCGGTCGAGGACGTGCGGGCCAAGTCCCTCGCCCTGACGGACTTCTTCCTGGAGTGCGTGGCGGCGTACGTCCCCGAGGGCCGGGTCGAGTCGGTCACGCCCGGGGCGCACGACGAGCGCGGCAGCCAGATCGCGCTGCGCTGCGCCGAGGCCCCGGCGGTGATGGCCGAACTGATCCGGCGCGGGGTCGTGGGCGACCTGCGCCGCCCCGACGTCCTGCGGTTCGGCTTCACGCCGCTGTACGTCGGGTTCGCGGACGCGGAGCGCGCGGCGCGGATCCTCGCGGAGGTCCTGGCGGACGTACCGGCCGCGTAAGGGGTGCGCGGGTCCGATGACCACCTGATCCGCGGGGCTCCGGTCCTGGTACCGTCCCCGCAGGTCAGGCCAATTCGGCCCCGTACCCGAGAGGTTGGAACAGCCCATGGATCCCGCCGCGCGCGACGCCGCCGAAGAGGCGTCGGCCTTCTCGCACCCGGCCGTCGCCCCGGACGCCACCGCCGCGTACGGCGACCACCCCGACCAGGTGGTCGACTTCTACGCCCCGCGCGACGGACGCGACCGGGCCCCGCTCGTCGTCGCCCTGCACGGCGGCGCCTGGCGGGCCCCCTACGACCGGGGGCACCTGACGCCGTTCGCGGACTTCCTGGCCCGCCGCGGCTTCGCCATCGCCAGCGTCGAGTACCGGCGCGGCGGCGGCCTCCCCCACCAGGGCGGCACGGCCCCGGTCGCCGGGCGCTGGCCCGAGACCTTCGACGACGTGGCCGCCGCCCTGGACGCCGTGCCGGAGCTCGCCGCCGCGCACCTGCCGCGGGCCGACACGGGCCGGATCGTGCTCACCGGGCACTCGGCCGGCGGGCACCTCGCCCTGTGGGCCGCCGCCCGGCACGTGCTGCCCGCCGGATCCCCCTGGCGGCTGCCGGCCCCGCCGCCGCTGCGCGGGGTCGTCGCCCTCGCCCCGATCGCCCACTTCGCGCGCGCGGTCGAGCTCGGGGTGTGCGGCGGCGCGGTCACCGAACTCCTCGGCGGACCGGAGGCGTACGGGACCCGCGCGGCCTCCGCCGACCCGGCCGCCCTCCTCCCCACCGGCATCGCGACCACCGTCGTCCAGGGCCGCGAGGACGTCGTCGTGCCGTACGCGGTGGCCGACGCGTACGCGGAGGCGGCGGCGGGGGCCGGCGAGACGGTCGGCCTGACGCTCCTGGAGGAGACCGGCCACTTCCCGCTGATCGACCCGGCGACGGACGCGTGCGCGGTGGTGGCGGAGGAGATCGCCCAGCTGGCCTGGTGACCGTCCTGGGGGGACCCCGGGGCCTTTCGTAGTACTCAGGACGGACGGGGAAGGATCCGTAGGGAGCGGGACGACCCGCCCCGGCGGCCCCCGTACCGTAATCGGCGTGACTCAGACACAGACCCCCGGGACGAGCCGGGCTCCCGAGTTCCGCCTGGTGCAGGCGGCCCTCGGGGGGCTGCGGCAGGAACTCTTCCACGACGCCTTCGCCTACCGGCCGCTGTCGCGCATGGACGTGGACCGCGGCCCGACCCGCTTCCTGCCGAGGCGGATACGGGTCTACACGGGACTGCTCCCGCACGCGTTCGTCGCCTTCTGGGCGGTGGTCGTCTTCGGCATGGGATACGACGGCATCTACTACCACTTCGGTCCGCTGGCGTTCGTGGCCGCCTTCATGCCCGCCGCGATCGTGCTGCTCACCCTGGTCCGGCCGGTCCTCGCCTTCTGGGCCTCGCTCGGCGTGACGCCCTTCGTCGGGCTCATCACCGGCTATCAGGACGGCTGGCCCTGGCCGGACGCGACGCTCCTCATGCACCTGGTGGTCCTGGGCGTGGTGGCCGTCCGCACCCGGCCCCGCGCCGCGGCGTGGATGTGGATCGCGACGGCGGTCTTCTCCGTCTTCATGGAGGCCTTCCTCGGCGTCGGGCGCGGCTCCGACACGGCCCCGCTGCTCTTCGCCTCCGCGCTCGTCCTGCTCACCGTCACCGTCTTCCAGGTCCGCCGCCAGGCCGACCGCGAGGTCACCGCGCAGCAGACGGTCACCGAGCAGGAGCGGTCGAAGCGGACGCTCCTGGAGGAGCGGACCACCATCGCCCGCGAGCTGCACGACGTCGTCGCCCACCACATGTCGGTGGTCGCCATCCAGGCGGAGGCCGCGCCGTACCGGGTGGAGAACCCGCCGCCGGAGCTGGAGCAGGCCTTCCTCACCATCCGGGAGAACGCGGTCGCCGCGCTGACCGAGCTGCGCCGCATCCTCGGGGTCGTCCGCGCCGAGGACTACGAGGCGCCCGACGCCCCGCAGCCCACCCTGGGCGACCTGGAGGCGCTCGTCGCCAACGTCCGCGAGGCCGGCCTCGACATCGAGAAGACGGTGACCGGCGCGGTGCGCGAGCTGCCGCAGGGCGTGGAGCTCTCCGCGTACCGGATCGTCCAGGAGGCCCTGTCGAACGTGCTGCGGCACGCGCCGGGCGCGGCGGCGAAGGTCGAGGTGTCGTACGTGCTCGGCGGCCTGGGCCTGCGCATCGCCAACGGCCCCGCGCGCGGCCTGGTCAAGCCGTCGCCGGGAGCGGGGCACGGCATCACCGGCATGCGGGAGCGTGTGACGATGCTGGGCGGCGAGATGACGGCCGAGGCCACCGAGGACGGTGGCTACGAGGTGACGGCCTTCGTCCCCGTGAGCCGCGAGGAGGCCGAGAAGTGATCCGGGTGCTGATCGTCGACGACCAGATGATGGTCCGGGAGGGCTTCTCGGTCCTGCTGGGCGCGATGCCGGACATCGAGGTCGTCGGCGAGGCGGTCAACGGCCGGGAGGCGATCGCCCAGGTCGCCGCCCTCCGCCCCGACGTGGTCCTGATGGACATCCGCATGCCGGAGCTGAACGGCATCGAGGCCACGCGGGAGATCGTCGCCGCCGACGCGGACGCGAAGGTGCTGGTCCTGACCACCTTCGACCTGGACGAGTACGTGTACCAGGCGCTGCGCGCCGGGGCCTCCGGCTTCCTGCTCAAGGACGCCTCGGCCCGGCAGCTCGCGGACGGCGTCCGGGTCGTCGCGGCCGGCGAGGCGCTGCTCGCGCCGACCGTCACCAAGCGCCTGATCACCGAGTTCGCGAAGGCGCCGGGCGCCTCGCCGCGCCCGCCGGCGATGGCGCAGATCGGGGAGCTGACCGAGCGCGAGACGGAGGTCCTGGTGCTCATCGCGCAGGGCCTGTCGAACTCCGAGATCGCGGACCACCTCGTCGTCGCGGAGTCCACGATCAAGACGCACGTGAGCCGGATCCTGGTGAAACTGGGCCTGCGGGACCGCACGCAGGCGGCGGTGTTCGCGTACGAGGCGGGGCTGGTGCGGGTCGGTGGGTAACGTCCTGTCATGGACGCCACCGACACCGCGTACGACCCCTGGTCCCCGGAATTCGTAGCGAACCCCTACCCGGCCTACGCCGAGCTGCGGGCGGCGGGCCGGGCCCACTGGCACGGCCCGACCCGCCAGTGGCTGGTCCCGCACCACGAGGACGTGTCGGCCCTCCTCCGGGACCGGCGGCTCGGCCGTACGTACACGCACCGCTTCACGCACGAGGAGTTCGGCCGGGAGGCCCCGGACCCGGCGCACGAGCCCTTCCACACCCTGAACGACCACGGGCTCCTGGACCTGGAGGGCGCGGACCACGCCCGGATCCGCCGCCTGGTCTCCAAGGCGTTCACCCCGAGGACGGTCGAGGACCTGGCCCCGACGGTACGGCGCCTCGCCGCCGGCCTGGTCGGGGACCTGGTCGCGGCGGGCGGCGGCGACCTCCAGGCCCTGGTGGCGGAGCCGCTGCCGGTCGCGGTGATCGCGGAGATGCTGGGGGTCCCGGCGGAGGACGAGGAGCGGGCGCGGCTGCGGCCCTGGTCGGCGGCGATCTGCGGGATGTTCGAGCTGAACCCGTCGGAGGAGACGGCGAGGCGGGCGGTCGAGGCGTCGGTGGAGTTCTCGGACTATCTGCGGGAACTGATCGCGAGGCGCCGGAAGAACCCCGGCCCCGACCTGATCTCGGCCCTGGTCGGCGTCCCGGAGCTGACGGAACAGGAGACGATCTCGACCTGCGTCCTGCTCCTGAACGCGGGCCACGAGGCCACGGTGAACACCACGGTCAACGGCTGGCGGATCCTCCTCCAGGAGGGCGTCCGTCCACGCCTCGAAAACTTGTCCACAGCTGTGGAGGAACTCCTGCGCCACGACACCCCGCTCCAGATGTTCGAGCGCTGGGTCCTCGACGACATCGAGATCGGCGGCCGGCTGATCCCCCGCGGCTCGGAGGTCGCCCTCCTCCTCGGCTCGGCCAACCGCGACCCGGCCCGCTTCGGCCCCACGGCCGACACCCTCGACCTCGATCGCCCCGACAACCCCCACCTCACCTTCGGCGCGGGCATCCACTACTGCCTGGGCGCCCCCCTGGCCCGCCTGGAACTGACGACGCTCTTCGAGGAACTACTGCGGCGGGCCCCGGGGATGCGGCTGGTGTCGGAGCCGGTGCGCAAGGCGGGGTACGTGATCAGGGGGTTCGAGGAGCTGCTGGTGGAGGTGTGAGGGCCGGCTCGCTCGACGAGGTCTTCCGGCTGTTCCACCTCACCCACTCGCGCCCGTGGAGCACGCCGGTCGAGAGGAGCCCCACCGCCATGAAGGACCGGGTGATGGTGCTGTCCTCGACGACCAGCATCGCCAGGATCGGCAAGAGGACCACCCAGTACCAGTGCGGGTCGTTCCGCCAGTGGTTCATGTCCGCCATGTTCCCTCCCCGGCGCGACAACCTACTGTGCGCCTCCACGAGAGCACACCCCCGTCTGCCCGCACGCAGCCGGAGCCGGAGTGCTTCGTTCGCCGACCTGCGTCCGCCGCCGGTCTTCGTGGAGTTCCCGCGCCGGTTCGGGGTGCGGCGGGCGGAAGCCGCGCCCGTGTCCTTCGTGAGGGTGTCGGCGTCGCCCCGGACCGGGCGGACGGCGTCGTCGGCCGGACCGCCGCGGCCCGACCGTCGGAGCCGGATCACACCCGCTTGAGGAGAGCGGTGCTCACCCCCGCGGCAGCGTCAGCCCCCACGCCCCCTCCCGTACCGTCCACGTCCGTCTCCGGACCGGTCCCGAGAGGTGGCCGTCCGCGCGGTAGTGGAAGTCCGGGCCCGAGACGGTGAGGGTGTGGGCGGTGGCGCGGCGGGGCGGGGAGGACGCGGGGTGGACGGTCACCTCGGCCGTGCCGGCGACCGAGCGGGCCGTCAGGGCCTCCAGCGGGGCGTCGACGTCCGCGAGCAGGACGCCGTCCGCCTCCACCCGCAGGGGGTGGGTGCGGACCGCGAGGGCCGTCGGGGCCGGGCGGACCAGGGTGCGGACCAGGGAGCGGCAGGTGCCCCAGACCGACGGGGCCGCCGAGGCCGGGGCGGGGACGGCCGGGACCAGGAGGTCCCCGAGGACGACGCCGTCGCTGTCGTCCACCAGGAGGTCCAGACGGCGGACCGCCCCGTCCAGGGCCGCCCGCGCCGCCGCCGGGGTCGAGTGCGGCACGCCGAGCGCGTACGCGACCTCCAGCGCCTCCGGGGTGCCGATCGGGACCAGGGAGAGGGCCCTCCCGGCGAGGTCCCGCTCGCGGTGCAGCAGCGTCACCGTGCGCAGCAGGGCCCGGTCGTCCCCGAGCAGCACGGGGCGCCGGGAGCCGCGCCGGGCCAGGGCCCGGGAGAATTCCTCCGGGCCGTCCGGCAGGCAGATCTTCGCCTCCGCGCCCGCGAGCAGGACATCCTTCGCGATCCGTACGGACTCGCCGTCGCTTCGGCGGGCGACCGGGTCGACGATGACCAGCAGCTGGTCGTGATCCGACACCTCGGTCCTTCCTCGGGTAGCATCTTTGTGCAAGAGCCCCTTGCGCTATTGCGCCAGGGGCTTCGTCTATTCCGGGGCACACCGGTGAGGCGGCGTACGCCCCCTGACCTTGGACATGCCCCACCCGGAAGGGGTGTACGCCTGTGCCCGCACTTGTGCTGCTCGGTGCTCAGTGGGGTGACGAGGGCAAGGGAAAGGCCACCGACCTGCTCGGTGGATCCGTTGACTATGTGGTGCGCTACCAGGGCGGCAACAACGCCGGCCACACGGTCGTCGTGGGCGACCAGAAGTACGCGCTGCATCTTCTCCCTTCCGGAATCCTCTCGCCGGGGTGTACCCCGGTGATCGGAAACGGTGTCGTCGTCGATCCGGCGGTCCTGCTCTCCGAGCTGAGCGGACTGAACGAGCGCGGCGTCGACACGTCGAAGCTCCTGATCAGTGGCAACGCCCATCTGATCACCCCGTACAACGTCACCCTCGACAAGGTGACGGAACGGTTCCTCGGCAAGCGCAAGATCGGCACCACGGGCCGTGGCATCGGTCCGACCTACGCCGACAAGATCAACCGCGTCGGCATCCGGGTCCAGGACCTGTACGACGAGTCGATCCTCACCCAGAAGGTCGAAGCGGCCCTGGAGGGGAAGAACCAGCTCCTCGCCAAGCTGTACAACCGGCGGGCCATCGAGGCCGAGCAGATCGTCGAGGAGATGCTCCAGTACGCGGAGCAGATCAAGCCCTTCGTGGCCGACACCACCCTGATCCTCAACAACGCGCTCGACGAGGACAAGGTCGTGCTCTTCGAGGGCGGCCAGGGCACCCTGCTCGACGTCGACCACGGCACGTACCCCTTCGTCACCTCCTCGAACCCGACCGCGGGCGGCGCCTGCACCGGCGCCGGCGTGGGCCCGACGAAGATCTCCCGGGTCATCGGCATCCTCAAGGCCTACACGACCCGGGTCGGCGCCGGTCCGTTCCCGACCGAGCTGTTCGACAAGGACGGCGAGGACCTGCGCCGCATCGGCGGCGAGCGCGGCGTCACCACCGGCCGCGACCGCCGCTGCGGCTGGTTCGACGCGGTCATCGCCCGCTACGCGACCCGCGTCAACGGCCTGACCGACTTCTTCCTCACCAAGCTCGACGTGCTCACCGGCTGGGAGCAGATCCCGGTCTGCGTCGCGTACGAGATCGACGGCAGGCGCGTCGAGGAGCTGCCCTACTCGCAGACCGACTTCCACCACGCGAAGCCGGTCTACGAGATGCTGCCGGGCTGGTCCGAGGACATCACCAAGGCCAAGACCTTCGCCGACCTGCCGAAGAACGCGCAGGCGTACGTGAAGGCCCTGGAGGAGATGTCGGGCGCCCCGATCTCCGCCATCGGCGTCGGCCCCGGCCGCACCGAGACGATCGAGATCAACTCCTTCCTCTAGGACCTCCGGAAGAAGTGCGCACGAGGGTCCGCCTCCCGGTCACCGACCGGGGCGCGGGCCCTCGCCCGTTCTGGGGGGTGTCCGGAAGGTCCCGCACGGCGCCGCGGACACCGCACGGGACCTTCCGGACACCCCCTAGGACCGCCGCTGGTACTCGCCCGGCTCCGCGTCGACCATCGGGTACACCAGGAGCCGGTCCTTGCCCTTCCACGGGACGATCTCCAGGTAGCTGGAGCCGTTCTCGGCGCACTCGGAGTCCCAGGCGGCCGGGTCCCGCACCTGCGGGCCGATCACCAGCAGGTTCCCGGCGCCGCCGAGGACGGCGGTGGAGCCGCAGGAGACCGTCTCGGGGGTGGGGGCGCCGTCCTCGTCCGTGCGCGGGAAGACGTCCCGGAAGCGGACCACCCGGGTGCCGACCGGCCCCTGGGTGACCGTCACCCACGTGCCGTACCGCCCGTCCTGGTCCCCGTAGACCTCCGGCCGGGGGACGTTCTGCCACGCGCCGAGGAAGCGGGCGGGGACGACGGACGTGCCGGTGGGGGCCTTGCGGAAGGTGGTCCTGGCGGCGCCCGAGGTCCACTCCAGGACGTCGGGGGAGCGCAGGGCGAGGGTCTGGTGGGCGGCCGGGGTGCAGCGCGCGGCGGGCACGCTGGTCGTCACGTCGGACTCGCCGTACACGACCTCGTCCTCGTCGGCCGAGACGAGCCGGGAGCGGCCCATGCACAGGCGGCTCTCGGAGACCTGGACGTAGACGGCGTTCTTGGCGCCGGCCGGGCCCTGGGTGATCTCGATGCGGGCGGTCTCCCTCGGGTGGTCCTCCCCGCCCTGGAGCACGCCCTCCCAGGCGCCGAGGAAGGCGGCCGGGACGATTCCGGCGGGGCCGGGGGAGGCGCCGCCCGTCCGCTCCTTCCCCTTCCCCCGTCCCGGCTCCTTCCCGTCGGCGCCGGTGCCGGGCCAGACGGCGTACGTGACGGTGGCGGCGGCCGCCACCGCGAGGACCGTGACGGCGGCGAGCAGGGCCCGGCGGCGCCGGGGGCGGGGCGGGGTGACGGTCGGGCCCCCGCCGGCCCCGGTGCTCCCGGTGGGAGCCGGGTCCCCGGCGGCCGTACCGCCGGGAACCGCCTCCGCCTCGAGGAGCCGCGCCGCGTGCCGGCCGAGCCGGGCGAGGACGTCCGCCGGGAGCCAGGGCTCGGTGACCGGGAGGGTCTCGACGAGTTCGCCGGTCGAGGGGCGGGCCGCCGGGTCCTTGGCGAGGCAGGCCCGGATCAGGCCGGAGAGCGCGGGCGGCAGGTCCGTCAGGTCGGGCTCGTCGTGGGCGATGCGGAACATGGTGGCGTGGACGCCGCTGTCCGCCGAGCCGAACGGGGAGCGGCCGGTCGCCGCGTAGACGAGGACCGAGCCCAGGCAGAAGACGTCCGACGCGGGCGTGAGGCGCTCGCCGCGCACCTGCTCCGGCGACATGAAGCCGGGCGAGCCGACGACGGCCCCGGTGGTGGTGAGGTCGCCGTCCTCGGCGACCGTGTCGACGGCGCGGGCGATGCCGAAGTCGACGATCCGCGGTCCGTCGACGGTCAGCAGGACGTTCGAGGGCTTGAGGTCGCGGTGGACGAGCCCGGCGGTGTGGACGTGGCCGAGGGCGCGGGCGAGCCCGGACGCCAGGGTCCGTACGGTCTCGGTCGGCAGTGGCCCGTGCTCGTCGCCCACCACCGTCCGCAGCGAGGGCCCCGGCACGTATCCGATGGCGACCCAGGGGGCCTCGGCGCCGGTGTCCGAGCCGAGGACGGGGGCCGTGCCCGCGCCGCCGACCCGTTCCAGGGCGGCGACCTCGCGGGCGAACCGGCGGCGGAACTCGTCCCGGGCGGCCAGTTCCGCGTGCACCACCTTCACGGCGACCGTCCGGCCCCCGGCCGAGCGCGCCAGGAACACCCGGCCCATCCCCCCGACCCCGAGGCGGCCGACCAGTCGGAACGGGCCGATGCGCACCGGGTCTTGCGCGTTCAATGGCTCCACGTCGTCAGAGCATGCCAGAACCGCCGACGGCCGTCCCCGGGAGTTCTCAGCCGTCCCCGCAGATCCGCAGCCCCTTCGGGGTGGCACAGGGCAGGTGGCCGTGGACGCGGACGACGTCCTGGCCGCTGCCCCGGGTGAGGTAGGTGAGGAAGCTGGACGTCAGGGAGTCGGCCGGCGGCTCGCCCCAGGTGTAGGCGTACTCGATCTCCCGGTACGGGTAGCCGGACGCGCCCAGCTCGTCCACGTTCGCGGAGCGCCCGTCGATCGCGACCCGGCGCAGGCCCTCCAGGGTGCTGCCCGCGCGCAGTTCGGTGTAGCCGAGGGCGCCGGGGAGCCGGGCGACGGTGGCCAGGACCTGTTCGGTGGAGTCGAGTTCGCAGCGGGTCACCTTCGACTCGGGGTCGTCGCGGTGCGCGCAGTCGCGGGAGGAGTGGGCCGGTTCGTTGCGGCCCAGGACCCGGCGCTGGAAGACCTCCCGGGTGCCGGAGTTGGCGTCCCGGCTCACCAGCAGGATCGGCAGGCGGGGGCCGCCGACCTCGCTCCAGTCGGTGATGTCGCCCCGGTAGATCCGGCGGAGCTGGTCCCGGCTCAGGTCGCGGACGGGGACGTCGTCGTGGACGACGAGGGTGAAGAGGGAGACGGCGACCATGCTCTCCCGCAGCTTCGGGTAGCCGCCGGGCTTGCGCCCGTCGGAGAGGGCGACGACGGCGGGGGCGCCCTTCTCCCCGGACGCCCCCTCTCCCGACGCCTTCTTCTTGGACGCCTTCTCCCCGGCGGCGGCCAGCTCCCGTATCCCGGCGGTCGAGCCGTGCGCGTCCACGACCACCGTCGAGCCCGCGCAGTCCTTCTCGTACTTCTTCGCGAGTTCCCGTACGACGGGGGCGAAGGCCGTCGAGCCGGTGACCGTGAGGGTGCCCCGGGCGCAGCCGATCGGCGGCGGGGTCTCCTCCCGGACGACGAGCGCGGCGAGGGCGACGACGCACGCGGTGAGGACGACCGTGACGGACAGCGCGGCCCGGCTGAAGACGGGGAGCTTGTCGTCGGGGGTGACGCTGCTGTTGGGGTGGACGCGGCCCTCGGCGAGGCTGCCGTCGACCGTGACCTCGCCGCCGATCGGGCCGCCGCCGAGCAGGACGAGCAGCTTGTAGTAGGCGCCCCGGTTGAGCGGGACCTTCGGCAGCAGGACGCTGGTGGCGCCCTCGGCGGGGCCCGTCCAGGTGTCGGGGAAGTGGCTGAGGAGGCGGGGGTGGTCGGGGGCGGTGACGACGACCGCCTTCACGTGCCGCCCCGCGAACTCCACCGTGAGCCCGTGGTCGTCCCCGTCCGTGTAGTGGTCGGCGGTGACGGACAGGGCCCCGTCGTTCTCGATCCTGAGCAGGACGAGGGTGGCGTCCTCCAGGCCGGGGCTGGCGTCGAAGTAGCCGCGCCGCACGGCCGCGCCGGTGCCGGCGGCGGCGCCGTTCGCCGCGCTGCCGATGGCCGTGTCCAGCTGGATCCGGTAGCCGATCCGCCGCTGGCGCGGCACCCACCACTGGTACCAGGCGACGCCGATCGAGACGAGGACGCCGATGAGCGCGGTGACCACGGCGATGAGGTTCTCGGAGGTGAGCCAGTCCACGCGCGTGACGGTACGGACGTGTGTGCGGTCGCGCGGGGGACGTCGCCACCCGTCACCTGGAGTTCTCCCTTCCGCAAGCCGGGTTCCCGCCGGATTCCCGCCGGGTTCCGGTCGGCCCACGGGCGGGCCATCAGCGGTTGCCGGGGGTGGGGAGCCTCTGTGTAATGGCCACGAGGGGGCTTCCGTACGAGGAGTACACGAGCAGTACCGAGCAGTGCAGGAGTACCCCATGCGCGTCGTCGAAGTGATCTCCTACGGCGGACCCGAGGTCCTCAGGATCGCCAACCGTCCCGAGCCCGAGGCCGGCGACGTCCCCGGCCGGGTGCGCGTGCGGCTCAAGGCCGCCGCCGTGCACCAGGCGGACCTGAGGATCCGCTCCGGCCGGTGGGCCGCCTTCCTGGGCGAGCTGGCCCCGCCCTTCGTCCTCGGCTTCGACTTCGCGGGCGTGCTCCTGGACGCCGCGCCCGGCCTCCCCGAGGGCACCCGGGTGGCCGGTTTCATCCCCTGGGTGACGGAGGGCACGGGCGAGGGCTCGTACGCGGAGGTGATCCGCGCCGACCCCGAGTGGCTGGCGCCGATCCCCGAGGACATGGAGTTCACCACCGCCGCCTCGGTGCCGCTCTCCGCCCTCGCGGCCTACCAGGCCGTCGACCTCCTGGACCTTCCCGAGGGCTCCCCGGTCCTGGTCAGCGGGGCCGGCGGGGTGGTGGGCCGCTTCGCCGTCCAGCACGCCGCCGCCGCGGGGTACCGGGTGGTCGTCCTCGCCGACGAGGACGACCGGCACGAGCTGCTCAGGCTCGGGGCCGAGGAGCTGATCCCGCGCGGCGACCCGGCGGACGTCGTCGCCAAGGTGCGCGCCCACGTCCCCGAGGGGGTCGCGGCCGTCCTGGACGCCGCGCTCATCGGCGCCCCGCTGCTGCCGGCCCTGCGGGACGGCGGGACCTTCGTCTCCGCCTCGGGGGAGCAGCTGCCGGACCGGGTCCGGGAGATCGACGTCACCACGATCCGCCCCCGCCCGGACGCCGCCCGCCTGAAGGCGATCCTGGACGGCGTCGCCGCCCGCGAGCTGAGCACCCGGACGGCGGACATCGTCCCCCTGGCCTCCGTCGCCGAGGCCCACCGCCGCGCGGAGGCGGGGCACCGGCCGGGGCGGATCGTGCTGCTGATCTGAGCGCCGGCCCCCCGGGCCCCCGGGCTCCGGCCGGCTCTAGGGTCGGGGAATGCTGATCTGGATCAACGGACCGTTCGGCGGCGGCAAGACGCAGACCGCGTACGAGCTGCGGAGGCGGCTGCCGGGGAGCGTCGTCTGCGACCCCGAGCACGTCGGCTTCGGCCTGCACCGCATGACGCCCCCGGGGCTCCGGGGCGACTTCCAGGACCTCCCGGCCTGGCGGCAGGGCGTGTACGAGGTCCTGGACCTGGCCCTCCGGAGGCACCCGGGCGTGGTGATCGCGCCGATGACGGTCGTGGAGCCCCGGTACTTCGACGAGACGGTCGGGCGCCTGCGCGGGGCCGGCCACGACGTGCGGCACTTCGCGCTCCTCGCCGAGCGGGAGACGGTCCTGCGCCGGCTGCGCGAGCGCGGCTTCGGGCACGCGGTCCGGTTCCTGGCGGGGAAGGACGCCCCGCTCCGGCGGGAGAGCTTCGCCGTGTCCAGGATCGACCTGTGCCTGGACCGGCTGCGCGGCGAGGCCTTCTCGGAGCACCTCCGCACCGACCGCCTCACGGTTCCGCAGGTCGCGGACCGCATCGCCGCCTCGGCCGGGCTGTCCCTCGCCCCCGACACCGACGGCGCGCTCCGGGCCCGCCTGCGCCGGGCGGCGACCGGGATCAGGCACATCCGCTTCGACTGACCCCCGGCTCCCCGGCCCCCCGGCCCCGACTCCCCGGCATCCTCCAGCCCCCTCC
>NZ_LGEG01000278.1 GCF_001280125.1 Streptomyces sp. NRRL F-6492
CCCCTCCGCCGTCCGTCCCCCCTCCGGCGAGCGGCCCGCTGGTCCCCGCCGTGCTGCCGCTCCTCACCGCGGCCCCGCCCGCGCTCCCCGGCCTCCGGCCGGCGCGGCCGCAGCTGTGGCTGGTGGCCACCGAGACGCACCGGGAGAGCGTCGGCCGGTACGCCTCCCTCGTCCTGGACGGTACGGAGCTGACCCGCGCCGGGGAGTTCCGCCGGCCCGGCGACCGGGCCACCTACCTCTGCGCCCACGCGGGGCTGCGCCGTCTGCTCGGCGCCCAGTTGGGGATCGCGCCCCGGGCCGTGTCGGTGGCCCGGGCGCCGTGCCCCTGCTGCGGCGAGCCGCACGGCCGCCCCGTACTGCCGGACGGGCGCCTGCACTTCTCGCTCTCGCACTGCGAGGGGCTGAGCCTGATCGCCCTCGCGTCCACGCCGGTCGGGGTGGACATCGAGAGGGTGCCGCCGCCGCACACGGTCGCGGAGGCCGGAGAGGTGCTCCACCCGGCGGAGTCGGCGGAGCTCGCCGCCCTCGCCCCGGCCCGCCGGCCCGCCGCGTTCGCCCGCGTCTGGACCAGGAAGGAGGCCTATCTGAAGGGACTCGGGGTCGGCCTGGGCGCCGACCCGTCGGCCGACTACGTGGGCGCGGGACCCGTCCCCGCCGCGCCCGCCGGATGGCTCCTCGCCGACGTCCTCGTCCCGGACGGCCACCACGCCGCGGTGGCCCTGCGCCTGTGACGCCCCGGGGCCCGTGACGTCCCGGGCCGCCCGCCCCGCGAAGGGCGCGGGCGGCCCGGACGGGGAAACGGCCCGTCGCGTTCTCCGCCTCGGGAACCATTCGCCGCGCCGTGCGCTACTCCTGAGGTCGGAGGCGATGCCGCCCCGACGGAGGATTCGCCCAACATCCTGGTGAGCAAGGGTGCATGAGACCGACTCATCCACCTCCCGCAAGGACCTGACCCACGGTGAGAAACAGGCGAACAGCATCCCTCGTGGCCATGGGCGTCGCCGCGACGCTCCTGCCCGCCCTCACGCCCGCCGCCGCCTCCGCGGCCGCCCCGGCGTTCCGGGCGGCGGCCGCCGGCGATCCCCTGAAGCAGTACACGCAGCAGAAGCCGAACTGGAAGCGCTGCGACCCCCGGGGCCCGGCGAACTTCGAATGCGCGACGATCAAGGTGCCGCTCGACTACAGCCGTCCGGACAACGGGAAGCTCGACGTCGCGATCTCCCGGACGAAGGCGACCAGCGCCGAGGACCGGCGCGGCGTCCTGCTCCTCAACCCCGGCGGTCCCGGCGGCACCGGGCTCGACATGCCCCTGTACCTGGCGTCGGAGCTGCCCGACGCCGTGAAGAAGCGCTACGACCTGATCGGGTTCGACCCCAGGGGCGTCGGCCAGAGCTCCCCGGTGGGCTGCGGCCTGAACGACGACGAGCTGAACTGGGAACGCCCCTACAAGGCCGAGACGTTCGACAAGGACGTCCGCCGGGCGCGGACCGTCGCCGACAAGTGCCGGAAGAAGAACGGGGCCGTACTGCCCCACCTCAGCACCCGCAACACCGCGCGGGACATGGACGTGATCCGCGCCGTGCTCGGCGAGAAGCGGATCTCGTACCTCGGCTACTCCTACGGCACGTATCTGGGCGCGGTCTACACGCAGTTGTTCCCGGCGAGGGCCGACCGGTTCGTGCTCGACAGCGCGGCCGACCCCGAGCGGATCTGGCGGGGCATGATCCAGGTGTGGGCGGAGGGCGCGGAGCCGGCGTTCACGCGGTGGACGGAGTGGACCGCCGCGCGGAACGCCACGTACAAGCTGGGCAGCACCCCGGCCGAGGTCCGCGCGACCTTCTGGGACCTGGTCGCCGGAGCGAACCGCAAGCCCATAGCCCTCGACGGCATGCTCCTGTCCGGCGACGACATCCGCTCCTGGCGGGCCATGTTCTTCTACGTGTCGGACGCCGCCGAGACGGTCGTCCAGCTCAGGGACGCCGCCGCCGGCAAGGCCCCGGCCCCGGCCGCGCGGCCGTCGCGGCGCGCCCTGCCGACCGCCCCCGCCCGCCCGTCCTTCGCCCGCGCCGTCCCGTCCGACAACGGCGACGCGAGCTTCTGGTCCGTGGTGTGCGCCGACACCCGCGCCTGGCCGCGCGACCCGGAGCAGTACCGCCGTGACGCGATCCGCGACAAGGCCGCGTACCCGCTGTACGGCGACTTCGCGTCCCACATCAAGCCGTGCGCGTTCTGGGGTCAGGGGGCGGAGCCGGCGACCAAGGTGGACAACACCGTCCGCGCGCTCGTCCTGCAGAACGAGTGGGACTCCCAGACGCCGCTGGTCAGCGGGCAGGGGATGCGCCGGGCCATGAAGGGCTCCCGGATGGTCACCGTCCTGGACGGCGTGGGCCACGGCGTCTACGGCTCCAAGTCCTGTGCCGACAAGTTCACCACCGCCTACCTGGTGACGGGCAGGCTGCCGCTCAAGGACCTGACCTGCCGGACCCCGGCGCGCCAGAAGCTCGACGACCTGCGGCTCCCGCCGTCGGCCGCCCCGGGTCTGCCGGGCCTTCCGGGCCTCCCGGGCCGGCAGGACCGCTTCTGACGGTCTCCGCGCGGACGGCGCGGGCGGGGGAGTCCCCGCCCCGCCGACGACGAAGCCTCCTTCCCGCCCGGAGTCCCCGGGCGGGAAGGAGGCTTCGGGTCACGCCAGGTCGAAGAGCGCCGTGAGGGCCGCCCGCAGCGCCTCCTCCGGGTCCGCCACGGCCTCCTCGGAGCGCCACGCGACGAATCCGTCGGGGCGGACGAGGACCGCCCCGCCCTCCGTGACGCCGTGGAGCTCCGCCCAGTCCGCACCGGGCTCCGGGACCAGGTCGGCGTCCGGCCCGTCGCCGATCCGGTACGACCGGAGCGGCACCGGGAGCCGGTCCGCGACCCGGGCCGCCGCGGTGTGCCAGGCGTCCGTGCCGCCCGCCGCGCTCAGCAGCACCGGGAACCGCTCGTACAGGTCGAGAGTGGAGATCCGGTCGCCGGACCGGTCCAGCCACAGGTGCGGCGACCGGGTCCCCGGCTCGCCCGTGAGGCGCAGCCCTTCGGGCAGGACCGGCAGCGCCCCGTCGGCGCCCAGGACCGCGCCCCGCGGGTAGCGGTAGCCCAGGACCACGTTGAGGATGCCGCCCTTCCTGCCCGCCGGGCCGACGCCGGGATCGGGGGCGTACCCCGGGTGGCTGTGCTCGACCGAACGGGACGAGGCGCGGGCGCTGGTCGCCTCCGCGACCGGGCGGCGCTCCGCGTCGTAGGACGCGAGCAGGCCGGGTCCGGCCCAGCCGCCCAGGACGGCGGACAGCTTCCAGGCGAGGTTGTGGGCGTCCTGGATGCCGGTGTTGGAGCCGAACGCCCCGGTGGGCGGCATCTCGTGGGCCGAGTCGCCGGCCAGGAACACCCGCCCGTCCGCGTACCGCTCGGCCGTCCGCTCGGCGGCGTGCCAGGGGGCCCGGCCGGTGATCTCCACGTCGAGGTCCGGCACGCCCACGGCCCGGCGGATCTGCTCCCGGCACCGCTCGTCGGTGAACTCCTCCAGGGTCTCGCCGCGCTCGGGGTGCCAGGGCGCGTGGAACACCCAGCGCTCCCGGTTGTCGACCGGCAGGAGGGCCCCGTCGGCCTCCGGGTCCGTCAGGTAGCAGACGATGAAGCGCCGGTCGCCGACGACGTCCGCGAGGCCCCGGGAGGTGAAGGTGACGCTCACGTTGTGGAACAGGTCGCCGGGGCCGTTCTGCCCGATGCCGAGCCGTTCGCGCACGGGGCTGCGCGGGCCGTCCGCCGCGACGAGGTAGTCCGCGCGGATCGTGGTGTGCTCGCCCGTCTCGCGGCTCTTGACCCGGGCGGTCACCCCTTCGGCGTCCTGCTCGAAGGACATCAGCTCCGTCGCGTACCGCAGGTCCCCGCCCAGTTCCAGGGCGCTCTCCCGCAGGACGGGCTCCAGGTCGTTCTGGCTGCACAGGCACCATTCGGCGGGGCTGAAGCGGGCGAGGCCGCCGCCGGGGTCGATCTCCCTGAACAGCCACTCGCCGGCGTCGCCGACCAGGCTCGGTGCCTGAAGGATGCCGTTGTTGCCGGTCAGGACCGACGCGGCGTCCCGGATGCGCGGCCGCACCCCGGCACCCCGGAACAGTTCCATCGTGCGCACGTTGTTGCCGCGCCCGCGCGGATGGATCGAGGTGCCGGCGTGGCGCTCGACGAGCACGTGCGGCACGCCGAGGCGTCCGAGGAAGAGCGAGGCGGACAGTCCGACCAGAGAGCCGCCGACAATGAGGACGGACGTGCGGTGGACGACCTCGCCGGACCCTTCGAATCGGTTCATCGAGTGCCTCCAGCGTCACCTGTGACGCGAGTCGGGGGTGGGATGGAGATCCATGCCCTCCGGAAACCGCTTCGCGCGTCCGGGGCACCCGAATGACGCGCGGTTCACTCATCCGCCCCGTGGAACTCGCGCGATGCGCGAAGGCACGTCGACGATCGGCACATGACGGCCCCTGCCCCCTCGGCACGGCGGTCCCCTCCCGGCTTCCCCGGAGCAGGTCCCGGAGAAGCCCCGGAGGAAACTCCCGAAGAAGCTCCCGAAGAAAGAATGAGGTGCGCCGGATGACCGTTTCGGCACGTGTCTCGCAATCGGCGTTCGACGGCTCCAGGCTGCGCGTGATCCTGCTGCTCGACCTGTACGAAGGGGCCCAGCAGCAGTTCCTCGAAGCGTACGAGCTGATGCGCAAGCAGGTCGCCGCCGTCCCCGGACACATCAGCGACCAGCTCTGCCAGTCCATCGAGAACCCCTCGCAGTGGCTCATCACCAGCGAGTGGGAGAGCGCCCCGCCCTTCCTCGCCTGGGTGAACAGCGAGGACCACGTCGAGGTCGTCAAGCCGATGCACAGCTGCGTCCGGGACACCCGGTCGATGCGCTACAGCGTCCTGCGGGAGACCGGCGGCGGCCGGCCGCTCGCCGAGGACACGGCGCAGGCGGGCCTCCCGGTCGCGGCCCGCGAGGGCGACGGGGTGGCGCGCCACGCCCTCACCTTCACCGTCAAGCCGGGCTCGGAGTCGAAGGTGGCGGAGATCCTCGCCGGCTACGACTCGCCCCGCGCCCAGGTCGACGAGAACACCCGGCTGCGCCGCACCTCCCTCTTCATGCACGGCAACCGCGTCGTGCGGGCGGTGGAGGTCGAGGGCGACCTCCTCGCGGCCCTGCGCCACGTCGCCCGCCAGCCCGAGGTGCGCGCGGTCGAGGAGGCCCTCAACCCGTACCTGGAGCAGGACCGGGACCTGACCGACCCCGAGTCGGCGCGCGTCTTCTTCACCCGGGCGGCGCTGCCCGCCGTGCACCACGTGGTGGCCGACCGGCCCGCCCCGGCCGGCCTGCGGCGCCACGCGCTGTACTACCCGGCGAAGGAGGGCCGCGGGATGGACCTGGCCCGGCTGCTCGCCCACCAGGACGCGGTCGCGGCGGAAGACCCGGACGGCCCGGTGTACGGCAGCACCGTCTTCCACCGCGACGACATCGTGGTGCGCCTCGTCGACATCACCGGCGACCTCGACCTCGACCCCGTCGCCTCCCTCGGCCTCAAGGGCACCGGGAAGGCCGCGGAGCTCGAAGCCCTCCTCGACGGCGCCGCGATCGGCGTCGAGGGCTCCCTGACGACGGACCGCAACATCAACCGGCTCCTGTCGCACGCCGACATGCTGCCCGTCACCGACCGCACCTCGGCGGACTCCTGACCGACGGCCGCGGCCCCCGCCCGGACGCCACCGCCCCACCCGGAGGTACCCACCATGCCCCACCAGCAGCCCCTCATCGTGAGCCTGGAAGAGACAGAGCCCAACCGCAGGCGAGGGGGTGACCTGCGGGCCATGCTCACACCGGCCGCCGTGGGCTCCACCAGCGGCTTCATGGGCCTGGCCATCGTCCAGCCCGGCGAACGCATCGGCGAGCACTACCACCCCTACTCCGAGGAGTTCGTGTACGTCGTCTCCGGCGCCCTCGAAGTGGACCTGGACGGCGAGACCCACGCCCTCCGGCCCGACCAGGGGCTCCTGGTCCCCATCGGCGTGCGGCACCGCTTCCGCAACGTCGGCGACCGGGAGGCCCGCATGGTCTTCCACCTGGGCCCGCTCGCCCCCCGGCCGAGCCTCGGCCACGTCGACACCGAGGTGACCGACGAGGCCGAGCTCGCCGCCGCCGGGCCGCAGCTCACCGTGGGCGGCCCCGGCCAGGTGCCCGAACGCGCCGGGGCCATCGAGTGAACCGGCGAGTGGCCGTCACCGGGATCGGCGTGGTCGCCCCCGGCGGCACCGGAGCGGCGGCGTTCTGGGACCTCCTCGCCGAAGGCCGTACCGCGACCCGCGGCATCACCCTGTTCGACCCGGCCGGCCTGCGTTCGCGCATCGCCGCCGAGTGCGACTTCGACCCGCTGGCGCACGGCCTCGACGCCGAGCTGAGCCTGCACGCCGACCGGTACGTCCAGTTCGCCGCGGTCGCCGCCGGCGAAGCCGTCCGCGACTCCGGGCTCGACACCGCCGCGGAGGACCCGTGGCGCGTCGGGGTCTCCCTGGGCAGCGCCGTCGGCGGCACCACCCGGCTCGAAAAGGACTACGTCCTGGTCAGCGCGGGCGGACAGCGGTGGGACGTGGACCACCGCGCCGCCGACCCGAAGCTCCACCTGGCGTTCTCGCCGAGCACGCTCGCCTCGTTCGTCGCCGAGCGCTTCGGCGCCCGCGGCCCGGTGCAGACGGTCTCCACCGGCTGCACCTCCGGCCTCGACGCCGTCGGCTACGCCTTCCACACCATCCAGGAGGGCCGGGCGGACGTCTGCATCGCCGGGGCGTCGGACTCGCCGATCTCACCGATCACCATGGCCTGCTTCGACGCCATCAAGGCGACCTCGCCCGACAACGACGACCCCGCGCACGCCTCCAAGCCCTTCGACGACCGCCGCAACGGCTTCGTCATGGGCGAGGGCGCCGCGGTCCTCGTCCTGGAGGAGTACGAGCACGCCCGGGCGCGCGGCGCGCACATCTACTGCGAGATCGGCGGCTACGCCACCTACGGCAACGCCTACCACATGACCGGTCTCACCGGGGAGGGCCTGGAGATGTCCCGGGCCATCGACAGCACCCTCGACCAGGCCAGGCTCGACCCCACGCTGATCGACTACGTCAACGCGCACGGCTCGGGCACCCGGCAGAACGACCGCCACGAGACCGCCGCCGTCAAGCGCTCCCTGGGCGCCCACGCCTACGAGACCCCCATGAGCTCCATCAAGTCCATGGTGGGACATTCGCTCGGGGCCATCGGCGCCATAGAGGTCGCCGCCTGCGTCCTCGCCCTCCGGCACCAGGTGGTGCCCCCGACGGCGAACTACGAGGTCCCCGACCCCGAGTGCGACCTGGACTACGTGCCGCGCACCGCCCGCCCCCGGAAGCTCAGGAACGTGCTCTCCGTCGGCAGCGGCTTCGGCGGCTTCCAGTCCGCCGTGCTCCTGACGGAGCCGGCAGGGAGGACACGATGAGCACGGAGCAGCCCGGGCGCGCCGTCGTCACCGGCATCGGGGTGATCGCCCCCAACGGACTGAGCGCCGACACGTACTGGAAGTCCGTCCAGGAGGGCATCGGCGTCCTGGACCGGATCACCCGCGAGGGGTGCGAGCACCTGCCCCTCAAGGTGGCGGGCGAGGTCCGGTCCTTCGACGCCTCGACCCTCATCGAGGACCGCTTCCTCGTCCAGACCGACCGGTTCAGCCACTACGCCATGGCGGCTGCCTCGCTCGCCCTCGACGACGCCGGCCTCGGCCGGGACGCCCAGGAGGACCCCTTCTCCATCGGGGTGGTCACCGCCGCCGGGTCCGGCGGCGGCGAGTTCGGCCAGCGCGAGCTGCAGAAGCTGTGGGGCCAGGGCTCCAAGTTCGTCGGCCCGTACCAGTCCATCGCCTGGTTCTACGCCGCCAGCACCGGCCAGATCTCCATCCGGAGCGGCTTCAAGGGACCGTGCGGCGTGGTCGCCAGCGACGAGGCGGGCGGCCTGGACGCCCTCGCCCACGCCGCCAGGGCCGTACGGCGCGGGACGGGCACGATGGTCGTCGGCGCCGCCGAGGCACCCCTCGCCCCGTACTCGATGGTGTGCCAGCTCGGCTACCCCGAGCTCAGCACCGTCGAGGAACCCGACCGGGCCTACCGCCCCTTCACCGCCGGGGCCTCCGGCTTCGTACCGGCGGAGGGCGGCGCCGTGCTCGTCGTGGAGGACGAGGGCCGCGCCCGCGCCCGGGGGACGGCCGTCCGGGCCGTCGTCGCCGGCCACGGCGCCACCTTCAGCGGCGCCTCCCGCTGGGCCGAGTCCCGGGAGGGACTCGCCCGCGCGATCCGGGTCGCCCTCGACGAGGCCGGCTGCGCCCCGGAGGAGGTCGACGTCGTGTTCGCCGACGCCCTGGGCGTGCCCGAGGCGGACCGCGCCGAGGCGCTGGCGATCGCCGACGCCCTCGGCGCGCACGCCGCCCGGGTGCCCGTCACGGCGCCCAAGACCGGGATCGGCCGCGCCTACTGCGGGGCCCCCGTCCTGGACGTCGCGGCCGCGGTCCTCGCGATGGAACACGGCCTGGTGCCCCCCACCCCGAACGTGTTCGACATCTGCCACGACATCGATCTGGTGGTGTCCCGCGCCCGCCCCGCCGACCTGCGGACGGCCCTCGTCCTCAGCAGGGGCCTCATGGGATCCAACGCCGCGCTGGTAGTGCGCCGCGGCGACGAGACCGCCCGGTAGACCCGGGCGGGAGAAGGAGAGCAGACATGAGCATCACCGAACTGACCTTCGAAGAGCTGGCCGCCCTGGTCAAGCAGTCGGCGGGCGTCACCGTCGCCCCCGAGGACCTCCGCAACGCCTCGGACGTCCCCTTCAGCGCCCTCGGCGTCGACTCGCTCGGCCTGCTGGGCATCGTCGGCGAGCTGGAGAACCGCTACGGCGTGGCGCTCCCGCCCGACGCGGAGCGCAGCAAGACCCCGGCCGACTTCCTCGGCCTCGTCAACAGCACCCTCACCACCGGAGTCTGACGTGTCTGGACACACCGACAACAGCATCACCGTCGACGCCCCCCTCGACCTCGTCTGGAACATCACCAACGACCTCGAGAACTGGCCCTCCCTCTTCAGCGAGTACGCCTCCGTCGAGGTGCTCTCCCGCGAGGGCGACACCACGACCTTCCGCCTGACCATGCACCCGGACGAGTCCGGGAAGGTCTGGAGCTGGGTCTCGGAGCGCACCCCCGACCGCGCGCGGCGGACCGTCACCGCCCGCCGCGTCGAGACCGGCCCCTTCGCCCACATGGACATCCGGTGGGAGTACGAGGAGACCCCGGCCGGCGTCCACATGCGCTGGGTGCAGGACTTCGCGATGAAGCCGGACGCCCCGGTCGACGACGACTGGATGACCGACAACATCAACCGCAACTCCCGCACGCAGCTGGCCCTCATCCGGGACCGCATCGAGCAGGCCGCCCGCGAACGCCGGCCCGCCCCGGTCCTCTCCGACTGAGCCGTCCCAGGAAGGACGCCCGATGCACCACGCCCTGATCGTCGCCCGCATGGCGCCCGGTTCGGCGCCGGCGATCGCCGACGTGTTCGCCGCCTCGGACGGCGGCGAACTGCCCCATCTGGTGGGCGTCTCCCGCCGCAGCCTCTTCCAGTTCGGCGACGACGTCTACCTGCACCTCATCGAGTCCGAGCGGGACCCGGCGCCCGCCATCGCGAAGCTGACCGGACACCCCGAGTTCCGGAACGTCAGCGAGCGCCTGTCGACGTACGTCAGCGCCTACCACCCGGAGACCTGGCGCAGCCCCCAGGACGCCATGGCGCGGTGCTTCTACCGCTGGGAGCGGGAACCCGCCTCCTGACCGGACGTGAGGCACGGGAAACCCGAAGGCCGCCGGCCCCGCGAGAAGCGGAGCCGGCGGCCTCGGATTTTCCCCCGCCACGGGGGAGGTCCCCGGTCAGGCGGGGACGGTGCACTCGAAGGCGTGGAGGTACGCGTTCACCGGGCGGACCTCGCCGACGACCAGCCCCGCGTCCGTCAGCCGCTCCAGCATGCTCTCCCGCGTGTGCTTGGCACCGCCGACGTTGAGGAGCAGCAGCAGGTCCATCGCCGTCGTGAACCGCATCGAGGGCGTGTCGTCCACCAGGTTCTCGATCACGACGACCCGGGCGCCCGGCCGGGCCGCCCTCCGGACGTTGGCCAGCGCCCTGCGGGTGCTGTCGTCGTCCCACTCCAGGATGTTCTTGAGGACGTACACGTCGGCCTCGACCGGGATGTCCTCGCGGCAGTCCCCGGCCACGACCCGGGCCCGGGAGGCGAGCGCGCCGCCCGCCCGCAGCCGCGGGTCGGCGTTCCCCACCACGCCCGGCAGGTCGAGGAGCGTGCCCTCCAGGGCGGGGTGCCGCTCCAGGAGGCTCGCCAGGACGTGCCCCTGGCCGCCGCCGATGTCCGCGACCGACGCCGCGTCCGACAGGTCGAGCAGGTCGGCCACGTCCTGCGCGGACTGCCGGCTCGACGTGGTCATGGCCCGGTTGAACACGTAAGCGGACTCGGGGGCGTCCTCGTTGAGGTACGGGAAGAACTCCCTGCCGTACACGTCCTCGAAGACGCTGCCGCCGGAGCGCACCGCCTCGTCGAGCCTGGGCCAGACCTCCCACGTCCACGGCTCGGTGCACCACAGCGCGATGTACCGCAGGCTGTGCGGGTCGTCCTCGCGCAGCAGCCGGGACATCTCCGTGTGCGCGAAGGTGCCGTCGGGCCGCTCCGCGAAGATCCCCTGGCAGGCCAGGGCGCGCAGCAGCCGGCGCAGCGTCCGCGGCTGGACCTGCACCGCCGCCGCCAGGTCCTCCACGCTCGCGGGCGTGTCCTGGAGGGCGTCCGCCACGCCGAGCCGCGCGGCGGCCCGTACGGCGGCGGCGCACGCCGCTCCGAAAACGAGCTCCCTCAGCCGCATGGGCGGCGGGGGAGCGGGGTCGACGGTCCTCACCGGGTCAACGGTCGTCATCTGTCGCCTTGCCTTCTCTGTCGTGCCGTGGGGAGGGGGAGTGGGGGGAGCGGGGGAGGAGGAGCGGGGTCAGCACATGCCCGCGGGCTCGGAGACCCCGCAGGTGTTGCCGCGGAAGGTGTTGCCCTTGCCGGTGTCCCGGTTGGCCAGGTCGGCGGTGCCGTTGCGGAGCACGACGTTGTCGCGGATCTCGTTGCGCTCGTTGAGGGCGCCCACGAAGCTCTTGAACAGCACGATGCCGCCCGACAGCGGCGAGGTGCCCCTGTTGTCCTCGATCCTGTTGTCGGCGACCAGGGTCTCCTCGGCGCCGGTGAGGACGATCCCCGAGCCCTGGAGGAAGGGCAGGCGGGGGGTCTTGGGGCAGTACTTGTTGTTGGCGTGGATGTGGTTGCGGCGCAGGCTCATCGCCCCGGCGCGCGGGGTGGACTCGTCGCCCACCACGAACACCGCGGCGCAGTTGCCGGTCGCCTCGTTGCGGTCGACGGTCACGTTCCGCAGCCGCCGCACGGTGAGGCCGATCCGGTTGCCGGACAGGCGGTTGTGGCTGATCACCGTGCCCTTCGCGTCGACGGCCCCCGCCTCCGTGTCGGTGGTGTTGGACACGAAGAGGCCGGCGTCGCCGTTGTCCCGGGCGGTGTTGCCGCTGAGCACGGAGCGCACCGAACGCTCCTGGGCGATGCCCCAGTTGCCGTTCTTCTCGGCGGTCACCCCCCGGACCGTCAGCCGGTCGGTGCGGGACGCCCACAGGCCGTTGCGGGCGAAGTTCCTGAGCGTCAGGGAGCGCACGGTGACGCCCTCGACGGGGCGCTGGGCGGTGCCGGTCACACAGATGCCGTGGCCGGCCTCGGCACACGCGCCGGAAGCGGCCTTGCCGGGCACGAGGACGGTGGGGAAGACGGTCGAGCCCCGCAGGGTCAGGTCCGGCGTGGTGATGGTGACGCTCTCGCGGTAGGTGCCGGGGGAGAGGACGATGCTGTCCCCCGGCCGCGCCGCGTCCACGGCCTTCTGGATCGATTCGCCGGGCTTCACCCGGTGCACCTTCCGGGAGGCGGACGAGGAGGAGGCGTCGAGGGCGGACGGCGGGGCGGCGCCCAGGCCCGTCGTCGCGACGGCCACGGCGCATGCCACGAAGGCGATCTGTCGTCTGGTCATAGGGCGAAGCTATGAGCGGGCCCACCGGCCCGCCACCGCTGATCACCCGGCCGTGCGGCCCGTCCCCCGAACGCCGCCCGCACCCCGCCCCGACCGGTGATCCGGGCCCCGATCCGCACCCCACCCCGACCCGTGATCCGGGCCCCGATCCGCACGCCGCGCAGACCTCTGATCCGGGCCCCGCGCCGTCCCCGATCCGCATGCCGCACCGAGCCCGCCCCCGCACCCCGTCCCGTACCACCGCCCCGGCCCCGTCGTCCTCCGCCGGAGGCACCCGCACCGGACGGGGCATCACCTGATCTCGCGTCAGGCCTCACCCGTTCGCCTCCCGGGCAGGAGCGCTCTCGCCGCCGCGGGCCCACCGCCGTGACCTGCGGCGACGGCGCCGGATCCGGCGGTCGAGAGCCCGACCGGGCGACATCCCCGGGCGCCGCTCGCGTTGCGATGATCAACCGCGCGTCTTTCCCTCGTGCTCGGAGCACAGCACAGGAGCCGCGCGGACGAGCCGGGCGGGAACCGCTCCCCCGGAGGAGAAAAACATGCGTCTCGCCCGTACCGGTGCCACCGCCGCCCTGATCGTCGGCGCCCTGGTCCTGCCCGCCTCCACCGCCCTGGCCGCCGAGGGCGAAGCCGCCGGCCCGGCGGCCGGGGACGTCCGCGTCACCCCGGGGACGGCGTCCCCCGGCGACACCGTCACCGTCAGCACGACCGCCTGCGGCAAGGAGACCTACGGCAAGGGCGAGTCCGTCGCGGGCGGGAAGTTCCACCTCCTCCCGGGCGACCGGAAGGGCGTCCTGACGGGCGAGTTCCGGCTGCCGAAGGACGCCTCCTCCGGCACGGACACCGTGACGCTCAAGTGCCCGCCGCGCAAGAAGCTGACCGCCACGTACCGGGTCTCCGGCCGCCCGAAGGGCGCCGTCGACGCCGGCTTCGGCGGGACCGCGGGCAAGGAGAGCGAGTTCGGCCTCGGCTGGCTCCTCGCGGGCGCGGCCGTCGCGGGCGGGGCGCTCACCGTGCGCGGGCGCGCCACGGGCGCGGGGACCCGGGCCTGACGCGGCCCGGCGGCCCGCGGCCGCGGTACGTCCCGTCGTTCAAGGTGCTCGCCTGGGCCGCGCTCGCCGGTTCGCTGCTGCTCGCCGACGCGATGGGCGGTCACGACGTCCCGCCGCCCACCGCGCAGGCCCGGCCGCAGGACGCGCGGACCGCCGTACGGGGCGCCCCGGACCGCCCCGAAGCCGTCCCCGAACCGCTTCCCGCGTCGGATCCGGTGCGGGTCCGGATCCCCTCCATCGGGGTCGACGCCCGTCTGATGCGCCTCGAACTGGACGGGGAGGGGAGGCTGGAGCCGCCTCCCCCGGACCTCCCGGCCTTCGCCGGCTGGTACGCCCGGGGGACCCCGCCCGGCGCGCCGGGGACGGCCGTCGTGACGGGCCATCTGGACACCCCGTCGGGGCCCGCCGTCTTCCACCGGCTCGGCGCCCTGACGCGGGGCGCAGGGATCGCGGTCGAGCGCGCGGACGGCCGCACGGCCCTCTTCACGGTCGACGCGGTGGAGGAGCACGCCAAGGACCGCTTCCCCGACGAGAAGGTCTACGGCGGTTCCGGCCGCCCGGAGCTGCGGCTGATCACCTGCGGCGGGGACTGGTCGGGCGACACCGGCTACCGGGCCAACACGGTCGTCTACGCCACGCTGACCGGCGTGGGCTGAACCGGGCCCGGCCCGCGCCGTCCCCACGCGGATCCCCCGGGCCCGTGCAGGGTGCATCCGCCGGCGTCCCGATCCCGGAAGGAAGAACGGGTGCCGGCGGAGCGCACGGAGCCCGCCGGGACGGAAAGCAGGAGGACAGCGCGGTGATCAACGTGCAGCGGACCATGGTCGTGGCCGCACCCCTCGACGACGTGGTCGCCTATCTGGAGGACTTCGCGCGCACCGTCGAGTGGGATCCGGGGACGGTCCGGTGCGTCCGGCTCGGCGACGGGCCCGTGGAGACCGGGGCGACCTGGCGGAACACCTCCCGCTTCCGCGGGCGGGAGACCGAGCTGCTCTACCGGCTGGCCACGCGCCGGCGCGCCCGGCTGGTCTTCGTCGGGGAGAACGGGACCGTCACCGCCACCGACGACATGGTCTTCGACGCCCTCTCGGACGCGGTCACCCGGGTCACCTACCGGGCCTCCCTGCGCTTCAAGGGCCTGGCGCGCCTCGCCGCGCCCTTCCTGCGCGGGGAGTTCGAGCGGCTCGCGGACGCGACCGCCGAGCGGCTCCCGGCGGCGGTCGCCGCGCGCCTTCGCTGAGCCCCCCCGGAGGCGTGCCCTCAGGGGCCCTCCGCCCGCACCAGGAACAGCTCGTCCGCGAAGCACCAGGCCCAGTCCTCGTCCGGGGCGAGGGACACCGCCACCGGATGGCCGGTCGCGAGGTGGTGGGCGTGGGCGTGCGCGCCGGGGGAGCTGTCGCAGCACCCCACGTATCCGCAGGTCGCGCACCACCGCAGCCGCCGCCACGCGAGTCCCCGTGCCGCGCACGGCGCGCACACGGCCCCCGAAAGGGTCCCGGGGCCTTCCGGGGCGTCCAGATGGGCGCAGTGCCGGGGCGTCGTACGGCCGCCGTCGGGCGCCTCGCGCCAGACCGGGCGCGGGCCGACGGGCCTCTGGGGGCCGTCTGCGGAGGACCGGTTTTCCGTCATGTCCTCGCGCCTTCCGTCGTTTCGTTCCCGAGGCGTGCCAGGAGTGGCGCGACGAGGTGCGACTCCACCGCCCCGGCCGCGGCGGCCCCCTCGGGCAGGGGCGGGGGAGTGCCGACCACGGCGCGGCCGGCGAAGCCGTTGTCCAGATGGGGCATGCGCACGTCCAGGACGGAGACCCCGGCGCGGCGGGACTCGCGGGCCACGACGCCGAGCCACGCGGCGAGCGCGGACTTGGCGGCCGCGTAGTCGGCGGCGCCGGACACCGGGCGGTCGACGATCGCCCCGGTCACGACGGACACGGCGCCGCCCGGCGGCAGCACGCGCAGGGCTCCCCGGACGATCGCCATGGGGGCCAGCGCGTTCACCGCCACGAGGTGCTCGGCGGCGGCCTCGGGCATGTCCCGGGCGGCGCCGAAGCCCGCCACCCCCAGGGCGACCACGACGGCGTCGAGCCCGCCGAGGGCTTCGGCGGCCCAGGGGGCGAGCGCCCCGCAGGCGCCCAGGTCGTACGCCTCGAAGGAGTGGTACGGGCGTCCGCCCAGGTCCGCGGCCCTTCCGGCGAGCCGGGCCCGGTCGCGGCCGGCCAGCGCCGTCGACGCCCCCAGCTCCGCGAGCCGCCCCGCGGCGAGCCCTCCGACGGTGCCGGTCGCCCCCACGACCAGGACGCGCTTTCCGCCGACGCGCATGGCGGCCTCCTCGCCCGGACCGGTCCGTCCGGTCCGTGGATGCTGCCCGTGATTCGCTCCGGGCGGGGCTCGCGGATGCGGACCGGGGCGATCGGCGAGGAGAAAAGGGGCGGGGCGGACGGTCTACTCGAAGAACTTCAGGCTCCAGCCGGTGTTCGTCTGCGCGCCGGGGACACCGGCCCGCCGGTACGTGGTGTCGCCCCACCAGCAGAAGCCGCCGGTGTACCAGTAACGGTTCTCCCAGGAGTACGGCGTCCCCTTCGGCACCGCGTGGAACATCAGCGGGAACGTCGGGCCGGCCGGCGGGCTCGTGGCGATGTCGCCGTCGAGCAGGACGAAGCTGTGGTGGCCGGGTCCGTCGACGCGCAGCGTCGGGTCCCAGCCGGTCGTCATGGCGTCGCGGTGGGAGCCGAAGAGGCAGCCGTTCGACTTGTACCAGTCCCACACGTACGTCGGGTCGCCGCCGGCCCGCAGCCGCAGGTCGGCCAGGCAGTACCGGTCGCTCCAGCTGCCGTTGGCGGAGTACACGACGTGCAGCTGCCCGTTCGGGTCCTTGATCGCCTCGGGGGACTCGTTGACGTACGGGTTGCCGACGACCCGCTCCCAGGGCTCGCGCGGCTGCGAGATGACGTACCGCGCCCCGGTCGGGGTGGTCGGGGTGCTCATCCGGGCGATGTAGAGGTTCTGCTCGACGTTCGTGTCCCCGGCCCAGCCGGACCACACGAACCAGCGCTGCCCGCCGAAGGTGAACAGGGTGCCGTCGATGGCCCACTTGTCGTCGGGCAGGGCGAGCTTCGTCTCCGCCGTGTACCCGCCGTCGGGGCTCGCGGAGCTGATCGCGTACATCCGGTGGGCGGCGCCCCGGCCGGCCGTGAAGTAGACGTGGTAGCGCCCGCCGTCGCGGACGATCTCCGGGGCCCACACCTCGCCGAGGTTCCGGACGTCGGTCCAGATCCGGCGGGCCGGCGCGGTGGCGAGCCCGGCGGTCGACGAGGCCTGGCGCACGTCGATGCCGTTGCCGGTCGACTGCACCGCGATGTAGGTGCCGCCGACCCGCAGGACGCTCGGGTCGGCGGCCCGCAGCGAGGTCTGTCCCGCCTCGGCGGGGGCGGCCCCGGGCAGGGCCGCGACCAGGGCGAAGAGCAGGGAGAGGGCCAGGGCGACCGCCCCGGAGGGACGTCGTGCACGTTTCATGGTGGCTCCCGGTGAGGCCGGCCGACATGGTTTACATCGATGTAATCCCGCGTCCGCAGCATCTCGACTGGAGGTGGGCATGTCAACATGGGAGCGCGCACGCCGTAGGGCAGGGCGAGAGGAATTGTTTGTTTCTTTTCGGTTCCTGGGTGATTCCGGTGAGAACTGTTTCCTGTTAGGTTCCTCCCCACCTCGTCCGCCGCCGAGGACCGGGGCGCTCCGCCCCGCGGATCCGTCCGGCTCCAGATCCCGCCGGACGGGCCCCCGTCCGAGCCGCTCGTCAACTCCGCACGGACTCCCGCACGCCGACCGGCCGGACGGCCCCGACGCGTGCCGGAATCCGGGCGCCGTCCTGCCCAGGAGGAGCCCGATGCGACGCGTCGTCGCCTGCCTGGCGGCCCTGCTGACGATGGCCGGAGGCCTGCTCTTCACCGGAACCACCGCAGCCTCCGCCGCCGTCGTCCCCAAGACGCCGCCCCTGACCACCCCGTGGACCTCTCAGGTGTCCACCACCAACCCCCTGCCGGAGTACCCGCGTCCCCAGATGACGCGGCCCGACTGGCAGTCCCTGAACGGAGAGTGGGAGTTCCTCAACCCGCCCGCCGACAGCGCCGGCAACGTCGACCGCAACGCGGCCCCGCCGCTCGGCCAGACCCTGCCCGAACGCATCCTCGTCCCGTACCCGGTGGAGTCCGCGCTCTCCGGCATCATGCGCAACGACAACCGCGACCTGATGTTCTACAAGCGCTCCTTCACCGTCCCCCAGAACTGGTCGGGCCGCCGCGTACAACTCCACTTCGGCGCCGTCGACCACGAAGCCACCGTCTGGGTCAACGGCACCCGCGTCACCGGCCACAAGGGCGGCTACGACCGCTTCGAGGTCGACATCACCCCGCAGCTGCGCGCCGGCTCCAACGAACTGGTCGTCCGCGTCTACGACCCCACCGACGGACGCGGCGAGAAGCAGCCGGTCGGCAAGCAGGTGAACAACCCCGGCGGCATCTTCTACACGCCCACCTCCGGCATCTGGCAGACCGTCTGGCTGGAGCCCACCCCCGTCTCGTCGATCTACTCGGTCGACATCAGGCCCGACCTCGCCACCAACACCGCGCGGGTCAGGGTCTTCACCCGTGGCGACGTCGGCGGCCACACCGTCCGCGCCGAGGCCCTGAACGGCGCCCAGGTGGTCGGCACCGCCACCGGCGGCTTCACCGAGTTCTCCGTACCGGTGCCGAACGCCCGCCGCTGGTCCCCCGACGACCCCTTCCTGTACGACCTCAGGGTCACCCTCCTGGGCGCCTCGGGCGCCGGCGTCGACACCGTCACCAGCTACTTCGGCATGCGCGAGATCGGCAAGAAGCTCGTCAACGGGGTCATGCGCCCCACCCTGAACGGCGAGTTCGTCTTCCAGATCGGCACCCTCGACCAGGGCTTCTGGCCCGACGGCCTCTACACCGCGCCCACCGACGCCGCCCTCGCCTCCGACC
Source organism: Streptomyces sp. NRRL F-6492 (assembly GCF_001280125.1). GTDB lineage: Bacteria > Actinomycetota > Actinomycetes > Streptomycetales > Streptomycetaceae > Streptomyces. The sequence goes on from NZ_LGEG01000278.1 coordinate 18,249, forward strand.
TGCAGAAGCACAAGGACCTGGGCTTCAACATGGTGCGCAAGCACATCAAGGTCGAGCCCGCCCGCTGGTACCACCACGCCGACCGGCTCGGACTCCTGGTGTGGCAGGACATCCCCTCCACGCCCGCCTTCGACGCCAACCGCACCCCGGCGCAGATCGCCCAGTTCGAGACCGAGGCCCGCGAGATCGTCGACGAGCACCGGTTCTCCCCGGCCGTCGTCGCCTACGTCCCGTTCAACGAGGGCTGGGGCGAGTGGAACCTCGACGACACCCGACGGGTCACCACCGACCTGGAGAACTACGACCCCGGCCGGCTGATGAACTCCCACAGCGGCTACAACTGCTGTGCCTCCAAGGGGGATCCGGGCAACGGCGACATCATGGACTGGCACGTCTACACCGGTCCCGACGCCCCCCGCCCCTCGGCCACCCGGATCTCCGTCCTCGGCGAGTTCGGCGGCATCGGACTGCGCACGCCCGGCCACGAGTACAGCCCCAACGGGCAGTTCTTCGCCTACGAGCAGGTCTCCAGCGCCGCCCAGCTCAACGACCGGTACACCGGCATGGTCCGCGACGTGCAGGCGCTCATGACCACCAAGGGCGTCTCCGCCCACGTCTACACCGAGATCACCGACGTCGAGGGCGAGTACAACGGCCTGCTCACCTACGACCGGCGGATCCAGAAGGTCGACACCGCCGCCCTGCGCGCCGCCCACGGCTCGCTGATCGCCGCCTCCCGCAACCTCAACGCGACACCGGGCCACACCCTCGGCCACGTGCGCTCCTTCCGGGTCACCACGCCCGGCTTCACCGACCGCTACCTGCGGCACGCCGGCTCCCTCGCCCGCACCGACGCGCTGACCGGCGCCTCCGCCGACGGGGCCCGCCAGGACGCCTCCTTCCGCACCGTCGCCGGACTCGCCGACCCGCGCTGCCACTCCTTCGAGTCGGTGAACCTCCCCGGCCGCTACCTGCGCCACTCGGCCAACCGCGTGCGCGTCGACGCCGACACGGGCGGGTCGTTCGCGGCGGACGCCACCTGGTGCGCCCGCACCGGGCTCGCGGCCGGCGGCACCTCGTACGAGTCGCTGAACTTCCCCGGCGCGTACCTGCGGCACTACGCCGACAACGTGTACCTGGCCCGCGGCGGCGGACCCAACCCCTGGGACTCGGCCTCCTCCTTCGCGGCGGACGCCACCTGGAACACGGGCGAGCCCGCGCTCTGGCGCAGCTCCGTCCTCCTCCCCACCGACGTGCGGCGCTCGCTGCGCGTCACCACCTGGGGCCACACCGACCGCTACCTGCGCCACGCCGACAGCCTGGCCCGGACCGAGGTCGTCAACGGGGGCAGCGCGACCCTGCTGAAGCAGGACGCCACGTTCACCGTGCGGCGCGGCCTCGCCGACTCGTCCTGCTACTCGTTCGAGGCGGTGAACTACCCCGGCCGGTTCCTGCGGCACGCCGAGAGCCGGGTGCGCACCGCGCCCGACGACGGCTCCGCGCTCTTCCGGCAGGACGCCACCTTCTGCGCCCGGCCGGGCGTCGGCGGGACCGGCGTCACCTTCGAGTCGCTGAACGTCCCCGGCGCGTACCTGCGCCACTTCGAGTCCGCGGTGTACATCGCCTCGGGCGCCGGGAGCGGCGGCTTCGACCGGCCGCAGACGCTCACGGCCGACAGCGGCTGGACGCTCGAAGCGCCCTGGGCGCCCTGACGGACACCGGCGGGTCCTTCCGGGCGCTGCCGCCCGGAAGGACCCGCCTTCCCCCGTGCCGGCTAAGGCTTCTCGGCCGTGTGCAGCGCGCTCACCTCCCCGGAGGAGAGCGCCTTGTCGAAGACCCGCACCTGGTCGACCGAGCCGTTCCAGAAGTCGACGTTCCCACCGCCCCACCGGGCCCGCCCGACCGCGAGCGGTCCGGTGCTCACGTCCGCCGGGCCGGGCGTCGCCGTCGCCGCGAGGACGCCGTCCACGTACAGCCGGATCTCGTTCCTCGCGGTGTCCCGCACGCCCACCAGGTGGTACCAGCGGCCGAGTTCGGGCGTCGTCGCGTACCGGGCGCGGTTGCCGCCCGGGGTGCTGAAGGCGAAGGCGCCCTGTCCGTACTGGAGGTAGAAGGGGTTCTCCCGGCGCCGTCCGTCCTGGCTGACCACGGTCGCGTAGTTGCCCGGCAGCGCGTCGAGCGTGGCCCACGCGGACACGGTGTAGCTCGCGGTGGTGTCGACGACCGGCCCGTCGGTCTGGGCGAAGCCGCCCTTCCCGTCGAACTTCAGCGCGCCGCCGCCGGCGCCCGGGGCCCACGTCGCGCCCGCGCCGAGGGTCAGCGGCCGGTTCTGGGGCCCGGAGTCCCGCGCGGTCGTGCCCGTGCCCTCGTCCAGGGACCAGGAGGCACCGCCCTTGAGGGGCGCGCGCTGCCCGGCGGCCGCGCCCGCCGCGATCACCTCGCGGTTGATCGCGCGGACCCGCACCGGGTCGACCTTGATCTCCCGGCGGTCGTACGTGTAGAGGCCGTTGAGCTCGTTCTCCAGGTCGGAGATCTGGGTGTAGACGGAGCCGGACAGCTCGGCGCCGGCGGCCTCCAGGTAGAACTTCTCGGTGTTCTCGACGTACGTGCGGGTCAGCGCCTCCTTGTCGGCGACGCCGCTGTAGATCACGGTCGGGGCGCCGGGCCACATGTGGCCGGGGGTGCGCAGGGTGAAGCCGCCGTGCTCGCCGTCCATCGCGGCCCGGTGGTCCGGGTAGGGGGCGTCGGTGTTGTTGTAGTCGTGGTGGTCGAGGATGTCGCCCTTGCCGGAATCGCCCTTGGAGTTGCAGCAGTTGACCCCGCTGTGGGCGTTGACGACCCGGGACGGGTCGGCCGCCTTCACGGCCTCGGCGATCCGGCCGGTCTCCTCCCGGTTCCACTCGCCCCAGCCCTCGTTGAAGACGATCCAGCCGATGACGGACGGGGAGTCGTGGTGCTGGCGCATCATCTCGCGGCCCTGGTCGACGAAGGCCTTGCGGCCGGTGTCGTCGGTGAGGTCGCCGGAGACGAAGTCCTGCCAGACGAGCAGTCCGAGCCGGTCGGCGTGGTAGAACCAGCGCGGCGACTCCACCTTGATGTGCTTGCGCACGGCGTTGAAGCCGAGCTTCTTGTGGGCCTCCAGGTCGAAGGCGAGCGCCTTGTCGCTGGGCGGGGTGTGGAGGCCGTCCGGCCAGAAGCCCTGGTCGAGGGTGGCGAGGGAGAAGACCGGCTTGCCGTTGAGCACCAGCTTCGGGAAGCCGCCGACCTTCTCGATCGCGATCTTCCGCATGCCGAAGTAGCTGTCGATCCGGTCGGTGGACCTGCCGTCGGTCAGCCGCACTTCGAGGTCGTAGAGGTACGGGTCGTCCGGGCTCCACAGGTGCTGGTCCGCCACCGGCAGGCGCAGCTCCTCGCCGGCGGCGCCGGTGATCCGGCCGACGACCCGGCCCCGGGCGTCCCGGGCCACGGCCTCCACGCGGGCGCCGGCCGAGGCGCGGGCCGACTCGACCTTCACGGCCAGGGTCCCGGTGTCGATGTCCGGGGTCGTGACGACGTCGTCGATGGACACGGGGGCGACGGGTTCCATCCACACCGTCTGCCAGATGCCCGAGGACTGGGTGTAGAAGATGCCGCCGGGGCGGGTGGACTGCTTGCCGGTCGGCTGGTTCGGGCCGCCGGTGTCGGTGACCGCGACGACGATCTCCTGCGGCCCCTTCGGGTCGAGGGCGTCGGTGACGTCGGCGCTGAAGGCGGTGTAGCCGCCGGTGTGCTCGGCGACCCGCTTGCCGTTGACCCAGACGCGGGCCCGGTAGTCGACGGCGCCGAAGTGGAGCACCAGCCGGTCGCCCTTGCCGGCCCTGCCGACCTTCCAGCCCTTCGGCACGTCCACGAGGCGCCGGTAGACCATGTGGTCCTCGTGCCGCTCGATCCCGGAGAGCTGCGACTCGACCGGGAACGGGACGGTGATCCTCTCGTCGAGGTCCTTCCCGAAGACCGGCGTCTCCCCGGCCCCCGCGCCGGCGAACTGCCAGGGGCCGTTGAGGTTCTTCCACTTGCTCCGCACCTGCTGCGGGCGCGGGTACTCCGGCAGCGGGTTCTTCTCGTCCAGCCTGTCGCCCCACTCGGTGGTGAGCCGGTGGGTGGAGGCGTTGGACGCCGAGCGCAGGATCCGGGGCACGGTCTCGTCCCCGTTCCTCAGGCCGCCGAGGCCGTCGTAGTCGACCCGTACGCGCTGGCCCTTCTGGATCGGCTCCGCGAGGTCGACGAGGACGCTGTTCCGGTCGCCCGGGGCGACGCGGACCTTCCTGATCGGCATCGGGGTGGTGTCGGCCTCGACGGTGAGGTGCTCGGCCGCCTTCTCCAGGCCGCCGACCCGGTGGTCGAACCGCAGCCGCAGTTGGCGCCCGTTCGCCGGGACGGTCGGCTCCACCGGGTAGACCTCGAAGTCGTCGGGCGGGGTGAACGCGGACTCCGGCACGAGCTGCCTGGCCGTCGTGGGCGTCGACCAGCGCAGGAACATGTTCGCGCCGCCGACGTCCTGGAACATCTCCAGACGGAAGTCGTGCTTCTCGCCGGCCTCGAGGTGGACGGGCGCGCTGGTCTGCTCCCGGTCCCAGTCGGGCACCCAGTGGTCGATGACCGGCGCGCCGTCGACGAACAGCCGGAAGCCGTTGTCCCCGATGCCGTGGAAGGTGTAGTCGCCGGTGACCGGGGCCTCGATCCGGCCGGTCCAGCGGGCGGTGGTGTGCTCGGACCGGCCGGTGAGCGACTGGAACGTGCCGGTCAGGCCGGAGAAGTCGATCTGCGGGTCGAGGGACGTGCCGCCGAGCTCGGCGAAGTCCCGGGCGCCGGGCGCCGACATGCTGAAGTACTCGCCCTTCAGGCCGTGCACTTCGACGGCGGCGTCCCGGGCGGCGCCCTGGGCGGGGGAGGCGGCGGACGCGGGGGAGGGCCCGGCCGGCCGCGCGGCCGAGGCGGTGGCGAGCGGGACGCCCGCGGACAGCACCAGGGCCGCCGCGGTGAGCAGCGCCCACGTTCCGGTTCGGGATCGGGTGTTTCGTCGTGTCATCGAATCTTTCCTCGTGGAGAGGGGAATCGGAGCCGGACCCGGGGAGGCGTGACGCCGGCGGCACTCCGGTGGGGCCGCGTGTCCGCCTCGGGGGCACGGGTGGTCCGGCGGTCGCCGCGCGGTCGCGTCGGCAGGCCGGGGACGACGGCGTACGGCCCGTCCGCGCACCGGCACGGGAGGCGCCGGCGGCGGGGACGACCGTCATTCCAACGTTGGAAAATCGTGTGCAGCGGAATGACAGCACGCGGTTCGGAGGCTGTCCAGACCTCCTGCGGGGACGGTGGCGACGGTCCGTCACCCCGTGGGCGGTTACGGCCGCTTCGCGCCGGAGACGCATTCCGGAAACGTCGCCCCGGCCTCTTGCCGCGTCCGCCGGGGCGCGGTTATAACGTTGTAAAGCCGGGGCCGCCGACCAGTCGAACGGTTGCTCCGCGCCTTGGCCCCTCCAGTTCAGGGCCTCGATCCGAGGGGATCGAGGCTGCGCACCGAAGGTCTGCCGGCCCATCGCGGCAGATCGGCTCCTCTTCCCGCCCCGCGCGACCGCACGCCACTCGGCGGTGCTGTCCCCCGCCAAGGAGTGTCCTCCCGATGACCCTTTCGCCGACCCTTCCGAAGAGAACCCGCACGCTCTCCGTCGCCTGCGCCGTCGTCGCCTCCGCCGCGCTCGCCCTCTCCGGCTGCGCCAAGTCGGAGACCGCGGACGACGCGGGCGGCGACAGCGGCCAGGGCGCCCAGACGGTCCGGACGCCGACCGCGTCCGCCGCCGCCGGAGAGGGCTGCGCCCTCACCTCCTACGGCGCTCCGAAGCTCGACCTCAAGAACGCGATCGTCGGCTTCTCCCAGTCGGAGAAGGAGGCCAACCCCTTCCGCATCGCCGAGACGCAGTCCATCAAGGACGAGGCCGCCAAGGTCGGCGTCAAGAAGCTCCTCACCACGAACGCGCAGTCCCAGCTGTCCAAGCAGATCAGCGACATCCAGGACATGCTCGCCCAGGGCGCCCAGTTCCTCATCGTGGCCCCGCTCAACTCCGACGGCCTGGAGCCCGCCCTCCAGGCCGCCGCCGCCAAGAAGGTCCCCGTCCTCACCATCGACCGCAAGATCAACGCCACGGCCTGCAAGGACTATCTTGCCTTCCTCGGCTCGGACTTCGTCGAGCAGGGCAAGCGGGCCGCCGACGCGATGGCCAAGGCGACCGGCGGCAGGGGCAAGGTCGCGATCCTGCTCGGCTCCTCCGGCAACAGCGTCACCACCGACCGCACCAAGGGCTTCGTCGACCAGGTGAAGGCCACGGCCCCCGGCCTGGAGATCGTCGCCCAGCAGACCGGCGAGTTCGCCCGCGACAAGGGCCAGCAGGTCATGGAGCAGCTGATCCAGTCGAAGCCCGACATCACGGCGGTCTACGCCGAGAACGACGAGATGGCCCTCGGCGCCGTCACCGCCCTCAAGGCGGCGGGCAAGACCCCGGGCAAGGACGTCAAGATCGTGTCCATCGACGGCACCCGCAACGCCGTCCAGGCCCTGGCCAACGGCGAGTTGAACGCCGTCATCGAGTCCAACCCGCGCTTCGGCCCGCTGGCCTTCGCCACCGCGCAGAAGTTCTACGCCGGCGAGGGCATCCCCGAGGACGTCATCATCTCGGACCGCTCCTACGACCCGGCCAACGCCAAGAAATCCCTCGGCGGAGCGTACTGAGACACGACCGGCACCGAGGTACGACCGGCACCGGTCCACGGCCGGCACCGCTCCACGGCCGGCACCGCTCCACGGCCGGTACAGGTCCACGACCGGCACCGCTCCACGGCCGGTACCGCTCCACGGCCGGTACCGAGGTGCGACGGGCGTCGACGCGAGACCGGCACCGGTACACGACCGGCGCTGACGTACGGCCGGTACCGGTTCCACGACCGGTACCCCCCGATCCGTACGGGCCGGTGCCGTGGTTCCGGCGGGAACCGCGGCCCGGTCCGTACGCCCACCGGCCCGGGCCTCCGCCCGGCCGCGAGGTCCGCCCCCGCCTCCCCGCCCGCGGCGGTCTCGCTCACCGCCCGTGCGGCGGCGGGGGCGGGGGCGGTCCCGACCCCCACCCCCCCCCCCCTCCAC
>NZ_LGEG01000279.1 GCF_001280125.1 Streptomyces sp. NRRL F-6492
GCGACGGGCCGTCCGGGACGGTGGCGGGATGCGGCGCGGTGGAGGGGGCGGCGGGCGGCTCCAGGTGGGCGAGGACCTGGTGGGCCCGGGGGCGCGCCGCGGGGTCGCGGGAGAGGCAGGACGTGATCAGCGCCCGGAGCGGGGCGGGGAGCTCGTCGCGCTCCGGGACGGTGTGGCCGGTGGCCGCGTGGGCGAGCACCGCCCCCAGGGCGTACACGTCGCCCAGCGGGCGCGGCCGTCCGCCGGCCGCCTGTTCCGGGGCGAGGCAGCCGGGTTCGAGGCCCGGCAGGCCGTCGCGCCGCTCCCCGTCGGGGCCCGCGGCCCGTACCGCCCCGAAGCAGCCGAGGCGGGGGCCGTCGGTGGTGAGCAGGACGGCGGAGGGGGACAGGCCCGCGTGCGTCACGCCGTGGGCGTGGGCGGTGGCCAGCGTCCGGGCGAGGGCGGCGCCCAGGGCCCGTACGGCCGGCTCGGGCAGGGGGCCGCCGTGCGCGCGCAGGGCGGCGGGGAGCGGGAGGGCGGGGACGTACGGCGTCGCGCACCAGGGGGCGTCCGCCGTACCGCCGACCTCCGTGACCGGCGGGAGCCCGGGCAGGGAGAGCCGACGGGCGCCCTCCGCCTCGATCGCCCAGCGGGCCGGGTCGGCGTCGGGGCGCGGCAGGAGGACGAGGAGCGTGCGGTCGCCGTCGGCGCTCCGGGCGATGTAGCGGCGCGCGGGGACGGCCCGGTCGGAATCGGCGTCGAGCCGGGCGAGCACGGCGTGCGGGCCGATCCACGGGGGGTCGTCGTGGCGCAGCGGTTCCATGCCCGTAACCCCCCGGTCGATGATGAGCAGGAACGATCCTACTCAGGCGCCTTCAGGGGGCGGATGCGGGTGCGGGGGCCTTCCGGCCGGCCGTACGCGGGTGCGGAGGCTTCCCGGCCGGCCGCAAGCGGGTGCGGCCGTACGCGGGCGGGCAGAGCCGGCGGCGGGGACGTGCCCCGCCGCCGGATCCCGCTCCCGCGCGTCCGTCGGGCCGCTCGCTCAGTCGCCGTGGCCGGTGCCTCCGCTGCCGAAGCCGCCGCTGGAGATGCCGCCCCACTTGCGCTTCTCCTCGTCCGGCGGCTCGGGCGAGGTCTCCGTGCCGGAGTGGTTGAGCTGGTACGGCATGAGCCGGTGTTCGCCGTCGGTCCGGGGCATCTCGGCCCCTTGGCGGTACTCGCTCGACTCGCCGGGCAGGGCGCCGTCGTCCGGCCGGTGCGGCTGCTCCTCCGGCGTGGGCGCCGCCGACTCGCGGTTGCGGACCCGGAAGCCGAACCAGAAGGCGCTGAGAAGTACGGCGACGACGACGAGCCCGCCGAGGACCTGTGCCAGGCCGGACTGCCAGACTCCAGCCGCCAGGTCCTCTGCTGCGCTGAGAGTGTTCATGTCTACGGATTACCCGATTCCGCTTCTTTGGATGCGCCGGGGAGACATCTCTTCGGATTTATCTGAAACATGCGCGCACCCCCACGGCGTCAAAGGGGTGTACGGCGACCGCACGGCGCGACCGAGACGAGGAGGGGCATGGGAAAGTCCCGCGCGACCGAGTTCCTGGAGTTCGCCTCCGCGCGCACGGGGCCCCTGTACCGCTCGGCATGCCTGCTGACCGGTGGGGACACCCACCTCGCCGAGGACCTCACCCAGGAGACGCTGGGCCGGATGTACGCCCTGTGGGGCCGCGTGGCACGGATCGGGAACCCCGCCGCGTACGCCCAGACCGTGCTCGTCCGCACCTTCCTCAGCCACCGGCGGCGCCGCTCGGCCACCGAGCGCCCGCTCGGCGAGCTGCCGGACCGCGTCTCCGACACCGGCGCGGACCCGGCGCTCCGGATCGCCCTCCTCGACGCCCTCGCCGGACTCCCGCCCAAGGACCGGGCGGTCGTGGTGCTGCGCTACTGGGAGGACCGCAGCATCGAGGAGACCGCCGAGGCCCTGCACGTCAGCTCCGCCGCGGTCCGCACCCGGTCCGTACGGGCCCTCGCCAAGCTGCGGGAACGGCTCGGCGGCAGCCTCGCCGAGTTCGCCGTCCACTGACCCCGCCCGCCTCCCCGCCCTCCGCGATCCTTTCCGCCACGAACCCGAGACGGTGATCCCGCATGCCCCGAAACGAAGGCCCCCGCCACGAGGACCCCCCGCACGACGGCTTCGAGGAGGAGCTCGGCGCGGTCCTGCGCCGCACCGGCGAGGGCTTCGCCGCCGACGACCGGCGCGAGCTCGTCGAGGGCGGTCTGCGGCGCGGCCGGCGCCGCCTGGCGCGCCGCAGGCTCGCGGTGACCGGCAGCGCCCTCGCGCTCGCCGCCCTGGGCGTCGGCGGGGTGTACGGCGGTCTGCTCTCCGGTCCCGCCGGACCGGCCGGGACCGCCTCCGTGGCGGCGCCGCCGAAGCCGACCTCCGCCACCGACCCCGCCGACCCGCAGCCGGGCGCGGCGCGGATCCCGGTCAAGGACATCGCGGCCGTCCTCAAGGCCCACACCCCGGCCGGGCAGTGGAAGTTCGACGACGAGAGCGGGCTGGGCCAGGGCGCCCTCGGCGTGTACGACGACGGCGGCGGCGAGGCCGCCGTCTCCGTCCTCCTCTCCCGCTCCCACGGCCCCGGCGAGGCGGGCGAGGGCCTGGTCACCTGCCCCGACGAGGCCCACGTCCCCGACGTCGAGTGCACCACCGAGACGCTCCCCGGGGGCGGCCGGCTCATGCTCCTCCAGGGGTACGAGTACCCCGACCGGCGCGAGGAGACCAAGAACTGGCGGGCGACCCTGCTCACCGAGGACGGCTTCCTCGTCGACGTGAACGAGTACAACGCCGCCGCCGAGAAGGGCGCCCCGGTCAGCCGCGAGAACCCGCCCTTCACCCTCGGCCGGCTCAAGTCCCTCGTCACGGCCGACGCCTGGAGGCCGCTGCTCGCGAAGCTGACCCAGCCGTCGCGGCCGAGCGCGCCGCCGAGCGTGCCGGACGAGCCCTCCGGCGACGCCGTCCGGACCACCCTGCGCTCCCTCCTCCCCGAGGGCCTGAAGGTGGAGGGCGGGGGCGGGCAGGACGACTACGGCTACGCCGGCCTCCTCGTCGACGACGGCAAGGGCCGGAGCTTCGTCGAGATCAACGTCCAGACCGGCATGCAGGACGTCGCCGGCCACCTGCACGCGATCGGGGCCGCCACCCTGCCCGACGGCCGCCTGGTCGGGGTCACCCAGGAGGCCGCGGAGAAGGGCGGCGACCGCGTCGTCGCGCGGACCGTCGACACCCTCACGCCCGAGGGCTTCCGGGTCGTGATCACCACCCTCAACTCCGACGGGTACCGCGCTCCCGCCACGCGCGCCGAACCCGCGCTGACCGTCGAGCAGTTGAAGGCGATCGCGCTGAGCCCGAAGTGGCGGAAGCCGGCCGAGTAGGACCGTGGCGAGAGGCGTACGGGGGTGAACTCGGCCCCCGTGCGCCCTACTTCGCGTCCGAGTACCGCTCCACCGTCGCCGCCGTGAACGGGAACCGCACCGGCGTGTCCCCGAACGTGATCCTGCCCGCCTCGTCCCCGGCCGCGCGGACCGCCTCCGTGACCGCCTCCGCCTCCTCCGCCGGACAGTGCACGATCACCTCGTCGTGCTGGAAGAAGACCAGCTCCGCCCGCATCCCGGCGAGGGAGCGCCGCAGGGCCGCCAGCATCAGCAGCGCCCAGTCGGCGGCGCTGCCCTGGACGACGAAGTTGCGGGTGAAGCGGCCCCGCGCCCGGGTGTTCCCGGAGGCGTATCCCGGTACGAACTCGCCCTCGTCCGCGACCGGTTCGTCGCCGCCCTCCTGGGGCAGGCCCGCCTCGTCGGCGTCGCCCGAGCCGACGGCGGGCGGGCTGGTCCTGCCGAGCCAGGTCCGCACGAGCCGGCCCTCCTCGCCCGCCTTCGCCGCGTCGTCGACGTACGCCACGGCGAGCGGGAAGCGGCGGCGCAGCGCCGCCAGGTTCTTCAGGCCGTCGCCGCTGGTCTGTCCGTAGACCGCGCCCAGGAGCGCGAGCTTGGCGTGCTCGCGGTCGCCGGAGAAGGCGCGGGCCGAGAGCCGGGTGTACAGGTCGTCGGGGTGTCCGGCGACCTCCATCAGGCCCGGGTCGCGGGAGATCGCGGCGAGGACGCGCGGCTCCATCTGGTCGGCGTCGGCCACGACGAGCCGCCAGCCCTCGTCGGCGACCACGGCCCGCCGGATCACCTTCGGGATCTGGAGCGCCCCGCCGCCGTTGGTCGTCCAGCGCCCGCTGACCGTGCCCCCGGGCAGGTACTCCGGCCGGAAGCGGCCGTCCCGCACCCAGTCGGCCAGCCAGGACCAGCCGTGCGCCGTCCAGATCCGGTACAGCTTCTTGTACGCGATCAGCGGCTCCACCGCCGGGTGGTCGACCCGCGCCAGCTCCCAGCGGCGCGTGGAGCCCAGCCTGACGCCCGCCTGCCCGAAGGCCTTCACCACGTCGGCGGGCAGGTCGGGCCGGACGCGCCGGCCGAGGGCCGCGGAGACCTCGCCCGCGAGCTCGGCCAGCCGGCGCGGCTCGCCCCCGCCCGCGTACCGCTCGCCGAGCAGCTCGGTGAGGAGGGCCCGGTGCACGTCGGCCCGCCACGGCAGCCCCGCCCGGTGCATCTCGGCGGCCACCAGCATCCCCGCCGACTCGGCGGCCGTCAGCAGCCGCATCCTGCCCGGGTGCCCGACCCGGTCGTGGCGGTGCAGCTGCTCGGCGTAGACCGCGAGGAGCCCCTCGAAGGGCACGGGGGTCACGCGGCGCGGCTCGAAGAGCGAGTCCTGCGAGCCCGGTTCGGCGGTGCGGGGCGGCGGATCGGGCGGCACGGGCCCGTTCCGCAGGCGCGCCCAGGCGGCGGCGGCCGAGCGGGGCTCGCCGAGCCGCCCCTCGGCCCCGAGGAGCAACTGCTCGGCGTCCTCCACGTCGTAGCACCGCTCGACCCGCACCCCGGCGGCGAGCAGCCGCGGATACACCTCGGCCGTCGACCGCCACACCCACCGGGCCACCTCCGGCCGGTCCCGCACGGCCGCCACCAGGTCCGGCTCGCGCCGCACCGGCCCGGCGGGCGTCCCGTCCGGGCCGAGGGGCGCGAGCAGCGCGCCGTCCCCCTCCTCCTCGGCGGCCAGCGCCCACCTCTCACTCATACCGGCGAGTCTGGCAGCCGCCACTGACAAAGGCGGGCCCCTACGCTGTGGCGGGGTCAACGGATCCGGACGTGGAGGGGGAGGACGATGTACACGATGTCCCTGGGGGACGACGGAGCGGAGCTGTGCCCGCTCGAACCGTGGCAGGCGGACGAGTTCCTGGCGCACATGGACCGGGGGCGGGAGTTCATCGGCGCCCGCAACGGGCTCCCGGACGTCGCCACCGACCTGGAGTCCAGCCGGGCCTTCCTCCGGCTGTACGCGGAGAGGACGGCGGCCGACACGGGCCGCATCCACGGCATCCGGCTCGACGGCGCCCTGGTCGGCGCCGTGATCCTCCGGACGCTCGACACCGCGAACGGCACGGCCGAGGCGGGCTGCTGGCTGGAACCGGCCGCGACGGGCCGGGGCCTGGTGACCCGGGCGGCGCGGGCGCTGGTCGGCTGGGCGATCGAGGTGCGCGGGATCCACCGGGTGGAGTGGGTCGTCTCCTCGGACAACGCGCCGAGCATCGCGGTGGCCCGCCGCCTCGGCATGACCAGGGACGCGGTCCTCCGCGAGAGCCACCCCTACCGGGGCCGCCGCCACGACGAGGAGGTCTGGTCGGTCCTGGCGGGGGAGTGGCGGGCGGCGAAGCCGGCGTAGCCGAAGGGCAGGGGCGGGCGAGGAGCCCGGACCGGGTACGGGACCGGGGCGGTGACCCGGCTCCGACCCCGGTCACCGCCCCGTCGTCCCACCATGGCCGGTCGGCGGGCCGCGCGCCACGCGGGGAGCCGCCTCGGGCCCGGCGGGAGCCCCGTGTCAGGTGCGGACCGGTGCGGACCGGTGCGGGTCAGGCGCGGGTCAGGCGCCACGCGGGGAGGGCCGAGGCGGCGACCGCGACCGCCGCGCACACGCCCGCCGCCGTGCCGACCGCCGGCCAGGGCAGGACCGGGACGACCGGGGCCGAGAGGGCGGCCAGGCCCGCGCCCAGGGCGCCGAGGACGACCGCCGTCACCGCGAGGCCCAGGAGCGCGCCGATCGCGACGGCGAACGCCGCCTCGCCCGTCACCGCCCGCAGGACCTGGGCCCTGGTGGCCCCGGCGAGCCGCAGCGAGGCCAGCTCCGGGCCCCGCACCGAGGTGGCCATGAGCAGGGTGCCGACGAGGCCGATCACCGTGTGGACGAGGGCGGCGCCGAGGACGAGGAGCAGCCCGAGCCGGGTCCGCGGGCTGCTCGCCGGCCGCTCGGCCGCCGCCCACGCGCCGGCGGTCGCGACCGTCCCGCCGCTCGCCTCCAGGGCCCGGGCCGTCGCCGTCCCGCCGCCGCGCGCCTCGATCCGGTCGAGGCCGGCGCCCGGCGCGTTCGCCCGGGTGACGTACGGCCCGTTGTCGCCGGTCCCGAGGGCGAGGACGGCCGCGACCCGGAGCCGTACCGGACCGCTCCCGTCCGCCCGCCACACCTCCACGGTCTCGCCGACCCGGCGCCGCTCGAACTCCTCGTGGACGACGATCGACCGGTCGTCCAGGTCCCGCACGTCCCCCGCGACCACCGGGAGCCGGGCGAGCTCCGCGAAGGCCGCCGGGTCGGCGACCGCCCGCGCCCCGTACTTCACGACGGCCTCCGCCCCGTCCCGTACGAAGACGGAGGTCGCCCCGGTGGCGGAGACGACGGCCCCGGCCGGGACCGCCGTCACCGGCCTCAGGTCCGCCCCGCTCGCGACGTACTCGGCGGCCGTGTGCTCCCGCGTCTCGACGCCCTTCGCGCGCGTGACGCCCGCCGCCGAGCCGAGGAGGGACCCGGCGAGCGCCACGGTCACCAGGACGGGCGCGGCGACGGCGGCGGTGCGGCGGACGGAGGCCGCGGCGTTCTCCCGCACGAGCGTCCCCACGGCCCCCCGGAGCGGCAGCAGCCGGGCCACCGGCCGGACGAGGAGCGGCGCGAGCAGGGCGGTGCCGCCGATCAGGAGCATGGGCAGGGTCGTGTACGTCTTCCGCTTGAGCAGTTCGGACGGCTCGGTCGCGCAGGTCCAGACGAGCAGCCCCAGACCGGTCAGGAGCAGTGCCGCACCGGCCAGGGCCCGGCCGGGGGGCAGGACGTCGGCGTCGACGTCCGCGTCGCGCAGCGCGGCCGCCGGGCCGGTCCGTCCGGCGCGGCGGGCGGCGGCGAGGGCCCCGGCCAGGGCGACGGTCACGCCCGTCCAGAAGGCGGCGTGGTAGGGCCAGGAGGCCCCGCCGATCGTGAACCACGCGGGCGCGAGGCCGCCGTCCACGAGCGTCCGGGCCAGCAGGGGCGCGCCCAGGGCGCCGAGGGCGCACCCGGTCGCGGAGGCGAGCACGCCGAGCACGGCGGCCTCGGCGAGGACGAGGCGCCGGACCTGCCCGGGGGTGGCCCCGGCGGTCCTGAGGAGCCCGAACTCGCGGCGCCGCAGCGCGACGGCGAACGCGAACGTCGACGCGACGACGAAGACGGAGACGAAGGCGGTGACGCCGCCGGAGGTGCCGAGGAGGGCGTTCAGTGAGGTCAGCGCGCGGGCGTCCCGCTCGGGGTCGGGGTCGGCGCGCACCCGCTCGGCGCCGGTGAGGACCCGGGCCCGGGCGCCGACGAGGGCCCGGACCCGGTCGGCGGGGGCGTCGACGCCGACGGCGTCGGGGCCGCCCGCCGCGGTGACGGCCCAGCGGGCGCGCAGCGCGCGGAGGAGCTCCGCGTCCACAGGCTGTGGACGGTCGAGCCGCTGCTCCACGGGCACGGTGCCGGGCCCGCGCCGCACGTCGATGACCAGCCGGTCGTGGCCCATGACGACGACGGGCGAGGAGGCGAACCGATGGGGAGAACGCTCGGGCGCGTGAAAAGTGGCGGACAGCCCGAGCCCCGTGGCGGCGACGAGCCCGACCCCGAGCGCGAGGGCGACGAACCCGCCGAGGAGGGAGGCCCAGCGGGCCCGGAGCCCACGGAGGACGAGCATCAGCACGGGGTGCCTCCGGCGGGGGTGGTGGTGTCCGGGTGGTGCGGGGACCGCGGGTTCTGCCAGGGCCACGGACCTCGCGGATCCCGCGGGCTTCCGGGGCTTTGCCGCTTCCACGGGTCCCACGAGGACTTCCGGGTCTCCTGGACCATCCGGGTCTCCGGGACCATCCGGGTCTCCTGGACCTCCCGGGTCTCCGGAGCCTCCGGGGGTTCCAGGGCCTCCCGGGATGCCGGAGCCTGCCGGGTTTCCCGGACCTCTCGGTCCTGCCGGGTTCCCCGGACCGGCCAGGTGTCCCGGGTCCACCGGGACTTACGGGCCCGCCGGGCCCGCCGGTCTCCCGGGCCCGGCCGGGACTCCCGGGCCTCCCCGGCATCCCGGGCCTCCGAGACCTCTCGGGTCTCCGAGACCTCTCGGGTTTCCGGGGGCCGCCGGGGTTCCCCGTCCCCCGGCGCCTTCAGCGCCGCCGTCCTCGCCGTGACCGTCTCCACCTCCGGAGCGGCCAGTTCGTCCGCCACGCGGCCGTCGACCAGGAAGACCACGCGGTCCGCGCGGGCCGCCGCCACCGGGTCGTGGGTGACCATGACGAGCGTCCGGCCGTCCCGGTCGACCAGGTCCCGCAGCAGGTCGAGTACCTCGCGGCTCGTCGTCGGGTCGAGCGCGCCGGTCGGCTCGTCGCCGAAGAGGACGGCCGGCCGGGTGATCAGCGCGCGGGCGAGCGCGACCCGCTGCTGCTGTCCGCCGGACAGCTCGCCCGGCCGGTGCCGCTCGCGCCCGGCGAGCCCGACCCGGGCCAGCGCCTCCCGGACCTCCGCGCGGGACGGCCGGCGGCCGGCGAGCCGGAGCGGCAGGGCCGTGTTCTGCGCGGCGGTCAGGGAGGGCAGCAGGTTGAAGGACTGGAAGACGAAGCCGATCCGGTCCCGCCGCAGCCGGGCCAGCCGCCGCTCGCCCAGCCCCTCCAGGGCGGTCCCGCCGACCTCCACGGTCCCGGAGGTCGGCCGGTCGAGCCCGGCGGCGCACTGGAGGAGCGTGGACTTGCCGGAGCCCGAGGGGCCCATGACGGCGGTGAAGGTCCCGGCCCGGAAGTCGAGGTCGACGCCGTCGAGGGCGCGGACGCCCCGGTGGTGGCGGGTGAGTCCCCGGAGCCGTACGGCCACGGCGGTGCGGGTGTCGGTTGCGGTCATGGCCCCAGCGAACCGTCTCCGCCGCCCCCGATCACGACCACTGGCGGGCGTCCCGGGGGTGGGGCCAGGCCCACCCCCGGGAGGCGGGGCTGAGACGATCGGAGCGAGACGGCAACGGACGTGCGGACGAGGAACGGGACGCGAGGACGGCGTGGGCACCACCATCGACAAGGCCTTCGAGGCGCTGTACGCGAGCGACGACGGGTCGCTCGACGCGGCGGCCTCGCTGCTCGCCGCCGACCGGGGCGCGGACGCGGAACTGGCCCGGCGGGGCGAGGAGTTCGTCCGGACGCTGTGGGGGCGCGGCTGGCAGCCCGCGGACCTGGTCCGCACCGCCCGCCGGGACCTGGGGGAGGAGCACGTACGGCTGCTCGCGGACCTGGTCAGGACGGAGACGGCCGGGTACGCGCGGCTGCCCCACCGCTGGCGGGCGCAGCTGGACGAGCTGCCCGGCGGTCCCGGCCGGCCGGCGGACCGCTTCTCGCACGCGACGGCCGTCCTGGAGCTGTACCGGCTCCTCGTCCGGCTGCCGCGCCTGGACGCGGTCGGCCCCGCGCCGGGGGAGGCGCTGCCGCCGCCGGCCGCCGGGGAGCCCCGGACGCTGGGCCGGATCAGGGCGCTGCTCGCGAAGGCGGAGGCGACCGGCTACCCGGAGGAGGCGGAGGCGCTGACGGCCAAGGCGCAGGAGCTGATGGCCCGGCACAGCCTGGACGAGGCGACCCTCGCGGCGGGCGCGCCGTCCCCGGAGACGCCCGGCGCGATCCGGATCGGGGTGGAGCCGCCGTACGAGCAGGCGAAGGCGATCCTGCTCGACGCGGTGGCGACGGCGAACCACTGCCGGGCGGTGTGGAACGAGGCGTACGGCTTCTCCACGGTGGTCGGCTTCGAGACGGACCTGGACCCGGTGGAGCTGCTGTACACCTCGCTGCTCGTGCAGGGGACGGCGGCGATGACGCGGGCGGAGGCGGAGCAGCGGGCGGGCGGCCGCAAGCGCACCAAGGCCTTCCGGCAGTCCTTCCTCCTCGCGTACGCGAACCGGCTGGGCGCCCGGCTCTCGGCCACGTCCCGCCGGGTGGCCGCCGAGGCCCCGACCCTCCTGCCGGCCCTCGCCTCCCGCGAGGCCGCCGTCACCACCCGCACGGACGAGCTCTTCCCCGAGACCCGCACCACCCGCGTCCGCGCCGCCTGGGACGAGGCGGGCTGGAACCACGGCGCGACGGCCGCCGACCGGGCGGCCCTCCACCCGGACCGCCGGGGGGTCGAAGGCCGCTCCCGGGAGTCCCGACGCCGAGGCGAATGACCGTTTCATCCCGGATCGTGGATACGCTTCCCGCATGAGCTGGCTCCGGGCCTTGAAGGGGACCGCCCGCTCCGGGCTCACCGTCGAGCGGCAGCGGCTCGAGCCCTGGGGGGCGGCGCGGGGCGCGCTGGGGCTCGCGCTCGTCGTCGGGTTCTCGCTCGCCCTCTTCGGCCCCGTCGTCGCCGTCTCCTCCGCCTTCGGCGCCTTCCAGGCGGCCATCGCCACCTTCCAGCGCTCCTGGCGCCCCCGCCCCACCCTCGCCCTCGCCTCCGGCGCCAGCCTCGCCGCGTCGACCTTCGTCGGCTACCTCAGCGCCGCCCACGACGGGCTCTTCCTCGCCCTGCTGCTCCTCTGGACGTTCCTGTCGGGCCTCGCCTGGGCCGCCGGTCCCACCGCCGGCCTCATCGCCTCCTCCAACGTGGCGATGATGCTGGTCACGGTCACCCTCCCCACCTCCGTGGCCACCGCCGCCGGCCACGCCGCCGTGATCTTCGCGGGCGGCGTCGTCCAGGCCGCCCTGGTCGCCCTCCTCCCGGTCCGCCGCTGGGGCGCCCAGCGCGACGCCCTCGCGGACGCCCTCGCCGCCGAGGCGGACTACGCCCGCCGCCTGCGCCACGACCCGGTCGCCCCCTTCGACCCCGTACCGCTGATGACCGCCCGCAACGCCGCCGCCGTCACGCCCCGCCAGGCCCGCCGCCGCCCGGCCGAGCTGCACGGCTCCCGGGGCCTCGCGGAGCGCATCCGCCCCGTCCTGGCCTCGCTCGCGGACCCGGCCGTCGGCGTCCCCGGGGAGGGGCCGCAGCGGGACCGGGTGCGCGAGCTGCTCGACGCGGCCGCCGCCGTCCTGGACGCCGCCGCGCTCGCCATCCGCCACGGCGACCCGGTCGTCCTGCCCGCCCCGGCCCTCGCCGCCCTGCGCACCCCCGACACCGGCTCCGTCCTCACCGGCCCGCCCCGCCGCGCCGCCGTCCGCCTCTCCGCGCTCCTCGGCGACGTCCTGGAGACCGCCGAACCGCACGGGGAGACGCCGGTCCGCACGGGCGTGGCCCGCTCCCGGCCGACCCTCGTCCGCCTCGCCCCCGTCGTCCTCGCCCAGGTCCGCGCCGAGCTGCGCCACGAGTCCCCGGTCCTGCGCCACGCGATCCGCGTCTCGGTGGTCACGGCCGCCGGCTACCTCCTCGGCACGGTCCTCCCCTTCGGCCACGGCTACTGGGCGCCGATGGCCTCGGTGATGGTGATGCGCCCGGACTTCTCGCAGACGTACGCCCGCTCGGTGGCGCGCTTCGGCGGCACCCTGGTCGGCGTGGGCCTCGCGACGGCGGTGGTCCGCTCGGCCCATCCGGACGCGTACCTCTCCGCGGGGCTCGCGGTGCTCTGCGCCTTCGGCATGTACCTGCTGATGCGGACGGGGTACGCGGCGAGCCAGGTCTGCGTCTCCGCGTACGTCGTCTTCCTGCTCGGCACGGCCGGCGAGGGAGTGGACCAGACCGTACGGGAGAGGGTGCTGCTCACCCTGCTCGGCGGGCTCCTCGCGATGCTGGCGTACGCCGTCTACCCGGCCTGGGAGACGCCCCGGCTGCGCGGCCTGCTCGCGGACTGGCTGGAGTCGGTCGGACGGTACGCGGCCGTCGTCGCCGCCGGATACGCCGAACCGGCGGGCCCGGCCGACCCCGTCGTCCGCGAGGCGCTGCTGCGGACCCGCGCCGCCCGGATCGCCTGGCAGGAGGCGCTGGCCCGCGCGGCCCACGAGCCGGTGCGCCACCGGGGGCTCTCGCACGCGGCGGTGGAGCAGGCCGAGCACGCGCTCGGGGAGTTCGGCCGGGTGGCGATGCTCATGGAGGCGCACCTGCCCGACCACGACGCCGCGCCCCTCCCGTACGCCGCCGTCCTCGCCGGGGCCCTGCGCCGGTCGGCCGAGCGGGGCGCCGAGGAGCTGCGGGAGCGCGGGGAACCGGGCTGGGACGACCTGCGGGAGACCGTCGGCGCCTGGTCCGACGACCCGCCGGACCACTTCCTGCTCCACAAGGGCGCCGTCCTGCTCCTGGAGAGCCTGGACGAGCTCGCGACGGCCCTCTCGGAGACCGCGCCGGGCCGCTGATTCCGGCGGCGTGCCATCCGTCCCCGGAGCGGGCGGCGGGGAGGCCTCCGCGGCGCTGTACGACCGGTCGGGAGGGCGGCTCGACGGCCACCCGGGCTGAGGGCCCGGAGCCGCATACCGGCAGGTGGCACGCTCTGTGGCGTAGCCACTACGCCACCCCGCGTGCACGTGCATCTGCTCATGCAGTGGCATATGAACACAGCTATGATCCGAGGAAGTTGACACATGCACCAAGCAACTCGGGAGCTACCAGTGCATCCTGCGCATCACGCGTACAACGGCATGGCGGCCACGGAGCTGCGGGGCGTCGTGTGGCAGAAGAGCAGGCACAGCAACTCCCAGGGCTCGTGCGTGGAGTTCGCAAAACTTCCGGGGGGAAACGTTGCCGTCCGCAATTCCCGTCATCCCGACGGGCCCGCGCTCGTCTACACGCCCGCCGAGATAGAGGCGCTCCTGCTCGGCGTGAAGGACGGGGAGTTCGACCACCTGGTGTGAGCGCGCACGGCACGCGTGAGGGCCCCGGCGGTGGTCGCCGGGGCCCTCACGCACGCTGCTACTCCGGGCCGATCCGGAACAGCGCCCACACCACCTTGCCCCGGAGCGTCCCCGCCAGCGGGTGCCAGCCCCAGCTGTCGCTGAACGAGTCCACCAGGAACAGGCCGCGCCCCGACTCGGCGGCGAAGTCCTCCTCGCCGTCGCGCGCCTCCGGGCTCTCCACGCTGGGGTCGCGCACGGCGCACACCAGGCGCGAGGCCCAGCGCATCAGGTGCAGGCGGACCGGCGGTCCCTGCCCGTCCTCCGGACACGCGTCCGAGGGCACCGCGTGGCGCAGCGCGTTGGTGACGAGTTCGGAGACCACCAGGGCCACGTCGTCGAAGCGCTCCGACAGCTCCCAGCGGTCGAGCGTGCTGCTGGTGAACTTCCGGGCCCCGCGCACGGCTTCGTACCGCGCGGGCAGGGCGCAGGAGGCGGAGGTGGAGACGGCGCCGGGATCGATCGGCGGAAGGCCCTGCCGTAACGGCTCGAGCACGGTCGATCCATTCGTCCCCATGCGAGGCACTCCCGGGAATCGCGACTGTGGTGCGACAACACGACAACACGAACGAGTACGCGGCTGCGCGGGCCCCATGGTTCCGAATGCGCCTCCCGGATGCAAGGGCAGATGCACGTGCACGCGCCGGACCTGTCCGTTCCTGTGCCTAATCTGTGCATAAGTCGTCCGTCCGAGGTGCCTTGCCGGAGGGAAACCCGCCCCGTTCCGCCCGCGCCGTGCCCGGGGATGCCCGGAACCCGCCGCCTTTCCGTAATCGAATGTGTACGCGCTGAAGCGTTTGGTGGCAGAATCCGGGGCTCGACGGGGATTCGACGGGGGGTCGACACCGTAAAGGGGAGGCTGGGGCCGTGACCGCAGGCGAATCGGTCGGAGCGAGCGGAAGCGTGGTGCGGCGCATCCTGCTGGGCTCCCAGTTGAGGCGGTTGCGCGAGTCGCGCGGGATCACCCGCGAGGCGGCCGGCTACTCGATCCGCGCGTCCGAATCCAAGATCAGCCGCATGGAGTTGGGACGGGTGAGCTTCAAGGCCAGGGACGTCGAGGACCTGCTCACGCTCTACGGCGTCGGCGACGAGGCCGAGCGCGGCGCCCTCCTCGGGCTCGCCCGCGAGGCCAACGTCGCGGGCTGGTGGCACAGCTTCGGCGACGTCCTGCCGGGCTGGTTCCAGACGTACATCGGGCTCGAAGGCGCCGCCTCCCACATCCGCGTCTACGAAGTGCAGTTCGTCCACGGCCTGTTGCAGACCGAGGAGTACGCCCAGGCCGTCGTCACCCGGGGCATGCCCGACGCCCCGCGCGCCGAGATCGACCGCCGGGTCGCCCTGCGGCTCGAACGCCAGAAGGTCCTCGTCTCCGAGCGCGCCCCGCGGCTCCACGCCGTCCTCGACGAGGCCGCGCTGCGCCGCCCGTACGGCGACCGGGCCGTCATGCGCGGCCAGTTGAAGCACCTCATCGAGGTCTCCGAGCACCCCGGCGTCACGCTCCAGGTCATGCCCTTCAGCTTCGGCGGCCACGCGGGCGAGAGCGGCGCCTTCACGATGCTGAGCTTCCCCGAGTCCGACCTCTCCGACGTCGTCTACCTGGAGCAGCTCACCAGCGCCCTCTACCTCGACAAGCGCGAGGAGGTCGCCCAGTACCGGCGGGTGATGGAGAGGCTCCAGCAGGACGGGCCGGATCCGGCCGAAAGCCGGGACATCCTCCGGGGCCTCCTCCAACTCTCCTGACGCATCAGTACGATGACGCCACATCAGGCGTACGGGATTCGTACATCAGTCGCATCGCGCGGGTAGCGGGTAGAGGGGTCTCCACCATGTCGCACTTCACCGACCTGGCCCACCAGTACATCGACGGCGAGTGGAAGCCGGGCAGTGGCTCGTGGGACATCATCGACTTCAACCCGTACACCGGGGAGAAGCTCGCCTCGATCACCGTCGCCACCGTCGACGAGGTCGACCGCGCCTACCGGGCCGCCGAGCGCGCCCAGGCCGCGTGGGCCGAGACCAACCCGTACACCCGCCGGCTCGTCTTCGAGCGCGCGCTGCGGATCGTCGAGGACCGCGAGGAGGAGATAGCGGAGACGATCGTCGCCGAGCTGGGCGGCACCCGCCTCAAGGCGGCCTTCGAGCTGCACCTCGCCAAGGAGTTCCTGCGCGAGGCGGTCCAGCTGGCGCTGCGCCCCGAGGGCCGCATCCTGCCGTCCCCGGTCGACGGCAAGGAGAACCGCGTCTACCGCGTCCCGGTCGGCGTCGTCGGCGTCATCTCCCCCTTCAACTTCCCCTTCCTCCTCTCGCTCAAGTCGGTCGCGCCCGCCCTCGCGCTCGGCAACGCGGTCGTCCTCAAGCCGCACCAGAACACCCCGATCTGCGGCGGCACCCTCGTCGCCAAGGTCCTGGAGGAGGCCGGGCTCCCGGCCGGGCTGCTGAACGTCGTCGTCACCGACATCGCCGAGATCGGCGACGCGCTCCTGACCCACCCGGTGCCGAAGGTCATCTCCTTCACCGGCTCCGACAAGGTCGGCCGGCACGTCGCCACGGTCTGCGCCCAGCACTTCAAGCACGCCGTCCTCGAACTCGGCGGCAACAGCGCCCTGATCGTCCTGGACGACGCCGACGTCGACTACGCGGTCGACGCGGCCGTCTTCAGCCGCTTCGTGCACCAGGGCCAGGTCTGCATGGCCGCCAACCGCATCCTGGTGGACCGCGCCCTGGAGGCGGAGTTCACCGAGAAGTTCGTGGCCAAGGTGAAGACCCTGCGCGTCGGCGACCCGGCCGACCCCGCGACCCACATCGGCCCGCTCATCAACTCCCAGCAGGCCGAGTCCGTCTCGTCCCTGGTCGACCAGACGGTCGCCGCCGGCGCCACCGCCCTGCTGCACGGCGCGGTCGACGGCAACCTCGTCTCCCCGTCCGTCCTCACCGGCCTCGCCGCCGACTCCCCGGTCCTGGGTCAGGAGATCTTTGGCCCGGTCGCCCTGATCGTGCCCTTCGACGGCGAGGAGGAGGCCGTGCGGATCGCCAACGACACCCCGTACGGGCTCAGCGGCGCCGTCCACACCGGTGACGTCGAGCGGGGCGTGCGGGTCGCCAAGCGCATCCACACCGGCATGATCCACATCAACGACGGCACCGTGCACGACGAGCCGATCGTCCCCTTCGGCGGCGAGAAGCACTCGGGCGTCGGACGGCTCAACGGCGACTCGATGGTGGACTCCTTCACCACCCAGAAGTGGATCTCGATCCAGCACGGCCGCAGCCGCTTCCCCTTCTGACGCCCCGGCGCGGCCCGGAATCCATTGAGGACCGCAGCTGTCCGCAAGCCTCCGTAGCGTGGTCGGTGTCGGAAGAACCCGGCGCAGGCCACATCCGGAAGGCGGACGTCATGGTTGCTCTTGTTCCCGCAGGGACCCCCGGCGACGAGCGCGGCACGCTCCTCGACTTCGTCGAGGCCCAGCGCGCCGCGCTGCGCCGGGCCCTCCTCGGCCTCACCGAGGAGCAGGCGGCGAGCCGCCCCACCGCGAGCGAGCTGAGCCTGTCCGGGCTGCTCAAGCACGTCGCCGAGGTCGAGCTCGGCTGGCTCCGGCTCGCCCAGGAGCGTCCCAACGAGCGGGAGCGCACCGAGGAGACCTGGAGTGAGGGCTTCCGGCTCGTGGACGGCGAGACGATCCCGGAGGTGCTGGCGTTCTGGGCGGACGTCAGCAGGCAGACGGAGGAGTTCGTCCGCTCGGCGCCGAGCCTGGACGACACCTTCCCGCTGCCGGAGGCCCCCTGGTTCCCGAAGGACGGGCGGGTGACGGTCCGCTGGATGCTGCTCCACCTCGTCCAGGAGGCGGGACGGCACGCGGGCCACGCCGACATCCTGCGCGAGAGCGTCGACGGCAAGGGCTCCTACGAACTGATCGCCGCCGAGGCGGAGGCGGTGGCGGGGTGATCGCCGCGCGTACCCTGGTCGGGATCGACCAGGAGGTACGTGGGATGTCGGCCATCCGTCTTCTCGTCCTGGGCGCGGTGCGGCAGCACGGCCGCGCCCACGGCTACCAGGTGCGCAACGACCTGGAGTACTGGGGTGCGCACGAGTGGTCGCACGCCAAGCCCGGCTCGATCTACCACGCGCTCAAGCAGATGGCGAAGCAGGGACTGCTGCGCGCGCACGAGGTCGCGCCGAGCACGGCCGGCGGCCCGCCCCGCGTCGAGTACGAGCTGACAGACGCCGGCGCCGAGGAGTACTTCGCGCTGCTCCGCGAGGCGCTGACCACCTACGACCAGAAGGTGGACGTCCTGTCGGCGGGCATCGGCTTCATGGTGGACCTGCCCCGCGCGGAGGCCGTGGAGCTGCTGCGCCGGCGGGTGCGGGGGCTCGACGAGTGGCGGGCGGCGGTCACGGACTACTACACGCCGGAGGGCGGCCCGGGGCAGCTCGGGCACATCGGCGAGATCATGCACATGTGGATCGGCTCGGCCGACGCGGGCAAGGCGTGGACGCTCGGCCTGATCGACCGGATCGAGGGCGGGGCGTACGTGTTCGCGGGCGAGGGCGACCCGTTCACGGGGGTGCTCGCGGAGGGCGAGGAGAACCCGTACGCGACCTGAGGGACGCGCGGGACTCCGCCGACACTTCGCCTAATCAAGTTTGACCAACGGCCCGCGAGGGCATACCGTCCTCCGTCGGTGGCTGCTGGTCAAATTTGACTAAGCGGTTTTCGGGAGGAAAAGGATGACGGGCGGAAGGGCGGCGGGGAGAACGATGACGACGGAAGCGATCCGCGTGGAGGGCGCGCGGAAGAGGTACGGGGACAAGGACGCCCTGGACGGGCTCGACCTCACCGTCGGGCGCGGCACCGTCCACGGCCTCCTCGGGCCCAACGGCGCGGGCAAGACCACGACGGTGCGGATCCTGGCGACCCTGCTCCGGCACGACGGCGGCCTGGTCCGCGTCGCCGGGCACGACGTGCGGACCGAAGCCCGCGAGGTGCGGCGCCGGATCGGGCTCCTGGGCCAGCACGCGGCCCTCGACGAGGAGCTGGCCGGCCGGCAGAACCTGGAGATGTTCGGCAGGCTCCACCACCTGGGCGCCCGGCGCGCCGGGACCCGCGCCGACGAGCTCCTGGAGCGCTTCGGCCTCGCCGACACCGGACGCAAGCCCGTCCGGCAGTACAGCGGCGGCATGCGGCGGCGGCTCGACCTGGCGGCGTCGCTGATCACGGAGCCCGAGGTGCTGTTCCTCGACGAGCCGACCACCGGACTCGACCCGCGCGGGCGCGCCGAGGTCTGGGACTCGGTGCGCTCGCTGGTCGGCGGCGGCACGACGGTCCTGCTCACCACGCAGTACCTGGAGGAGGCCGACCGGCTCGCCGACCGGATCTCGGTCGTGGACCGGGGCCGGGTCGTCGCCGACGGCACCGCCGACGAACTGAAGGCCCGCGTCGGCGCGGACCGCATCGACGTGGTCGTACGGGACGCCCACCGGCTCGACGAGGCGGCGGCCCTCCTCCCGGCGGCGCGCGCCGAGGTGGCCGTGGACGCCGACCGGCGGCTGCTCAGCGCCCCCGCGGCCGACCGGACGGCCTCGCTCACCGAGACCGTGCGGGCGCTCGGGGCGGCCGGGATCGAGGCGGAGGACATCGCCCTGCGGCGCCCGACCCTCGACGAGGTCTTCCTGCACCTGACGGCGGACGGCACGGCCCGTGAGAAGAAGGAGGCGGCGGCATGAGCGCCGCGTACGCGGTGGGCGACTGCTGGACGATGACCCGCCGCGAGCTGGCCCACTGGGCCCGGCAGCCGGTGCAGGTCCTGGTCGGACTCGTCTTCCCGGTCATGATGCTGCTGATGTTCGGCTACCTGGTCGGCGGCGGACGGACCGTCGACGGCGCCTACGTCGACTACCTGGTGCCCGGCATGCTCACCCTGACCATGGTCTTCGGCCTCGAAGGCACCATGACGGCGGTCACCCGGGACCTGGACAAGGGCGTGATCGACCGGTTCCGGTCGATGCCGATGACCGACGGCGCGGTCCTGGTCGGGCGGGCGGCGGCGGACATGCTCCAGTCGGCGGTGGGACTGCTCCTGATGACCGGCGTGGGACACGCGATCGGCTGGCGGGCGAACGGCGGGGTCGGGGCCTTCCTGGGCGCGACGGGACTGCTGCTCCTGCTGCGCTTCGCGATGCTGTGGATCGGGATCTTCCTGGCCCTGGTCGCGGGGCGGGCGGAGCTGGTGCAGGCGGTCCAGATCCTCGTCTGGCCCTTCGGCTTCCTCTCCAACGCCTTCGCCTCGCCCGACTCGATGCCGGGCTGGCTCGGCACGGCCGTGGAGTGGAACCCCATGTCGGCGACCGCGACGGCGGTGCGCGAGCTGTTCGGCAACCCGGGCGGCGAGCCGGGGCACGTGACGGCGGCGGTGGTGTGGCCGCTGGTGCTCCTCGCGGTCTTCTTCCCGCTCGCGGTACGCAAGTTCGGCCGGCTCGGCGGGTAGCGCGGGCGCTCCTACGTCAACGACCGCCCGCTCTCGTCGAGTTCGAGCTGCGGGCGGCCGGTGACGATCAGCCAGGCGGGGAGCGAGGCCAGGCAGAGCAGGGCGAGCACGGCGGGGGAGGAGGCGAGGACGGCGCCGGTGAAGAGGCTGATCCAGCCCTGCCGGGTGGTGGCGAGCAGGACCCCGAGGACGGCGGAGGAGACGGCGACGGCCGGGTGGACCTCGGGGACCAGGGCCTGGGCGAGGAGGCCGAAGGCGGCGCCGATGAAGACGGCGGGGAAGATCCGGCCGCCCCGGAAGCCGCAGGAGGCGGCGACGAGGAGGGCCAGGAGCTTGACGACGGCCAGCTTCGCCAGCTCGCCGGAGGTCCAGCCGCCGATGTTCGCCGTCAGCTCCTTGACCTCCTCCAGGCCCTTGAAGAGGGTCAGGTGCCCGCCGAGGGCGCCCAGGAGGCCGAGGACGAGCCCGCCGACGGGCAGCATCAGCATGGGGTGCCGCAGGCGTCGGGAGGCGGCGTGGACGTGGGGGAAGAGGGAGCAGGCGGCGAGGCCGAAGACGGCCGCGGCGGAGGCGATCACCAGGGCCGCGAGGAGGTCCCCCCAGCCGGGGTCGCTCAGCGGGGGGAGCCCCAGGGCGAAGGTGGGCTCGGCGAGCAGCTGGGTGGTCATCGCGCCGGTGCCGGCGGCGAGGAGCGGGGCGAACAGGCGGTCCCAGAGGGAGCCGGGGCCCGGGTGCCCGGCCAGGGCCTCGGAGATGACGAGGGCGGCCGCGACCGGGGTGCCGAAGAGGGCGCCGATCGTCGCGGCCGAGGCGAGCGTCACCCAGGCGAGGCCCGGCACGGCGGGCGCGGCCTTGCGGCCCAGCCAGTACGCGAGCGCGATGTTGGAGGCGATGATCGGGTTCTCGGGGCCGAGACTGACCCCGCCGGCCAGCGCGAGGGTGGCGGCGAGCAGCAGCCCCGGCACCACCCCCGGGGCGAGCGGCGCCCCGCCGAGCCCCGTGGTCGCCGGGTCGGGCCCGGCGTGTCCGGGCACCTTCCACACGACCAGGCCCACCGCGATGCCGGTCGCCGTGAGCATGACGATCATCCAGAGGGAGGAGTAGCCGCCGATCCCGAGGGCGTCGGGCAGGTCCTCCCAGAGCACGTGCCTGAACTCCTCCGAGAGGGCGCTGACCCCCAGGAACAGCAGGCTCGCCCCCGCCCCGACCACGAGCGCGGGCAGGATCTGCGGCAACAGGACCCGCAGCGGGGCCTCGTCGGCGGAGGGGGACGGCGCGGCCGGAGCGCGATCGGTGGACACGGCCCCACCATAGGTGAGCAAAAGCCGCGAACCCCCCAGGACCGGCCGACCCTCCGGGACCCCTCACCGAGCCACCGGCCCGGAACGGCGATCCGGAAGCCCGGCCCGGAACGGCGACCCGGAAGCCCGGCCCCGAGCGGTGAGCCGGAAGCCCGGCCCCGAGCGGTGAGCCGGGAACCCGCCCCGGAACAGCGAACCGGAAGCCCGCCTCGGAACAGCGACCCGGCAGCCCGCCCCCGACCCACCCCCGGGGCCCCGCACCCGCCCCGCCCCGCGCGCCTCACGCGCCTCACGCCCGGGGTGCGATCACCACCGCCGTGCCGTACGCGCAGACCTCCGTGCCGAGGTCCGCCGCCTCCGTCACGTCGAAGCGGAACGCCAGCACCGCGTTCGCGCCGCGCGCCCGCGCCTGCTCCACCAGGCGGTCCATCGCCTGGTTGCGGGTCTCCACCAGGGTCTTCGTCAGACCCTTCAGCTCCCCGCCGATCATCGACTTCAGCCCCGCGCCGATCTGGCTGCCCAGATGCCGGGAGCGCACGGTGAGGCCGAAGACCTCGCCGATCACCTGCCGGACCTCGTGCCCGGGGACGTCGTTCGTGGTCACGACCAGCACTTCGGGATGCGGCCCCTGGCCGCCCCCGTACTCCTCGATGCCCATCGGCATGCACCTCCTGATCCCCCACCTTCCGCCCCGCGGGACCCTTCCGCATCCCGTGGGGAGCCGGGTGGAACCGGGGGCGCCCGGTCCACGTTGATAGCTTGGGGCAGCCCGTCCCAAGCCCCCACCGACCGCAGGAGCCCGGAACCCGTGAACACGCTTGCCCTCGGACCGAGCTGGCTTGACCCGGACTATCTGATCCAGACCTTCGGTCTGATCGGCGTCCTGGTGATCGTCTTCGCCGAGTCCGGCCTCCTCATCGGGTTCTTCCTGCCCGGTGACTCGCTTCTCTTCACCACCGGTCTGCTCGTCACCACCGGGAAGCTCGACACGCCGCTCTGGCTGGTCTGCGCCCTGATCGTGGCCGCCGCGATCATCGGCGACCAGGTCGGCTACCTCTTCGGCCGCAAGGTCGGACCCGCCCTCTTCAAGCGCCCCGACTCCAAGCTGTTCAAGCAGGAGAACGTCGAGAAGGCGCACGAGTTCTTCGAGAAGCACGGCCCGAAGTCCCTGATCCTGGCCCGCTTCGTCCCGATCGTCCGCACGTTCACGCCGATCATCGCGGGCGTCAGCCGGATGAACTACCGCTCGTTCATCACGTTCAACATCATCGGCGGCGTGCTGTGGGGCGCCGGCGTGACCCTCCTCGGCGCCTCCCTCGGCAAGATCGACTTCGTGCACGAGCACATCGAGATGATCCTCATCGCGATCGTCCTGATCTCCGTGGTCCCGATCGTCATCGAGTACCTCCGGGCCCGCTCCCAGTCCAAGAGGGCCCGCGCCGCCGGGGGCGACGACCACGACGCCCCCGGCACCCCCAACCCCCAGCAGCAGTCCCCCCGCGGCCGCCACGCCAAGCGGTAGCCCGTACCGGCGGGAACGCCGGAGGAACCGACGCTAGGGCGTGTGTCGAAAGTCCCGTCTGCCCTTCGGGCAGACGACGCCACTTTCGACACACGCCCTAGAAGCCCCTGGTGCGCTTCGCGGCCCGCCGGGCCGCCGCCGCACCGGGGGCCCGCAGGAAGAGGCGGGCCAGCTCGCCGCCCAGGTTCACGCCGATCGCGATCGCCAGCGCCAGCGCCGCCGCCTTCGCCAGGGACGCGAACCCCTGGTCCAGATTGTGCTGGGCGATCGCGAGCACCCCGAAGTACGTCGCCGAACCGGGCA
This sequence comes from Streptomyces sp. NRRL F-6492, assembly GCF_001280125.1. Lineage (GTDB taxonomy): Bacteria > Actinomycetota > Actinomycetes > Streptomycetales > Streptomycetaceae > Streptomyces. Next base: position 22,816 of record NZ_LGEG01000279.1, read on the forward strand.
GCAGCGGCCCGATCGCCGCCGTCACGTACGGCAGCGACGACGTGTGGTGGTACCGGGCGATCAACTGCCCGAAGAGACCCACCAGACCCGCCGCCACCGCCGTCGCCATCACCGCCGACCCCTCCGCGGTCACCGCGATCGACGCGTACACCACCCACGCCACCCCGCCGTTCAGCGTCACGAACAGCACCGTCGCCCGCGACTGCTGCAACAGGATCGCGAAGGTCGCGGACAGCGCCATCGACGCCAGGGTCTGCACCACCGGCCGCTCCACCGCCCGCAGCGCCCCCTCCGGGTTCAGCTGCGCGTCGAACTGCACCGCCAGGTACAGCACCGACAGCACGCCCACCACGATCGCCACGAAGAAGTACATGACCTCCAGGAGCCGCGCCGAGGCCGTGATGTAGAAACCGGTCAGCCCGTCCTGCACGGCCGCCACCAGCGCCCGCCCCGGGATCAGCGCGAACAGCCCACCGGTGATCACCGCCGACGGACGCAGGTCCGCGTGCAGCAGCGTCAGCAGCACCCCCATCGCCGCCGGGGGCATCGCCGCCACCAGGAACTGGTAGAACTCCGGCAGCCCCCGCCCCGCGCACAGCCACGCCAGCCGGTCCCCGAGCACCGCGCCGAGCGCCGCCACCAGGAACACCGTCAGACCGCCGCCGAGCAGCACCGACGCCGCCCCCGCGAGCACGCCCGCCGCCGTCGTCAGCGCCCACCCCGGATACGGGTGCCGGTTCCGCCGGATCTCCGCCAGCCGCCGGTACGCCTCCTCCGGCGTCACCTCGTGCGCCTGCTCGTCGTCCGGCTGCGCGCTGATGTCCGCGATCAGCTGGTACACCGCCGCGAGCCGCGTGTAGTCCGTCCCCCGGCGGCGCACCGTCCGGTTCGCCGTCACCGGATCGTCCACGAGCGACGGCTGGTACGTGACCGACAACAGCGTGAACGTCACCGTCGGCTCGCACCGGTCGAGCCCGTACGAACGGCAGATCGCGAACATCGCCGCCTCGACGTCCTCCGCGCCCTCCCCGCCCGCGAGCAGCAGCTCGCCGATGCGCAGGGTCAGGTCGAGGACGCGCGGCACCGAGGGCCCCGACTCGTCCTCCTTGCGCGGCGCCTCCGGCACCGGCCGCTCGCCCACCGGCAGCCGCAGCATGGTCCGCATCCGGTCCTGCCACGGCGCGTCCCGCGCCAGGCGCACCAGCGGCACCCCGTACGCCGGGGTGAAGGCGGGCGGCGAGTTCTTCGCCGAGTACGTGGCCGGGGGAGCGAACGCCGAACCCTCGGGCTCCGCCCCCGGCTCCGTCCGCAGCCCCGACGGCAGGGCGAACTCGGAGGTCGGGTGCTCCTCCTCCGGTGGCGCGGGCCGCTCCACCCCGGCCGGCGGGACGAACGCGCTCCGCGCCTCGTCCGACTGCGGTTTCCGGTCCTCCGGAGCCCCCTCGGCCCCTTCGTACCGCACGTCCATCGAGCCGCCCGGCTCCGCCACCACTCTGCCGCCTCGCTCTCCCTGGGAGGAATCGTCGCTTCCAGTATGGGCGCGCCCACTCCGCGCGTGCGACGGACCTGCGACGGACCTGCGAAGAGGGTGCGACGAGCCCGCGAAGGCGACGCGACGGACACGCGACGGACACGCCACGGGCACGCGAAGGGCGGCGCACCCCCAGGGGGTGCGCCGCCCGTCACGCGACCGGGACCGGCCGAGCCGGAACCGGCTCAGTGGCCGCCCTGCTCCTTGGCCCGCGCGTACGACTTCTCGATCTCCTCCTCGGCCTCGGCGCGACCGACCCAGTCCGCGCCCTCGACCGACTTGCCCGGCTCCAGGTCCTTGTAGACCTCGAAGAAGTGCTGGATCTCCAGCCGGTCGAACTCCGCCACGTGGTGGATGTCCCGCAGGTGCTCCATGCGCGGGTCGGTGGCCGGGACGCACAGCAGCTTGTCGTCGCCGCCCGCCTCGTCCGTCATGCGGAACATGCCGATGGCGCGGCACTTGATCAGGCAGCCCGGGAAGGTCGGCTCGTCGAGGATGACGAGCGCGTCCAGCGGGTCGCCGTCCTCGCCGAGGGTGTTCTCCACGTAGCCGTAGTCGGTCGGGTAGGCCGTCGACGTGAAGAGGCGACGGTCCAGACGGATGCGACCGGTCTCGTGGTCGACCTCGTACTTGTTCCGCGATCCCTTGGGGATCTCGATGAGAACGTCGAACTCCACGGGTGGCTCCTCCTGAATCAACACAAGTGAATGCCCGCGACGAAGCGCGGTGGTTAAGTGTCCCTCACGCACGTGTGTGATCGCGAAAGGGGCTGGTCAGCAATGCCCGAGCCGAGGACCTGGCAGCTCACGGCGGGCTCCGCCGCCCTCGGTCTGGCCCTGGCCGCCGTGGCGGTGACCCTGGCCGGCCCGTGGGACACGGGTCAGCGTACGGCCGAGCGGACCCGCGCCGCCGCCCCCGCGACGGGTGGCACGCGTCACGCCCCGCCCCCCGCCCCCGCACCGCCC
>NZ_LGEG01000280.1 GCF_001280125.1 Streptomyces sp. NRRL F-6492
TGTTTTGCCCGGGGGGGGGGGAACCGGGGGGGGGGGGGGGGGGGGGGGCCCGCTTTGCTTTGGCAGGTGAGGGGGCCCCCCCCCCCCGCCACCCCCTAGCCACCCCACATCAGGGGGTATTAGTGATGGACGTCACATTGCGAATTGATGAGGCGTCAAGAAAGCCGCAGGTCAGAACCGTTTGGTCAGAATCTGCGCCGCTGGTCTTCGCGGGCGTGGCGGGCGGTCTCGCCCGCTCCGGTGCGGACACCGGTCACCTGCTCGGTGAACTCGGCGAGAGTGATCCTCGGGCTCACCTCCTCCCAAAACCTGATCAGGTCCTCGGACGCGCGCGCGTAGGCGACGTGCGAGGGGCCGCTGAACAGAGAGGAGGGGTCGACACCGGCGGCGCGTGCCTTGCGGTTGAGCATGAACCCGTTCGTGTAGTCCTCGGCGGCGAGCTCTTGCAAGTAGATGTGCTCTCGGTACATCTCGCGGATTTCCTCGCGGCTGTACGCCGACCGCTGGGAACGCGCTTCGAGCTCGCGCTCGTACACCCACCGTTCGGTGGCGGACATGTGCTCGGTGCCGTCCGGGCCCTTCCGGACGTCGGCGCCGTACGCCCCCCACTCGTCGGGGTCCGCCGGGGGCGGGTCGTCGAGGTCGACCGGGTGCATCGCGTCGTCGAGGGCGTTCCGCGCGGCGAGGGTGTCGGCCACCGTGGCGCCCCCGAGCGGCGGGGGCGGGGCGGGCGGGTGCCGGCGGTCAATCTCGGCGGCGATCCGGGCGGCGTCGTCGGGCCGCGCGTACCGGATGCCCCACACGAGCAGCTCGTCGTCGAGCCCGGACAGGTCGGCGACGAGCCGCCCGCCGGGGAACAACTCGGCGAGGGCGCGGCGACGGTGCGCCTCGGCGCCGATCGCCGGACCGTCCTCGGGGACGTTGCGGGCGCGGGCCGCGAGGTCGCGGTCGGACATGCCGACGAGATCCGAGCGGATCGCGGGCATGGCGGCGTCGAGGTCGCGCCGGTCGGCCTCGGCCATGACGCGCAGCATCTGCTCGTCGTCGAGGTGCGGAGCGATCCGGGCGAGCTCGTCGTCGCTGAACGGGGTGAGGTCGTCGACCATGCGCCCGCCGGGCCGGACGCGGTCGAGCAGGTCGGCCAGGTCGCGGCGGTCGCTCTCGTCCCGGATGCGGTCGAGGTCGCGTCCGTCGAGGACGCCGGGCCGGATCGCCGCGCCGAGCTGCTCGTCGGCCATCTCGGGCAGCGTCCGCTCGTCGCCCGCCCGGACGCGCGCGGCCTCGACCGCGTCGCGCGGTGGGGGCGGCGCGGTGCTCGGGAGGTTGCTCGCCCCGGGCTGCTCGCGCTCGCGCCGGCGGATGAGCTCGGGGTGCGCGGCGAGGTGCTCGCGCATCTTCCCCTGATAGGCGCGCACCCGAGCCTCGGCCGCCCGCTTGGCCTCGGGCGTGAGGGCGGCGGCGCTCTTGTTCTTCCACTTCCGTATGGCGCGCTCGATCGCCCGCTGTCGCTGTGAGGCGGCGTACCCGTCGGGGTCCTCGGAGTGCTCGACCGGCGCCCGGGTCACCCCGGGCAGGTAAGCACTGGTCGAGTGTCGGCAGTTGGGATGTTGCAGACCGGCCCGCCGCGCTTCGTCGAGCGATCCGGCGACGTGCACCCGCACGGTGCGGCCGTCGTCGGTAGCGTGTTCCATCTCGACAGTACGGGCGCCGCCCGGTCCGCCGAGCGCGAGCACCTCGCCCTCGAATGGGGCGCAAAGATCGCAGTTGTGGGGGGCGTTGGAGACGATCACGAGCTCGATCCCGGCGGCGCGCAGCTTGTCGCCGTGCGCCTCGACCGCAGCGCGGCCGACGGCCGTCCGTACGGCCATCTCCGCGTAACTCGTCATCTGCCACGACCGGCCGCGGCGGTCGACGAACGACCGCAGACCCCGGTCGGCGAACCGGGACATCGCCGCTTGGGTGGCCTGCCGGCGGGTGTCCACGCCGAGGAGCGGGGTCGCCGACGACTCGGCGATCACCTGCCGGTAACCGTCCTCGACGCCCCGCAGAATCCCCCGGTGCGTCTCGGTGACGAGCTCGATCGTCTCGGCGGCGATCCGGTCCACGGCCCGGGTGCCCGGGGTGCTCTCGGCGATCCGGCGCACGTCGACGTCGGAGAGCGCGCCGAGCTCGGCGAGACCGGCCCGCGCCCCGACGTCGTACGCCTCGGTCACGGCCGAGAACACCTCAAGCTGCATCGCCGTGCCGAGGGCGTCGACGACGCCCTGCGCCGCCCGCCGTAGCGGCTGGATGTCCCGCAGCTTGGCGACCGCCCACCCCGGAGCCTCGAACCCGCCGTCGAGCTGCCGCGCGACGAGCGCGAGCAGCCGCTGCTCGGCGTCCGCGTACAGGTCGCGGACGCTGGTCGAGAGATCCTCGGCCATGGCGGGGTGGATGGGCACGAGCACCCCCTCGCGCTAGAGCAGTGCCCCCGCCTGCATCGGGTCGGGGACGACGGCGCCGCTCTCCGTGAGGATGCGGTCGGTCTCTTCCTGTACGGCGACCGAGTCCCACTCGGGGTGCAGCATTCGGACCTTGGTGATCACGGACACCGCCTGTGCCTGCTGCAACAGGGACAGGGTCTGTGCGAGCGAGGACGCGTCCTCGGTGATCGAGTCGCCGAACGCGACGGTCGGCCGCACGGGCACGATGCGGGGGGTGAACCATCGCCGGTCGAGCAGCAGCATCACGTGCAGCATGTCGGCGACCGGCGGTGACCAGTACCGCATCTTCTTGGCCCGGGTGGTCATGGACCGGCGCTCTCGGGCCCGGACCTCGGTCGCGGTCACGGCCGCGCCCTGGTCGCCGATCCCGAACGTGCCGACCGAGTAGCCGGCACTCTGCACGGCCTGCCGGGTGGTCGCCGCCGAGGTTCGCTCGTGCTCGTCGACCCTGATCGCGAACTGCGAGAGGGTGATCTGATTCCCACCCTGCTCGGTGGGCGGGATGTTCAGGAGCTGGAAAATCTCGCGGTCGTCATCGAACGACGCGCCCTGTCCGGGACCGTGGTCGCGCAGGTACCCGTCGGGCACGAGCAGCCGGGCGCGGGCGAGGCGCAGGTCGCGAATCCACGATGTCCATGTCGTATCGAGAGCGTCGAGCAGGTCGTAGATCGGGGCGGCGTAGTCGGAGCGTCCGAACGCCGAGCCCCTGTTCTTCCTGTTGGGCCGGATGTTGGGGCAGTAAGCGGCGGTGAGCTGCTCGATCCCGGTCTCGATCGCGTCGCCCTCGGGGCCGAGGCTGACGGCCAGGTCGGCGACCTCGACGTGCTCGGTCAGGGGAACCCGTACGCCGAGGTTGTCGGCCGACCCTTCGTAGAGCGCGTGCAGGATGCGCCCCGGCTCGTGGTGTTCGAGGTGCCGCCACACGGTGGCCGAGGTCGAGGTGAGCTCGCGCCAGAAGGTGACGGCCGTCAACCGTCCCCACCGGAAGGTGGGCACGGCGGCGTCGGGGTGGACGCTCGTGAGCAGGGGGCGGTCGGCGAGTGACCGATCCCATGTGACCCGCAGGTAGACCGAGCCGAGCGCGGCGGCGACCTCGGCCGCTTCGAGGAGCGTGTTCGCGATGCCGTCCGACTCGGCGAGCTCGTCGAGCCGGTCCTGCGTGGCCGTGTCGGTCACGGTGAGGGTGGGCGGCTCGGAGAACAGCAAGTCGGCCGAGGCGCTCGCGATGTCGCCGGCGAGGGGGATGTGCAGCCGCTGATCGCGAACGTCCGGCCGCGGCTGACGGTCGCGCCCCCACAGTCGACGGCGGCCGTCGCGCCGTACGGGACTGTCCCGGTACACGGTCGTCAGCTTCTGGTGATCTCCGGAGTACCAAGCGTCGTCGACCTTGATCTCGGCGTAGTGCCGGGCGAGCTGCGGCGGCGGCCACGCGACGCCGTTACTGGGCAGGGGCACGGTGCACCCCCCGCCGTCGTCTCGTACGGGCGCGCGCCGCCGAGCAGCGTCGGCAGTGCCGGGTGCCGTTCGGAGCGACGTAGGTCGTCGCCGCGTCGAACTCGTGACCCCGGGCGCAGTGCGTCTGTCGCGCACGGCGCGCGGCGGGGGACACGCCCCGCAGGATGTTGGTCCGGTGACTGACCACTTCGAGGTGGTCGGGGTTCACACAGTGCCGCCGTCGGCACAGGTGGTCGATCACGAGCCCCTCGGGGATCGGTCCCCGCGTGAGGGTGTAGGCGACCCGGTGCGCGTACTGCGGTCGACCACCGACCTTGAACTGCCCGTACCCGTTCGGCTTGACGTGCCCGGTCCAGTCCCAGCAGCCGAGAGGCCCGTCGACGATCTTCGCGAGGAACCGGTCGGTCGGAGAAGGGGACACGCGATCACCCCCTCGACCTGCTCGGGCCCGGGGCGCGGCGAGGCAACCCGGGCGGGAAGGGGGATTCAGACGGCGGTCGTCAGCAGGTGGCGCCACTCGTGCGCGGTGCTGTGGACGACGTACCTCAAGGCGTCGACGCTGTGATCGTTGATCTTCACCGGCCGGTCTTCACCGCGCGCCGCGGCTTCGTCCGACCACACGTATTCGGGGAGCTCGGCGAGCAGCCCCTCGCACGACTCATGGATGAGCAGCAGACCGGCGTCGAGCGCGGACGCGACAGAGCGAATCCCGCTGATCACGTCGTTCTTGGCCTTGGTCACCCCGGGGTGACCGTCCGCCCAAAGCTGCGTTGAAAAGCTGCTCGCCGAGGGGTCGACGAACGTCCACTCGGGCTCGACATCCAACTCGTCGAGCCAGTCGCGAACGGCTCGGCTGTACTGCGCGTCGGTCAACTGCCGGTGTCTCGCACGGGAGTCGTGCCGCCACTCGCTCGTGACGTACAGGCGGCCGTCGTCGCCGAGCCCGAGGGTCAGGGCGGCGAACGGGTTGACCGTCCCGTAATCGACCCCGGTCCAGTACCGGCGCATCGGGGGGAGCTCGGTCACGACGTGCCGCTGCTCGTCGTACATGTCGAAGACGCTGCCCTCGGCGATCACCCAAGCGCCGTCGATCATCCGCCGGCGCCAGAGTCCGGAGTATTCGGCGGACAGCGCGGCGACGTACGCCGGGCTCAAGCTCGGGTTGTCGGCGAGGCGGAAGTGCCACGACGCGAGGTCGAGCTCGTTCTGCCGGTCGAGGTAATTGACCTTGAACCAGTGCCTCGGCGAATCCGGGTTCGTGGTCCCGAGCAGCCGTGCCCCGGGCACGCTCAACCGGGCGAGCAACTGCGTAAAGAAGCCCTCGGGCATGAGGGTGATCTCGTCGCAGTAGGCGAGCGAGGCGGTCAGACCTCGCAGCCTGCCCTCGGCCCGAGCGTCGCTCGCACCAACGAGGTGGACGACACGACCGAGGATGATCGCCGTCGTCGCGCCCCGGGTGTGGCGCACCTCGGCGGCGACCGGCCCGAACAGTGCGGGATCGGCGAGGGGTTCGAGAACGTTCCTCTCGATCGTCTGGAGACTGCGCCCGCAGATCAGGATGAGCCCGGACGCCGGCGCCCGCCGGACGGCCAGGAGAAAGGCCAAGAGCGAGGCGATCGTCTTCCCCGACCGCACGCTGCCGTGCCAACAGCAGATGCGGGCGGTCGCCTCGCGGATCGAGCGAACTTGCTTGTCGGACAGGGGCGGCGGCGAGGGGATCACCCCCCGTCGGCGTCGTCTCCCGTCGGGCCGAGCAGCGCGTCGGCGAGGCGGTCGAGCATCGAGCCCCCGGTGCTCCCGGTGCCGCTCGTGCGGGCGAGCTCGGCGACCTTGGCGTGCACCTCGGTCAGTGCGCGGGCGGCGGTGGCGTAGTCGCGGGCGTCGCGGGCGGAGTCGGCCACGCCGACCCGCTCGACCTGAGCGAGGGCCCCGTCGAGGGCGTCGTCGGCGAGCTGCTCGCGTCGGGCGGCGGCGTCCGCGCGCCGGGCCTCGGTGGCGGCGGCGACGCGCGCCCCGCCGCTGAACGCGAGACCGAGGTCGGCGGCGATCTTCGAGACGGTGGCGGCGGCGCGGCCGGTCTCACGGGCGATGGCGTTCCGGGACTTCCCCTCGGCGTGCAGGGTGCGGACCGCCTCGCGGTCGGCGTCCGTGATCGAGTCGGCCACCGGATCACCTCCCGGACATGCGAACGCCCCGCCACCGGGGGGAGGGTGGCGGGGCGTTGGAAGGGGGGATTGTTTCCGGGCACGCCGGAGGCGCTCCCGACTCTAGGTCACGAATCGATAACGGCGCAACTGTTTGTGATCACCGGTTCAACGGGTGTGCATCCTCGGCACCCCGAGCGACCCGTCGCGGCGCACGGGGTACACCAGAACCGAACCGATCCGCCTGCGGACGTCGCGCCGCTTGACGACGTCGTACCGCAGACCGCTAACCGCGCCGCCCAAGCGACTCAGGGCGAGCTCGGCGGTCGGGGCGGAGACCCGCCCCCACCCGTCCGCCCCCGGGACGTCGACCCGCAGCGGCTGCCCGCTCCGGGTCTCGGCGACGGCGAGGTACGAGACCGTCTCGGCCCGCATGTCCTCGAACCCGAAGATCGCGACCACGGCCGCATGGTGCGCCGCATTCCGCGTACGGCTCCCCTCGACGATCCGGGTCAGGGTCCCGTCGGCCGCGCGGTGAGAGACGTCCCAAGGGCCGTCCGAACTCGACGGGTACCTGCGGATCACCCGGTACTCTTCCCCGCCGCGCCAGAACACGCCCTCGCCGTCGCGCGAGCCGTACTCGACGTCGAGCAGATTCGGGGACCCGGGGAGGTCGCCGGTCGGCACGAGTTCCTCGGCGGCGATCCACGATGGCGCGCCGAGGTGCCACATCACGTAGACCGAGCCGGACGGCACCTCGGCCGGGGGCGTGCGCATCGTCAGCACGACGCCGATCGCGTCGCAGCCCTCACCCCGGGCGGGGGCCTTGACCCGCATGTCCGGGCGCAGCTCGGGACGGACGACCGGCGCGGGGGCAGGGGCGGCGGGGGTGGCGGCGTCAACCTTCGCGATCAGCTCGCGCACGGCGGCGGCGCGGGTCTTGCAGTCCAGAACGAGCAGCGGCATCGCGGCGTCGGCGTCGTCGCTCCACTCCATGACGCGCCACGTCTCGACGTAGCGGTACACGTAGTGGAGGGTGCCGCCCCGCCAGAAGGTGTATCCGTTGGCCTGTCGCGTCATCCGGGGGAGCGCCTTCGGGTCTCGCTCGTCGTCCTCGGGGGCGAGGGGGGAAAGCTGCTCGGGGTAGTTGTAGCCAACGCCCCCGTTGTCGAACTCGATGCAGACGACGGGCTCGGGCTTCCCGAATCCGTCGGGCCGCTTGTGGAGCACGGTCCCGGTGACGTCGCCTCGCGAGTGGCAGATCACGCGGGCGTCGGGGCGAACCTCTTCGTAGCGCATGGGCATGGGTGTGACCTCTCTCCGGGCTTCCGCCCTGCCGTTGGGGTGTACGTACACCTAAGCATGAGGTGTACGTACACCTCAAGTGGTCCCGCTGGATTGGTGTACGTACACCCGGCTAAAGTTCGGGCCATGGCCAATCAGCCCAAGACACAGCACCGGTCCGTTCGCATCGGCGACGCCGAATGGGCGGACCTCAAGTCACGCGCGCCCGGAGGGGATCGGGCGGCGGTGATCAAAGAGCTCGTGGCGTGGTACCTGCGCCGCCCGGGGGCCGAGCTGCCCGAGCGTCCGCCGGCACCCGGGCCGGCGGACGCTCCGAGCGAGGACTGACCGGCTCGGTCACGCTGCGGTGGGGATGTCCACCCCGAGCGCGGCGATCAGCTCGGGGAGGTCGTCCCACTCCCACACCCGCGCCCGTTCCCCGCTGTCGAGGGGGACGGGCGCGGCGCATGTCCGCCCACCCGAGCAGGTGACGCTCGGCGGCCCGTCGGGGGCACTGTGCAGGGTGAGCTCGCCCCCGCACCACGGGCAGGGTTCGGGCAGGGGAGTCTCGCGCCGGTCGAGGCCGAGGGCGCGCAGCACCCGGGCCTCGGCGATCCGGGCGGTACGCCTCGCTTCGTGCAGCAGGTACAGCGGCAGCACCTCGAACGGCGGGGCGCTCACGGCGCCGTCGAGCTCGTGCTCGGGGGCCGTGTCCTCATCGAGCACCCGCCCCTCGATCCACACGCACGCCCAGTGCAGCCCGTGCCGCCTGCTGCCCGCCGCACGGTGGCTGTCGGGCGCGCGGGGGTCGACGCACACCCACCCGCGCGGGTCGCCCTCCCCGGTGCGCTGGACAGCGGCGGCGAGGGTGTCGGCGAGATCGAAGATCAGCCGCTCGACTCCCCGCCCCGCATCAAGGGCGGCGAGGTTGAGAGGGGCGGGGTGTTCGCGCAGCACGAGCGGCGCCCGGTCCTCGACGAGCTGCTCGTCGTCGCCCTCGCGCATGGTGTGCGCGAGCTGCCTCGGCGGCCAGTGGTCCGCCGGCGGCGTCTCGATCGCGAGCAGCAGCGCCGCCCACTGCCCCCGGATCGTGCGCAGGGCGCGCACCGTCTCGTTCACAGCCTGTGCGTAACTCATCGGTCCCCCTGTCCCGCCGCCGCGCGCAGCGCCTCGGCCTCGGCGGCGTACTGGTCGCGCTCGGCCTCGATCTCCCGCATCGCCTGCTCGGCCGCCTCGACGCGGTGACGCAGCTTGAGGGCCGCCGCCTGCTGCCCGCCCGCCGACCGGCGGAAGGCGTCGCACTCGGCGACCTCGGCCGCGGCCAGGTCGCGCAGTTGCCGCGCGTCGGCTCCGGTGAGAGCGCCTCGGTCGGCGCGGCCGAGCAGGACGAGCAGCGCCTCGCGCCGCTGGTCGCGGACCGCCTCGCGGGCGAGGGTCCGGCCGCGCCGCGAGCGGGTCCGGGTGTGGGTGGTGTTCATTCTTCGGTCTCTCCGTTCTCGGCTCGGCGGGTCGTCGAGCAGGTGGTGCAGGTGTTCGAGCAGGGGGTGCGGTCGAGGCGGCGCAGTTCGCGGTCGAGGCGGTCGTCGATCCGGACCGCGTAGGCCAGGGACGCGCCGAGCGCGAGGGCGAGCACGACGGCGAGGCCGAACAGGGCCGGGCTCATGGGGTTCTCTCTTCGTTCGTACGGGCACGGCCGAGCAGGCGGGCGAGGGAGCGCCGAGCGCGCGGGGCCTCCCGCGCGCGAGGCGCGACCGGTCGCGCGCCGTCGTGTTCGTGGTGTCGGTGAACACCGGCGTCCTGCGCGCGACCGAGGTCGTCGGTCACGTGCCATCCCTCGACGGCGAGGCGGTCGGCGAGCGAGGCGACGAGCAGGGTCGCGAGGTGTGGGTGCACGTCGATCTCGTCGGTCAGGTGCGCGGCGATCACGGCGCGGGCGGCGGGCGGGATCATCGGGCCTCGCCCCCGCCGCTGGTGTGCCGGGCACGGGCGTCTCGTCGAGGTGCCGGCGGTTGGCACATGATCCGGGCGAGGCGCACCTGCTCGTCGTCGGTCGCCTCGGCGCCGAGCTCGGCGACCACGGCCTCGACGCGCGAGGGGTGGACGCCCGAGAGCGGTCGCCGACCCTTGCCCCGGTTGCGGAAGGACGAACGGCACTGCTCGTCGACGGCGGCGAGGCAGTAGGGGCACGGAACCGAGAGCGGGTCCGGGACGCCTTCGGCGACGAGCTGCTCGCGACGGGCGCGGGACGGCCGGAAGCGGGCGAGCTCGGCGGCGGCGTGCGCGGGCATGTACCTGCGCGGCCCACTACCGACGCCGGACATCAGCGCGGCGAGACGTTTCTGCCCGCCGTGGTCGATCTCGGCGCGGTACTGCGCCGGGGCGGTGTGCCCGGTCGCGACCGCCGCCCGGGTGCCGAGCAGCTCGGCCCGCCACGCCGCCGGGTCGTCCGGGTCCGCCGAGGGCACCGGGTCGGTGTGCCGGTTCATGAGCTCGGTCCGGTGCGGGCCCCAAGCGGCGAGCAGGTCGTGCGGCTCGATCGGCCGGTATTGCGAGGAACGGTCGCCGCCGCGCTGCTCGTAGTACCGGCGGGTCGCGCGGGCGGCGTCCCACCCGGTGGTGGGCATCGTGGCCGGGACATCGGCGACGGCGGCCGTCCACTCCGAGATGGTGCGCGCGGCCTGCTGCGGGTCGGCGAGTGCACGGCGCACCCGCGAGTCGAGCGTTCCGGCGAACGCCAACAGGGCGGCGATCTGCTGCTCGTTCATGGGGTGCTCTCCTTCGGGACGTTCAACAGGGCGAGTCCGGCGGCGAGGTTGTCGGCGTAGGCGGCGGTCGACGACGCCGGGCGGGGCGCCGGGGACGACGGCCGGTCGAGGTCGGACCAGACCTTGAGCCAGTAGCGGGCCGCTTTCGGGGCCTCGCCCGGGACGGTGCGGCGGGCGGCGAGGTCAACCAGGGCCTCGACGCCGTGCCGCTGCGTCAGCCGGTAGACGTCGCGCATCTCCCCGAGGCCGAGGGACCACCGGACGGTGATCGAGGCCGCGGCGAGGGCGTCGTCGAGCGGGCGCAGTTCGGGAATCAGGGCGGCCGAGCTCGCGCGCGGCTGCTGCTGTTGTGGTGGTGAGTAGGTAGGTACGTTCTGGGGGCCGCCCACCGGCCCCCCGGGGGCCGGTCCTCGGCCCTCCCCCGGGCCGGTGTCCGCTCCCCCCGGGGCCGATGTCCGGCCCTCCCCGGGGCCGCCCACCGGCCCCCCGGGGGCCGATTCCCGACCCGGGCTGAAATCCGGTCCGGGCCGGTCCTCGGCCCCCCGCTCGTCGAGGAGCGGCAGACGATAGACCGTCTCGCCCCCGGGCCCGGTCCGGCCGTCGACGACGGCGAGCTCGCCCGAGGCGAGCAGGGCGTCGACCGCCTGCCGGACGGTGGAACGGGCGGCCCGGGTCCGCTGTATGAGCGCGGCCGTACCGGCGTAGGCGACGCCGTCGGCGCCGGCGCGGTCAGCTATCGCGAGCAGGACCAGACGAGCGGCGCCTCGGGCGCGGGACCGGGTCCATACCCAATCCGTCGCGGCGAGGCTCAACGGACCTTCTCCTTACGGGATTCGGGTCGCCGGGCGGTTCGGGTCGCCCGGCGAGGGCGGCGGGGGTGTGCAGGGAGCAGCGGTGGCCGACGACGTAGCGGCGAGCGCCGACGGCGCGGCAGTAGGTGCGCGCGGTCCCGTCCCAGAAATCGCAGATCACGTGTCGCCCTGGTCGAGGCGGTGGAGCAGCAGCCGCAGGGCCGCCGCCGCCTGTTGCGGAACGACGCCGTTCCCCAGCGCGCGGAGCTGAGCGGAGCGGGACAGGCCGGCGACGCCGGTCACGTGGTGCTCGGGCACTCCCATGAGCCACTCGACGAACCGAGGACTCAGTCGGCCTCGATCGTCAGTTGGCCGGGGAGCGGGGCGGGTGAGCCGCTCCCAGCGGTGGACGGCTGCGCCGTAGCTTCCCCAGTCAACGCGCGGGGCGTCGGCGTCAGCCGTGCCGCCGTGCTCGACAGGGTCAGGCTCCCGTCGCCGTACCTCTGGTTCGGGCTCCCTTTCCGCCCGTCGCTCGCCCTGGGCGTCGGGAGCAACATCGCCGCATCGGTCAAGGTCTCCCCGTACCCGCTGCTGTACGGCGTGCTGTCCGTCCGCCGGTTCCTCGTCCCCCGCGAGTCGGCCACGACGGGTGTCGGTAGCAGGTGCTCGACCTCGTCGGCGAGAGTCGGACCGTGCCCGCCGCGCTTGCGCTTCGTCGGGTGCTGCGACCCGCCGTTCACCGCGAGCTGCGCGGTCGGGGTCTTGAGCAACGCGACCACCGTCGGCAACTGGCCCATCTGACCCCCACCCTTGTAGTCCCGTGCCGCGGGTGTCGGCAGGCCACGCGAGGACGAACACCCGCTCTCTTTGGTGGGGAGCGCCGATCTCCGACGCGCGTACGCACGCCCAAGTCGCATCGAACCCGATGCCGGCCAGGTCGCCGAGTACGGCGCCGAGTGCTCGCAGAGCAGGCTTACCGCCTCCGTCTCCCAGGCACCACGGGCACGGTTCCACGTGGCTACCGGCCGCCGTCGAGAGGAGCCCACGGACATTTTCGATCACCACCAATCGGGGGCGCAGGAATTGGATCGCCCGAGCCACATGGACCCAGAGGCCCGAGCGGGTGTCCTCGGACATGCCGCGCCGCTTTCCGGCGAGGCTCACGTCTTGGCAAGGGAACCCGGCGGTCAGAACGTCGATGGGTTCGACCTCGGAGAAGTCGGCAGTGGTCAGATCCCCGAGGTTCGGCACCCCGGGCCAGTGGTGGGCGAGGATGCTCGCCGCGCCCGGGTCGACCTCGCAGTGCCAGGCGACAGAGCCGCCGAGCACCGTTTGCACACCTAGGTCGAGACCGCCATACCCCGAGCACAGACTGCCGATCCGGGGACCGGCCGCCGTCACTTCTTCGGGCCCACGTACCGGGCGTAAACCCGGTGCTCGACCCGTCCCTGCTCGACGACCGACCGCGCCACGGCCTCGAACTCGCCGGCGGGGTACGCGGACAGTCGGCCGGTGCGGATGGCCTGTGCGGCGGACGATGCCCGCGCGATCGAGGCAGGCCGCTGCACGATCCCCCACTCGTCTGGGTTGTCGATCAGCTCCATCGCGATCAACGCGTGCTTGGTGTTCCGGCTGCGGGGCGGCGGCCCCGAAAACTCAACGCTCACAAGATCCCCCATGTGTTGCTGAACACGAACAGCCGGGGCAACGAGCAGCCGTTATGGGCCGTTCGTCTGTTGCTGTTCTCGAACAAGAACAACGTAGGCAGGAGGGAAACCGCACGTCAACGGACTTCCGGACTGGGCAGTTCGGGGCAGTGGCTGCTTAGATGTGCCTGTTCGCGTTCTGCGACAAGAACGGAGATGAGAACCCGTGTCCCCCATAGGCGGCGAGAGCTCGACGCCCTTCACCGACATGGTTCGCGAGGCGCTCGCCCTCAAGGGCGCCACTCTGCGAAGCGTGGCCGAGCGGGCCGTCGACCCCGAGACGGGCAAGAAGCTCCAACACACCACCCTCGCGAAGATCGTCAACGGCGAGGGCTACCGACATGACAAATGGATCGTCGGCGCCGTCGCGGCGGCGACCGGGCGCGAGCCGTCCGAGGTGCGCCGAGCGGCGGCGGCCGAGTGGGTCGGTCTGACGGCCGACGACATCCTCGGTGCATCAACTCCCGAGGTGTCCGTCGTCGTTGCGTACAAGCCCGGAACACGTCCCGAGGAACTGACGTTGGTTAAAGAAGCCCTCAAGAAACTTGATCTTGAAGACGCAACTATCAGGGTGCTTGGGGAGTCAGATCAGGAGCCGTAAGCAGGTGACCTGCGGTGATGGTCGCGCTACTGTGGAACGGCCTTTGACTCGGGCATATGTTCGAGCGAGGCACTCGGCTATGCCACGAGGGGGGCATCTTGTACCGCGTCCGCCGTACCCGACTCGACGACACCGCACCAGCAGCAGGCCGCGCCACAGCCGACCGGCGCGACATCCTGCTCGACGATCGACACATCACCAACACGGGCGCCATAGCCCTTGAGGCTGTCCTGAACGCCCTGCCCCCCACCGCCGGCGGCCAGGACAGAGCCGAAGACGACGCGTGTCCCAACGCCTGAGCGGGCGGTGCGCGAGTAGCAGAAGGGGGCCGCACGGCGTTGACCGTGCGGCCCCCTTCTGCGTGTCGGAGGACGGGTGTACGGTTTGACCTACGGCCCGAGCGAGGCAAGTTCTCGCAGGTCAGGACACCTCTACTGCGTGCCCAATGCGTGCCCAATGCGTGCCCGAACGGCTCCGAACCGGTCGTCAGGAACTGGCACGGGGTAGCAGGTCGACAGGCTTCTGACCTGCGGTTTCGGTCACAGGGCAGCACCCGACGGAAGTATCTGACAGGACCTTTCTGGGGCTCGTAATGCGTAGGTCTCGGGTTCGAATCCCGAAGGCGGCTCGGAATTACCCCAGGACTCACTCGCCGTGACCTGGGGTTTTTTCATGCCTTCTTCCTGGGTGGGCGTGCGGTGGCCGGGATGCGGAAGCCCGTGCGTGAGTGATGTGTGAGCAGCGGGATCGGCTTCCTGAGGCCGCGATGTGCGGGGCGGTGCCGAACCGGCCGCCTGAGGCGGAGCGAACGTCTCGCAGCTCGGCACCGGTACCGCCTGTTCGCTCACCGTCCGGGGAGCGAACAGAACCCGCTGAAGCACCACTCAGGAGGGCAGGGAGACGACCTGCCAGGCGACCGTTCCCGTGGCTCCGGACATTGCGGTGATGTCGATCGGCAATCGCGCCGGAGCGTTCTCCACCCGCCGGCCGGCAGGTACTCCGTCGCACGGCACTGACCGCGGCGCCTGGTCGGCGATGACGACCTTCACGTTCCCCGTACCGACACAGACCACGGAGACCTTGTAGGCCATGCCCTTCTTGAGCGGGGAAAGGTTGTGGACGCCCTCTCGGACCCGTTCCAGACCGGATTCCACGAACTCCGGATCCTCCAGCGAGACCGTCTCCAGCGCGGCCTTCGCACGCTTTCCCCGCTCTTGTTCGTTCTCCCCTCGGGGCTGCTCCGTCGCGGTCGGCTTCCCCGTCGCCGACGGAGTGCCCGACGGCTTTGCGCCGCCGGTGCATCCGGCCGCCAGGAGGGAGAGGAGAAGGAGGGGTGCGACCGCGGTCGATGGCTTGCGCAGAACCGTCACGAGTTCGTCTCCCGGTAGTGCCGGCCGACCTCGGAGGAGGGCAGTTCGGCGGTTCCGCTCTCGAGGAGCTCCTTGCCGCAACGATCTTCGCCGGTCTCGTACTCGGCCCGCGTGACGGAGCAACCCCAGGGACCGTACGGGAGATGCCCGTACCTTCCAGTGGCCGCGTTCCTGCGGTATTCGTGACCCACGGAGCCCCCGACTCCTCCACCTCGACCACCATGGTGCCGCCCGGTCCGTCCTCGAAGGACGGCCCTCCCCCCGTCGGCCGGCATGTGGATGCCGGTCTTCGAGGTGATCGCGATCCATGTGCGGCGAGGGTTGTCGCATGTCCGGGTGCCGAACTCCCCGTTGCCGGAAGCCTCCGGCGGCTGCGCCGGCGAGTCGTCCTCGGGTGCGGCCTCCTCGACGGCCTCCAGCGGAGCGGTCACGGGTTCCGGTTCCCCGATCGCCGCGCGAGCCGGAGGGGCCGAGCTGCTCAGCAGAGCCGGAGCCAACACCGGGACGACGGTCCCTCGTGCTGTGAAACGCATGCTTCCCCCACGTCCAAGACTGGTTGTGGGGCCACCTGTCAGGTCGGTGAGGTGGCCGCGCACGGAGACCGTAACCGGGTTCGTGGGAGACGGGGGAGAGGGAAAACGATCTTCTGAGCAAGAATTGAGGAAGCTGCATTTCGGCCGACGGCAGCGCCAACTGGCCGCTCTTGTATCGCAGTTCCATGCAGTATGTGGCTGATCCGGCTGTGTGGCGTCGGCTGGTCCTGTTGGCCGGGTCGCCGGAGAGCGGGATGCCGTGGCGGGTGGTTCCGCTCCGCCGAGGGGGTGCGCGGCGGCAGAGCGCGGCGGAGAGGGCGCGGCCCCGTGCCCGTCCATCGATCGGCGCGTCGCCACGACGTGGACGCCGGCCCGCTACCGCCACCCGGTGCCACCCGGAACGATCTTGCCGGGCCTCGTCATGGGCAGGTCCCGGGTCCGGATCCCGGAGGCGGCTCGGAGGAACCCCGGGTCGCGCACTCCGCGGCCCGGGGTTTTCCGTCGGCCGGGGGTGGGGCGGTCGGGGTTCCAGGGGGTGTCAGAACTTCGGGGCTCCTACGAGGTCGTCGGCCTCCTCGGTTCGGCCGAGGGAGCGGAGGGTCTTCTCCAGGCGGTCGCGGGTGGCACGGGTGGTCGAGTGGTCCCTTCCCGCCGTGCGTTCGAGCCTCCGGAGCAGGTCCGTGTCGGCGGCGCGGGCCGACTCGTGGTCGCCGAGGCGGTGGAGGGCGAGGGCGATGTCCGCCGCCGCGCGCAGGGTCGGCAGCGCGTCCTCCCCCGACGTGCGGGTGCGCCGCCGGTGGGTGTCCCGGTGGAGGGCCAGTGCCTTCTGGTGCCTGCCGAGGCCGAACAGGCTGTTCGCGAGGTTCTCCGTGGCCAGGAGCGTCGTGTCGTCGTCCTTGCCGAGCCGTCGCCGACAGCGCCGTACGGCGTCGTCGTTCACGTGGAACGCCGCCCGGTGGTCGGCGAGCCGGTTGAGGCAGGCGCCCAGGTGACAGGCCGCGAGGAGGGTGGCGGGGGCGTTCTCGCCGAGGGTCCTCGACCGGAGGAGGAGGATCCTTTCGAGCAGGGGGCGGGCCCGTTCCGCGTCGCCCCGCGCGGACAGGCAGGCGGCGAGCCGTTCGGCGGCCCGGAGGGTGTCGGGGTGGGCCTCGCCGAGCCGTTCCCGCCAGTCGTCGTGGACGGGACCCGCCAGCAGGACGCCGAGTTCGGCGCGGTCGGCCTCGCAGAGGTGGCGCAGGACCCGGATCAGCAGGTCGCGGAACCGCTCCGGCTCGCTGTGCGGGACGCCGGCCTCGCGCAGATAGCCGAGGAGCGTCTGGACGTCCGCCGTGAGCAGGCGGTACGAGTTCCAGGTCCGCGGGTCGCCCGGGTCGAGGTCCGGCGTCGCCGCGAGCCGGTCCCGGGCCGCGGCGCACACCGCGCCCGGCTCGGCGGGGCCGGTGCGGAACAGGTGCAGGAGGTCGGCGTGCGCCCGCCCCACCGCGGGGTCGACGGCGGGCGTCATGACGCGGGGCCGGGGGCGAGGTGCGCCAGCCGGACGCCGTCCACGACCTCGGGTGCCGGGCCGTCCGGGGAGACGCAGGCGAGCCCGCGGGCGACGGCCGAGCCGAGGACGGCGACGGCGTCGGTGCCCAGCGCCTCGATCAGGGCGTCCGGTGCGTGCTGGAGGAGGGACATGCCGAAGGGCCAATCCGTGGAGACGGTTTCGTAGAACCTGCGCAGCGCGACGGCCGGCGCGCGCTCGAGCAGGACGGGGAACAGCCGGGCCACGGCGTCGGCGGGGATCCAGTGCTCGCCGGGCCAGCCGGTCCGGCAGCGTTCGGCCTCGTGCAGCAGGCCGACGGGATCGACCAGGTCGCCGATGCCGGGGGAGGCGGCCAGGACGGTCAGCGCGTCCACGCCGATCGCGGAGCCGTCGCGGGCCTTCGCGGCGACCTCCCCGGCCAGCTCGCGGAGTTCGGCCCGGTTCTCGGGCCTCGCCTCCGCGCCGAAGGCGAGCAGCTCGGCCGCCGCGGGCAGCGGGCCGTTCTCGAGGAGTCCCCGCAGCCGCCGTACGAACGAGGGGCTGAGGGCGGCGCCGGGAGCGGGGGTGACGAGGTCGACGGCCGCCGCGTAGATCGGGTCGTCGATGCGTGCCGCCGGCGCCCGGAAGGTGTGTCCGGGCACCGCGCGGGCGATCCGGTGCTCCTGGTACGCGACGGCGGCCGTCGCGCTCTTGGCCATCTCGTCGTCCTGGTGCGGGGCGCGGGCGAGGCTGTTCCGGTGCACCTCCACCGCCACGGGAAGGGGCCGTTTCCGTGCGATCACGTCCGCGGCGAGCACCTCGGACGCCCATACGAGCAGGGACTGCGTGTGGGCGTGGGACAGGGAGGTCAGCCCCCGCAGCGCCTCCGTGTCCTTCTCCCGGCAGCCCAGGGCGCGCACGGCCAGTTCGAAGCGGACCCGGAGGTCGGGACGGGCGTAGGCCCATGCCTTCTGGTCGGTGTCGATCGGCTGGAAGGTCCACCGGTGGCGCGGCAGCTCGGCGAGCGCGCGGTCGATCTCCCGGGAGAGGGCCTCCGCCTCGGGGCCGTGACGGGAGTCGCCGCCGACGGGGCCGTGGGCCACCCGGTGCAGATCCGCGAACCCGATGGCCCGCTCGCCGGGGTCGGCGATCGCGTGCACGAGGGCGGCGGCCCGGGCGGGGTCCCGGTGGGCCAGCCGGGCCGCGAACCGGCGCACCGTCCCGGCCATGGTGCCGGTCGCGCGCAGTTCGACGGCGCGGATCACGTCCGCGGGGTCGCGGTAGAAGTGCCCTCGCGCGCGGGCGGCCCAGTGGTGGCTCGTGTTGAACATGCGCGTGAGCGCGTGGATGTTCACCTGTGCCAGGGGGGTGTCGGCGGGCGGGGTGCTCGACTCGGGCGACGCGGTCGTGAACCCCTGACCGGCGCTGTCGTCCCCGAGGAGCGGGGCGGGGTGCTCCACGTCCCGCAGCACCTCGTCCAGGAGCGCGGCGGCCCGGGAGAGCTCCCCCCGGTCGGCGTGGAGGTGGGCGATGTCGGTGAGGAGCTCGTACCGGCTGGGGTGACCGAGGATGCTCCTGGCCATCTGCGCCGCCCTGGCGAGGTCGTACTCGGCCATGCGCCGGGCCGCCGCGCCCAGGCCGTCCAGCCTCTCCCGCGCGGCCCACTCGTACCCCGCCGGATCGGCCGGCTCCTCGGGGACCCCGGCGAAGACGTCCTCGACGAGCCGCATCCCGTCCGCCCGGTCCGACGTCCCGAGGGCCTTCCCGGCGCGCAGCCGGTCCCAGGGGCCGTCGGCCCACGCGAGGTACCGGTCGACGAGGGCCCGCGCCCGCCCGGGCGATCCCCAGCGGGTCCAGAGCTCCGCCGCGCCGAGGAAGGCGTTGCCCCAGTGGCCGTTGACGACCACCGTGTCGAGACGGGACAGCAGGAAGCGGGCGGTGACCGGGTCCACGTCCTCCAGGACCGCGGCCGACGGGACGAGCCGGTCGGCGAGGTGGCGCTCCTCGGTCACGTCGAAGACCTGGGCGCGCACCTCGGCGAGGAGCCTCCGGCAGGTGTCCGGGTCGTGTGCTGCCCACGCGGCGGCCAGTCGCGCCAGGGCCGTCACGCGGACGTCCGGCCCCACGGCGTCCGCGGACCGCTCGGCCGCCCACAGCAGCTCGGGGGCCCGCGCGGAGCCGGCGCGCGCCGCGAGGTCCAGGTAGTCCTGCCAGCGTTCGCCGCGGATCCTGCCGACGAGGACGCGGGCGCGGTCCACGTCCCGCTCGGCGACGGCGGCCGCGCGGTACACGGGGTCCGGTTCCTCCCCGGGGCGGGACGTCCGGTCCGGGGTCTCCTGGCCGTGCCGCCACAGCCGGAGCGCGCGTTCGAGGTCGTGCGGGGCGAGCAGGGTCGCGGCCGTCCGCAGTGCCCCCCGGCCGGAGTCCGGGGTCCGGCGTTGGTCGGTTCCGTGCCCCGGAACGGTCAGGGCGGACTCGACCAGCAGGTCCAGCAGGTCCTCGCGCGACGTCCCGTCGGGGCCGGGGCGCGCGTGTTCGAGGATCTCCCGGAAGGCCCGGAACCGCTGCCACGAGGGCCGCAGCCCGGCCGCGCGCTCCAGGGCCTCCTTGAGGCGGCCCAGCCGGGCGAGGAGGCCGATCGCCCGCGACGGCAGCGCGTCGCCCGACTGCGCGGCCTGCTGCCGTACGACCGCGAGGTAGGTCAGTGCGGGCAGTCCGGCGGCCACGGGCGCGTTGTCCGCGACGTGGTGGGCGATGTCGTCGACGAGTTCGAGGAACCGGCCCTCGGCCCCGAACTCGGCCCTGACGGCCTTGCGCAGACCGGGGCAGACCAGGTCGGCGGCGTCGTCGTAGCTGCCCGGCCCGGCCTTCAGGAGGTGGGCGACGAGATGGGCCAGGCCGTAGCGGTCCACCTCCGCCCAGTCCACCTCCGCCCAGTGCGGCGCGGTGCCCCGGTAGTGCCGCACGATCCGCTCGTGCCACCGGGTCTCGTCGACCCAGCACTCGGGGTGCTTCGCGTGGGTCTCCCCGGCCGTGAGGAACTCGCCGATCGAGGCGTGGAAGAAGGCGATCCGGTCGTCCCGGCGGTCCAGCAGCCACCGCAGGCCGTCGAGGACCCGCCGGGCGGGTTCCTCCCGTACCGGGGTGCCGGACAGCCGCGTGAGCTGGTCCTCCGTCAGCGGCTCGCGGGCCACGGTCAGTACGCCGATGAGCGGCAGGCCCACCCCCGCCCAGCCGCCCGGCCCCGCGGCGCCGTCCCGGGTCCGTCCGCCGCGCCCGCCCCGTGGCCACGGCGCGAGTTCCTCGCGGGCGAGCTCCACGAAGAAGCCGTACAGGCCGGTCAGGCTGCCGGGCACGCCGCCGAAGACGAGCAGCCTGTCGACCATCTCGTCGTCCTGCCGCGCGACGGCGTCGGTCAGCGCCCGCGCGTAGGTCGCGAGGTAGAGGAAGTTCCCGGCGGCCTTCCTGACCGCGTACCGCTTGGCACTGCCCGGCAGGTGGCCCCTGGCCCGTTCCATGCCGATGACGGCGTCCGTCTCCAGGACGCGGTCCGCGTAGGCGCGCAGGTCGCCCACGACCCGGGGCGAGCCCGCGTCGATGACGACCTCGGCGAGCCGTTCCTCCCGGGCCGACCGGAACAGCCGGAGCCCGGAGTGCGGCCGGGAGGTCATGACCACCTTGACGTTGGCGGGCAGTTCGGGGCCGCGGGCCAGCCAGTTCAGGAGGCCCTTCCGGGGGTCCGTCGTGCCGTCGTCGGCTATCTCGTCCAGCGCGTCGACCAGGAGGACGATCCTGGCTTCGGGGTCCTGTGCCGCCAGTACCTCCGCGGGTCCGATCAGAGCCAGGTGCGCCAGGTTGTCGGGGTCCAGCAGACGGGGTTCCAGCCGGGCCGTGCCGATCTCGACCCCGTGGACGGTGCCGGCGACGTCGCCGATGTCCTGTTCGAGCTCCAGGGTGGCGGTGCGGTGGAAGGGCGACACGCTGAGGTCGTCGATCCTGATCCCGACCACGCGGCCCTCGGCCTCGACGGAGTCGATGTGCTGCTTGATCACCACGGAGAGGCGTTCCGGCTCGAACAGCTCCGGACGCACGCGCGCGAGCTGGTGCCCGACGGACAGCAGGAAGGACTGGACGTCCCCGCCGGCGAGGGCGGTCCGGCTGTCCCGCCGGAAGAAGTAGCGGAGCCGGTCGGGACGGGCCCGCGCCATGCCGGCGAGCAGACTGGTCTTGCCCGCGCCCGGCTCGCCCGTCACCAGGACGTACTGGCACGCCTCCGGCTCCAGGGCCCGCTCGATCTCCTCGTACAGCCACGCGCGCTCGACGAAGTCCGCCTCCGTCCGGGACCGGACCACGTCGTCGAAGGCGCGGTCCGTGCGGGGCGGGGCGGTCACTCCTCGCCCCCCGTGGAGCGCGCGTCCCGGGCGGAGCGGACGTTTCCGGTGGAGCGGAGGGCCCGGGCGGAGCGGAGGTCCAGTCCGACCAGCGTTCCGCCGGGTGCCACGCGGCCGACCTCGGCGTCGCCCTCGATGGTGCCTTCCAGCCGGTCCGTACGGATCACGGTGGCGTCCCCGGCCACTTCCTCCGCCTTCACGCGGACGCGCACCACGGGGGCGTCGTCCGTGGCCGGGGGAACGGCGGATTCCGCCGGCCGCCCCGGTGCGGTCACGGCCCCGCGGGCCTTCGCGGCGGCGTCGGTGCCGGTGTCGGTATCGGTGTTGGTGTTGGTGTCGGTGTCGGTGTCGGCGTCCCGGTGGTCCTGCGCGGGGTCCGGCCTCCCCGCCCGCGCGCCGGGGATCCAGATCCAGGCGTCCCCCTCGTACTCCTTCTCCCGGACCCGGACGCGGCGGAACTCGTCCGCCGGAACGGTGGTGTACGCGGCTCCCACGGAGTCGTGGAAGACGGCCGCCGACACGGCGACGGCCAGGCAGGCGTCCGGCGCCGCCGCCAGGGCGTCGCGCAGGGGCGCGCAGTCGAGGACGCGGCCGATCTCGACCGGGGCCCGGCCGACGAAGCCGTTGGGGCCCGGTGAGGCCGGGCCGAAGTGGACGGCCGCCCTGAGCCTGAGCCGGGCCCGCGGCACCCGGTTCCGGTTGAAGGCCCGCAGTCCGGCGTCCAGGGCGCGCATGAAGGTGTCGACCAGGGCGGGCTCGTAGGCCCCCTCGGGCAGGACGGCGAACACGGAGTCCCCGCCCTCCTGCGTCTCCCAGCGGTCGCGGTCCAGCCCGGCGGCGCCGGACGCGCTGTCCAGCAGCCGTGTGATGCCCGCCTGGAACTCGCGCTGCGTCACCGCGTCCGTGCGGCCGTACCCCTTCGCGTCGACCGCCAGCAGCAGCCTGCGCCGGAAGGTTCCCGGGCCGCCGTGTCCATCCGTGCCGTTCGCTTCCATGACACCTCTCGCCACACGTACGTGAGGGGGGACCGCGTCTTCGCGCGAGTCCGCTGCCGCTCGCAAGTCCTCTGACGCACAGCGGACTTGGCCCACGGTAGACCAGTGCCCTCTCCCTCGTACGAGCGCCGGCACCGAAGTCGTACACCCGCGTCCGGGGGCGAACCCCGTACAAGTACGGAATTCGGGTGCCCGGAGTTCCACGGGGGGCGGGGAACCCGTAGAAGTGACTGGTTCGGCGCGGGCGGCCGGTCCCTACTGGACGGAACGCGCCGTCAAGGACCTGAGGAGAACTCCATGGCATCCGCCGGGCAGGCGGTCGGCAACCGCCCCGCGCAGTACATGTTCGCCGCCCTGCACGCGACCCATCAGCAGGCGGACGCGAAGGCCGGCATCCTGGCGGCGGCGCAGGCGGCGCTGGCCGGAACCGCGGGGGGCTGGACCCACCGGGCCGTGCTCGCCTGGGAGGGGGGCGGTGGAACCGGATGGTTCGCGGGGGCGCTGCTGGTGCTGTTCACCGGCGGGCTGATCGGCGGTGTGGTGAGCCTGGCGGCCGCGTTGAGCCCGCGGCTGCTGCGCGACGGGGGAGTCAACCGGTACAGCTTCCTCCACTTGGCGTCGGGGCCCGACATCCTGCCGGCCGGGGGCGCGGAGGGGTGCGGGGGCGCGTCCGAAGGCTCCTCCGCGAGCGTGTCCGTTTCCGCGGACGAGGCCGCCGAGCGGCGGGAGTTGTCGCTCACCGTGCGCTTCCTCGCCCGCGTCGCCGTGCGCAAGTACCGCTGCCTGGCGGTGGCGGTGGTGTGCACGGCCGTCATGGGCGTGGCCGCGGGGCTGGGGGTGATCCTCCCGACACCGGCGGTCTGACGACACCGGCGGCCTGTCGGCGGCAGTGCTCCGACGGCGGCAGTGCCCTGACGCACGCCCGGTCACGGCAGTTCGTCCGCCAGGTCCGCCAGCCGTCTGAGGCGGGGCAGGTCCCGGACGGTGGTGGAGCGGTAGCCGGTCTCCAGCAGTCCCTCCTCCCGCAGTTCGCGCAGGACCTTGTGGACGGTCGTCTCGGCGGCTCCGACCAGGGTGGCCAGCTCCGGCTGCGTCAGGCGGCAGCCGATCACCACGCCGTGGGGCCCGGGCGACCCGTGGGAGGCGGCGAGTTCCACCAGCAGCCGGGCCAGCCGGACCTTCGCCGGGTACCCGCGGAACTCCAGCCGCCGCCGGTTCGCCCAGCGGAGCCGTTCGGCGACGACGCCTGCCAGGGCCACGGAGACCTCCGGGAGGCGCAGCAGCAGTTCGCGCAGCGCGGCGCTCGGCAGCACCCGGACGGTCAGCGGACCGCAGGCGGTGACCGTCGCGGACCGGGGGGCGCCGGTCATGGCGGCCATCTCGCCCACCGTGTCCCCGGCGGCCCTCACCGCGAGGAGCGAACTCTCACCGTTCTCCACGGTCGCCGTGACCTTGGCGAAACCGGACAGCAGCAGGAACACGTGCCCGTCGTCCATCCCCTCCCTGAGCAGCACGGCATCCGCCTCGAACCGTTTCCGGACACCCAGGCCGAGCAGTTCCCGCCGGGCCGCGGGCGACAGCGACCCCAGCAGACTGCGCGCGGGCCACTCCTCCGGTCCGATGGTCTCGTTCACGTGGATCCCCCGGCTCCCTCTGCTTCTGCTTCCACTGCTTCTGCTTCTGCTTCCGCGACCGGACATCATCGTGCCGGTTCCGGCGCGGGGACTCCACCGCCGGGGTGCGGGGGCAGGCGTACGGCCGAGGAGCACCGGGCCCTCGAAAACACTTCGCGCACGCACGCGCGGGCGCGCGCGAGAGGGACTTGCCCTTGCCGGAGGCATTGGTCTAGTCCAAACTGATCATTGACGAAGCCTCTGCAGAGTCGGCCGCGCACGGCCCGCAATGCCGCCGCCGGTCATGAACGACAGTTCGCGGTCATCGGACGAGGGGGACGCCATGTCAGAGACGACGTCGGCCACGGGGCTTCCCCGGGGCGGCCCGGCCGGTGAGCCGGGCACGTTCGGACCGCGGCTCCGGGCGTTCCGCAGACGGGCCGGGCTGAGCCAGGAGACGGCCGCCGCACGGGCCGGGATCAGCACCAGGGCCCTGCGCGACATCGAGCGCGGCCGGGTCCGGCGGCCCCAGGCCCGCACCCTCCAGCGCCTCGCCGAGACGCTCGGACTGACCGGCGGCGAGCTGGCGGACCTGCTGGCCGCCGCCCGCGCCGGGACGCCGCGCGGCGCCGGCCGCCCCCGGCTCCTCATCCTCGGCCCGCTCTCCCTCCAGCGCGGCCGGACCCCCGTCCCCGTCACCAGCCCGATGCTGCGCCGCCTGCTCGGGCTCCTCGCGCTCAAGCACCCCGAGCCCGCCACCCAGCGGGAGATCACCGACACCCTCTGGCCGGCCGGACCGCCCACCTCCCACCAGAGCCTCGTCCACACCTACGTCAGCCAGGTCCGCCGGCTCCTGGAGCAGGACGGCCCCCGGACCGGCCCGCCGCCCACCGTGGTCCGCACCCCCACCGGCTACCTCCTCGAAGCGGCCCGGAGCCAGATCGACCTCGGCCACTTCGACGAACTCCTCGACCAGGCGGAGCGGCTGCACCGCACGCCCGACCCGCTCTCCGCGTACGAGGCGCTGACCCAGGCCCTGCGGTGGTGGCGGGGCCCGGTCCTCGCGGACGCCGACCCGGTGCTGCGCCAGCACCCCGCCGCCGTGGTGGCCAACGAGCGGCGGGTCAGGGCCGTACTGCTGCACGCCGACACGGCGCTGCTGCTGCACCGGCCCGGGGAGGCCGTCCCGGCGCTGTGGGACATGGTGAACGCCGAGCCGCTCCACGAGGGTCTGCACGCCCGGCTGATCCTCGCCCTCGCCAGCTGCGGCGAACAGGCCGCCGCGCTCCAGGTGTTCAACCGGCTGCGCGACCGGCTCGACGACGAACTGGGCATCGCGCCCGGCGCGGAGGTCCGCGACGCCCACCTGCGGGTGCTGCGCCAGCAACTGCCCCTCGCGCGGCGCCCCGGCCGCCCCGCCCCCCGCCCCGGCCG
>NZ_LGEG01000281.1 GCF_001280125.1 Streptomyces sp. NRRL F-6492
CATGGCCGAACAGCTCGACACCGCCGTCGAACAACACGGCAAAGGCGACCTCGCCCACCTCCTCACCGGCAACGACACCTGGACCGTCACCGGCTGACGGACGACAGCCGGCAGTCGGCAGCCTCACACCTCTCCCGGGGGTTTATAGGGGATGGATAGGGGACGGATAGGGGCTCCCTAGGGGATTGAATTCGGCCAGGGGCCGATAATCTCCTATCGAGCCGTTCGCGTTCTTTCCCATTCATGCTCAGGGGGGCTTTTCCATGTCTGTTCACACCAGACGAAAAGTAATAGTGGGGGCCGGTGCGGTGGCCGCAGGGCTCACCGTGGCCAATCAGGCATCGGCTGTGGACGGTCCCGCGTCCATATCCGCCGAATCCGCGGCGCCGGCCGTCACCGTACTTCCCAATGACCCGCGGTACGCGGATCTCCAGCTGCGCAACTGGAACAAGCTCTACAAAGCCGCTCCCGAGTCGTTCCGCATCGTGCGTGACACCTCCCAGGTGGCCAGGGCGGTGTACGAGGCGGTCACCACCGGAAAGCGCATCGCGGTCCGCTCCGGCGGACACGGCCTGGACGGCCTGGTCGAGGATCCGGCCACGCAGATCGTCATCGACTTCTCCGAGATGCGCGCGGTGACGTACGACTCCGGCCGCAAGGCGTTCTGCATCGAGCCCGGCGCCACGCTCGGCCAGATCTACCGCACGCTCGACTTCGGCTGGGGCGTCACCCTCCCCGCCGGCCTGTGCCCCGCCGTCGGTGCCGGCGGCCACATCATCGGCGGCGGCGTCGGGGCGCTCTCCCGCCAGTACGGCCTGGTCGCCGACCACCTGTACGCGGTCGAGGTCGTCACCGCCAACGCCTCGGGCGGCGTCAGCACCGTCATCGCCACCCGCGAGTCCAACGACCCCAACCGCGAGCTGTGGTGGGCCCACGCCGGTGGCGGCGGCGGCAACTTCGGCGTCGTCACCCGCTTCTGGATGCGCTCGCCCGGCGTCACCTCCACCAACCCCGGCGACGCGCTGCCCAAGCGCCCGGCCGCCCTCATGACCGGCCGCGCCATCTGGAACTGGGCCGACATGGACAAGGTCTCCTTCGTCCAGCTGCTCAAGAACTTCGGCACCTGGCACGAGCAGAACAGCGCCCCCGGCCAGGCCGGCAACCAGCTCTACGCCTCGATGATCGCGCCCCGCAAGGAAGCCGGCCGCATCTTCGTCTCGGCCCAGGTCGACCCGACCGTCCCGGGCAACGAGCAGCTGCTCAACGGCTTCCTCACCGCCCTGACCGCCAACGTCACCCCGCGCGCCACCCTGATCAACACCGGCAGGCAGGCCTGGCAGTACACCACGGTCAACGCCCCCGACACCGCCGTCGCCATGGGCGTCCAGGGCCCGCCCCGGTCCCGCACCAAGGGCGGCCTGCTGGTCAAGCGGTACTCCGACGACCAGGCGGCCACCGTCTACGAGTACCTGACCTCGGCGACGTACTCCCACACCGCCTCCAGCTTCAGCCTGGGCTCCTTCGGCGGTCAGATCAACGCCCAGGCGGAGTCGGCGACCGCCTCCTCGCACCGCACCGCCATCATGCTGGCCTCGGTCTTCAGCTGCTGGGACGTGCCGGCCGACGACGCCCGCCACCTTGCCTGGAACAGGGAGTTCTACCGGGCCCTGTACGCCGACACCGGCGGCTACCCCGTCCCGAACGACCGCTACGACGGCCTCTTCGTCAACTGGCCGGACACCGACGTGCTCGACCCGGCGTGGAACTCCTCCACCGTGCCCTGGCCGACCCTCTACTACAAGGGCAACTACGCCCGGCTCCAGAAGGCCAAGGCCAAGTGGGACCCGCGCAACGTCTTCCGCCACAAGCTCTCCGTGCAGCTGCCGTGACCCCGGCCGCGCACTCCTTCGAGAACGCCGTCGTCCTGGTGACCGGCGGGGCGAGCGGCATCGGCGCCGCCGCCGTCCGCCGGTTCGCCGGCCACGGCAGCCGGGTCGTCGTCGCCGACGTGGACACCGGGCGCGGCGAGGCCCTGGCCGCCGAGACGGGCGCCCTCTTCGTCCGCACCGACGTCACGGAACTCGCCGACAACGAGGCGGCGGTCGCGGCCGCCGTGGAGGCGTACGGCCGGCTCGACGTCGTCCACCTCAACGCGGGCACCATCAGCAGCACGACCATCGGCAAGGCGTTCGCACCCGAGCGCTACCGCCGGCTGATGGGCGTCAACCTGGACTCGGTGGTCTTCGGCGTCCAGGCCGCGTACGGCCCGCTCAAGGCGAGCGGCGGCTCCGTCGTCGTCACCGCCAGCGCCACCGGGATGCGCCCCTCGTACGAGGTCTTCTACGCGGCCAGCAAGCACGCGGTCGTCGGACTCGTACGGTCCCTGGGGCCGGTCCTGGAGGCGGACGGCATCTCCATCAACGCCCTGTGCCCCGGGCTCGTCGACACCCCGCTCATCGCCGAGCGGATGGACGAGCTCACCCGGGCCGGGCTGCCCATCGCGACCTCGGCCGACGTGGTCGACGCCCTGGAGGCCGTCCTCGCCGACCGGCGCACCGGGCAGGCCTGGCTCGTCATGGCCGACCGCGACGTCGCCCCGTTCGCCTTCGCGGACCTGCCCGTACCGCACGAGAAGAACCTGGCCTTCGAGAACGGAGGCGTCAGGGCCGTGCACCAGGCCGACTGACCCGGCCACCGGTCACCGGCACCCCGCACCACGAGGAAGGAACTCCGATGTCTGTCACCAAGGCGGCGATCGTCAGGGAGAAGGGGGGCCCGTTCCTGATCGAGGACCTCCACCTGGAGGAACCCCGCATCGACGAAGTGGCGGTCCGCCTCGTCGCGACCGGCCTGTGCCACACCGACCTGCTGTCCCGCGACCAGATCATGCCCCCCGGCGTCCCGGCCGTCCTCGGCCACGAAGGCAGCGGAGTCGTCACGGCCGTCGGGGCGGGCGTCGGCTCGGTCGCCGTGGGCGACCGGGTCGTCCTCGCCCCGATGAGCTGCGGCCAGTGCCGCAACTGCCGCAGCGGCCACCCCATGCACTGCGCCAAGTTCCTCGGCATGAACCTGTACGGCCGGCGCAAGGACGGCACCACCGCCTACCGCGACGCCGACGGCGGCGAACTCGGCGCGCACTTCTTCGGCCAGTCCTCCTTCAGCAACGAGGTCGTGGTCCACGAACGCAGCGTCGTCCGCGTCGAGGACGACATCGGCGACGTCCCCCTGGAACTCCTCGGCCCCATGGGCTGCGGGCTCCAGACCGGCGCCGGCACCGTCCTCGACTCGCTCGCGCCGCCGCCCGGCAGCAGCATCGTCGTCTTCGGCGCCGGAGCGGTCGGCCTGGCCGCCGTCATGGCGGCCCGCATCGCCGGCTGCGACCGGATCCTGGTCACCGACCACCACGACCACCGGCTCGACCTCGCCCTCGACCTGGGCGCCACCCACGTCCTGCGCGCCGGCTCCGACACCCTCAACCGGGACATCGTCCACCTCACCGGCTCGGGCGCCGACTTCGCCGTCGACGCCGTCGGCGTCCCGCAGACCGTCCGCGCCTCCGTCGACGTCCTCAACACCGGCGGCACGGCGGCGATCGTCGGCTCGGGCGGCACCGGACAGGAGGTGTCCCTCGGCATCTCCCAGCTCTTCGGCCGCACCCTGAAGGCCGTCGTCGAGGGCGACACCGTTCCCGCGCTCTTCATCCCGCGGCTCATCGCCTTCCACCGGGCCGGCCGCTTCCCCTTCGACCGCCTCATCCAGACCTATCCCTTCGACGACATCAACAAGGCCGCCGAGGATTCCGAGCGGGGACGGACGGTCAAGCCCGTTCTCGTGTACTGAACATTTCGTACCGTGCGCGGCACCGTTAAATCGGTGCCGCGCCTTTGTCATGCCCGCAGGACAAAGAGCTGTAGGGGATTGTTAGGGGCTCACAAGGGGGTGCCGTCCGGCTACGGTGCAACGTAAGGAAGCAGTATTGGGCGCAAATTCAGAATGCCGTTGATTACTTAGTGGTGAGGTCGAGTGATGAGTGACACTGCATTCGTCGTGAATGGCGACTCGGGCGACTCCGTCGATGTCGAGGTCGATCAGAATGACGCGATCGCAGTGGTCGGGATGGCCTGCCGCTTCCCGCAGGCCCCGACGCCGGGATCCCTCTGGGAACTCCTCCGCAGCGGAGCGCACGCGATCACCGGGGTCCCCGAGGACCGCTGGGCCGGCGACACGCAGGGCGCCTTCCTCGACCGGATCGACCGGTTCGACCCCGGCTTCTTCGGCATCTCCCCGCGCGAGGCCTCCTTCATGGACCCGCAGCAGCGGCTCATGCTCGAACTCGCCTGGGAGGTCCTCGAAGACGCGGGCACCGTCCCCGCCGACATCGAGGGCAGCCGGCTCGGCGTCTTCATCGGCACCATCTGGGACGACTACGCCAAGCTCGTCTACCGCGACGGCGTCGACGGCACCACCCAGCACGCCACCACGGGCATCCACCGCAGCATCATCGCCAACCGGATCTCGTACTTCCTGGGCGCCAGCGGCCCCAGCCTCATCGTCGACTCCGGTCAGTCCTCGTCCCTCGTCGCCGTCCACCTCGCCTGCGAGAGCCTGCGGACCGGCGAGGCCGACGCTGCGATCGTCGGCGGCGTCAACCTCAGCATCCTCGCCGAGACGACCGAACTCTCCGCCCGCTGGGGCGGCCTGTCGCCCGACGGCCGCTGCTACACCTTCGACAGCCGGGCCAACGGATACGTCCGGGGCGAGGGCGGTGGCGCCGTGCTCCTCAAGCCCCTGGCGCGCGCCGTCGCCGACGGCGACGACATCTACTGCGTGATCCGCGGCAGCGCCGTCAACAACGGCAGCGACAGCAGCCTGACCACGCCCAGCGGGAACGCCCAGGAGGACGTCCTCCGCCGCGCCTACGCGCGCGCCGGCCTCGCCCCGCAGGACGTGCAGTACGTCGAACTCCACGGCACCGGCACGAAGGTCGGCGACCCCGTCGAGGCCGCCGCCCTGGGCGCGGTCCTGGGCGGCGGACACCGTGACGCCGGACAGCCCCTGCTGGTCGGCTCCGTCAAGACGAACATCGGGCACCTGGAGGGCGCGGCGGGCATCGCCGGGTTCATCAAGGCGGCCCTCGCCGTCAAGCACCGCGAGATCCCGGCCAGCCTCAACTTCGAGACCCCGAACCCCGACATCCCCCTCGACGAGCTGAACCTGCGCGTCCAGCGCGACCTCACCCCGTGGCCCCACCCGGACCGCCCCCTGGTGGCGGGCGTCAGCTCGTTCGGCATGGGCGGGACGAACGCGCATGTGGTGCTGGAGCAGGCGCCGGAGCCCGAGGCGGTACTGGACGGGGGTACGGCTCCGGTGGTGGTGCCGTGGGTGATCTCCGGTCGTACGGCTGGGGCGCTGCGGGACCAGATCGATCGGGTCCGTGCGTACGCCGCTGAGTCGGATGCCCGTCCGGTGGATGTGGGTGCGTCGCTGGTGTCGTCGCGGTCGGTGTTCGAGCACCGGGCGGTCGTCGTCGGGGACGAGACGGTCGAGGGTGTGGCCGGGGCCGGTCGTGTCGGTGTGATGTTCACCGGGCAGGGGGCTCAGCGGGCCGGGATGGGCAAGGAGTTGTACGAGTCCTTCCCTGCTTTCGCGGCGGCCTTTGACGAGGTTCTGTCGCACCTGGAGCCGTCGCTTCGGGAGGTCATTTTCACCGGGGAGGGTCTGGACGAGACCGGGAACACGCAGCCGGCTCTCTTCGCCCTGGAAGTCGCTCTCTACCGTCTGGTGGAGTCCTGGGGCGTGAAGCCGGAGGTGTTGACCGGGCACTCCATCGGTGAGATCGCCGCCGCGCACGTGGCGGGGGTGCTGTCTCTGGAGGACGCCTGCACGCTGGTGTCGGCTCGTGGTCGTCTGATGCAGGCGCTTCCCGCCGGTGGCGCGATGGTCGCCGTGCAGGCTTCTGAGGAGACGGTTCTGCCGCTGTTGGCCGGTCGTGAGGCCGAAGCCGGTATCGCGGCCGTGAACGGCCCCGAGTCGGTGGTCATCGCGGGTGTCGAGGCGGTCGTGCTGGAGATCGCCCAGGCGTTGGGCGTGAAGTTCAAGCAGCTCACGGTCAGCCACGCCTTCCACTCGCCGCTGATGGAGCCGATGCTGGAGGACTTCCGTGCCGTGGTGGCCGGGCTGTCGTTCAGTACGCCTCGTATCCCGATCGTCTCCACCGTCACCGGCCAGATCACCACCGAGGAACTTCAGTCGGTCGAGTACTGGGTGCAGCACGTCCGCCGCCCGGTGCGCTTCGCCGACGCGGTCCGGACGGTTGAGGCCCAAGGGGTGGAGAACCTTCTCGAACTCGGTCCGGATGCCGTTCTGTCGGCCCTGGCCGACGGTGTTCCGGTCCTTCGCAAGGGCCGTCCCGAGGCCCAGCAGCTCGTCACCGCCCTCGCGCGCCTCTTCGTCAACGGCGTGGCCGTGGACTGGAAGGCGTACTACGAGGGCTCCGGCGCCCGTCGCGTCGACCTGCCCACGTACGCCTTCCAGCGGGAGCGCTACTGGCTCGACGACACCCCGGCCGTGCCGCAGGCCGCCGTCGCCGTGACCGCGCTCGCGCAGCGGCTCCACGGGCTGGGCGACGACGAGCGGGTGCGCGTGGTGGGCGAGCTCGTCGCCGCGCACGTCGCCGCCGTGCTCGGTGACGCGGGTGCCGTGGAGATGCGGCGGCCGTTCAAGGACCTGGGGTTCGACTCCTTCATGGCGGTCGAGCTCCGCAACAGCCTCGCGAGCGCGACGGGACTGCGGTTCTCCTCCGGGCTGCTCTTCGACTACCCGACCCCGTACGCCCTGGCCGAGCACATCCTCGCGGAGGCGGACGGTACGGCCTCCGAGCCGGCCGGTGCCGGTCTCGTCCCGGCGGCCTACGCGGCCGACGAGCCGATCGCGATCGTCGGCATGGGCTGCCGCTTCCCCGGCGGCGTCGGCTCGCCCGAGGAGCTGTGGCGGCTGGTCGCCGGCGGCGCCGACGTGGTCTCCGGCTTCCCGGACGACCGCGGCTGGGACCTGGAGGCGCTCTACAGCTCCGACCCGGAGCGGTCGGGTACGACGTACGCCCGTGAGGGCGGCTTCCTGCACGACGCGGGACTGTTCGACGCGGGCTTCTTCGGGATCTCGCCGCGCGAGGCCCTGGGCATGGACCCGCAGCAGCGGCTCCTCCTGGAGACGGCCTGGGAGACCTTCGAGCGTGCGGGCATCACCCCGGAGGACGTACGGGGAAGCCAGACCGGCGTCTTCGTGGGCGCGACCGTCCAGGACTACGGGCCCCGTATGCACGACGCCCCCGACGGCGTCGAGGGCCACCTGCTCACCGGCGGGACGCCCAGCATCATGTCGGGCCGCATCGCCTACTCCTTCGGGCTGCTGGGCCCGGCCATGACGGTCGACACGGCGTGTTCGTCGTCGCTCGTCGCCCTGCACCTGGCCGCGCAGGCGCTGCGCTCCGGCGAATGCTCGATGGCCCTCGCGGGCGGCGTGGCCGTGATGTCGACGCCGGGCATGTTCCTGGAGTTCAGCCGCCAGCGCGGTCTGGCGGCGGACGGCCGCTGCAAGGCGTTCTCGGCGGACGCGGACGGCACCGGCTGGGCCGAGGGCGTCGGTCTGCTCCTCGTGGAGCGCCTGTCGGACGCGCGCCGCAACGGCCACCAGGTCCTCGCGGTCCTGCGCGGTTCGGCCGTCAACCAGGACGGCGCCTCCAACGGTCTGACCGCCCCCAATGGCCCCTCGCAGCAGCGGGTCATCCGCCAGGCGCTGGCCGGTGCCCGGCTGTCGGCGGCGGACGTGGACGTGGTCGAGGCGCACGGTACGGGCACGCGTCTGGGCGACCCGATCGAGGCGGAGGCCCTGCTCGCCACGTACGGGCAGGAGCGCGACACCGAACAGCCGCTCTGGCTCGGTTCCTTGAAGTCCAACATCGGTCACACCCAGGCGGCCGCCGGTGTCGGCGGTGTGATCAAGATGGTCATGGCGATGCGTCACGGGATCGTTCCGGCCACCCTGCACGCCGACGAGCCGTCCCCGCTGATCGACTGGTCGGCGGGCGCGATGGAACTCGTCACCGAACAGCGCTCCTGGCCCGAGACGGGCCGCGCCCGCCGCGCCGCCGTCTCCTCCTTCGGTATCAGCGGGACGAACGCGCATGTGGTGCTGGAGCAGGCGCCGGAAGCCGAGGCGGTACCGGGGGAGGGTGTTGCTCCGGTGGTGGTGCCGTGGGTGATCTCCGGTCGTACGGAGGGGGCGCTGCGGGACCAGGTGGAGCGGGTCCGTGCGTATGCCGCTGAGGTGGATGCCCGTCCCGTCGATGTGGGTGCATCGCTCGTTTCGTCGCGGTCGGTGTTCGAGCACCGGGCGGTGATCGTCGGGGACGAGACCGTGGAAGGCGTGGCCGGGACCGGTCGGGTGGGCGTGATGTTCACCGGTCAGGGCGCTCAGCGGGCCGGGATGGGAAGGGAGTTGTACGAGTCCTTCCCCGCTTTCGCGGCGGCCTTCGACGAGGTTCTGTCGTACCTGGAGCCGTCGCTTCGGGAGGTCATTTTCACCGGGGAGGGTCTGGACGAGACGGGGAACACGCAGCCGGCGCTCTTCGCCCTGGAGGTTGCTCTCTACCGTCTGGTGGAGTCCTGGGGTGTGAAGCCCGAGATCCTGACCGGGCACTCGATCGGTGAGATCGCCGCCGCGCATGTGGCGGGGGTGTTGTCCCTGGAGGACGCCTGCACGCTGGTCTCCGCTCGTGGTCGTCTGATGCAGGCCCTGCCTTCGGGCGGTGCGATGGTGGCCGTGCAGGCGTCGGAGGAGACGGTTCTGCCGCTGTTGGCCGGGCGTGAGGCCGAAGCCGGTATCGCGGCCGTGAACGGCCCCGAGTCGGTGGTCATCGCGGGTGTCGAGGCCGTCGTGCTGGAGATCGCCCAGGCGTTGGGCGTGAAGTTCAAGCAGCTCACCGTCAGCCACGCGTTCCACTCGCCGCTGATGGAGCCGATGCTGGAGGACTTCCGTGCCGTGGTGGCGGGGCTGTCGTTCAGTACGCCTCGTATCCCGATCGTCTCCACCGTCACCGGCCAGATCACCACCGAAGAACTTCAGTCGGTCGACTACTGGGTGCAGCACGTCCGCCGCCCCGTCCGCTTCGCCGATGCCCTCCAGACCATCGAAGCCCAGGGCGTGGACGCCCTCCTCGAACTCGGCCCGGACGGTGTCCTGTCGGCCCTGGCCAACGGCATCCCCGCCCTCCGCAAGGGCCGCCCAGAGCCCCAGCAGCTCGTCACCGCCCTCGCCCGCCTCTTCGTCAACGGCACGCCGGTCGACTGGAAGGCGTACTACGAGGGCTCCGGCGCCCGTCCCGTCGACCTCCCCACCTACGCCTTCCAGCGGGAGCACTTCTGGCTGTCGAGCAGTGCGGGTGTGGCCGATGTCGCGGCCGCCGGGCTGGCTTCGGCCGAGCACCCGCTCCTGGGGGCGGCCGTCGAGCTGGCCGGGGGAGACGGGGTGGTCCTGACGGGCCGGCTGTCGCTCCGTACGCACCCGTGGCTGGCGGATCACGCGGTGTTCGGGACCGTCCTGCTGCCGGGGACGGCGTTCGTGGAGCTCGGCTGCGACACGGTCGAGGAGCTGACCCTCGCCGCACCGCTCGTGCTTCCCGAGCACGGGGCCGCCCAGTTCCAGGTCACGGTCACCGGACGTGAGTTCGCCGTCTACGCGCGCCCCGAGGGCGAGGACCGGGCCTGGACCCGGCACGCCACCGGCACCCTGACCGACGGTGGCGTCCCCGCCGCCGGAGACCTGGCAGTGTGGCCCCCGGCGGAGGCGGCCGAGGTCGAACTCGCCGACGTCTACGGGAACCTGGACGCGCAGGGGTACGGCTACGGCCCGGCCTTCCAGGGGCTGCGCCGGGTGTGGCGGCGCGACGGCGAGCTGTTCGCCGAGATCGCCCTCGCCGACGAGCAGCACGCCGACGCGGGCCGTTTCGCCCTCCACCCCGCCCTGCTCGACGCGGCGCTCCACCCGCTGCTGCGCGGGGTCGTCGACGGCGACCGTCCCACCGCCCTGCCGTTCGCCTGGTCCGGCGTGACCGTGCACGCCACCGGCGCGGCCGGGCTGCGCGTGCGGCTCACCTGGACCGGGCCCGACACCGTGGCGCTCGACGTCGCCGACGACACGGGCGCGCCCGTGGCCACCGTGCGCGAGCTGCTGTGGCGCGAGGCGTCCGCCGAGGCGCTGCGCGGTGCGACGGCCGTGCGCCACGAGTCGCTCTACGAGGTGACGTGGACCCCGACGGCCGCGCCCGCGGCCGCCTCGGCGCCCGGCGACTGGGCCGTCATCGGTCCGGACCCGGTCCCGGGCCTGCCCGGCGGGGCCGCCGTCCACGACGACCTCGCGGCCCTCGTCCGTACCCTCGACGCGGGCGGCGCCGTCCCCTCCTTCGTCCTGGCCCCCCTCGGGGCGTCCGGCACCGCCGCCTCCGGCGACGTGCCGGGGCGGGCGCGGGCGCTGACGCTGCGCGCGCTGGAGCTCGTACAGGACTGGCTGGCCGACGAGCGGTTCGAGGCGTCGACCCTGGCCGTGCTGACGCGCGGCGCCGTCGCCCACGGGGAGGGCGGTGCGGACGACCCCGCGCCGGCCGTCGTCTGGGGGCTGCTGCGCTCGGCGCAGACCGAGAACCCCGGCCGTTTCGTGCTCGTCGACCTGGACGGCACGGAGGAGTCCGGCGCGGCGCTCCCCACCGTGCCCGGCAGCGGTGAGGCGCAGCTGGCCGTACGGGACGGGGAGCTGTACGCCCCGCGTCTGACGCGGGCGGCGGCGACCGCGTCCGAGGAGCCGGCCTCCTCGCCCTTCTCCGCGCGGCCCGAGGGAACGGTGCTGGTCACCGGCGGTACGGGAGGCCTCGGCGCCCTGCTGGCCCGGCACCTGGTCACCGAGCACGGCGTACGGCGTCTGCTGCTCGTCAGCCGTCGCGGCGCGCAGGCGCCCGGCGCGGAGGAGACGGCCGCCGAGCTGACCGGGCTCGGCGCCCACGTGACCCTCGCCGCCTGCGACGTCGCCGACCGCGACGCCCTCGCCGGCCTGCTCGCGGGGATCCCCGGCGAGCACCCGCTGACCGGCGTCGTGCACACGGCCGGCGTCCTCGACGACGGCGTCGCGCACAGCCTCACGGCCGACCAGGTCGACCGCGTGCTGCGGCCCAAGGTCGACGCGGCCTGGCACCTGCACGAACTCACGGCCGGTCTCGACCTGTCCGCGTTCGTCCTCTACTCGTCCATCTCGGGCCTCATCGGCGCGGCGGGCCAGGGCAACTACGCCGCCGCCAACACCTTCCTCGACGCTCTCGCCCACCACCGGCGCGCCCGCGGCCTGAACGCCGTCGCGCTCGCCTGGGGCCTGTGGGCACAGGGCGGCGGCATGGCCGACACGCTCGACGCGGGCGACATGGCCCGCATGGCCCGCGCCGGTGTCGCCCCGCTGGAGCGCGCCGACGGCCTGGCCCTCTTCGACCTGTCCGTCGCGGAGCCCGCCTCCGCGCTGCTCGTCCCGATGAACCTGGACGCCGCGCAGCTGCGCGCCCGGGCGGAGCGCGACGAGGTCCACCCGCTGCTGCGGGGCCTCGCCCCCCGTACCGACCGCCGTACCCGTGGTGCTGCGGCCCGCGGGTCCGCCGCCACCGCGCCGCTGCGGCAGCGGCTGGCCGGCCTCGGCACGGCCGACCGGTCGCGGGTGCTGGCCGAGGTGGTCGGCGCCCAGGTGGCCGCCGTCCTCGGTCATGGCGACCGGGCGGCGGTGAACCCGGAGCGGGCGTTCAAGGAGCTCGGCTTCGACTCGCTGACCTCCGTGGAGCTCCGCAACCGCCTCAACACCGCCACCGGGCTGCGCCTGTCGAGCACCCTGGTCTTCGACTACCCGACGCCCGGGGCCCTGATCGACCACCTCGCCGAGGAGCTGTCCGGCGGGGACGCGGGCAGCGCCCCGGCCGGTGCCGCCGCGACCGGCGTCTCCGGCGCGGCCGCCGACGAGCCGCTCGCGATCGTCGGCATGGCCTGCCGCTTCCCCGGCGGCGTCGCCTCGCCCGAGGACCTGTGGCGGCTCGTCGCCGACGGCACGGACGCGATATCCGGCCTCCCGGAGAACCGGGGCTGGGCGGACGACCTGTACGACCCCGACCCGGAGCGCCCCGGCAAGACGTACGTCCGCGAGGGCGGCTTCCTGCACGACGCGGGCCTCTTCGACCCCGGCTTCTTCGGCATCTCGCCGCGCGAGGCGCTCAGCATGGACCCGCAGCAGCGGCTCCTCCTGGAGACCGCGTGGGAGACCTTCGAGCGTTCCGGGATCGACCCGGCCACCCTCAAGGGCAGCCAGACCGGCGTGTTCACCGGCGTGATGTACCACGACTACGCGCCCAAGGTGGAGCAGATGCCGCAGGAGCTGGAGGGCATCCTGCTCACCGGCAACACCGGCAGCGTCATCTCCGGCCGACTGTCCTACACCTTCGGTCTGACCGGCCCGGCCGTCACCGTCGACACGGCGTGCTCGTCGTCGCTCGTCGCCCTGCACCTGGCCGCGCAGGCGCTGCGCTCCGGCGAGTGCTCGATGGCGCTCGCGGGCGGCGTGACCGTCATGTCGACGCCGGGGACCTTCGTCGAGTTCAGCCGGCAGCGGGGCCTGGCCCCCGACGGCCGGTCGAAGTCCTTCTCCGCCGGTGCGGACGGCACGGGCTGGGCGGAGGGCGTCGGCCTGCTGCTCGTGGAGCGCCTGTCGGACGCGCGGCGCAACGGCCACCAGGTCCTCGCGGTCGTCCGTGGTTCGGCCGTCAACCAGGACGGCGCGTCGAACGGTCTGACCGCCCCCAACGGACCCTCCCAGCAGCGGGTCATCCGCCAGGCCCTCGCCAACGCCCGGCTCACCCCGGCCGACGTCGACGCCGTCGAGGCGCACGGTACGGGCACGCGCCTCGGTGACCCGATCGAGGCGGAGGCGCTGCTCGCCACGTACGGACAGGACCGGCCGGAAGAACAGCCGCTCTGGCTCGGTTCGCTGAAGTCCAACATCGGCCACACGCAGGCCGCCGCCGGTGTCGGCGGTGTCATCAAGATGGTCATGGCGATGCGCCACGGCGTCCTGCCCAGGACCCTGCACGTCGACGAGCCGTCCCCGATGATCGACTGGGAGGCGGGCGCCGTCGAGCTGCTGACCGAGCAGCGCGCCTGGCCCGACGCGGGCCGCGCCCGCCGCGCCGCCGTCTCCTCCTTCGGCATCAGCGGGACGAACGCGCACGTCATCCTGGAACAGGCACCGGGCGACCGCACCGCCACCGGCGGCGCTACCACCGACACCGTGCCCACCACCGGCACCACCGGCACCACCGACAACGGGCCCGCACCCGCCGCCGTCCCCTGGATCCTCTCCGCCCGTGGCGAGGACGCCCTGCGCGGGCAGGCCGGCCGGCTGGCCGCCTTCGCCCGTACGGAGACCGACGGCGCCGCCCCCCGGCCGGACGACGTCGGCCTGTCCCTCGTCGCCACCCGGCCCTCGCACGAGCACCGCGCCGTCGTCCTCGGCACCGGCCGCGAGCACCTGCTCGCCGCCGTGGAGGCGCTTGCCGCGGGCGAGGACGCGCCCGGCGTGATCCGGGGCGCGGCGACCGCCGTCCACGACCGAACCGTGTTCGTCTTCCCCGGTCAGGGCTCCCAGTGGATCGGCATGGCCACCGAACTCCTCGACACCTCACCGGTGTTCGCCGCGACGATCCACGCCTGCGCGGACGCCCTCGCCCCCCACACCGACTGGTCGCTCCTCGACGTCCTGCGCGAGGACCCTGCCGACCCGGCGGGATCCTCCCTGGAACGCGTCGACGTCGTCCAGCCGGCGCTGTTCGCCGTCATGGTGGCGCTCGCCGCCGTCTGGCGCTCGTACGGGGTCGAACCGGCCGCCGTCGTCGGCCACTCCCAGGGCGAGATCGCCGCCGCCTGCGTCGCCGGGGTCCTCTCCCTCGACGACGCGGCCCGCATCGTCGCCCTGCGCAGCCGCGCGCTCCTCGCGATCGCCGGCCGGGGCGGCATGATGTCCGTGCCGCTGCCCCGCGAGCACACCGCCGAGCGGCTCGCCGCATGGGGCGAGCGCCTGTCCGTCGCCGCCGTCAACGGCCCGTCCTCCACCGTCGTGTCGGGCGACACGGAAGCCCTCGACGAGCTGTACGCGTCCCTCGTCACGGACGGCGTCAAGGCCCGCCGCATCCCCGTCGACTACGCCTCGCACTCGGCGCACGTCGAGCGCATCGAGGACGAACTCGCGGAGCTCCTGGCCCCCGTGCGCCCCCGCCCCGCCCGGGTGCCGTTCTTCTCCACGGTCACCGCCGACTGGGCCGACGCCGCCGCCATGGACGGCGGCTACTGGTACCGCAACCTCCGGCAGACCGTGCGCCTGGAGGACGCCGTCCGCGCCCTCATCGGCGAGGGCCACGACGTCTTCCTGGAGATGAGCCCGCACCCCGTGCTCGCCGTCGGCATCGAGGAGACCGTCGAGGCCACCGGCGCCGACGCCCTCTTCACCGGCTCCCTGCGGCGCGGCCGGGGCGGCCTCGACCAGCTGCTCGCCTCCCTGGCCACGGCCCACGTCCACGGCGTCCCCGTCGACTGGTCCCGCCACTTCGACGGCATCGGCGCCCGGATCGTCGACCTGCCCACGTACGCCTTCCAGCACGAGCACTTCTGGCTGGTCACCGAGGCGGCGACGGGCGACGTGACCTCGGCGGGACTGACCACGGCCGGGCACCCGCTGCTCGGCGCGGCCGTCGAACTCGCCGATGGCGAGGGCCTGGTGCTCACCGGCCGGATCTCCCTGCGAACCCACCCCTGGCTCGCCGACCACACCGTCTTCGACACCGTCCTGCTGCCCGGCACCGCGTTCGTCGAACTCGCCACCCAGGCCGGCGACCGGGTCGGCTGCGACCGCGTCGAGGAGCTGACCCTCTCCGCGCCGCTCGTCCTGACCGAGCGCGGCGCCGTCCGGCTCCAGCTGACCGTCGCCGCCGCCGACGCCGACGGGCGGCGCGCGCTGAGCGTCCACTCCCGCCCCGAGGGCGAGGACCGGCCGTGGACGCGGCACGCCACCGCCGTGCTCGCCACCGGCCCCGAGACCGCTCCGGCCGAGGGCCTCACCGCGTGGCCGCCCGCCGGCGCCACCGAGATCGACCTCACCGGCGGCTACGACCGCCTCGCCGAGCAGGGCTTCGGCTACGGCCCGCTCTTCCAGGGCCTGCGCCGCCTGTGGCAGCGCGGCGACGAGGTGTACGCCGAGGTCGCCCTCGCAGACGAACTGGCCGCCGAAGCCGGGCAGTACGCCCTGCACCCCGCGCTCCTCGACACCGCGCTGCACCTGCTGCTGCCCGGCCTCACCGAGGGCGAGCGCGAGGCCGGTCTGCCCTTCGCCTGGTCCGACGTCACCGTCCACGCCACCGGCGCGTCCGTGCTGCGCGTACGGGCCGTGTTCGACGGCCCCGACAGCGCCTCCTTCACCCTCGCCGACGGCACGGGAGCCCCCGTCGCCACCGTCGGCGCGCTGACCCTGCGGCCCGTCTCGCCCGACGCCCTGCGCGGCGCCGGCACCCCCCAGGACGACGCCCTGTTCGTACTGGACTGGACCCCCCTGCCCGTCACCCGCGACGGCGACGCCGGGGGAGACGGCAGCGGGGGAGACGAGCCGTACGACGCCACCGGCTGGGTCCTCGTCGGCCCCGCCGGCCACCGACTCACCGGGGCGACCGGCGCCACGGTCCTCCCGGACCTGACCGCGCTGGCCGACTCGGTGACCGGAGGCGCCCCGGCTCCCGCGGTCGTCCTGCTGCCCCTCCGGGGCGGCGGTGTCGATGCCCACACCGCGGGAGCCGCGGCGCACCGGACCCTCGACACCGTGCGCGCCTGGCTCGCCGACGACCGGTTCGCCGACACCCGCCTGGCCGTCGTCGTCCACGGCGCCGCCGCCGTCCTCTCCGGCGAACCGGTCACCGACCCGGCCGCCGCCACCCTCTGGGGGCTGCTGCGGTCGGCCCAGACGGAGAACCCCGGCCGCTTCCTCCTGCTCGACACCGACGACACCGACATCCCGGCGCGCGCCCTGCACGCCGCGATCGGGGCCGGCGAACCCCAGCTGGCGCTGCGCTCCGGTGCACCGTACGCCCCCCGCCTCGTCCGCCCGGCCACCGCCGGAGCCCCGCTGACCGTCCCCGACGCCCCCGAATGGCGGGTCGTCGCCCCCACCAAGGGCACCCTGCAGAACCTCTCCGTCGCCCCCTGCCCCGACGTCGCCGCGCCCCTGCGGAACGGCGAGGTGCGGGTCGCGCTGCGCGCCGCGGGCCTCAACTTCCGGGACGTGCTGGTCGCCCTCGGCCTCGTCCCGGAGAACGGCGCGCAGATGGGCCGCGAAGGCGCCGGCGTGATCACCGAGGTCGGCCCCGGCGTCACCGACCTCAAGGTCGGCGACAGGGTCA
Organism: Streptomyces sp. NRRL F-6492; assembly: GCF_001280125.1. Lineage (GTDB taxonomy): Bacteria > Actinomycetota > Actinomycetes > Streptomycetales > Streptomycetaceae > Streptomyces. Next base: position 16,514 of record NZ_LGEG01000281.1, read on the forward strand.
TGGGCCTGTTCGACGGCGCGTTCGCCTCCGTCGCCGTCGGCGACCGGCGGCTGATCGCCCGGATGCCCGAGGGCTGGACCTTCGCCCAGGCCGCCTCCGTACCCGTCGTGTTCCTCACCGCCTACTACGGCCTGGTCGACCTCGGCCGGGTGCGCGCGGGCGAATCGGTCCTCGTCCACGCCGCCGCCGGCGGCGTCGGCATCGCCGCCGTCCAGCTCGCCCGCCACCTCGGCGCCGACGTCTACGGCACCGCGAGCCCCGGCAAGTGGGACACCCTGCGCGCCCTGGGCCTGGACGACGACCACATCGCCTCCTCCCGCACCCTCGACTTCGAGGACCGGTTCCGCGCCACCAGCGGCGGCCGGGGCGTCGACGTCGTCCTCAACTCCCTGGCGGCCGAGTTCATCGACGCCTCCCTGCGGCTCATGCCGGGCGGCGGCCGGTTCCTCGAAATGGGCAAGACCGACATCCGCGACGCCGGCCGGCTCGCCGCCGACCACCCCGGCGTGGACTACACGGTCTACGACCTGACCGTCCTCGCCCGCACCGAACCGGACGCCGACGGCGGCATCCCGGACCGGGTCCAGGAGATGCTGGTGGAGATCCTGGCCCTGTTCGAGAAGGGCGTCTTCCAGCCCCTCCCCGTCACCGCCTGGGACGTCCGCCGCGCCCCGGAGGCGTTCCGCTTCCTCCAGCAGGGCCGCAACGTGGGCAAGGTCGTCCTGACGATCCCCGCCCGCCCCGCGCCCGACGGCACCGTCCTCGTCACCGGCGCCACCGGCGGCCTCGGCACCCTCGCCGCCCGCCACCTCGTCACCGAGTACGGCGTGCGCCACCTGCTCCTGACCAGCCGGCGCGGCCCCGCCGCCCCCGGCGCCCGGGAACTGGAGGCCGAACTCACCGCCCTTGGTGCCCGCGTCACCCTCGCCGCCTGCGACGTCGCCGACCGCGACGCCCTCGCCGACCTGCTCGCCGGAATCCCCGCCGAGCACCCCCTGACCGGCGTCGTGCACACGGCCGGCGTCCTCGACGACGGCGTCATCGCCGCCATGACACCCGCACAACTCGACCACGTCATGCGGCCCAAGGCCGACGCCGCCTGGCACCTGCACGAACTGACCGCCGACCTCGACCTGACCATGTTCGTCCTGTACTCCTCCGTCGGCGGCCTCATGGGCGCCGGAGGCCAGGGCAACTACGCCGCCGCCAACGCCTACCTCGACGCGCTCGCCCAGCACCGCCGCCACCAAGGCCTGCCCGCCGTCTCCCTCGCCTGGGGCCTGTGGGCCGAGGCCAGCGGCATGACCGGCCACCTGGACGAGACCGACCTGCGGCGCATGGCACGCGGCGGACTGATCGCCCTGGAATCGGCCCGGGGAATGCGCCTGTTCGACGCCGCCCAGGACCTCGGCGAGGCCGTCGTCACCGCCACCGGACTGGACACGGCCGCACTCGCCCGTCAGGGCGGCGGCGTGCCGCCGCTCTTCCGGAACCTGGTGCGCACCGCTCCCCGGCGGGCCGTCGCGAGCGGCGCCGCGGAGAGCACCGACACCCTGCAGCAGCGGCTCGCCGTCCTGCCGGACGAGGAGCGCGACAAGCTGCTCGTCGACCTCGTCCGCACCCAGGCGGCGACCGTCCTCGGCCACACCGGCCCGGAGACGGTGCAGAGCGACCGCGCGTTCAAGGCCCTCGGCTTCGACTCGCTGACCTCCGTGGAACTGCGGAACCGGCTCAACGCCGCCACGGGCCTGCGGCTCCCCACCGCCCTCGTCTTCGACTATCCGACACCGGTCGAACTCGCCGGACACCTCAAGGAGCAGTTCGCCCTGGACACCGCCGTCCCGGCGACCGGCTCCGGCGCCCGCGCCGCGCTCCAGGACCTCGACAAGGTCAGGAACGCGCTCGGCACGCTCTCCGGGGACGACGACACCATCCGCGCCGAGATCCGCGGCCGGCTCACCGAACTGCTGGCACTGCTCGGCACCGACGGCACCGGGGGAGCCGGTGGCGCCGGGGGCGACGACGAGGAGGCCGACGCCCTGGACGACGCCTCCGACGACGAACTCTTCGCCCTCATCGACGGAGGCCTGGAGTGACGACGACACGCCCCGGCACCGGACTCGCCCACCGCACGACCCCGCGACTTCCCGAGAGGCTGAACCAGAGTGGCTGAGGAACAGAAACTCCGCGACTACCTCAAGCGTGCCATCAACGACGCCCGCGAAGCGCACCGCCGACTCCGCGAGGCCGAGGAGAGGGAACACGAGCCGATCGCCATCGTCGGCATGGGCTGCCGCTTCCCCGGCGACGTCGGCTCCCCCGAGGATCTGTGGCGGCTCGTCGCCGACGGCACGGACGCGGTCGGCCCCTTCCCCGAGGGCCGCGGCTGGCCCGAGGACCTGTACGACGCCGACCCGGAACGCTCCGGCAAGAGCTACACCCGCGCCGGCGGGTTCCTGTCGGGAGCCGGACACTTCGACGCGCCCTTCTTCGAGGTGTCGCCGCGCGAAGCCCTCGCGATGGACCCCCAGCAGCGCCTGCTCCTGGAGGTCGCCTGGGAGACCGTCGAACGCGCCGGCCTCGACCCGCTGTCGCTGCGCGGCAGCCGGACCGGCGTCTTCGTCGGCGCCACCGGCCAGGACTACGGCCCCCGGATGCAGGACGCCCCGCCGAGCGTCGAGGGCCTCGTCCTCACCGGCAGCACCTCCAGCATCATGTCCGGCCGCGTCGCCTACCACCTGGGCCTGACCGGCCCCGCCGTCACCCTCGACACGGCCTGCTCGTCCTCGCTCGTCGCCCTCCACCTCGCGGCCCGCGCCCTGCGGGCGGGGGAGTGCTCCCTCGCCCTCGCCGGCGGCATCATGATCATGTCGACGCCGGGCACCTTCATCGAGTTCAGCCGCCAGCGCGGCCTCTCCGCCGACGGCCGCTGCAAGTCCTTCTCCGCCGACGCGGACGGCACGGGCTGGGGCGAGGGCGTCGGTCTGCTCCTCGTGGAACGCCTGTCGGACGCGCGGCGCAACGGCCACCAGGTCCTCGCCGTCCTGCGCGGTTCGGCCGTCAACCAGGACGGCGCCTCCAACGGCCTGACCGCCCCCAACGGCCGCGCCCAGCAGGCCGTCATCCGCCAGGCCCTCGCCGGCGCCCGCCTCACCCCCGCGGACGTGGACGTGGTCGAGGCGCACGGCACGGGCACGCGCCTGGGCGACCCGATCGAGGCGGAGGCCCTGCTCGCCACGTACGGACGCGAACGCGGCGACCAGGAACCGCTGTGGCTCGGCTCCGTCAAGTCGAACATCGGCCACACGCAGCACGCGGCCGGCGTCGCGGGCGTCATCAAGATGGTCGAGGCGATGCGCCACGGCGTCGTCCCCGCCACCCTGCACGCCGACGAACCGTCCCCGATGATCGACTGGTCGGCGGGCGCGGTGGAACTCCTCACGGAGGCGCGCACCTGGCCGGACGCGGACCGCCCGCGCCGGGCGGCGGTGTCGTCGTTCGGGGTGAGCGGGACGAACGCGCATGTCGTACTGGAGCAGGCGCCGGAGGCCTCGGAGGAGGTCGCCGGGGACGTTGTTCCGGTGGTGGTGCCGTGGGTGATCTCCGGTCGTACGGCTGGGGCGCTGCGGGACCAGGTGGAGCGGGTCCGTGCGTACGTTGCCGGGACGGATGCCCGTCCGGTGGACGTGGGTGCGTCGCTGGTGTCGTCGCGGTCGGTGTTCGAGCACCGGGCAGTGATCGTCGGGGACGAGACCGTGGAAGGCGTGGCCGGGGCCGGTCGTGTGGGCGTGATGTTCACGGGTCAGGGGGCTCAGCGGGCCGGGATGGGCAAGGAGCTGTACGAGTCCTTCCCCGCCTTCGCCAAGGCCTTTGACGAGGTCCTGTCGCACCTGGACGGCGATCTCCGGGAGGTCGTCTTCTCGGGCGAGGGTCTGGACGAGACCGGGAACACGCAGCCGGCCCTCTTCGCCCTCGAAGTCGCCCTCTACCGTCTGGTGGAGTCCTGGGGCGTGAAGCCCGAGGTGCTGACCGGACACTCCATTGGCGAGATCGCCGCCGCGCATGTGGCCGGGGTTCTGTCTCTGGAGGACGCTTCCACGCTGGTGTCGGCCCGTGGTCGTCTGATGCAGGCGCTTCCCGCCGGTGGCGCGATGGTCGCGGTCCAGGCTTCGGAGGAGACGGTCCTTCCGTTGCTGGCCGGGCGTGAGTCCGAAGCCGGTATCGCTGCCGTGAACGGCCCCGAGTCGGTGGTCATCGCGGGTGTCGAGGCCGTCGTGCTGGAGATCGCCCAGGCGTTGGGCGTGAAGTTCAAGCAGCTCACGGTCAGCCACGCCTTCCACTCGCCGCTGATGGAGCCCATGCTGGAGGACTTCCGTGCCGTGGTGGCGGGCCTGTCGTTCAGTGCGCCTCGTATCCCGATCGTCTCCACCGTCACCGGCCAGATCACCACTGAAGAACTCCAGTCGGTCGACTACTGGGTGCAGCACGTCCGCCGCCCGGTCCGCTTCGCCGACGCGGTCCGCACCATCGAGGCCCAGGGCGTGGACCATCTCCTCGAACTCGGCCCCGACGCCGTCCTGTCCGTCCTGTCCGGAGGCGTCCCCGCCCTCCGCAAGGGCCGTCCCGAACCGCAGCAGCTCGTCACCGCCCTCGCCCGCCTCTTCGTCAACGGCGCGTCCGTCGACTGGAAGGCGTACTACGAAGGTTCCGGCGCCCGCCGCGTCGACCTGCCCACCTACGCCTTCCAGCACGAGAACTACTGGCTGGAGCCCACCTCCTCCGGGACGTACGTCGCTCCGGTCGTCGAGCACCGCACCGCTCCCAAGGGCGGCACCGCCGAGCTGGTCGAGGAGTTGGCCGGGCTCGGTGACGCCGAGCAGGACCAGCGGCTGCTGAGGCTCGTGCGCGAACAGCTGGCGGGCGTCCTCGGCTACGCCGACCCCGACGCCTTCGGAGCCGCTCAGGTCTTCACCGAACTGGGCCTGACCTCCATGACGGCCGTCGAGCTGCGCAACCGCCTCAGCGCGGCGACCGGGCTCCGCATCCCCGCCACGGTCGGCTTCGACCACCCGACGCCGCAGGCCGTCGTCGCGTACCTGAAGTCCGAACTGCTCGGCTCCGACACCGTACGACGGACCTTCGCCGCCACCCGCACGAGCGACGAGCCGATCGCCATCGTCGGCATGGCCTGCCGCTACCCGGGCGGGGCCGCGTCGCCGGAGGACCTGTGGCGGCTCGTCGCCGACGGCGTCGACGCCGTCGGACCGCTGCCCACCGGCCGCGGCTGGGACGAGGACCTGTACGACCCCGACCCCGACCGCTCCGGCAAGAGCTACACCCGCGAGGGCGGCTTCCTCCATGAAGCCGACCGGTTCGACGCCGGTTTCTTCGGGATCTCGCCGCGCGAGGCCCTGGGCATGGACCCGCAGCAGCGGCTGCTCCTGGAGACCGCCTGGGAGGCGTTCGAGCGCGCCGGCATCGACCCGGAGACGGTGCGCGGCGACCAGGTCGGCGTCTTCGCCGGCGGCAACGGCGCCGACTACGCGACGATGATGACCCGCGCGCCCGAGGGCGTCGACGGCTACCTGATGACGGGCAACGCCGCCAGCGTCGTCGCCGGCCGCATCGCGTACGCCTTCGGTCTCGAAGGCCCGGCCATGACGGTCGACACGGCGTGCTCGTCGTCGCTCGTCGCCCTGCACCTGGCCGCGCAGGCGCTGCGCTCCGGCGAGTGCTCGATGGCCCTCGTCGGCGGCGTGACCGTCATGTCGACGCCCGGCACCTTCATCGAGTTCAGCAGGCAGCGCGGGCTCGCTCCCGACGGCCGGTGCAAGGCGTTCTCGGCGGACGCCGACGGTACGGGCTGGGCCGAGGGCGTCGGCATGCTGCTCGTCGAACCGCTCTCCCAGGCCCGCCGCAACGGCCACGAGGTCCTGGCGGTCGTCCGTGGTTCGGCCGTCAACCAGGACGGCGCGTCGAACGGTCTGACCGCCCCCAACGGTCCTTCCCAGCAGCGGGTCATCCGCCAGGCCCTCGCCAACGCCCGTCTCACTCCGGCCGACGTCGACGCCGTCGAGGCGCACGGTACGGGCACGCGTCTGGGCGACCCGATCGAGGCGGAGGCCCTGCTCGCCACGTACGGGCAGGAGCGCGGCGACCAGGGGCCGCTGTGGCTCGGCTCGCTGAAGTCCAACATCGGCCACGCACAGGCGGCGGCCGGTGTCGGCGGCGTCATCAAGATGGTCCAGGCGATGCGCCACGGCGTCCTGCCGAAGACCCTGCACGTCGAGGAGCCTTCGCCCCTGATCGACTGGTCGGCGGGCGAGATCGAGCTGCTGACGGAAGCGCGCACGTGGCCGGAGACCGGCCGCCCGCGCCGCGCGGCGGTGTCCTCCTTCGGCGCCAGCGGGACGAACGCGCATGTGGTGCTGGAGCAGGCGCCGGAGAGCGTGGTGGTACCGGAGGAGGGTGTTGCTCCGGTGGTGGTGCCGTGGGCGGTGTCCGGTCGTACGGCTGGTGCACTGCGGGACCAGGTGGAGCGGGTCCGTGCGTACGCCGCTGAGGTGGATGCCCGTCCGGTGGATGTGGGTGCGTCGCTGGTGTCGTCGCGGTCGGTGTTTGAGCACCGGGCGGTGATCGTCGGGGACGAGACGGTCGAGGGTGTGGCTGGTTCTGGCCGTGTCGGTGTGATGTTCACGGGGCAGGGTGCTCAGCGGGCCGGGATGGGCAAGGAGCTGTATGAGTCCTTCCCTGCTTTCGCGGCGGCCTTTGACGAGGTTCTGTCGCACCTGGACGGCGATCTCCGCGAGATCATCTTCTCGGGTGAGGGTCTGGACGAGACCGGGAACACGCAGCCGGCCCTCTTCGCCCTGGAAGTCGCCCTTTACCGTCTGGTGGAGTCCTGGGGTGTGAAGCCGGAGGTGCTGACCGGGCACTCGATCGGTGAGATCGCCGCCGCGCATGTGGCGGGGGTGTTGTCCCTGGAGGACGCCTGCACGCTGGTGTCGGCCCGTGGTCGTCTGATGCAGGCCCTGCCTTCGGGCGGTGCGATGGTCGCCGTGCAGGCTTCTGAGGAGACGGTTCTGCCGTTGTTGGCCGGGCGTGAGGCCGAAGCCGGTATCGCTGCCGTGAACGGGCCCGAGTCGGTGGTCATCGCGGGTGTCGAGGCCGTCGTGCTGGAGATCGCCCAAACGCTGGGCGTGAAGTTCAAGCAGCTCACGGTCAGCCACGCCTTCCACTCGCCCCTGATGGAGCCCATGCTGGAGGACTTCCGTGCCGTGGTGGCGGGGCTGTCGTTCAGTACGCCTCGTATCCCGATCGTCTCCACCGTCACCGGCCAGATCGCCGCCGAGGAACTTCAGTCGGTCGACTACTGGGTGCAGCACGTCCGCCGCCCCGTCCGCTTCGCCGATGCCCTCCAGACCATCGAAGCCCAGGGCGTGGATGCCCTCCTCGAACTCGGCCCGGACGGCGTCCTGTCCGCCCTGGCCAACGGCATCCCCACCCTCCGCAAGGGCCGCCCGGAAGCCCAGCAGCTCGTCACCGCCCTCGCCCGCCTCTTCGTCAACGGCACGCCAGTCGACTGGAAGGCGTACTACGAGGGCTCCGGCGCCCGTCCCGTCGACCTCCCCACCTACGCCTTCCAGCGGGATTCGTACTGGCTCGTCCCCGTGGCCGACACGGCGGACGTGGCGTCGGCCGGGCTGGTGACGGCCGGGCATCCGCTGCTCGGGGCCGTCGTCGAACTGGCGGACGGCGACGGCCTGGTGCTCACCGGGCGGCTCTCCCTCGCCACCCACCCCTGGCTGGCCGATCACGCCGTCGCCGGCACCGTGCTCCTGCCCGGTACCGCCTTCGTCGAGATGGCCGTCCAGGCCGGTGACCGGGTCGGCTGTGACCGGATCGAGGAGCTGACGCTCGCCGCGCCGCTCGTCCTTCCCGAGCGCGGCGCCGTACAGCTCCAGATCACCGTCGGCGCGGCCGACGACTCCGGGCGCCGCACCCTCGCGGTCCACGCGCGGCCCGAGGGCGACGACGGGGCCGACGAGGCATGGGTCCGGCACGCCTCCGGCGTGCTGACGGCGGCGGCCGCGTCCGTGCCCGCCGACCTGGCGGCCTGGCCGCCGGCCGGGGCCGTCGAGGTGGACGTCGAGGGCGCCTACGAGCGCCTCGTGGAGCAGGGCTACGACTACGGGCCCGCGTTCCAGGGCCTGCGGCGCGCCTGGCGGCGGGACGGCGAGGTGTACGCCGAGGTCGTCCTGCCCGAGGAGCAGCACGCGGACGCCGGCCGCTTCACCCTGCACCCGGCGCTGCTCGACGCGACCCTGCACGCCGTGATGCTCAAGGCCCTGGAGGACGCGTCCGATCCCGCCCTGCCGTTCTCCTGGGGCGGTGTCACCGTGCACGCCACCGGCGCGGCCGAGCTGCGCGTACGGTTCGTGTCGACCGGGCCGGACACCGTGTCGTTGGTGATCGCAGACGCGGCCGGCAAGCCCGTCGCGGAGGCGGACTCCCTGCTGTGGCGCACGGTGTCGGCCGACGCGCTCACCACCGCCCGCACGACCTACCACGACGCGCTGTTCCAGGTCGACTGGACGAAGGTCCCCGGCGGGCGGGCCCCGGCCGCGGGCCGCACCGACGACTGGGTCCTGCTCGGCGACGCGGCCGCATCGACCCTCCCCGAAGGCACGGGGGACGGATTCCGGCGGTACGCGGACGTCACCGCGCTGCTCGAAGCGGTGGACAGGGGCCGTGCGGCCGTCCCGCCCGTGGCCCTCGTGTCCCTGGCGCCGAGCGGGAACGCCGACGTCCCCGGGGCCGTACGGGACGCGACGTACCGCGCGCTGGAACTGGCGCAGGCGTGGCTCGCGGACGGGCGGCTGGAGGACTCCACGCTCGTCGTGGCCGCCCGTGGCGCCGAGAGCGGCGACCTCGCCCTCGCCTCCGCCTGGGCACTGCTGCGCTCCGCGCAGACCGAGAACCCCGGCAGGATCGTCCTGCTCGACCTCCAGGAAAGCGCGGAGGTCACGGAGGGCGCGCAGAACACGGAGACGCGCGCCGCCCTGCTGGCCGCGCCGGTCGCCGGAGAGCCCCGGCTGGCCGTACGGGACGGAGAACTGTACGCCCCGAGGCTCGCCCGCATGGCCGTCGCGTCCGTCGCGTCCGTCGCGTCCGGCGCGTCCGGCGCGTCCGTCGCGGAGGAGCGGGAGCCGGTCTTCGACGGCGACGGCACGGTGCTGGTCACCGGCGCGACCGGCGTGCTCGGCGCGCTGCTCGCCCGCCACCTGGTCACCGCCCACGGCGTACGGCACCTGCTGCTCACCAGCCGGCGCGGCGACCGGGCTCCCGGCGCGGCCGAGCTGGTCGCCGAGCTGACCGCGCTCGGCGCGGCCGACGTGCGCGTCGCCGCCTGCGACGCCGCCGACCGACCGGGCCTGGAGGCCCTGCTCGCGTCGATCCCGCCCGCGCACCCCCTGCGGGGCGTGGTCCACACGGCGGGCGTCGCCGACGACGGCGTCATCGGCTCGCTCACGCCCGAGCGGGTCGACGGCGTCCTGCGGCCCAAGGTCGACGGCGCGTGGAACCTGCACGAGCTGACCGAGGACCTGCCGCTCACGGCGTTCGTGCTCTTCTCGTCCGCGGCCGCCGTGTTCGGCGCCCCCGGCCAGGGCAACTACGCCGCCGCCAACGCCTTCCTGGACGCCCTGGCCGAGCACCGCCGGCGCGCGGACCTCCCCGCGACGGCGCTGTCCTGGGGCCTGTGGGCCGAGGCCAGTGGCATCACCGGCCACCTGGGCGAGGCGGACCTCCAGCGCATGACCCGCGCCGGCCTCCTGCCCATCACGGCCGACGACGGCCTGTCCCTCTTCAGCACCGCGCTCTCCGCCGAGAACCGCACCAGGACCGCCTGGATGCTGCCCCTCCGGCTGGACGTCAAGGCGCTGCGGGCCCAGGGCGACGCCCTGCCCGCCGTCCTGCGCGGCCTGGTCCGCCTCGCACCCCGCAGGGGGACGGCGAGCGGCACCGGCGCCGGTGGTGCCGGCGGGCAGGGGCAGTCGGCCCTGGCCCAGCGGCTGGCAGGCCTGGCCGAGGCCGAGCAGGGCGCGCTGCTGCGGGACCTGGTGTGCGCGCAGGTCGCCACCGTGCTCGGTCACGCCGGGCAGGACACGGTCGACCCCGAGCGGGCGTTCAAGGAACTCGGCTTCGATTCCCTGACCGCCGTCGATCTGCGCAACCGGCTCAACACCGAGACCGGAATGCGCCTGCCGGCCACGCTCATCTTCGACTATCCGACACCGCAGGCGCTCGCCGAACACCTGCGGACGGAACTCGTCGACTCCGGTGTGTCTCCCGAACGGCTCGTACTGGAAAGGATCGAGGCCCTGGAGGCGGCGCTGACCGGAGCGGAGCTGGACGACATCGCCCGTGGTCAGACCAGGGTCAGGCTGCAAGCCCTGATGTCCGCCTGGGACGCCGGGGACCGCACGGCGGGAGCGGCGGAAAGCGCCGCCGTGGCGGAAGAGCTGGAATCGGCATCGGCCGAGGAACTGTACGAATTCGTCGGCAAGGAATTCGGAATCACCTTCGACTAGCACGATCGGTGCGATGGGTGCGGCCGGTGCGGTGAATGCGGCCGGTGTGTCGAAGTAAGAAGCCAACTTGCTGACAGGAATGGGTGGGGAACGTCGCATGTCGAACGATGAAAAGCTCCTCGGTGTATTCAAGAAGGTCACTGCCGACCTCGTGCAGACCCGCAACCGGCTGCAGGAGCTCGAGGAGAAGAACCAGGAACCGATCGCCATCGTGGGGATGGCCTGCCGCTACCCCGGCGACGTCACGTCCCCCGAGGACCTGTGGCGCCTGGTCGAGGGCGGCACGGACGCCATCACGCCGTTCCCCACCCGGCGCGGCTGGGCCGAGGACCTGTACGACCCGGACCCGAAGGCCAAGGGCAAGAGCTACGCCCGCGAGGGCGGTTTCCTCCACGACGCCGACGCCTTCGACCCCGCCTTCTTCGACATGAGCCCGCGCGAGGCGCTCGGCGTCGACGCCCAGCAGCGCCTGCTCCTGGAGATCGCCTGGGAGACCTTCGAGCGCGCCGGCATCGACCCCGCCGCCGTCAGGGAATCCGCGGTCGGCGTCTTCACCGGCGTCATGTACGGCGACTACGGCCTGCGGCTGCGCGACATCCCCGACGGTTACGAGGGACACATCCTCACCGGCAGCGCGGGCAGCGTCGCCTCCGGCCGCGTCGCCTACAACCTCGGCCTGACCGGCCCGGCCGTCACCGTCGACACGGCCTGCTCGTCCTCGCTCGTGGCCCTCCACCTCGCGGCGCAGGCGCTGCGGACGGGGGAGTGCTCGATGGCCCTCGCGGGCGGTGTGACGGTCATGTCGACGCCGGGCACCTTCGTCGAGTTCAGCCGGCAGCGGGGTCTCGCCCCCGACGGCCGGTCGAAGTCCTTCTCCGCCGACGCCAACGGCGTGGGCTGGGGCGAGGGCGTCGGCATGCTGCTCGTCGAGCGCCTGTCCGACGCGCGGCGCAACGGCCACCAGGTCCTCGCGGTCCTGCGCGGCTCGGCCATCAACCAGGACGGCGCGTCGAACGGCCTCACGGCCCCCAACGGCCCCTCCCAGCGCCGGGTCATCCGCCACGCCCTGCTGAACTCCCGCCTGACGGCGGCGGACGTGGACGTGGTCGAGGCCCACGGCACGGGCACGCGCCTCGGTGACCCGATCGAGGCGGACGCGCTGCTCGCCACGTACGGCCAGGAGCGGCCGGAGGGGCAGCCGCTGCTCCTCGGCTCCGTGAAGTCGAACATCGGCCACACGCAGGCGGCGGCCGGTGTCGCGGGTGTCATCAAGATGGTCATGGCGATGCGCCACGGCGTCGTCCCGAAGACCCTTCACGTGGGCGAACCGTCCCCCGAGGTCGACTGGTCGGCGGGCGCGGTGGAACTCCTCACCGAGGCGCGCACCTGGCCGGACGCGGACCGCCCGCGCCGGGCGGCGGTGTCGTCGTTCGGGATCAGCGGGACGAACGCGCATGTGGTGCTGGAGCAGGCGCCGGAGGCCGAGGTCGTACCGGGGGAGGGTGTTGCTCCGGTGGTGGTGCCGTGGGTGGTGTCCGGTCGTACGGAGGGGGCGCTGCGGGACCAGGTCGAGCGGGTTCGTACCTATGCGGCTGAGGCGGGTATCCGTCCTGTAGATGTGGGTGCGTCGCTGGTGTCGTCGCGGTCGGTGTTCGAGCACCGGGCGGTGATCGTCGGGGACGAGACCGTGGAAGGCGTGGCTGGTTCTAGTCGGGTGGGCGTGATGTTCACCGGGCAGGGGGCTCAGCGGGCCGGGATGGGAAGGGAGTTGTACGAGTCCTTCCCCGCCTTCGCCGCGGCCTTTGACGAGGTTCTGTCGCACCTGGAGCCGTCGCTTCGGGAGGTCATTTTCACCGGGGAGGGTCTGGACGAGACCGGGAACACGCAGCCGGCCCTCTTCGCCCTCGAAGTCGCCCTCTACCGCTTGATCGAGTCCTGGGGCGTGAAGCCCGAGATCCTGACCGGGCACTCGATCGGTGAGATCGCCGCCGCGCATGTGGCCGGGGTTCTGTCTCTGGAGGACGCCTGCACGCTGGTCTCCGCTCGTGGTCGTCTGATGCAGGCCCTGCCTTCGGGTGGTGCGATGGTGGCCGTGCAGGCGTCGGAGGAGACGGTTCTGCCGCTGTTGGCCGGGCGTGAGGCCGAAGCCGGTATCGCGGCCGTCAACGGCCCCGAGTCAGTGGTCATCGCGGGTGTCGAGGCCGTCGTGCTGGAGATCGCGCAGTCCTTGGGCGTGAAGTTCAAGCAGCTCACCGTCAGCCATGCCTTCCACTCGCCCCTGATGGAGCCGATGCTGGACGATTTCCGTGCCGTGGTGGCCGGGCTGTCGTTCAGCGCGCCTCGTATCCCGATCGTCTCCACCGTCACCGGCCAGGCGGCCACGGCCGAAGAACTTCAGTCGGTCGACTACTGGGTGGAGCACGTCCGCCGCCCCGTCCGCTTCGCCGACGCGATCCGCACCATCGAGGCCCAGGGCGTGGACGCCCTCCTCGAACTCGGCCCCGACGGCGTCCTGTCGGCCCTGGCCAACGGCATCCCCGTCCTCCGCAAGGGCCGCCCCGAGCCCCAGCAGCTCGTCACCGCCCTGGCTCGCCTCTTCGTCAACGGCGCGTCCGTCGACTGGAAGGCGTACTACGAGGGCTCCGGCGCCCGTCCCGTCGACCTCCCCACCTACGCCTTCCAGCACGAGCGCTACTGGCTGCTCCCCGCCCAGGGCATCGGGGACGTCACCTCGGCCGGGCTCTCCGCCGCCGGGCATCCGCTGCTCGGTGCCGCCCTCGAACTGGCGGACGGCGACGGGCTCGTGCTGACCGCGCGGCTGTCGCTCCAGACGCACCCGTGGCTGGCCGACCACGCCATCCTGGACACGGTGCTGCTGCCGGGTACGGCGTTCGTGGAGCTGGCGACGCAGGCCGGTGACCGGGTCGGCTGCGACACGGTCGAGGAGCTGACGCTCGCCGCGCCGCTCGTCCTTCCCGAGCGCGGCGCCGTGCAGCTCCAGATCACCGTCGGCGCGGCCGACGACTCCGGGCGCCGTGAGCTCGCGGTCTTCTCCCGCCCCGACCGCTCCGACGGCGAGGAGCACCCATGGACCCAGCACGCCACCGGCGCCCTGGTGGCCGGTGGCACCCGTACCTCCGAGGGCCTGGTGGTCTGGCCGCCGGCCGGGGCCGTCGAGGTGGACGTCGAGGGTGCCTACGAACGCCTCGTGGAGCGGGGCCACGGCTACGGCCCCGCCTTCCAGGGCCTCCGCAAGGTGTGGCAGCGCGACGGCGAGGTGTATGCCGAGGTCGCCCTGCCGGACGAGCGGCGCACCGAAGCCGGTCTGTTCGCCCTCCACCCCGCGCTGCTCGACGCGGCGCTCCACCCGCTGCTGCGCGGTGTCATCGACGACGAGCGGCAGGGCGGTCTGCCGTTCTCCTGGTCGGGCGTGACCGTGCACAGCACTGGTGCCTCCGTGCTGCGCGTCCGCCTGACACCGCGCGGCCCCGACACGCTCTCGCTCGTCGCCGCCGACGGCACCGGCGCGCCCGTGGTCACCGTCGACTCGCTGCTGTCCCGTGCCGTTTCGGCCGAGGCGCTGCGGGGCGCGGGCGGCGGCGCCGACGCCCTCTTCCGGGTCGACTGGACCAAGGTGACCGCCACCTCCCAGGAGCCCTCCGGCGACGCGGAGCCCATCTGGGCGGTCCTGGGCGACGCGCCCGACGCCCCCCTGCTGACCGGGACCGGAACCGGGACCGGAACCGGGACCGGGATCGAGTCCGGGGCCGGGACCGGGATCGAGTCCGGGGCCGGGATCGAGTCCGGGGTGCACGCCCACGCCGACTGGGCCGCGTTCCGTGCCGCCCTCGACGCGGGCGGCCCCGTCCCGTCCGTCGTCCTGGCGCCGTTCCTCTCCGAGCGGGACCCGGCCGGTACCGACCTGGCCGCGCGGACGCGCGCCACCACGCTGCACGCCCTGGAACTGGTCCAGGGCTGGCTGGCCGACGACCGGCTCGCCGACTCCAAGCTCGTCGTCGTGACGCGCCACGCGGTCGCCACCGATCCCTTCGGAGCGGGTGACCCCACCCTGGCGGGCGTCCGTGGTCTGGTCCGTACGGCACAGACCGAGAACCCGGACCGTTTCGTCCTCCTCGATCTGGACCTCGACACGGCCGAGGCGTCACAGGACCGGCTCACCGCCGCCCTCACCGCCGCCCTCGCCACCGGCGAACCGGAACTGGCCCTGCGCGGCCCCGACGCCTTCGCCCCCCGCCTCGCCCGCATCCCGGCCCAGGACACCGAGCCGGCCCGCCACCGGACCCCCGACCAGACCCACGACCAGACCTACGACCGGACCCCCCTCCGGGCGCCCTTCGGGCCCGACGGCACGGTCCTCATCACCGGCGCGACCGGCGACCTGGGCACCCTGCTCGCCCGTCACCTGGTCACCGAGCACAACGTGCGCCACCTCCTCCTGGTCAGCCGGCGCGGCGACCGGGCGCCCGGCGCCGCCGAGCTGGCCGCCGAACTGACCGGGCTCGGCGCCCGCGTGACCCTCGCCGCCTGCGACGTCGCCGACCGCGAGGCCCTGGCGGCCGTACTCGCCTCCGTACCTGCCGAACACCCGCTGACCGGCGTCGTGCACACGGCCGGCGTCCTCGACGACGCGATCGCCGCGACCCTGACCCCCGAGCAACTGCAGAACGTCCTGCGGCCCAAGGTCGACGCGGCGTGGAACCTCCACGAACTCACCGCGGACCTCGGCCTGACCGCCTTTGTCCTCTACTCCTCCTCCGCCGCCACCTTCGGCGGCCCCGGCCAGGCCAACTACGCCGCCGCCAACGCCTTCCTCGACGAACTGGCCCGGTACCGCCGCGCGGCCGGACTCCCCGCGACCTCCCTCGCCTGGGGCCTGTGGGCGCAGACGGGCGGCATCACCGAAAGCCTCTCGCAGAACGACGTCACCCGCATCGCCCGCGCCGGAATGCTGCCGCTGACCGAGGACGACGGCATGGCGCTGTTCGACACGGTCGTCCGCGCCGGACTCGCCTGGGCCCTGCCCACCCGCCTGGACCTCGCCACCCTGCGCTCCCTCGGCAGCGGCCTGCCCGCACTGCTCCGGGGCCTGGTACGGGTCGCGCCCCCGCGCGGCACGGCGGCCGGCGGCACGGCGGCCCCGTCCACGCTCGCCCAGCAGCTCGCCGCCCTGACCGGGACCGAACGCGAACGCGTCCTCGTCGACCTCGTACGCGGCCACGTCGCCGCCGTCCTCGGACACAGCGACCGCGAGGCCATCGACCGGGACCGCGCCTTCAAGGAGCTCGGCTTCGACTCCCTCACCGCCGTCGAACTGCGCAACCAGCTCAACGCGGCCACCGGTCTGCGCCTCTCCGCCGCGCTGATCTTCGACCACCCGACCCCGGCGGCCATCGCACACCACCTGAACACCGAACTCGTGGGCAGCGGGGCGGAGTCCACGACCACGGCCGTTCCGAGGAACTTCGGCACGGGGACGGACGACGACCCGATCGCCATCGTCGGCATGGCCTGCCGCCTGCCCGGCGGCGTCGGCTCCCCCGAGGACCTGTGGCGGCTCGTCGCCGACGGCACGGACGCCATCACCGGCTTCCCCACCGACCGGGGCTGGGACACCGAGGGCATCTACGACCCCGACCCGGAGGCCAAGGGCAAGAGCTACGCCCGCGAGGGCGGCTTCGTCGACGGAGTCGACCGCTTCGACCCCGCCCTCTTCGGCATCTCGCCGCGCGAGGCGCTCGGCATGGACCCGCAGCAGCGACTGCTCCTGGAGACCGTCTGGGAGGGCATCGAACGCGCCGGCATCGACCCGGTGTCGCTGCGCGGCAGCCAGACCGGCGTGTTCGTCGGCGTCAGCGGCCAGGACCACGGCGGCGTCCTCGCCCAAGTGCCGGGTTACGAGGGCCAGTTGCTGACCGGCAGCGCCAACAGCATCGCCTCCGGCCGCATCGCCTACCACCTCGGGCTGACCGGACCCGCGATCACCCTCGATACGGCGTGCTCGTCGTCGCTCGTCTCGCTGCACCTCGCGGCGCAGGCGCTGCGGTCGGGCGAGTGCGATCTCGCGGTGGCCGGCGGCGCGCTCCTGATGTCCACGCCCACGCTGTTCGTGGAGTTCAGCCGGCAGCGCGGCCTCGCGCCCGACGGCCGCTGCAAGGCCTTCTCCGCCGACGCGAACGGCACCGGCTGGGCCGAGGGCGTCGGCGTCCTCCTGGTCGAACGCCTCTCCGACGCCCGCCGCAACGGCCACCACGTCATGGCGGTCGTCCGGGGCACGGCCGTCAACCAGGACGGCGCCTCCAACGGCCTCATGGCCCCCAACGGCCCCTCCCAGCAGCGGGTCATCCGCCAGGCCCTCGCCGGCGCCCGCCTCACCCCCGCGGACGTGGACGTGGTCGAGGCCCACGGCACGGGCACGCGCCTCGGTGACCCGATCGAGGCGGAGGCGCTGCTCGCCACGTACGGCCAGGAGCGGCCGGAGGGGCAGCCGCTGCTCCTCGGCTCCCTGAAGTCGAACATCGGCCACACGCAGCACGCGGCCGGCGCGGCCGGCGTGATCAAGATGGTCATGGCGATGCGCCACGGCCTCGTCCCGAAGACCCTCCACGTCGGCGAACCCTCCCCGATGATCGATTGGTCGGCGGGCGAGATCGAACTCCTGACGGAAGCACGTGCGTGGCCGGAGACCGGCCGCCCGCGTCGCGCGGCGGTGTCGTCGTTCGGCGTGAGCGGGACGAACGCGCACGTCGTACTGGAGCAGGCGCCGGAGCCCGAGGGCGCCGGAGCCCGAGGCCGTACTGGACGGGGGTGTGGCTCCGGTGGTGGTGCCGTGGGTGATCTCCGGTCGTACGGCTGGGGCGCTGCGGGACCAGATCGAGCGAGTCCGTGCCTTCACGGCCGAGTCGGATGCCCGTCCCGTCGATGTGGGCGCGTCGCTGGTGTCGTCGCGGTCGGTGTTCGAGCACCGGGCGGTCGTCATCGAGGACGAGACCGTGGAAGGCGTGGCCGGTTCTGGCCGTGTCGGTGTGATGTTCACGGGTCAGGGTGCTCAGCGGGCCGGGATGGGCAAGGAGCTGTACGAGTCCTTCCCCACCTTCGCCAAGGCCTTCGACGAGGTCCTGTCGCACCTGGACGGCGATCTCCGGGAGGTCGTCTTCTCGGGCGAGGGTCTGGACGAGACGGGCAACACGCAGCCGGCCCTCTTCGCCCTCGAGGTAGCCCTTTACCGTCTGATCGAGTCCTGGGGCGTGAGGCCCGAGGTGCTGACCGGACACTCCATTGGCGAGATCGCCGCCGCGCACGTGGCGGGGGTGTTGTCCCTGGAGGACGCCTGCACGCTGGTGTCGGCCCGTGGTCGTCTGATGCAGGCGCTTCCCGCCGGTGGCGCGATGGTGGCCGTACAGGCTTCGGAGGAGGCGGTTCTGCCGCTGCTGGCGGGCCGCGAAGCGACCGTCGGTATCGCCGCCGTCAACGGTCCCGAGTCGGTGGTCATCGCGGGTGTCGAGGCGGTCGTGCTGGAGATCGCGCAGTCCTTGGGCGTGAAGTTCAAGCAGCTCACGGTGAGCCATGCCTTCCACTCGCCGCTGATGGACCCGATGCTGGAGGACTTACGTGCCGTGGTGGCGGGGCTGTCGTTCAGTACGCCTCGTATCCCGATCGTCTCCACCGTCACCGGCCAGATCACCACTGAAGAACTTCAGTCGGTCGACTACTGGGTGCAGCATGTCCGCCGCCCCGTCCGTTTCGCCGACGCGGTCCGCACCATCGAGGCCCAGGGTGTCGAAAACCTCCTCGAACTCGGCCCGGACGGTGTCCTGTCGGCCCTGGCCAACGGCATCCCCGTCCTCCGCAAGGGCCGTCCCGAGCCCCAGCAGCTCGTCACCGCCCTCGCCCGCCTCTTCGTCAACGGCACGCCGGTCGACTGGAAGGCGTACTACGAGGGCTCCGGCGCCCGCCCCGTCGACCTCCCCACCTACGCCTTCCAGCACGAGCGCTACTGGCTTCTGCCTCCGGCCGACAAGGGGGACGTCGTGTCCGCCGGGCTGGCTTCGGCCGAGCACCCGCTCCTGGGGGCGGCCGTCGAGCTGGCGGACGGCGAGGGTGCGGTCCTGACGGGCCGGCTGTCGCTCCGTACGCACCCGTGGCTGGCGGATCACGCGGTGTTCGGGACCGTCCTGCTGCCGGGGACGGCGTTCGTGGAGCTCTGGCGACGCAGGCCGGTGACCGGATCGGCTGCGACACGGTCGAGGAGCTGACCCTCGCCGCACCGCTCGTCCTTCCCGAGCACGGGGCCGTCCAGCTCCAGATCACCGTCACGGGCCGTGAACTCGCGATCTACTCCCGTCCCGAGCGCTCCGACGGCGAGGAGCAGCCCTGGATCCAGCACGCCACCGGCACCCTGACCGACGGCGGTGCTCCCGCGGCCGAAAGCCCGGCCGTGTGGCCCCCGGCGGGGGCCGAGGAGATCGACCTCACCCACCTCTACGGGCGCCTGGACGAGCGGGGTTACGGGTACGGGCCTGCCTTCCAGGGCCTGGCCCGTGCCTGGCGGGCGGCGGACGGCGAGCTGTACGCCGACGTCGTCCTGCCGGAGGAGCAGCACGGCGAGGCGGCCCGCTTCGCCCTCCACCCCGCCCTGCTCGACGCGTCCCTGCACATCCTGCTGCCGGGCGTCGCGGAGGCGGACGGGCAGCCGGGCCTGCCGTTCTCGTGGTCGCGCGTCACCGTCCACAGTGCCGGTGCCACCGCGCTCCGCGTACGGCTGGTCCGCACGAAGGCCGAGACCGGGCTCGACGAGGTCTCGCTGGTGATGACCGACCCGGCAGGCGCCCCCGTCGCGACGGTGGGCACCCTGCTGTCCCGCGAGGTCTCCGCCGAGATGCTGCGCGGCGCGGGAGCCACCCACCACGAGTCGCTGTTCCAGGTCGACTGGACCCCCGTCCCGCTCTCCGACGACGTCAGCGGCGAGGAGGAGACGGCGGCGGCCATGGCGCACTGGGCCGTTCTCGGCACCGAAAGCACCGGGATCGGTGTCCCCCTCCCCTCCTACGAGCACCTCACCGCCCTCCGCGCGGCGGTCGACGCGGGCACCGCAGTGCCCCCCGTCGTTCTCGTACCCCTCTCCGGTTCCGAAGCCGGCGACCTCGGCGAGACCGCCCGGACGCTCACGCACCGGGCCCTGGAGCTGGTCCAGGCATGGGTGGCCGACGACCGTTTCGCCGCCTCGCAGCTGGTCCTGGTGGCCCGTGACGCCGTGGCCGCCGACGACGGCGACCGGCTGGAGAACCTGGCGCTCTCCGGCGCCTGGGGCCTGTTCCGTTCGGCCGCGACCGAGAACCCCGGCCGGTTCGCCCTCGCGGACCTGGGCGACCCGGACGCTTCGGGCTCCCCGGCCCGGCTGCTCCCGGCCGCGCTCGCGACCGGCGAGCACGAGCTGGCGATCCGCGACGGCCGGGTCCTCACCCCGCGCCTCGCCAGGACGCAGGCCGGCGCCCCGGCGGCGGAGTCCCCCTGGGGCGGCGACGGCACGGTGCTGATCACGGGCGCCACCGGCGGCCTCGGCGCGCTGCTCGCCCGCCACCTGGTCACCGAGCACGGCGTGCGCCACCTCCTCCTGCTCAGCCGGCGCGGCGGCCGGGCGCCTGGCGCGGCCGAACTGGAGGCGGAGCTCACCGGCCTGGGCGCCCGCGTCACGATGGCGGCCTGCGACGTGGTCGACCGCGCGGCCCTGGCCGAGGTGATCGCCGCCGTACCGGCCGAGCACCCGCTGACCGGCGTCGTGCACACGGCCGGCGTCCTCGACGACAGCATCGTCGCGTCGATGACCGGCGAGCAGCTGGACACCGTGCTGCGGCCCAAGGTCAACGCCGCGTGGAACCTGCACGAGCTGACGCGCGAACTCGTCCCGGAACTGCGCGCCTTCGTGCTCTACTCCTCCGTCTCCGGCATCCTCGGCCCGCCCGGACAGGCCAACTACGCCGCCGGCAACGCGTTCCTGAACGCCCTGGCCCAGCACCGGCGTTCGCTCGGACTGCCCGCCACCTCGCTCGCCTGGGGCCTGTGGGCCCAGGCCAACGGGATGATCGGACACCTCGACGAGGCCGACCGCAAGCGCGTCGCCAAGGGCGGAGTGACGCCCATGTCCGAGGACGAGGGGATGGCGCTGTTCGACACCGCCGTCGCCGAGGACCGCAACCTGCTGGCCCCCGTACGCTTCGACACCGCCGCCCTGCGCGCCCTCGGCGACGGCCTGCCGTCGCTGCTGCGCGGTCTCGTACGGACGGCGACCCGGCGTGGCTCCGCCGCAACGGCCGGAGTCGCCACCGGCACGGCCACCGGCGGCGCGGACGGCACCTCGCTGGCGCAGCGGCTCTCCGGACTCGACGCCGCCGAGCGCGGGACGACGCTGGTGGAGCTCGTACGCGTCGAGGTCGCGGCCGTCCTCGGCCACGCGGGGCCCGAGGCGGTGGACCAGAACCGCGCGTTCAACGAGCTGGGATTCGACTCGCTGTCCGCCGTCGAACTCCGCAACAGGCTGAACGCGATGAGCGGTCTCCGCCTCCCGGCGACGCTCGTCTTCGACTATCCGACGCCGGCCGCCGTCGCCGGACACCTCGCGGAGGAGATTCCCGTCCTGGGCGGCACGGCCCCCGTGGGAACCCTCGGGGAGGAGATCGACCGGCTGGAGGCCAGCTTCGCCGCGTCGGGGTCGGCATCCGACCGCGCGGGAGAGTACGAGGCCGCCGCCGAGCGGCTGGAGAAGATCCTGCTGCGCCTGCGCGAGTCCGCCGGACCGGCGAAGCAGGCCGGAGCGTCGGAGGACGACATCCACACGGCGACCGTGGACGAGCTGCTCCATCTCATCGACGAAGAGTTCGACCTCGCGTGAGGTCGCGGAATATTCGGAAACTTCGACGTATTCGCCCCTCGCGGCAGAGGAAGTGACACAGGTGCAGGAAAGCCAGCAGAGCCCGCAGAGCCCGCAGAGCCAGCAAGGAACACAGGACAAGGTCGTCGACTACCTGAAGCGGGTGACCGCCGACCTCCGGCGCGCCCGCCAGCGGATACAGGAGCTGGAGTCCCGGGGCGACGAGCCGATCGCCATCGTCGGCATGGCCTGCCGCTACCCGGGCGGCGTGGCCTCGCCCGAGGACCTGTGGCGGCTCGTCGCCGACGGCGCGGACGCGATATCCGGTTTCCCGACCGGCCGAGGCTGGGACGAGGACCTCTACGACCCCGACCCCGACCGCACGGGCAAGAGCTACACCCGCGAGGGCGGCTTCCTCCACGACGCCGACGCCTTCGACCCCGCCTTCTTCGGCATCTCGCCGCGCGAGGCGCTCGGCATGGACCCGCAGCAGCGGTTGCTGCTCGAAACCACGTGGGAGACCTTCGAGCGCGCCGGCATCGACCCGGCCGCCGTGCGCGGCACCGACACCGGCGTGTTCGCGGGCGTCATGTACTACGACTACGCCCCGCCCGTGCGCCAGATCCCGCAGGAGCTCGAAGGCGTCCTGATGACCGGCAACGCCGGAAGCGTCATCTCCGGCCGCCTCGCCTACTCCTTCGGCCTGACCGGCCCCACGGTCACCGTCGACACGGCGTGCTCGTCGTCGCTCGTGGCCCTCCACCTGGCGGCGCAGGCGCTGCGGGCGGGGGAGTGCTCGATGGCCCTCGCGGGCGGCGTGGCGGTCATGCACACCCCGAGCACCTTCGTGGAGTTCAGCCGCCAGCGGGGCCTGGCGCCCGACGGCCGGTCGAAGTCCTTCTCCGCCGACGCGGACGGGGTGGGCTGGGGCGAGGGCGTCGGCATGCTGCTCGTCGAGCGCCTGTCCGACGCACTCCGCAACGGCCACCAGGTCCTCGCCGTCCTGCGGGGCTCGGCCATCAACCAGGACGGCGCCTCCAACGGCCTCACGGCCCCCAACGGCCCCTCCCAGCGCCGGGTCATCCGCCAGGCGTTGGAGAACGCCCGCCTCACTCCGGCCGACGTCGACGTGGTCGAGGCCCACGGCACGGGCACGCGCCTGGGCGACCCGATCGAGGCGGACGCCCTGCTCGCCACGTACGGACGCCAGCGCGGCGACCGGGGCCCGCTCTGGCTCGGCTCGCTGAAGTCGAACATCGGCCACACGCAGGCCGCCGCCGGTGTCGGCGGCGTCATCAAGATGGTCGAGGCGATGCGCCACGGCGTCCTGCCGAAGACCCTCCACGCCGAGGAGCGCTCCCCCGAGGTCGACTGGTCGGCGGGCGAGATCGAGCTGCTGACCGAACAGCGCGCCTGGCCGGAGACCGGCCGCCCGCGTCGCGCGGCGGTGTCGTCGTTCGGCGTGAGCGGGACGAACGCGCACGTCGTACTGGAGCAGGCGCCGGAGCCCGAGTGGAGCAGGCGCCGGAGCCCGAGGCCGTACTGGACGGGGGTGTGGCTCCGGTGGTGGTGCCGTGGGTGATCTCCGGTCGTACGGAGGGGGCGCTGCGGGGCCAGATCGAGCGGCTCCGTGCCTTCACGGCCGAGTCGGATGCCCGTCCTGTGGATGTGGGTGCGTCGCTGGTGTCGTCGCGGTCGGTGTTCGAGCACCGGGCGGTCGTCGTCGGGGACGAGACGGTCGAGGGTGTGGCTGGTTCTGGCCGGGTGGGCGTGATGTTCACGGGTCAGGGTGCTCAGCGGGCCGGGATGGGCAAGGAGCTGTACGAAGCCTTCCCCACCTTCGCCAAGACCTTCGACGAAGTCCTGTCGCACCTGGACGAAGGCCTCCGCGAGATCATCTTCTCGGGTGAGGGTCTGGACGAGACCGGGAACACGCAGCCGGCGCTCTTCGCCCTGGAAGTCGCTCTCTACCGCCTGATCGAGTCCTGGGGCGTGAAGCCCGAGATCCTGACCGGGCACTCGATCGGTGAGATTGCCGCCGCGCATGTGGCGGGGG
>NZ_LGEG01000282.1 GCF_001280125.1 Streptomyces sp. NRRL F-6492
GAGCTCCGGCGGGGGAGCTCCGACGGAGGAGGGCCCGGGTGCGGGCCCGGCCCCCGTGCCCCCTCACCGCAGCGCGCTCCTCCGCGTCCCGTCCCGCAGGGTGCCGTCCAGGTCCGCCGCGGCCCCCGCGGGCGCCCGCACGGCGAGGACCGGGCCGTCCGAGCGGCCCGTCACCCCGCCCGAGACCTCCAGGGACGCGAAGTCGGGGGAGCCCGCCGCCAGGACGTACCGGCCGCCGCCCGGCGCCTGCCACAGGACGCCCGCCAGGACCCGCGGATCGCGCACCCCGCAGGCCGGCGAGCCCTCGGAGCGGGCCGCGAGCGCCGCCGGCACCTCCGGCGACGGGACCAGGAACTGGGCGAGGACCCGGTCGCCCGTGCCCCGCCAGGTCTCCGCGCGCGTGCACAGCCAGGAGCCGAGCCCCGCGTCCTCCGGCAGCCGCTGCCGGGCGAACCGCCAGGCGTTCACCGACCGCACCCCGTGCGCCCGTACCGTCGTCAGCTGGCACGCCGTCCGCGCCCACGCCTCCCGCGCCTCCGGCCCGGTCGCGTCCGCCGGCGCGCCCGGCCGGCCCCACAGGAGCCGGGCGGGCGCCAGCTCGCCGAGGTCGGTGAGGAGCCGGAGGCCCGAACCGTCCCGCACCTGGAGGACGTTCCAGCGGCCGCAGCCCCTCGCCTGCGCCGGACTCGGCACCGGATCGGTCACGCCGCGCGCGTCCCGCGCCAGGACGTACGGCTCCTTCGCGGGCGCCAGCAGGTTCCGCACGGCCGTCTCCCGTACCCAGGGGGCCGTGAGGTAACGGACGTTGCCCGCCGCGCGGGACACGACGAGCGCCGTCGACCCGACCGCGTCGGCCCCGTCCGTCCGCGCGAAGTCGAGCGCGACGCCCGCCGTCCCCTCCACCGGCTCCGCGTACCGCACGGCCCGCAGCCCGTCGTGGAAGAGCACCACCCGCACCGCGTCCACCCGGCCCGCGAACAGCAGCTGCGGCGGCCCCATCGGAGGCCCGGCGGGCGTCCCCGGCGTCGCGGACGACTGCACGGCGCTCCCGGGCCGCGCCCATACGGCGAGGGCCCGCCGCAACAGCGGGGCGTCCCCGGCCAGGTCGCCGCGCGCGGGCCACACGGAGAAGTCCCGCCGGGTCGACCCCGGCCAGGCCGCCGGACCGACCCGCTTGACGGCGGCCGGATCGAGCGCGGCCTCGGCGGCGGGATTGCGCGCGTACGAGGGCGCCGCGGCCCCGTTCCGGCCCCATCCGTCCCCGGGCAGCCCGAGCAGCGCCCCGCACACCGCCAGCGCCGCGACGGCCGTGAACCCGGCCCGCGCGTGCTGCCGCCGGCGCAGCAGATCGGTCGGCCGCGCCTGGAGCGCGCAGGGGTCGAACTCGTCCGATTCGAGCAGGGCGGCACCGCTGAGCCGGCCGGGCCGGGGGACGGCGCCCCGCCCGGGACCCGCGCCGGGGCCTGCTTTCGGCTCGGCCCCCGCACCGGGGCTCGCCCCACCGGAGCCGCCCGGGTGCCCGGCCCGGCCGCCGCCGCTCCCGCCGGGTCCGGCCTGCTCGCCGACCCGCTCGGCCCGCTCGGGGCGTCCGGGCCCGGGTCCGTCCCCGCGTGCGCCACCGGCGCCGGGCGCACCGGACGGGTCCAGGTCCCCGCCGGGCCCGCCCTCCCGCGCGTCCGGCACGTCCGACGCCTCCCACGCGTCCGCCTCCGCCAGGGCCGCCGCCGGGTCCTCGACGCCCGCCGCGGCCAGGACGCGCAGGACCTCCGGGTCGCCCTGGCGCTCCAGGCCGCGGAGCACGTACGCCGCGCGGCCTGGGCCGGAGAGCCGGGAGAGCCGCTGGTCCAGGGCGAGTTCGTCGGCGCCGCCCACCCGGGGGAACAGCCGCAGCCCCCACACGTGCGGCAGCAGCGGCGGGAACTGCGCCCGGCGCGGCAGCGCCGGCCGCCGCAGCGGCAGCCCGGCGACCAGGGCCTGCCGCAGCACCTCGCCCCGTACGTACGCGTATCCGGGGTCGACCGCGTCCTCGGTCCGCCGCGGCCCCGGCACGGCGGGGCCCGGCACCCGGCGGCGCGGCAGCGAGCGCTGGACGAGCGCGTGGGCGGTCAGCACCCGGCGGTTGCGGCCGAGCGCGGGCGGCAGGACGAGATAGGCGATGCGGACGAGCCGCGGATAGCGCTCGACGAGCGCGGCCTCGGCCTGCTCGACGTCGACGGGACCCACGGGGGAGGGGTCGAGATCCTGGGTGCTCACGTTCAGCAGAACGAGCGATTCTTCCGATGGTCACCCCGGTGGCGGGGACGGCGACCGGCCCGGGGCCCCGTCAGCCCCCGCCCCCCCCGCCAGCCGCTCGCGGATCCGCTCCGTCACCTCGTCCGGCACCCCCAGCCCCTCCCGCACGTACTTCTCCATCGAACCGTGCCGCACCGCCACCTCGTCGAGCGCCGCGTCCAGGTACTCCGGGAGCACCCCGATCAGGTCGAGCGCCAGCTGCGGGTCGCCGCCCTGGGCCGTGAACCCCTCGATCATCGGCGCGAACGCCTGCCGCACCGCCGGATTGACCGACAGGTACTCCTCCCGCACCGTCTCCTCGTCCGCCCCGAGCAGCGACAGGACGACCGCCGCCGCCCACCCCGTCCTGTCCTTGCCCGCCGTGCAGTGGAAGAGCAGCGGCCCGGCGTCCGGCGCGCCCAGCTCCGCGAGGAGGGCGGCGTAGGAGGCGCGGGCGGAGTCGGCGGAGACGAAGGCCCGGTAGGTACGGGCGAAGGCCTCCCGCATCCGGCCCCCGCCCAGGTGCTCCTCGGCCAGGGCCGGCTGGGAGAGCAGCGTCTTCAGGCGTGCCGCCGGCGGAAGCCCGCTGGTGGCCAGCCAGTCGGCGAGCACGTCCGCGACGAGCGGCCGCGCGCCGGCCGGCAGCCGGTCGGGCCGCTCCCCGCGCTCGGCGTCCGTGCGGAAGTCCACGACCGTGCGGATCCCCAGGCCCGCCACGGCGGGATCGTCGGGGTCGAGCCGGTCGAGCTGCGCGGAACGGAACACGAGCCCCGGGCGGACCGCGCGCCCGCCGGCGAGCGGCAGGCCCCCGAGGTCACGGAGGTTGGCGACGGAGACGGCGGGAATGGCGGCCATGACGTCGGTTCCTCCGGTTCGTGCCCTTCGCGCCCTTCCGGGCCCTTCCCGTCGACCGTAAGGGATCGCTCCGGTACGGGCAGGTCCTGGCGGCCCCCCCGGGTCACCGAGAGCTGTTTGAATGCTCGGGTGATCGACGTACTGACGGCCCTGGCGGCCGGCGCCCTGGTGACCTGGCTGATCCGCCGCAAGGTGCGGCAGCGCGCGGAGGACGCCGGGCGGGGCGACGAGATCGGGGTCCCCTGCATGCTGCGGCACCCCGCGCGCGAAGGCCGCTGGCTGCGGGGGCGGATGCTGATCGGCCCCGCCGGGATGACCTGGGAGGCCGGCAGCAGGGCCGGGGCGGCGGTGTCGCTCCCGGCGGAGCTGCGGCGGGTCGGCCTGCGCGTCCCCTCGCTGCGCGAGGCGATCACCATCAACGGCGGCTCCCGCATCGTCGAGTGCGCCTCCCCGGAGGGGACCGTCCTCATCGCCGTCATGCCGTACGAGGTGGAGCACGTCCTCAAGGCCCTGGACGCACCGCGGGCGGAGTAGGACACGACGCGGCCGGGGCCTCCCCGCACGGGAGGCCCCCCACCCCGCCGCCCCCGGGCCCTCCTCCGGACTCACCCCCCGGCCGGCGCCGCCAGGACCTTCGCCTCCCGTTCCGGGGAGAGGCCGACCCCCGGGCGGTCCGGCCGCTGGGGCGCGGTCCCGCCGAGGGACTCCAGCCACGCCCAGGTGTCCGCGACCGTCTCCGCCACCGGCCGGCAGCGCAGCCCGGCCGCGACCGCGCGGGACACGTCGGCGGTGTGCATCGCGTCGTACGCCTCGCCCGGCGGCAGCCACACGGGCAGCTCCGACCACGGCTCGACCCCCGCCGCGAGCAGCTCCTCCGGCGCGGTCCAGCGCAGCTCGGCGCTCGAACCGGTGGCCCGGACACAGGCGTCGAGGAACCCGCCCATCGTGGTGTGCCCGGACGGCGAGACGAGGTTGTACGGCCCCGAGAGCCCGCCCGCCACCGCGTCCAGCGTCCACGCGGCCAGGTCGCGCACGTCCACGTACTGGATCGGCGCCGTCTTTGGCCCGGGGGCCAGGACCGGGCCGCCGCGCGCGATCCGGTTCAGCCACCAGGGCAGCCGGCCCACGTTCTCGTACGGCCCGAGGATCAGGCCCGCGCGGACGGACAGCGTCCGGCCGGCGCCGAAGGCGGCCTCGGCGGCCAGCTCGCCGCCGCGCTTGGCCTCCGCGTACGGCACGTCCCCGTCGTCCGGCGACCCCTCCACCAGCGGGCCGTCCTCCGCGAGCCCGGCCGCCGGGGGCCAGGCGTACACGGAACGGCTCGACACGTACGCGTACCGCCCGGCCCGGTCCGCGAGCAGCCGGGCCGCGTCCCGCACCGCCGAGGGGGCCGCCGACCAGGTGTCCACGACCGCGTCCCAGGAACCGCCGGCGAGGGCGGCGAGCCCCTCCGGACCGGTGGTGCGGTCCCCCGTCAGGGACCGGGCCCCCGCCGGGGCGGCGTGCCGGCCCCGGTGGAAGACCGTCACCTCCCAGCCCCGTTCGAGCGCGTCCTCGACGATCGCGCGGCCCACGAACTCCGTACCTCCGAGCATCAGCAGTCTCATGGTCCGAGACTGCCCGCGCCGCCCGGAACGGGGCAGGCGTTTCCGCTCCCGGAGGATTCCGCCGGGAGCGGAAACGGGGAGGGGCCCGGACATCGGGAGGGGGGCTGTCCAGCCAGGTGGCGTGATGGCACCATGGCGGGCGATGACGGATGCCCGGTCGCCCCTGCGCGCCCTGCGAGCCGCGCTCTTCGCGGCGGTGTGCGTCGCTTTGGCGGCCGTGGGGCATTCGTCCATGTCTGCGCACCGGCTCCCGGCCACGGCCCTGCTCGGCGCGTTCGCCGTGACGGCCGCCGTCGCCTGGGCCGCGGCCGGCCGCCGCCGGGGCGCGCCCGCGATCGCGGGCGCGCTGCTCACCCTCCAGGGCGCGCTCCACACCGCCTTCTCGACGACGGGCGCCCACGGACCGACGCCGGGCGCCCACCACGCGGCGCACGGCACGCACGGCGCCGCAGGCCCCGTGGCGGGCACGGAAGGAGCGGGCTCCGCCCTGGACCCCGCCGTGGCCCAGCTCGTGGACTCCGCCACGGCCTCCGGCCCCGGCATGCTCGCCGTCCACCTCCTCGCCGCGCTCCTCTGCGGCCTCTGGCTGGCCCACGGCGAGGCCGCGTTCTTCACGCTCGCCCGCGCCGCCCTCGCGCACGCCTTCACCCCGCTGCGCCTGCTGCGCGCGCTCGTCCGCGTCCCCGACGCCCCGCGCGGCCCGGTCCGCCGGACGCGGCGGACCGCCCACCGGCCGCACACCGTCGTCCTCGCCCACACCCTGTCCCGGCGCGGCCCGCCCCGACCGTCCACACCCCGCGCCACGGCCCTCGGAGCACACGTCTGACCCGGGGGCCGCTTCCCCCTGTCTGCACCGAGAGACACCGAGACCCCAGGACGGTCACCCATGACGATCGACGATCCCGCACGCCCCGAAACCCCCGCTCAGGAACCGCCCTCACCGCCCCGCAAGCCCACCGCCTGGAGCGGCCTGCGCCCCCTCGTCCTCCGGCTCCACTTCTACGCGGGCGTCCTCGTCGCCCCGTTCCTCCTCGTCGCCGCCCTCAGCGGCCTGCTCTACGCGCTCTCCTACCAGGCCGAGAAGGTGGTCTACGCGCACGAGCTGGAGGTGCCCGTCGGGGACACCGTCCTGCCGCTCTCCCGGCAGGTGGACATCGCCCGCGGGGCCAACCCGGACGGCACCGTCACCGCCGTCTGGCCCGGCGCCGAACCCGGCGCGACGACCCGGGTCCTGATGGCCGACCCCGACGCCCCCGAGGGCACCTCGCTCGCCGTCTTCGTCGACCCGTACACCGGGGAGGTCCGCGGACAGCTGCCCAGCTACGGCAGCTCCGGCGCCCTGCCGCTGCGCACCTGGATCGACGGCCTCCACCGCGACCTGCACCTGGGCGAGTTCGGCCGCAACTACAGCGAACTCGCCGCGAGCTGGCTGTGGGTGATAGCCCTCGGCGGCCTGCTGCTCTGGCTCGGCCGGCGCCGGAAGAACCGCCGCGCCCTGTTCGTGCCGGAGGGCGGTCCGGCCTCCCGCCGCCGCACCCTCTCCTGGCACGGCTCGGTCGGCCTGTGGGCGGCGGCCGGTCTCGTCCTGCTCTCCGCGACGGGCCTGACCTGGTCGCGGTACGCGGGCGAGAACATCGGCGCCGTCCAGGACGGTCTGGGCGGCGCGACCCCCGTGCTCACCGCGACGGTCGGCGGCGCGCCCACCGGCTCCGACGGCCACGAGGGCCACGGCGGCGGCCACTCCGGCACCGCCGAACCCGCCCCCCGGGGCCCGGACGTGGGCCTGGACGGGGCCGTCGAGGCGGCCCGCGCCGCCGGCGTCGACAGCCCGCGGATCTCGGTGGTCCTGCCCGCCGACGGCAAGGGGTACGTGGTCAAGGAGACCGACACCCAGTTCCCGCTCGAACTCGACTCGGTGGCCGTCGACCCGGCCGACGGCACGGTCGTCGACCGGCTCGCCTTCGCGGACTACCCGCTGCTGGCGAAGCTCACCCGGATCGGCATCGACGCCCACATGGGCGTCTTCCTGGGCCTGTTCAACCAGCTGCTGCTCGCGGCCCTCGCCCTCGCGCTCGTCCTGCTGATCCTCTGGGGCTACCGGATGTGGTGGCTGCGCCGCCCGGGCCGGCCGGCGGCGCGCGGGGCCTGGCGGAAGGTCCCGGCCACCCTGCTGCTCCCGCTCGCGGCGGCCACGGCGCTCGTCGCCTGGTTCGTCCCGCTGCTCGGGATCAGCCTCCTGCTGTTCCTGGCCGTCGACCTCGCCCTCGCCCTCACCGCGAGGGCGAGGACGAGGGCGAGGACGACAGGAGACGGAACGGCCTGATCGGGCCGGACGCCCGGATCAGGGCGTGTACTTGTAGCCGACCCGCCGCACGGTCTGGATCGTGTGGCGGTGCTCGGCGCCCAGCTTGCGGCGCAGCCGGGCCACGTGCACGTCGACCGTGCGCCCGTCGCCGACGTGTCCGTACCCCCACACCGTCGTGACCAACTGGTCGCGGGTGTGCACCCGGTGGGGGTGTGCCACCAGGTGGGCGAGGAGCTCGAACTCCAGGTACGTGAGGTCCAGCGGCTCCCCGTCCACGACGGCGATCCGCTGGACGTCGTCGATGGTCACCGGCCCCCGCTCCTCGGCCGCGACGGGCGCGGTCACGGGGGAGGGGACGGCCACGGGCAGGTGCGGCTGCTGGTCGGCGGGGACCAGGACGAGGTACCCGACCATCGGCGGGCGCCCCGGCAGCACGGGCAGCGCGTGCTGCGGCGCGGGCAGCAGGGTGGCACCGGGCGGCAGGAAGTCCGCCACCTGGGAGAAGTCGACGACCTCGTTCGGATCGACGGCACGCAGTCGGTGCCGGCCGGGACGGACGGCCGTGAGGGAGGCGCTCTGGGTGTGGGCCATGGCAGGTCAGCTCTTTCGCGCGGAGAAACGGACGGACAGGCGTCGTACGTCGTGCGCGTCGGCCGAAGGCCGGGGATCGGACAGGGCCGATCGGGGCTTTAGAGGGCCGACGCGTTCCTCGCGCGGCAACACACCCGGTCGAAGTCGTGATGCTGCCGGGAAGGCCAGAACGGCTCGAGGTCGTGACGACCCGTCGCGGTGTCGTTCTGCAAGTTGGCCATATCCCTATTGAACCAGAAGGGAAACACCAGGACGACCCCCGTACCCGCCAAAGCTGGTGTCATCCATCCCACATGACGGAAGGGGCGCCCACCGTACGAAACGGTGGGCGCCCCTCCGGAAGACGCGCGGATCAGACCTGGCCGGCCTTCGCCAGGGCCTCGCAGCAGGTGTCCACCAGGAGGCGGGTCACCACGTACGGGTCCACGTTGGCGTTCGGGCGGCGGTCCTCGATGTAGCCCTTGCGGTCCTGCTCGACCTGCCACGGGATGCGGACCGAGGCGCCGCGGTCCGAGACGCCGTAGGAGTACTTGTCCCACGGGGCGGTCTCGTGCAGGCCCGTCAGGCGGTCGTCGATGCCGGCGCCGTAGTTCTTGACGTGGTCGAGCGGCTTCGAGCCCTCGCCGAGGGACTCGGCGGCGGTGATGATCGCGTCGTAGCCCTCGCGCATCGCCTTCGTGGAGAAGTTGGTGTGCGCGCCCGCGCCGTTCCAGTCGCCCTTCACCGGCTTCGGGTCCAGCGTCGCCGAGATGTCGAAGTCCTCGGCCGTGCGGTACAGCAGCCAGCGGGCGATCCACAGCTGGTCGGAGACCTCGAGCGGCGCCAGCGGGCCGACCTGGAACTCCCACTGGCCGGGCATGACCTCGGCGTTGATGCCGGAGATGCCGAGACCGGCCGCCAGGCAGTTCTCCAGGTGCGCCTCGACGACGTCGCGGCCGAAGATCTCGTCCGCGCCGACGCCGCAGTAGTAACCGCCCTGCGCGGCCGGGAAGCCGGCCTCGGGGAAGCCCAGCGGGCGCGAGCCCTTGAAGAAGGTGTACTCCTGCTCGATGCCGAAGATCGGCTCCTGCGCGGCGTACGTCGCGGCGACCTCGGCGAGCGCGGCGCGCGTGTTGGACGAGTGCGGCGTCATGTCCGTGTTGAGGACCTCGCACAGGACCAGGATGTCGTCGCCGCCGCGGATCGGGTCCGGGCAGACGAAGACCGGCTTGAGGACGCGGTCCGAGGCGTGGCCCTCGGCCTGGTTCGTGCTGGAACCGTCGAAGCCCCAGATCGGCAGCTCGTCGAGCGCCGGGACCCCACCGACGATGATCTTCGTCTTGGAACGAAGCTTCGCGGTCGGCTCGGTGCCGTCGATCCAGATGTACTCAGCCTTGAAGGTCACGGGGCTCATCCTTAGGGCGCGTGGCGTGCTGCTGGGGTTTCCCCCGGCGCCCGGAGGCGGCGGGAGGGGCTGCCCGCGGCGGCTCGCGGCGCTGCGAGAAGCTGCGGTCTCCGCGCGCTCCGGCCGGGGCCGGACCGTACGGTTGCTTTCGGACCGCAGCTTCGCAACACGCGGTTTCCCGTCGGTTGCCCGTTTGTGAACCCCGTGTTACTCAGCCCTCCCGCGCCTCCTTCGCCCTCCGCGCGACGACGTGGGCGTCCAGGAGCCCGCCCAGGCCCGCCGCCCCGATCCGCCGCACCAGCTCGGGATACGTGGTGCCCAGGGCCCGGGCGGTCCGCCCGAGGTGCCAGTCGTGGTCCGCGAGCCGGTGCAGCAGATACCCCTTCCTGACCTGCTTCTCCGAGAGCCGGAAGGTCTTCAGGTACGCCGTCCGCCCCTTGTGGTCGGTGATCAGCTCCCCGATGTGCTGCTCCCGCCCGTCCCGCCGGAACGGCGGCAGGAACCGGTACAGGTCGAACGTCCCCGCCCGGTACACCCGCTCGAAGGAGTACGGCGTCTCCAGCAGGTCCCGCGCCATCAGCCCCTCGTGCGCCGCCGCCCAGGCCCGCTCCTGCCCGAGCGCCGCCGCCCGCAGGTCCGCGAGCGTGCGGATCCCGCCGGCCCCGTCCCGGATCCGCGCCGTGAACTCCGGCACCGGGGCGCCGTAGTGCGCGTACTGGTGGACGAGCTCCCCGTACAGGTCCTCGACCAGCGTCGGGTGCAGCACCCGGTAGTCCTCCGGGTGCGGCACGACGAAGGCCGCGGCCAGGGCGTCCGCCACGTACAGCAGCAGCCCGCACTGGCCCGGGTGCAGCTCGAAGACCCGCAGCGCCTCCCCGAGCCCCGGCACGCCCCACCCGGCGTACGCCGCCTCGGCCCGCGGCGGGAGCCCGCGCCGCAGCGCCTCCCGGGACCAGTCGTCCCAGACCACCGACGGCCCGCCGAAGTGCAGCGCGAGAAAGCCCTCCAGGGCGAGGTGCAGCGGCAGGAACCGCAGCCGCCGCTCGCCCCGCCGGCGCTTGGCCGGCCGGTGGACGCGGCGCACGGGCACGCACGGGGGCGCCTCCTCGTCCCGGCCGCCGAGCAGCGTCCCGTACGCGGCGGACTCGCCGGCCTGCCGGGCGCCGGACCAGTCGGCGACGAGGCCGTGCGGGACGTACGAGGTGCACGACGTCCGGCCGCCGAGCTCCACCGAGGCCCGCCCGGACCCCTCGTACGCCTCCCGGCGCAGCCGGAGCCCGGCCACCGGCTCGGCCCGCACGAGCGGCACGAGCCGCACCCCGCCCCACACCTGCGCGGGCCGGACGTCGAGCCCGCCCAGATCGATCCGGGTCACCCTCCGGCCCCCTTCAGGAACGACTCCACCCGCCGGTCCAGATAGGCCCGCAGCTCCGCGAACCCCGTCCGCCCCTCCGCGAACTGGGCGATCTCTACCAGGGCCGCCAGGTCCTCCGCGTCCCGGACGCCGGCGGTCGGCACCCCGGGCGCGAGCCGGCGCACGTCGAAGCCCCCGGCGTCGTATACGGGGTTGAGGTGCACGACGCTCGTCCGCCGCTCCGGATCGAGCCGCGTCCGCCACACCCGCAGCACCTCGCCCGCGAGCCCCGGCGGGGCGTTGTCCCAGCCGTCCGAGACGATCACGAGCCGCTCGGGCCCGGTCTCCAGGGCGTCCAGGACCCGCAGGCCGAGCGGGGTCGGCCCGTACGGCCGGACGAGCAGCGGATCGTCCCCGCCCGAGGTCCACAGCGGGCGGTACGAGCCCGGCGCCGCGAGGGCCTCCAGGAGGAAGTGGCAGCCCAGGGCCACGGCCAGCGGACGGCGCCGCTTCACCGCCGAACCGGAGGACGAGAAGCTGTCGTCCAGCACGGCCGCCACCCGCCCCCAGCTCCCGGCGTACGGCCCGGCGGCGCGCCGGGCGGCGGCCCGCAGCGCCCCGGTCAGCTCGCCCCGCCGCGCGACCCGCTCTCCGAACGGCAGGGAGAGGACGTACACCGCGAGCCGCGTGAGGGGCATGGCGGACAGGTTCCCCGCCGCCCCCGACGCCCGCTCGGTCCTGAGCCGTTCGAGCCGGGTCATCCGGGGCGCGATCCGCTCCAGGAACAGCGCGCGGGGCACCCCGTGCTTCGCCGCGAACCCCTCGGCCACGGTGAACGGCAGTTCGTACAGCGCGCCCTGCTCGTAGTGCGCCCGGCGGTGGGCGTCGAGCAGCGGGCTCCCGTAGCGGACGCGGCGCCGGGGCGCGAAGAGGAAGTCGCCCGTCTCCGGGTCCGCCGCCGGTCCGTGGACGTGCCGGAGGGCGGTCCTCAGACCGGCCCGGTACTTCACGGCGTCGAGCGCCGGATCGGGCCGGGCCGCGAGCCACTCGCGCACGATCGCGCGCGTGCGCCGGTTGTTGACCCCGGCGGCGCGCAGCGCCCGGAACAGCCGGTAGACCCGCTGCGGCGGCAGCACGGCGAGCCGCGCGGCGATCAGCCGCCCCTCGCCCGGCTCCGCCTCCGCCGGGGTGCGCAGCAGGTGCTCGACGACGAGGGCCGCGTTGTGGTCGTTGATGTCGAGCGCGAGCGCGGCGGCGTACACGGGCCGGTAGTTGATCCGCACGTACGCGTGGAGGAAGGCGAGCGAGAGCCGCTGCTCGCCGGCGGAGGAGCGGAACTCGCGCTGCCCGGTGGCGGTGACGGCGGCGTTGACGAAGAGGAGGACGTCCTCGGCGGCGACGAGCTCGGACACGGACCTTCCCCTCCTGAGGGCCGGCCGGGGAATGAGGGCGCGAACAGCGAAGACGTTGCTTCATAGGCAGGTTCCGGAAGTCGCACCGGAGTCCCGCGGCCGGCGGGGGAAACGCTAACCCGGACGGGAAGGGCGGGGCCAGGGGATTTCGGACCCACCACCACCGTCGCGCGGCGGGACCACCCGGCAGACTGTGACCATGGCGAAGCAGCTCGGGGCGAGGCCCCGCATCGGACTCCTCGGCACCGGCCCCTGGGCCGGCCACACCCACGCGCCCGCCCTCGCCGGGCACCCGGACGTCGAGTTCGGCGGCGTGTGGGGACGGCGCCCGGAGGCGGCGGAGGCACTGGCCGCCGCGTCGGGCACGCGCGCGTACCAGGACGTGGACGCCCTCTTCGCGGCGAGCGACGCGGTGGCCCTCGCCCTCCCGCCGGACGTCCAGGCCCCGCTGGCGGTACGGGCCGCGGCCGCGGGCTGTCACGTCCTCCTGGACAAGCCGGTCGCCACGACGGTGGCCGGGGCCCGCGAGGTGGCCGACGCCGTCGAGGCGGCGGGCGTCGCCTCGGTGGTCTTCTGCACCCTCCGCTTCGCGGAGCCGACGGCCTCCTGGATCGAGGAGCAGGCGGCGGCGGACGGCTGGTTCCTGGGCGAGGCGCACTGGCTGGGCTCGCTGTACGGCTCCGGCTCCACCAGCGAGTACGCGGCCTCGCCCTGGCGGCGCGAGAAGGGCGGCCTGTGGGACGTGGGCCCGCACGTCCTCTCGGTCTACCTGCCGGTCCTCGGCGACGTCACGGAGATCACGGCCGCGCCGGGCCCCGGCGACACCCACCACCTGGTCCTGCGCCACGCGTCGGGCGCGAGCAGCACCGCCACCCTCACCCTGAGCGCCCCGCCGGAGGCGGCGGAGGCGGCCCTCGCCCTGTACGGCACGAAGGGCCGCGCCGAGATGCCCCGCTGGAACGGCGCGGTGGACGCCTTCGGGGCGGCCGTGGACGCCCTGCTCGCGTCGGCCCGCACGGGCACCCCCCACCCCTGCGACGCCCGCTTCGGCCTGCGCCTCACGGAGATCCTGACGGAGGCGGAGGCGCTGACGGCGAGGCGCTGAGAGCCCGGCCCGCCTCAGCGGCGGGACAGCGCGTCCCGCACGGCCTCCTCGGACCGCCCCACGACGGCCGTGCCGTCCTCGGCGGTGATGATCGGCCGCTGGATGAGCTCCGGGTGCGCGGCGAGGGCCTCGATCCACCGGTCGCGGCCCTCCGCGTCCCGGGGCCACTCCGCCGCCCCGAGCTCCTTCGCCACGGCCTCCCGGGTCCGGACGATGTCCCACGGTTCGAGTCCGAGCCGCCCGAGCACCTCCCGGATCTCGTCGGGCGAGGGCACGTCCTCCAGATAGCGCCGGACGGTGTACTCGGCCCCTTCGGCGTCGAGGAGCGCGAGGGCGCCGCGACACTTGGAACAGGCGGGATTGATCCAGATCTCCATGGCGCCCACGCTACCCCCGGAACTTCCCTCCGGGCCCCCGAAAACCGGTCCTGGCCAGGGACGATTGTCAGTGCGGACCGGTAAAATAAGGGGTGAAGGTGAGGGTCCCGGGGAGGGCCCGCACCCCACCGTTCGCCAGGAGGTAGCCCATGGCTCTCGCCGTGATCCGGACGCCGTCCCTCGAACCCTGGAAGCCGCTCCAGAGGCAGCCGCTCCCGGCGGGCCGGCCCCGCGAGTGGTACGTCACGCACAACCGGCGCCTGAAGGCCATGCGCCTCGCGATCGCCCTCCTCGACGCCGGCGTCTACGTCCCGTCGAAGGCCACGAACGCGACGATCAGCACCACGGCCGAACAGCTCGGCATCCACCCGCCCTCGGACACCACCTGCCGCATGGTCCGCGCCCTGATCCGCTACGGGCGCTGACGGGGGCCGCACGCACGGCGAGGGCCGCCGCCCGGAACCCTCCGGGCGGCGGCCCTCACTCCCGGCCCTACGGCTTAGAGGTCGAAGTACAGCTCGAACTCGTGCGGGTGCGGGCGCAGCTGGATCGGGGCGATCTCGTTCGTGCGCTTGTAGTCGATCCAGGTCTCGATCAGGTCCGAGGTGAAGACGCCGCCGGCCTGGAGGTACTCGTTGTCCTCCTCCAGGGCGGAGAGGACGGCCTCCAGGTTGGTCGGGACCTGGGGGACGTTGGCGTGCTCCTCCGGAGCCAGCTCGTAGAGGTCCTTGTCGATCGGCTCCAGCGGCTCGATCTTGTTCTTGATGCCGTCGAGGCCCGCGAGGAGCAGCGCCGAGAAGGCGAGGTACGGGTTCGAGGACGGGTCCGGCGCGCGGAACTCGACGCGCTTGGCCTTCGGGTTCGCGCCCGTGATCGGGATGCGCATGGCGGCGGAGCGGTTGCGCTGCGAGTACACCATGTTGACCGGGGCCTCGAAGCCCGGGACCAGGCGGTGGTACGAGTTCACCGTCGGGTTGGTGAAGGCGAGCAGCGACGGGGCGTGCTTGAGGATGCCGCCGATGTAGTAGCGGGCGGTGTCCGAGAGGCCCGCGTAGCCCGTCTCGTCGTAGAACAGCGGGTCGCCGTTGGCCCACAGCGACTGGTGGACGTGCATGCCCGAGCCGTTGTCGCCGAAGATCGGCTTCGGCATGAAGGTCGCGGTCTTGCCGTTGCGCCAGGCGACGTTCTTCACGATGTACTTGAAGAGCATCAGGTCGTCGGCCGCGGCGAGCAGCGTGTTGAACTTGTAGTTGATCTCGGCCTGGCCGGCGGTGCCGACCTCGTGGTGCTGGCGCTCGACCTGGAGGCCGACGTTCTCCAGCTCCAGGGAGATCTCGGAGCGCAGGTCGGCGAAGTGGTCGACCGGCGGGGCCGGGAAGTAGCCGCCCTTGTAGCGGACCTTGTAGCCGCGGTTGTTCTCCTCCGCGCCGGTGTTCCAGGCGCCGGCCTCGGAGTCGATGTGGTAGAAGCCCTGGTTGGCCGAGGTCTCGAAGCGCACCGAGTCGAAGACGTAGAACTCCGCCTCGGGGCCGAAGAACGCGGTGTCGGCGATGCCGGTGGAGGCGAGGTACGCCTCCGCCTTCTTCGCGATGTTCCGCGGGTCGCGGCTGTACTGCTCGCCCGTGATCGGGTCGTGGATGAAGAAGTTGATGTTCAGCGTCTTGTCGCGGCGGAAGGGGTCCAAACGGGCCGTCGACAGGTCGGCGCGCAGCGCCATGTCGGACTCGTGGATCGCCTGGAAGCCGCGGATCGACGAGCCGTCGAAGGCGAGCTCCTCCGCCGGGTCGAAGGCGGATGCAGGGATCGTGAAGTGCTGCATCACACCCGGAAGGTCGCAGAACCGGACGTCGACCATCTTGACGTCGTTGTCCTTGATGAACTTCTGGGCCTCTTCGGCGTTCTGGAACCCGTTCGTCTGGGACATCCCACTCCTCCTACTCCCGGCCCGGGGAGGGGCGGGGTTGCAGCTCGTTCGTGCGGCCAGTGCGGTGGCACACGCTGGACCCGACCATAGGCAGACGGGATTTCTCAAGCATGACCCAATTGTTTCGTCGAAGTTAACCGGGCTGGGTGCCGGTCGCGCTCCGGGCATGCCTCGGTTCCCGCCCCTCGGGGGCCACCGGACCTCCATCCGCTACCCGGGCCGAAGAGATCGAAAACGGGCACAGTACCGTGGTCGGGTGGACAACAGGCAAGCACTCGGATCTTGGCTCTCCGGCCCCCGCGCGGCGGCCGAGGACGCAGGCGTCGACTTCGGCTACCGCGGTCAGCAGCTGGGGCTCCCCGAGGAGGGGCCCGGTTCGATCGCCCGCCCCGGCCGGCGCCTCGGCGCCCTCGCCGTCGACTGGGCCCTCTGCATGCTGATCGCATACGGCCTGGTCACCGACGGCTACGACCAGGCCACCGGCAACTGGGCCCTCGGCATCCTGCTCGTCCTGAGCGTCCTGACGGTCGGCACCGTCGGCTCCACGCCCGGCAAGCGGCTCTTCGGCCTGCGGGTCGTCTCCGTGCGCGGCGGCCGCCTCGGCCTCCTCCGCGTGGCGCTCCGCTCCGTCCTCGTCTGCCTGGCGATCCCGGCCCTGATCTGGGACCGCGACGGCCGCGGCCTCCACGACCGCCTCGCCGGCGCGGTCCAGGTCCGCGTCTGAACCTCGTGGGAACGCGAGAGGGGCTCCGGACCGTGCGGTCCGGAGCCCCTCTCGCGTGTTCGGTCGGGCGCGTCAGCGCATCTTTCCGCCGCGCGGCATCCGCATGCCCTTCGGCATCGGGCCCTTCGGCAGCGGCATGTTGCTCATCAGGTCGCCCATCGCGCGCAGCCGGTCGTTGGCCACGGTCACCTGCGGGCCGGTGAGCACCCGGGGCAGCTTGAGCATGGTGGTGCGGACCTTCTTCAGCGGCACCTGGCCCTCGCCGTCGCCGACGATGATGTCGTGCACCGGCACGTCCACCACGACGCGGTTCATGCGCTTCTTCTCCGCCGCCAGGAGCGTCTTGACCCGGTTCGGGTTGCCCTCGGCCACCAGGACGATGCCGGCGCGGCCGACCGCCCGGTGCACGACGTCCTGGGTGCGGTTCATCGCGACCGCGGGGGTCGTCGTCCAGCCGCGTCCGACGTTCTGCAGCACCGCCGCCGCCGCGCCCGGCTGGCCCTCCATCTGCCCGAAGGCCGCGCGCTCGGCGCGCCGTCCGAAGACGACGGCCGCCGCCAGGAGGCCCAGGACGAAGCCCAGGATGCCCAGGTAGACCGGATGACCGATGAGGAAGCCGATCGCGAGGAGGACACCGAGTACGCCGATGCCCACGCCCGCGACGACGAGACCGACCTTCGGGTCGGCCTTCCGGGTCATCTTGTACGTGAGGGCGATCTGCTTCAGTCGCCCTGGGTTGGCAGCGTCGCCGCTGCTCGTGTTTGCCTTCCTCGCCATGCCCTGAAGTTTACGTGGCCCGGGAAGCGCGGCCCGACGCGACCTCCATCACGTGCTGGGCCTCGACCCGGTCCTTGGCGCGGCGCCGGTCCTCCAGGACGGAGTTCCAGGCGTTGCGCCGGGCGGTGCGCTGTCCCGAGCCCAGGAGCAGCGACTCCACGGCCCTCAGGGCGTCGGTGACGGACGGGATCGCGGTGACGCGGACGTGCGTCGATGCGGCCGGCATGGCGGGGTCCTCCCTCGATTGCGGGTGAGACGAGGTGGGGGTGTGAGCGGCGGTGGCGGTGAGTGGTACCAGGCTCACAGATCGGTGTTACCAGGGCGTGACCCGGCGGTCAAACACTGGTGAAACGTCGGTGCGGCCGGTCGGCCCAGTGGGCGAACGGCGGCGCGGCCCGTATGCCCCCGCTGAGCTGCGGGGTCGTACGGGCCGCGCCGGATCCGGCCACTACCGGCCGGTAACTACTTGTGCCCGGAT
The DNA here is from genome assembly GCF_001280125.1 of Streptomyces sp. NRRL F-6492. Taxonomy (GTDB): domain Bacteria; phylum Actinomycetota; class Actinomycetes; order Streptomycetales; family Streptomycetaceae; genus Streptomyces. The sequence continues at coordinate 17,165 of NZ_LGEG01000282.1, forward strand.
TCACACGGGGTTCGCGCACCGGATCGCGTACGGACGCGAGCACCGGCTCGCGCACGGCTCACGCGGTCTGCGCGGCCGCCCGCTTCTCCATCGCCTGCTGGTAGAGGCGCCCGGCGCGGTACGAGGAGCGGACCAGCGGGCCCGACATCACGCCCGAGAAGCCGATCTCGTCGGCCTCCTCCTTCAGCTCCACGAACTCCTGCGGCTTCACCCAGCGCTCCACCGGGTGGTGGCGGACCGAGGGGCGCAGGTACTGCGTGATCGTGATGAGCTCGCAGCCCGCGTCGTGCAGCTGCTGGAGCGCCTCGCTGATCTCCTCGCGGGTCTCGCCCATGCCGAGGATCAGGTTGGACTTCGTGATCAGACCGTAGTCACGCGCCCGCGTGATGACGTCCAGGGAGCGCTCGTACCGGAAGCCGGGGCGGATGCGCTTGAAGATGCGCGGCACCGTCTCCACGTTGTGCGCGAAGACCTCGGGGCGGGAGTCGAAGACCTGCTCCAGGAGCTCCGGCACCGCGTTGAAGTCGGGGGCGAGCAGCTCGACCTTCGTGCGGCCGGTCTCGCGGCCCGCCGTCTGCTGGTGGATCTGGCGCACGGTCTCCGCGTACAGCCAGGCGCCGCCGTCCTCCAGGTCGTCGCGCGCGACGCCGGTGATCGTGGCGTAGTTCAGGTCCATCGTGACGACCGACTCGCCCACGCGGCGCGGCTCGTCGCGGTCGAGGGCCTCGGGCTTGCCCGTGTCGATCTGGCAGAAGTCGCAGCGCCGGGTGCACTGGTCGCCGCCGATGAGGAAGGTCGCCTCGCGGTCCTCCCAGCACTCGAAGATGTTGGGACAGCCCGCCTCCTGGCAGACCGTGTGCAGGCCCTCGCTCTTCACGAGGCCCTGCATCTTCGTGTATTCGGGCCCCATCTTCGCCCGGGTCTTGATCCACTCGGGCTTGCGCTCGATGGGGGTCTGGGCGTTCCGGACCTCCAGGCGCAGCATCTTGCGTCCGTCGGGTGCGACTGCGGACACATCGGCTCCTGTAGCTTCGATTCTTCGGCGTACACCAGGGTACGCCCGTGGCTTCCATGCCTGCCTACGTCCGGCCAACCTCTGGCCAGCGCCCCGCATTCCTCACGGGGCGGAGGCCGGGGTCAGGCGGACGCGGGCTCCACGGCCCGCGGCTTGAGCTCCGCGTGCTCCAGGACCTCCCGCAGGTGCCCCTCGATCACCGGCAGCACCTCCTCGACGGTGACGTCCCGGCCCAGCTCGTTGGCGAAGGAGGTGACGCCCGCGTCGCGAATGCCGCACGGGATGATCCGGTCGAACCAGGCGTTGTCCGGGTTCACGTTGAGCGCGAAGCCGTGCATCGTGACGCCCTTGGCGACCCGGATGCCGATCGCCGCCAGCTTCCGGTCCTCGCGGCGCTGGCCCGCGTTGGAGGGCGCGTACTCCGGCCCGTTCAGGCGCGGGTCGAACTCCTCGTCGGTCAGCCGGGGGTCGAAGTCGAGCGAGAGCCCGCCGAGCGAAGGACGCTGCTCCACCGGGTCCCCGAGGACCCACACCCCGCTGCGCCCCTCGATCCGCGTCGTCTCCAGGCCGAAGTCCGCGGCCGTGCGGATCAGGGCCTCCTCCAGCCGGCGCACGTGCGCGACGACGTCCACCGGGCGGGGCAGCTTCATGATCGGATAGCCGACCAGCTGGCCGGGGCCGTGCCAGGTGATCTTCCCGCCGCGGTCCACGTCCACCACCGGCGTCCCGTCCAGCGGGCGCTCGCTCTCCGCGGTGCGTCGGCCGGCCGTGTAGACCGGCGGGTGCTCCAGGAGCAGACAGGTGTCGTCGATCTCGTCGGCGAACCGCGCGGCGTGCACCTCGCGCTGCTTGTCCCAGGCCACCCGGTAGTCGACGGCTTCCTCGCCGAAGCCGAGACGGACGAATCGCAGCTCACTCACGGCCATGCCTCCTCCTGTGCCGGGAGTCCGGGGACCGGGGATCATCCCGGGCCGGCTCGGCACCATGCGTCATTCGCGCCCATGCCACTGTACGGCGGTGCCGGGACCGCCCCTCCGGCGGGCGGACGGACGAGGGGCCGTCGGGAGTCCCACGTCAGCGATCCCGTCAATCCTCACACGATCGGATGAATGTGGGGCGAAGGTGGCGGTACGGACCGCGGAGACCGCTAAATTCACGCCGTTCCAGGAGGGTCCGAAGGGGTGCCGCCCGGGCCCCGAAAACAGGAGACCGCACAGCTGATGACGGAACGACCCCCGCAGCGCATCCCGAACAATCGGCTCGCCGCGCTCATCGCCGAAGCAGGGTTCTCCCACGCGGGCCTCGCCAGACGGGTGGACCAGCTGGGCCTGGAACACGGCCTCGACCTGCGGTACGACAAGACCTCCGTGACCCGCTGGCTCCGCGGCCAGCAGCCGCGCGGCACCACCCCCGCCCTCATCGCCGAGGTCTTCACCCGCCGCCTGGGCCGCCGGCTCTCCGCCCAGGACCTCGGCCTCGACGCCTGCGCGCCCGTCTACGCGGGCCTGGAGTTCGCCGCCACCCCCGAGGAGGCGGTCGACATCGTCAGCGGCCTGTGGCGCAAGGACTCCGGCAGCCACGCCGAACTCCGCAAGATCGCCTTCACCCCGGCGGGCCTGGTCGTCCCCAGCCGGGACTGGCTGATCGGCCGCGCCGACGAGCGGGTGGCGCGCGGCGAGCCCGCCCCCTCCCGCGCCTCCGCCGGGGCGCCCCCGCACGACCCCCGGGTCCCGCCCCAGGGCCGCTTCTCCGTGCCCCGCCAGCGCGGTACGGACCGGGGGCCCGGGCAGCGCGTCTCCAGCGGCGACATCGCCGCCCTCCGCTCGGTCGGCGAGCTCTTCCGCACCCTCGACCACGCCTACGGCGGCGGCCACGCCCGCCAGGCCCTCGTCCGCTACCTGGAGCACGAGGCCGAGCCGATGCTGCGCGGCACGTACGGCGAGTCCACCGGCCGCCGCCTCTTCGCCGCGGCCGCCGACCTCACCCGGCTCGCGGGCTGGACCTCGTACGACATCGCCGCCCACGGCCTCGCCCAGCGCTACTTCGTCCAGGCGCTGCGCCTCGCGCAGGCGGCCGGGGACCGGGCGTACGGCTCGTACGTGCTCCTCACCATGAGCTGCCAGGCCGTCTACCTCGGCCACGGGCGGGAGGCCGTGCAGCTCGCCCGGGTCGCCCAGCAGGGCGTCGGGCCCGCCGCGCCGCCCGTCGTCCAGGCGATGCTGCACGCGGTCGAGGCGCGCGGCCACGCCGTCCTGGGGGAGGCGCGCGCGTGCAGCGCCTCCCTCGTCCGGGCCGAACGGGCCCTGGAGGCGGCCCGGCCCGGCGACGAGGTGCCCTACTGGGCCCGCACGTTCGACGAGGCGCAGCTCGCCGACGAGCTCGGGCACTGCCACCGCGACCTCCAGCAGTACCGCACCGCCGCCCAGTACGCCGAACGCGCCCTCCAGCTCCGCGCCCCCGGCTTCGCCCGCAGCCGTCTCTTCTGCCGGGTCGTCCTCGCCACCTCCCGGCTCGCCCTCGGCGAACTGGAGCAGGCCTGCGCGCTCGGCGCCGAGGCCGCGCAGCAGGCCTCCGAGATGCGCTCGGCCCGCGCCGCCGAGTACGTGCGCGACTTCGAGCGCCGTCTGGAGCCCTACCGCGACGCGGCGGCGGCCCGCACCTACCGCGACCGGGTGGCGGCGATCGGCTGACCGGGCCCTGCGCGACTCAGGCCGCCTCCGCCCACGGCGGCTCCGCCGGGAGCCGTACGCCCAGGTCCGTCAGGAGCGCGCGGGCCGCGCGCCGGCCCGAGACGAGGGCGCCCTGCGGGGTGCTCGCGGCGCGGTGGTCGCCGCAGACGTAGAGGCCCGCGAGCAGCCGGACCGGCCGGTTCCCGTCGTGCGGGGGCGGCATCGCCGGGACCGCGTCCCGGGTGTGCCGGAGCGCCAGCAGCTCCCACTCGTCGGTCGACGTGCCGTACAGCGTGGCGAGGTGCTTGCGGACCCGCCGCTCCGTGTCGTCCGGCGGCGTCCCCAGCACCGTCGAGGTGATCAGGGTCCGGCCCGCCGGGGCGCGGACCGGGTCGACCGCGCTCATCACGGCGGTGTGGGCCACGGGCCCGCCCGGGTCCGACTCCAGGAGCAGCACCGGGTCGCCGGTGGGCGCGACCGGCGCCGTGTGGTGCAGGACCGTCACGGAGTGGAACGCGGGCGTCCGCAGCCCCGGCAGCAGCTCCGCCGCCGTGCGCGCCCCCGTGGCGAGGACCACCGAGCGGCAGCGGAACACCCCGTGCTCCGCCGTCGTGACCCGGGAGACGGACGCCTCCGTGACCCGCACGCCGGTGCGGACCGTGCCCGGCGGCAGCGCGGCCGCGAGCAGCCGCGGGAGCGCCGCCGAGCCGCCCTCCGGCACGGCGAGCCGCCCCCGGGCGAAGGCGCGCAGCGCCAGGTCCGCCCGCCTGCTCGACGTGCCGAGGTCCGGGTCGGCCAGGAGCGCCGCGAGCAGCGGCCGCAGCACCCCCTGGACCGTTCGGGCGGGCAGCCGGGAGTTCAGGGCCTCGCGCGCGGTCCGCTCGGGCCGGGCCAGGATCCGCTGCGCCGGGGTCGCGGCGAGCCGGACGAGGGACGCGCCGAGCCGCGCCTGGTCCAGCGAGGCCGCCGGATGCCGGGGGGCGCTCGCGAGGGCGCGCGCCACGCTGAACGCTCCCCCCACGCTCCGGCCGCCCGTCGCCCGGGGCACTCCGGCCGACCGGCGCGGGTGCGGGGCGCCCCAGCGCGCGTACCGGCCGTCGCTGTGCACGAGGACCCCCGGCGCGAAGGACCGCAGGGCGAGGGCGTCGAGCCCCGGCAGGACCCGCAGCTCCTCGTGCGAAGGGGTGAGCAGCGGGCCCACCCGGTCGAGCAGGAAGCCGTCGACGGACGCGGTCGCCATCCGGCCCCCGATCCACGGCTCCGCCTCCAGGACGGCGACGGAGAGCCCGGCGCGGGTCAGCCGGTGGGCGGCCGCGAGCCCCGCCGCCCCCGCGCCCACGACGACGACGTCCACGGTCCCGCCGGCTCCGCCGGTGTCGCTCGTGCTGTCCGTGCTGCTCGTGCTGTCCGTGCTGCTCGTGCTGTCCGTGCTGCTCGTGCTGTTCGTGCTGTTCGTGGTGCCTGTGCTGACGGTGCTGATGGTGCTTCCCGTGCTGCTGACGGTGTTGTCTGCGCTGCTGAGCACGTGCCCCTCCCCAGGTCGGCGCGGCCGGTGGGAGGCCTATGCCCCCAACGAGCCTCCGGAATGCCGGAGTTCACGGTCCGCGTCGAGCCTAGGCAGCGCTCCCACGGGTGCCAGGAGCGCGCACCGGGGTGCGCGCGGCACGGGGGAGCACGGAAGGGGCCGGAGGGGGCGGCCGGGGAGGGGGCCGGGGGAGGGGAGGGCGCGTCAGCGGGCCGCGGCCCGGATCGCCTCGTCGATCGTCGGGAACGCGAAGTCGAAGCCGGTCTCCAACAGCCGCCCCGGCAGCACCCGCTGACTTCCCAGCACGTCCTCGGCGAAGTCCCCGAGGGCGATCCGCAGGGCCGGCGCCGGGACCGTGAGGAGGGTCGGCCGGCGCAGCACCCGGCCCATCGCCTCCGTCACCTCGCGGTTGGTGACCGGGTCGGGGGCCGTCAGGTTCACCGGACCCGACAGGGACGGCGTGTCGACCACGTGGCGCAGGGCGGCCACCTCGTCGTGCAGGGAGATGAAGGACCAGTACTGGCGCCCGTCGCCCATCCGCCCGCCGAGCCCGGCGCGGAAGAGCGGGAAGAGCCGCCCCCACGCCCCGCCCTCGCGGGCCACCACCAGGCCGGTGCGGGCGTACGCGACCCGGATGCCGGCCTCCTCGGCGGGGGCCGCGGCGGCCTCCCACTCGACGCACACCGAGGGCAGGAAGCCCGTGCCCGCCGGAGCGCCCTCGTCGACCGCGCGGCTGCCGGTGTCCCCGTACCAGCCGAGCGCCGTGCCGCACACCAGGACCTCCGGCGGCTCCGCGAGCGAGGCGAGCGCGCGGGCGACCGCCGTCGTGCCGAGCACCCGGCTGTCCCGGATCTCCTTCTTGTACGCCTCGTTCCAGCGGCGCTCGCCGACCCCGGCGCCCGCCAGGTGCACGACGGCGTCCACGCCGACGAGCCCGGCGGCGTCCACGTGCAGCCGCCGGGGGTCCCACTCGACCTCGTCGGCGGTACGGGCCGGGCGGCGGACGAGACGGAGGACGTCGTGGCCGTCGGCGCGCAGGGAGCGGACCAGGGCCGAGCCGATGAGCCCGGAGGCGCCGGTGACGGCGACACGCTTGCGGGAGGCGGAACGCTGCATGGGGCCATCCTGCCCCCTTCCGGCCGGGGCATGGCACAGTGACCTCCATGACCGTGCCGGAGACGCGGATACGTACCGCCGAACGTGACGACGACGCCGGGCTCGGCGCCCTCGACCGGGCCGCCTGGTCCACCCTCCACGCGGTGGTGCCCGCGCCCGTCCCGCCGTACGGCCCCTTCTTCGACGAGCGCCACCCGCCCGGGGACCACCTGGTGGCGGTGCGCGGGGGCGTCCTCGTCGGCTACGTCCGGGTCGCGCAGCCCATCCCGCTCGCCTCCCACGCGCACGTGCTCCAGATCCAGGGCCTCGTGGTCACCGGACCCGCCCGGGGGAAGGGCGTCGCCCGGGCACTGCTGCGGGCCGCCGCGGAACGGGCGCGGGAGCGCGGCGCCACCCGGCTCACCCTGCGGGTCCTCGGGCACAACGCCCCGGCCCGCGCGCTCTACGCCTCCGAGGGCTTCGCGGTGGAGGGCGTACTGCCGGGGGAGTTCCTGCTCGACGGGGAGTACGTGGACGACGTGTGCATGGGCCGGTCGCTGCCGGCCCGAGGAGGCTCCGCCCCACCCGCCCCGTAACCCTGCTCGCC
>NZ_LGEG01000283.1 GCF_001280125.1 Streptomyces sp. NRRL F-6492
CCGGGGGGCCGTTGCGTCCCGGGGCCGGGGTGGGGGCCGGCCGGACCCGGGACGCGGTCAGGGGGGCCCGGCGGTCACAGGGAGCCGTGGAAGGTGCGGTTCAGGACGTCGAGCTGCTGCTCCCGGGTCAGCCGGACGAAGTTCACCGCGTACCCGGAGACCCGGATGGTCAGCTGCGGATGGTTCTCCGGGTGCTCCATGGCGTCCTCCAGGACCTCGCGGTTCAGGACGTTGACGTTCATGTGGAAGCCGTCGCTCGCCGTGTAGCCGTCCAGGACGCCCGCGAGGTTCCGGATCCGTTCCTCGGGGGTGCGGCCCAGGCCGTCGGGGGTGACGGTGCTGGTCAGCGAGATGCCGTCCTCGGCGTCCGCGTACGGGAGCTTGGCGACCGACAGGGCGGCGGCGACGTAGCCGTGGGTGTCGCGGCCGTTCATCGGGTTGGCGCCCGGCGAGAAGGGCTCGCCCGCGCGGCGCCCGTCGGGGGTGTTGCCGGTCTTCTTGCCGTAGACGACGTTGGAGGTGATGGTCAGGACGGACTGGGTGTGCTCGGCGTTCCGGTAGGTCGGGTGCCTGCGCACCTTCCGCATGAACTCCTCGACCAGGTGGACCGCGATCGCGTCCGCGCGCTCGTCGTTGTTGCCGTAGGCCGGGTAATCGCCCTCGATCAGGTAGTCGGTGGCGAGGCCGGTCGCGTCCCGGACCGGGACGACCTTCGCGTACTTGATCGCGGCGAGGGAGTCGGCGGCGACGGCGAGGCCGGCGATGCCGCAGGCCATGGTGCGGCGCACGTCCCGGTCGTGGAGCGCCATCTCGATCCGCTCGTACGCGTACTTGTCGTGCATGGCGTGGATGACGTTCAGGGCGTGGACGTAGACGCCCGCGAGCCACTCCAGCTGCTCGTCGAACCGGGCCGCGACCTCGTCGTGATCGAGGACGTCGGAGGTGAGGGCGCCGGTGGCGGGGCCGACCTGGGCGCCGGACCTCTCGTCGCGGCCGCCGTTGATCGCGTACAGGAGGGCCTTGGCGAGGTTCACGCGGGCGCCGAAGAACTGCATCTGCCGGCCGACGGGCATCGCGGAGACGCAGCAGGCGATGGCGGCGTCGTCGCCGAAGCGGGGGCGCAGCAGCTCGTCCGACTCGTACTGGACGGAGGAGGTGTCGATGGAGACCTTCGCGCAGAACTCCTTGAATCCCCTCGGGAGGGCGGGCGACCAGAGGACGGTCATGTTCGGCTCGGGGGCCGGGCCGAGGTTGTAGAGGGTCTGGAGGTAGCGGAAGGAGGTCTTCGTGACCAGCGGCCGCCCGTCCTCGCCCATGCCGCCGATGGACTCGGTGACCCAGGTCGGGTCGCCGGAGAACAGCTCGTCGTACTCGGGGGTGCGCAGGAAGCGGACGATGCGGAGCTTGATGACGAAGTCGTCGATCAGCTCCTGGGCCCGCTCCTCGGTGAGGACGCCGGACGCGACGTCCCGCTGGAGGTAGACGTCGAGGAAGGTGGAGGTGCGGCCGAGGGACATCGCGGCGCCGTTCTGCTCCTTCACGGCGGCGAGGTAGGCGAAGTACAGCCACTGGACGGCCTGGTGGCCGTCGGCGGCGGGTCCGGAGACGTCGTGGCCGTAGGAGGCGGCCATCGCCTTCAGCTCCCCGAGGGCGCGGATCTGCTCGGCCAGCTCCTCGCGCAGCCGGAGGGTCTCTTCGAGGGAACGGTCCCCGGCGGGGAGGGAGTTCAGCTCCTCCTTCTCCGCCCTCTTCGCCTCGACGAGCCGGTCGACGCCGTAGAGGGCGACGCGGCGGTAGTCGCCGATGATCCGGCCGCGGCCGTAGGCGTCGGGCAGACCGGTGACGATCCCGGCCTTGCGGGCGGCGCGGATCTCGGGGGTGTACGCGTCGAAGACCGCGGCGTTGTGGGTCTTGCGGTACTCGGTGAAGACCTTCTCCAGCTCCTCCGACACGGGGTAGCCGTAGGTCTCCAGGGCGCCGGCGACCATGCGCCAGCCGCCGTACGGCATGATCGCGCGCTTGAGCGGGGCGTCGGTCTGGAGGCCGACGACCAGCTCCCGGTCGCGGTCGATCCAGCCGGGGGCGTGGGCGGTGATGGTGGAGGGGACGTCGTACGAGACGTCGTACACGCCCTTGGCGCGCTCCTCGGGGAAGCGGTCGGTGATCGCCTTCCACACGGCGGCGGTCCGCCCGGTGGGGCCGGCGAGGAAGGAGTCGTCGCCCTCGTACGGCGTGTAGTTCCGCCGGACGAAGTCGCGGACGTCGACGGTTTCGCGCCAGGGCCCGTCCGCGAAGCCCCTCCAGGCCCGCTCCTCCGCCGTCTCGTCCACGGTCGCCCCAGCAGGGACAGCAGTCATGGCCCGTACCGCCTTCTCGGTTGGTTCGCGGCGTCTTCGCCCGCCTCCATTCCACTCCTTCCGGCCGGTCGTCCGGGTCGGCGATGGTCCCCTTCCGGCGGCCGTAGGTCCCGTTCCGGAGGTACGGAAGGCCCCGGCCGGCGTCACGCGTGGCACCTGGCCGAAAGGGACCGGTCCCTGATGTGCTGTGCTCATGACCAGACCCTTCCTGCCGCTCACGGCCCGCTCCCGCGAGGAGGCCCACCGGGCCGCCACGCCCCTGGAGCTCTTCTTCGACCTGTGTTTCGTCGTCGCGGTCGCCCAGGCCGGCGCCGAGCTGGTGCACGCGGTCGCCGAGGGGCACGCGGGCCCGGGCATCGCGAACTACGCGATGGTCTTCTTCGCGATCTGGTGGGCCTGGATGAACTTCTCCTGGTTCGCCTCCGCGTACGACAACGACGACGTCCTCTACCGGGTCGTCACCCTCGTGCAGATCGCCGGCGTCCTGATCCTCGCCGCCGGCGTCTCGCGGGCCTTCGAGGAGCACGACTTCCTCGTCGTCTACCTCGGCTACGTCGTGATGCGGCTCGCCCTCGTCTTCCAGTGGCTGCGCGCCGCGCACCACGCGACGGACCCGGCCGAGCGGACGATGTGCCGCCGGTACGCGGGCGGGGTGCTGCTCTGCCAGGTCGGCTGGCTCGGTCTGGTCCTCGCGCCCGAGCCCGCGCGCGCGTGGGTCTTCCTCGTCATGGCGCTGGCCGAGCTGTCCGTCCCCCTGTACGCCGAGCGGGCCGTCACCAGCGCCTGGCACGCGCACCACATCGCCGAGCGGTACGGCCTGTTCACCCTCATCGTCCTCGGCGAGACCGTCGCCGCCGCGACCGTCGCCGTGAAGTCCGGCATCGTCGAGAACGACGCCCTGGACGAGCTGCTGCCGATCGCCGCCGGCGGCCTGCTGCTCGTCTTCGCCGCCTGGTGGGTCTACTTCGTCGTGCCCGCCCACGACCGGCTGACCTCCAGCCGCCAGGCCTTCCTGTGGGGGTACGGGCACTACGTGATCCTCATGTCGGCCGCCGCCATCGGCGCGGGCCTGGAGATCGCCGTCGAGCAGGCCGTGGGCGAGGCCCACGTCTCCACCCTCTCGGCCTCGGCCGCCGTGACGATCCCGTCGGCCCTCTTCCTGCTCCTGGTGTGGCTGCTGCACGCCCGCTACTTCAAGGTGGGCACCGCCCAGCAGCTCGTCCTGCCGGTCGCGTCCCTCGCGATCCTGATGTGCTCCTTCGCGGGCCGCTGGGCCGTCCTCGCGGCCGGTCTCGTCGCGGCGGCGGCCGTCGCGACCGGGGTGGCCCTGAGCGCCCGGAACCCGGCGACGCGGGGCGCCGGGGCCTGAACACCGGGCGGAGGCCCGTGGTAGGCAGGGCGCATGACGGAGCCCGGGAAGACGACGGACGGCCAGGACGGGATCAGCGACGCACGGGACGGGGTCAGCGACGCACGGGACGGGATCACCGACGTGGGCGGGCTGCGCGTGGGGCACGCGCGCGTGGCCGGGCCGGGGGCGCTGAGCGGCACCACCGTGGTGCTCGCCCCGGAGGGCGGCGTGACCGCCGCCGTGGACGTACGGGGCGGGGGGCCGGGGACGCGCGAGACGGATGCCCTGGATCCGAGGAACGTGGTGCGGCGGATCGACGCGGTCGTCCTGACCGGCGGCAGCGCGTACGGCCTCGACTCCGCCTCCGGGGTGACGGCCTGGCTGGCGGAGCGGCACCGGGGCGTGCGGGTGGGCCCCGACCCGTCCCACGTGGTGCCGGTGGTGCCCGCCGCCTGCGTCTTCGACCTGGGCCGGGGCGGCGACTTCACCGCCCGGCCGGACGCGTCGACGGGGTGGGCGGCGGCGGAGGCGGCCCACGCGAGCGGCGACCACGCGCGCGTGGGGACGGGCGCGGTCGGCGCGGGCACCGGGGCCGTGGTCGGCGGCCTGCGGGGCGGCGTCGGGACGGCGAGCACGGTCCTGGAGTCGGGGATCACGGTCGGGGCGCTGGTCGTGGTGAACGCGGTGGGCTCGGCCGTGGACCCGACGACGGGCGTCCCGTACGGCGCCTACTTCGAGGACGGCAGGACCGTCTTCCCCGACCCGGAGGTCCACGGGGCGGCGCTGCGGCGGCTCGCGCGGGCGCGGGCGGCGGCCGTCCCGCCCCCGCTGAACACCACGCTCGCCGTGGTCGCGACGGACGCGGCGCTGACCCGCGCGCAGGCGCGGAAGGTGGCGGGCACGGCGCACGACGGCATCGCGCGCGCCGTGCGGCCGGTGCACCTGATGAACGACGGGGACACGGTCTTCGCGCTGGCCACCGGCGCCCGGGAGCTGCCGGAGGAGCCGGGCCCGCTCGCCCTGAACGAGGTCCTGGCGGCGGGCGCGGACCTGGTGACCCGGGCGATCGTCCGCGCGCTGCTCGCGGCCCCCGGCGGCCTGCGCGGCCCGGGCGGCGACTTCCCCTCGTACCGCGAGCTGTACGGGCCGCCGGCGGAGCCGTACTCCCGGTAAGCGCGGGGGAGTTGGGGAGAAGCGGGGGGAACTTCCCCCGCACGCGCTTCGTTTTGCCGGAACACCGGACACGATGTCAGACCCAGGGACTACGTTAAGCAAGCATCAAGTGACATGCGGCGACGGCCTGGAGATCCCCTTGAACGATCCGCAGGATCACCCCGATCCGTACGAGACGACCGAGGCGCACGTCGAACGGCTCCTCGGCCGGGCGCTCAACTCCTTCGACCTGCCCGACTCGACCGTCGAGCGCCTCTCCACGGCGCTCGCGCACTCCAGCGCGCTGCACTCCTCGCACCACAGCGCGTCGCTGCACCGCACGACCCACCGCCACACCTATCTGCTCGCCGACGGCGGCGCCCTCAGCCTGTGGGAGCTGGTGCACGACGCCGGCCGGGACGGCGCCGAGCGGCACGAGCTGTACGCGGAGGAGGCGGAGGCCCGGCTCGCCGCCTCCCGCCTGCCCTCCGGAGCCCCGGCGCGCCGGCCGGCGGAGCACCCGGACGGGCGCGTCCTCGACGAGGACGACGACTTCGAGCCGCTGAGCGCCCTGCTCGCCCGCCCGATACCCGCCCAGCCCCGGATGTACGTGCCGGACAACTCCGCCGACCACGCCCGCCGCGTCCTGCGGCGCGCGGAGAACGCGGACCGGCCGGGCGAGGGGACGGCCCGCCGTCTCCGGCTCGCCTTCGCGCACCACATCACGCAGGCCTTCGGCCGCCACTGCCCGCCGGAGGGGGGCCGGAGCGCCGGCTTCACCCTCTACGAGCACCAGTTCCTGCTGCTCGACGGCAGCGAGGTCAGCCTCTGGGAGGTCGAGCACACGGCGACGCCCGACGGACGCCACATGTGCGAGGTGTACGAGGACGAGGACACGGCCCGCGGGGCGATGGAGACCCGCGCCCGGGTGCGCTGACCTCCGGCCGCGCGGCGAAGGGCCCCCGCCCCGGGGTGGTTCCCGGGGCGGGGGCCCTTCGGCGGGGCCGCGCTCAGTGGGTGAGCGCCGGCTCCTTCCCGACGCCGGGCGCCGGGGCGGTCTCGTCGTCGCCGCCCTCCAGGTGCTGCTTCGGCTTCGCGGGCAGCGCGAACATCACCAGGAAGATCACGGCGAGGACGCCCGCCACCCAGCCCAGGGAGTTCTGGAAGGCGTCGGTGAAGGCCGCGCCCGTCTCCGCCGGGGCCTTCCCGAGCCGGTCGTCGTCGATCACGCCGAAGAAGACGACCGACACCAGGCCGAGGCCGAGCGCGTTGCCCATCTGGGTGGTGGTGTTGATGAGGCCCGAGGCCGAGCCGGCGTGCTCGCGCGGGACCTCGGAGAGGACCGCGTCCGTCAGCGGGGCCACGATCAGGCCCATGCCGACGCCCATGACGACCAGCGGCGGGATCATCTGCCAGGACGCGATCCCCGTCCCGTAGCGGCCCGCCTCGAAGAGGTAGAGCAGGACACCCGCCGTCATCGTCAGGGCGCCCGCCTGGAGCACCTTGCGGCCGAAGCGCGGCACCAGCTTCTGCACCGAGAGACCGGCGGCCACCGAGACCGCGATCGAGAACGGCACTCCGGTGAGGCCCGCCCGCAGCGGGGTCCAGCCGAGCCCGATCTGCATGTAGAGCGTCCAGACCAGGAAGAAGATGCCCATCACGACGCCGAAGGTCAGCTGGACCGCGATGCCGGCCGCGAAGCTCTTCACCCTGAACAGCGACAGCTCGACGAGCGGCGAACCGTCCTTGCGCGCCTTGTACCTCTCGTACGCGACGAGGAGGCCGAAGACGGGCAGGCTGCCGGCCATCATCAGGTGGCCCCACAGCGGCCAGTCCAGCTCGCGGCCGCGCGTCAGCGGGTAGATCAGCATGAGCAGCGCGGCCGTCACCAGGAGCACGCCGACCAGGTCGAGGCGGAGCGCCTTCGGCGCCTTGGACTCGATGATGAACTTCCGGCCCAGGAGCAGGCCGGCGATGCCGACCGGCAGGTTGATGAGGAAGATCGGGCGCCACTCCAGGCCCGCGATGTTCCACTGGGTGAGCAGCGCGCCGAGCAGCGGACCGGAGACCGCGCCCAGGCCGACGATCGCGCCGAAGAGGCCGAAGACCTTGCCGCGCTCGTGCGCCGGGAAGGTGACGTGGACGATCGACAGGACCTGCGGCACCATCATCGCGGCCGCCGCGCCCTGGAGGAGGCGGGAGCCGACCAGCATCTCCTGGTTGGCGGCGAGGCCGCAGAGCGCCGAGGCGAGCGTGAAGCCGGCGGTGCCGAGGAGGAAGAGGCGCTTGCGGCCGTAGATGTCGCCGAGCCGTCCGCCGGTGATCAGTCCGGCGGCGAACGCGAGCGCGTACCCGGCGGTGATCCACTGGATGGCCCCGAAGGAGGCCCCGAGGTCCCGCTCGATGCTGGGGATCGCGATGTTGACGATCGTGGCGTCGACCAGGTCCATGAAGGCGGCGGTCATGACGATGGCGAGGGCGATCCAGCGCCGCTTGTCGCCGGGGTCGGCGGGGGCCGTGTGCGGGTCGGCGGGTGCCGCCGCGTCGGTGACGGCGTCGTGTGAACTCATACGAAGAAAGATAGGAGGCATATAGGTCAGGTCGTGTCCTAGATCGGCCCCATCCTGGACGGCATGACGGACACTCCGGCACGACTCCTGCATCTGCTCTCGCTCCTCCAGACCCCGCGCGAGTGGCCCGGAAGCGAACTCGCCGAACGCCTCTCGGTCTCCCCGCGCACCATCCGCCGGGACGTCGACCGGCTCCGTGACCTCGGCTATCCGGTCGAGGCGACCCTGGGCGCGGTGGGCGGCTACCGCCTCGTCGCCGGTACGGCCATGCCGCCGCTGCTCCTCGACGACGAGGAGGCCGTCGCCATCGCGGTCGGCCTGCGCGCCGGGGCCGGGCACGCCATCGAGGGCGTCGAGGAGGCGTCCGTACGGGCCCTGGCGAAGCTGGAGCAGGTGCTGCCCGCCCGGCTCCGGCACCGGGTCTCCACCCTCCAGAACGCGACGATCCCGCTGACCCGGGGCGACGGCGCCACGGTCGCGCCCGCCACCCTGACCGCGCTCGCGGGCGCGGTCACCGGGCGGGAGAAGCTGCGCTTCGGGTACCGGGCGGGCGACGGCGCCGAGACGAAGCGCCTGGTCGAGCCCTACCGGCTGGTCTCCACCGGGCACCGCTGGTACCTCGTCGCGTACGACCTGGGGCGCGAGGACTGGCGGACCTTCCGGGTCGACCGGGTGAGCGACCCGCTGGCCACCGGGGCCCGCTTCGCCCCGCGCGAGCTGCCGGCGGGCGACGCGGCGCAGATGCTCACCCGCTCGATGGCCCGGTCGCAGCCGGAGCTGGACCTGGACGTCTCCTTCGAGGCCCCCGCCGACTTCGTGACGGCCCGCCTCCCGTCCCACCTGGTCCCGGCCCCGACGGGGCCCGCCGCCTGCCGGCTGCGCGCCCGCGCCGCCGACTCGGTCGAGTGGCTGGCGCTCCGCCTGGCCCTGGTCGACGCCCCCTTCACGATCCACGGCCCGGAGCCGCTGCGGGCGTACGTGGAGGACCTGGCGGGGCGCCTGTCGGCGTCGGTCCCGGCGCGGGGGTAGGAACGCGGCCGGGGCCCGGGGACGGTGATCGTCCCCGGGCCCCCGGGCGGGTGCGGGAGGGCCTCAGGCCACCGCGTCGAAGCCCGTGTCGCGGGCCATCTTCTTCAGTTCCAGGAGTGCGTGCTTCTCGATCTGGCGGATCCGCTCGCGGGTGAGGCCGTGCTCCTTGCCGACCTCGGTCAGCGTCCGCTCGCGCCCGTCCTCGATGCCGTACCGCATGCGGATGATCGAGGCCGTCCGGTGGTCCAGCTTGTCGATGAGGTCGTCGAGCTCCTCGCTGCGCAGCAGCGTGAGCACCGACTGCTCCGGCGAGACCGCCGAGGTGTCCTCCAGCAGGTCGCCGAACTGGGTCTCGCCCTCGTCGTCCACCGACATGTTCAGCGAGACGGGGTCCCGCGCCCAGTCCATGACGTCGACGATCCGCTCCGGCGTCGAGCCGAGTTCGGCGGCGATCTCCGCGGGCTCGGGCTCGCGCCCGTGCTCCCGGTTGAACTCGCGCTGCACGCGCCGGATCCGGCCGAGCTCCTCCACCAGGTGGACGGGGAGCCGGATGGTGCGGGACTGGTCGGCGATGGAGCGGGTGATGGCCTGCCGGATCCACCACGTGGCGTACGTGGAGAACTTGAAGCCCTTGGCGTAGTCGAACTTCTCGACCGCGCGCACCAGGCCCGCGTTCCCCTCCTGGATCAGATCGAGCAGGGGGAGCCCGCTGCGCGGGTAGCGCCGGGCGACGGCCACCACGAGCCGCAGGTTGGACTTGATGAAGAGGTCCTTGGCACGCTCGCCCTCGGCGACCAGCGCCTCGAGCTCCTCGCGGGACGCGCCGCCCGCCTCGGTCTCCACCTCGCCGTCGAGTATCTGCCGGGCGTACACGCCGGCCTCGATCGTCTGGGAGAGCTCGACCTCCTTGGCGGCGTCGAGCAGGGGCGTGCGCGCGATCTCGTCGAGGTACATGCCGACCAGGTCGCGGTCGGCGATCTCCCCGCCCACGGCGCGAACGCTGCTCGCCCGGCGGGCCCCGCTCTGGGCGGAGGTCTGACGGCGGGCGACGGCACGGGTTGCCATGCGTGCTCCCTTGCTGAGTAGGTCACGACACCCTTTCGGGTGCCCTGCATCCGACGGAAACAACGACTGGAAACAGGACAGAATTCCCACCCGGCACATGGATTTTCGCGATCATGCAGTATCCTGCGCGGCTTCCGCCCCTTCGGGCACGCCGCCGGGACCCACGGAGGCGCAGGTCAGACCGGGCACGGAGGGTGGAGCGGCGCCCCTCGCGGAGATCCTCGACCACACTGTCGGTGAGACCGCGATCACATGCGGCGCCACCCCTTCAGACGCGGGACGGGGGCGGGCGGTTGCCTGCGCGACGACGGGCCGCGCGGACGGGTCGCGCGGAGAAGAGGGGCGCGAAGACGGGTCGCGCGGACGGGACCTAGGTCCCGGCGGTCCCTCGGGCCTAGGTCCGCGGCCCGTTACGCCGCGCCCCTCCCCCGCCCTACCGTCGGCCCCATGACCGACACCACCGGAACCCTGGACGAAGCCCTCGAACGACTCCACGCCTCCGGCCCCGAGCGCCACGGCCGGCTGACCAACCACGCCCCGATGGCCGTCGAGGCGCTGGTCCGCCACGGACAGGCCGCCGCCGTGCACCGCTGGCTGGACCGGTACGCGGACAAGCTGGAGGAGCCGCCGCCCCCGTACGCCCCCGTCACGGCGGGCGGCTGGCGCGAGGCGCTCGGCGATCCGGCCCGGAGCACCGACTGGACCCGCTTCTTCGCCCGGGAGCTGGCGGAGCGCCCCTGGCGGGCGGTGCTCGCCGAGTGGTGGCCCCGGCTGCTCCCGGGGATCGCGGCCGGGGCGACGCACCCGGCGATCCGCACGGGCCACGCCGTACGGACCATGCTGGCGTCCCCCGAAGGCGCGACGGCCCCGCGCACGGCCGAGCTGGCGCACGCCCTGGGCTACTGGGCGGCCCGCCACCAGCCGCTCCCGCCGCTCGCCCCGCTGGCCGCCGCGCCGACGGCGGCGGCCGCGCTCGACGCCGTGCCCCGGGTCCCGGACCAGGACGGCGGGATCCGGCACCGGCTCGCGCAGCTGACGGCGTTCCCCGTGTGGGGCGGGGCGCCGGACCCGGAGACGGCGCGGGCGCGGCTCGTGGAGCTGGTGGCGGCGGCGACGCACCGGTACGCGACCCACGGCCACGGGGAGCCGGTCATGCTGGTGCACGCGGCGACCGCGCCGAACGCGGTCCTGCGCGTCCTGCCCGCGCTCCCCCGGGAGCTGTGGGCGCCGAGCCTGTCGGCGGCCTGGACGGCGGCGGCCGCGGTGACCGCCGCGTATGCCCCGGCGGAGCCGGCCCCGTACGCGCGGACCGCCCTGACCCCCGGGGAGGTCTTCGAGCGGGCGGCGGCGCACGGCGACGACCACACGATCAAGTTCACGGACACGGCGCTCGACGTGGGCGGTCCGCTCGCGCTCGCGGCGGCCGTCCGCTCGGTCGAGCTGAACGCGCCGGCCTTCTGAGACCGGTCAGCCGAACTGCACGGACCGCTTGGCGAGGCCCATCCAGAAGCCGTCGATCACCGACCGCTCCGTGTCGAGGTCCCCGGCCGCGTCCGCCGCGCCCAGGGTGACGAAGAGGGGCGCGAAGTGTTCGGTGCGGGGGTGGGCGAGGCGCCCGGCGGGCGACTTGTGCTCGAAGTCGAGGAGGGCGTCGACGTCCCGCGCGGCGAGGGCCTCGCCTCCCCAGGCGTCGAACTCGGCGGACCAGCCCGGCACTCCGCCCCCGGGGTGCCGGAGCGCGGCCAGGTTGTGGGTGAAGAAGCCGCTGCCCACGATCAGGACGCCCTCGTCGCGCAGCGGGGCGAGCCGGCGTCCGACGTCCAGGAGCCGGCGCGGGTCGAGGGTGGGCAGGGAGATCTGGAGCACGGGGACGCCGGCGTCCGGGAACATCTCGACGAGCGGCACGTACGCGCCGTGGTCGAGGCCCCGGTCGGGGATGTCCTGCACGGGCGTGCCGGGCGCGCGGAGCAGCTTGCGGACGCTCTCGGCGAGCCCGGGCGCGCCGGGGGCCGCGTACGCGACGCGGTAGTAGTGCTCGGGGAAGCCCCAGAAGTCGTACACGAGGGGCACGGTCTCGGTGGCGCCGAGCGCGAGCGGGGCCTCCTCCCAGTGGGCGGAGACCATGAGGATCGCCTTCGGCCGCGGCAGGTCCGCGGACCAGGCGGCCAGCTCGCCGGGCCAGACGGGGTCGTCGGCGAGCGGCGGGGCGCCGTGGGACAGGTAGAGGGCGGGCATCCGTGCCTGCACGGGGTCCATGGCGGCCACCTCCGGCTTCCTTCGCGAACCAAGGTTCTTGAAACTTCAAGCTTGCCCGGCCAGCATAAGCCGACTTAGTTCAACTTTCAAGAACGAGTCGTACGATGGGGACCATGGGAGACATGACCGAACCGCGCTGGCTCACCGACGAGGAACACCAGGTCTGGCGCGCCTACCTCCACGCCACCACGCTCCTGGAGGACCACCTCGACCGCCAGTTGCAGCGCGACGCCGGGATGCCGCACATCTACTACGGCCTGCTCGTCCAGCTCTCCCAGGCGCCCCGCCGCCGCATGCGGATGACCGAACTGGCCAAGGACGCCAAGATCACCCGCTCCCGGCTCTCCCACGCCGTGGCCCGCCTGGAGAAGAACGGCTGGGTGCGGCGCGAGAACTGCCCCTCCGACAGGCGCGGCCAGTTCGCCCGGCTCACGGACGAGGGCATGGAGGTCCTCCGGCGCAACGCGCCCGGCCACGTGGCGGCCGTGCGCCAGGCCCTGTTCGACCGGCTCTCCGCGGAGCAGGTGGAGCAGCTCGGCACGATCATGCGGGTGATGGCCGAGGGCCTCGAACCGGCGCACCCGGACGCGGACCTGCCCTGGCTCCGCTGAGTACGCGGAGCCAGGGCAGGGAGACGGGAGTTCCGGCGGTCAGTGGGCGACGACCGGGATCCTCGCCTCGTCGTCCGCGCCCGTGCCGGACCCGGCGACCACACCGCCCTCCGGCTTCCCGGTGTTGATGAGCGCGAAGGCGATCGCGGCCGAGACGGCCAGGATGCCGACCGCCCACCAGATGGCCGCCGCGTACCCCTCGACCATGCCCTGGAGCTGGAGCAGCTTCTGGGCGGCCGGGGTGGTGGCGCCCGCCGCGTGGTCGGTCAGGTAGGCGGTGGTGGCCGAGGCGGCGATCGTGTTCAGCAGGGCCGTGCCGATGGCGCCGCCGACCTGCTGCGAGGTGTTGACCATCGCGGAGGCCACACCGGCGTCCCGCGGGTCCACGCCGTGCGTCGCGAGCGACATGGCCGGCATGAACGCCGTGCCCATGCCCAGGCCGAGCAGCAGCTGCGCGGGCAGGATCAGACCGGTGTACGAGGTGCCGATCTCCAGCCGGGTCAGGAGCAGCATGCCGACGGCGGCGGTCAGGAAGCCCGGCGCCATCAGCAGGCGCGGCGGGACGCGGGTCATCAGGCGCGCGCCGATCTGGGTCGAGCCCACGATCATGCCCACGATCATCGGCAGGAACGCGAAGCCCGTCCTGACCGGCGAGTACCCCTTCACGACCTGGAGGTAGTACGTCAGGAAGAGGAACAGGCCGAACATCGCGATGACGGCGAGGCCGAGCGACAGGTAGACGCCGCCGCGGTTGCGGTCGGCCAGGACGCGCAGCGGGAGCAGCGGGGACCGCACGCGCGACTCGGTGGCGACGAAGGCCAGGAGCAGCACGGCGGAGCCGGCGAAGAGGCCGATCGTGCCGGCGTCGCTCCAGCCCTCGGACTCGGCGCGGGTGAAGCCGTACACGAGGGCGACCAGGCCCAGGGTGGACAGGATGACGCCGGGGACGTCGAGCGGGGAGCGGTTGCGGCCCGCCGCCGGCTCGCGGACGACGAGGTACGCGCCGACGGCGGCGACCACGGCGAACGGGATGTTGACGAAGAAGGTCCAGCGCCAGTTCAGGTACTCGGTGAGGAAGCCGCCGAGGATCAGGCCCACGGCGCCGCCGCCGCCGGCGATCGCGCCGTAGATGCCGAAGGCCTTGGCGCGTTCCCTGGCGTCGGTGAAGGTCACCGCGAGCAGCGAGAGCGCGGCGGGCGCGAGGAGCGCGCCGAAGGCGCCCTGGAGCGCGCGGGCGCCGAGCATCATGGCCTCGCCGTTCGCGGCCCCGCCGAGGGCGGAGGCGGCGGCGAAGCCGGCCAGGCCGACGATGAAGGTGCGCTTGCGGCCCCACAGGTCGGCGATCCGGCCGCCGAAGAGGAGGAGCCCGCCGAAGGCGAGGGCGTAGGCGGTGACGACCCACTGCCGGTTGCCGTCCGTGATCCCGAGGTCCTGCTGGGCGGAGGGCAGGGCGATGTTCACGATCGTCGCGTCGAGGACGACCATCAGCTGGGCGAGGGCGATGAAGACGAGCGCCTTCCAGCGCCCGGGGTCGGGCGTGAGCGCGGTGCTCGCGGGGGTGCCGGCGATTTTGGACATGGGTGGAGCCACCTCTTGGCGCGTACGGGTGAAAAAGGGACGTGAAGGCGTGCGGGCGCCCGGGATGGACGGCGCCTCGCGAAAGGTCTACGGAAGGGCCACCGGCGGGGTCGTGACCGGCCGGGTCAGGACGAGCAGGTGTCGCGTCTCAGGTCCTCCAGGGTGACGGCCGTCCCGGGCAGCTCGGAGCGCGCGGGCGCCTCCAGGCCGTCGAGGAACAGCTGCAGATGGCGGTGGACGAACGGGTCGAAGGCCGCCCAGGCGGTGCCCGGCAGCGGGCGGGTCAGCTGCGACACCGCCACCATCAGGTCCCCGACTCCGACGTCGGCGCGCATCCGGCCGGCCCGCTGCGCCCGGTCGACGAGGCCCTGGACGGCCTCCTCCAGGCGGTCGCGCTCGGCCACCAGGTCGGGGTGGTCCTTGTCGAAGGCGCCGTCGAGCATCGGGCAGAGGGCGCCGATGCGCTCGTCGGCGGCGCCGTGGGTGAAGCGGCGGAGGGCGGCGAAGGCGTCGTCCTCCTCCTCGGCGGCCCGCTCGGCGAGCTCGGTGACGCGGGCCATGAGCGAGAGGACGACCTCGCGGACGAGGTCGGCGCGCTCGGGGAAGTTCCGGTAGAGCGTGGCGTTCCCGACGCCGGCGCGGCGCGCGACCTCGTCGTACGGCACCTGGGAGCCGAACTCGACGAACACCTCGCGGGCCGCCGTCACGATCCGCTCGCGGTTGCGCAGGGCGTCGGCGCGCGGCCGGGGTGCGCGGCGGGCGGGCGCGATGCCGGTGCTGCTGGTCACGTCGGAGCCTCCTCGGAACGGCGGGTCACGGGGTCACGGGTCTGTCGGGTCCGTCGGGTCGGCGGGGCGCCGGACCACCGGGCCGTCCGGTCGCCGGTCCACCGGACCGTGGCCGGTGGGGCGAGTCGAACGCATCCGGGGAAAGGTTCCCCACTTCTCTCGACACAGGCGTAAACGGGGAACCTCTCCCCGGTTATTTCCGGCCATCCCTGTGACCCCAGTCACACAATCCTCGTTTCACGGAATACCCACGATCGGGCCACCCGGCGCGCGCGGCCGAACCACCCGTCACAGGCTGATCGCACAGCGCGGATCCCGCCCGCACGCGGAGACGGATCCGTCCGCCGACCTGCCCCCACCGGAGAGGCGACGTATGCAGCACCCCCGCCGACGGATACGCAGACCCGTCGCCCTGGCGGCGACCGCGACCCTCTCCCTCACCCTGTTCGCCTCCGCGAGCACCACCCTCCACGGGCCCGCCCCCGCCTCGGCCGGCCCCGTGGCCGCCGCGCCCGGCAACGCCCAGCTGGCGCCGTGCCGCATCGCCACGACGCTCGGCGTGCAGATGTCGGAGGGGCTGCCCACCGCCCCGGGGTACGTGCGCTCCACGGGCCTCGTCAGGGCCCTCACCCTGATGATCGACTTCCCGGACGCCGTCGGGGACGGCACGGCCACGGGCCGCTTCCGCGAGTTCTTCCCGCAGACCGCCGACTGGTTCCGCGTCAGCTCGTACGGCCGTCTGCACTATCAGGCCGAGGCCCCGATACCGGACTGGCTGCGGATGCCCCGGGCGTTCTCCGCGTACGGGATCGAGCGCGGCTCCCCGTACGAGCCGGGCTACCGCTCCCTGGTCGAGGACATCGTGAAGGCGGCCGACCAGCGCGTCGACTTCAGCGCGTACGACCTGGTCAACGTCCTGGTGACGCCGAACGCCGGGCCCTCGGCCCTCGACACCGTCCTGTCCGTGACCTTCTCCGGCAACGACGAGGCCCCGTACGCCGACGGCGTGCCGCTCGCCAACACGTCCTTCGTCTACAGCCGCCAGGACGACGGCTCCGGCAGCTTCGCGGAGACCGGCTACCGGGTCCTGCCGCACGAGAACGGGCACGTCTTCGGCCTGCCCGACCTCTACACCGCCGACGGCGGCGGCTCCGTGGGGCACTGGGACATCATGTCCGAGGACTGGGGGGCCAACAACGACCTGCTCGGCTGGCACAAGTGGAAGCTGGGCTGGCTCGACAACGAGCAGGTCAGCTGCGCCTCGGCCACCGGCACCAGCGAGTACGCCCTCACCCCCCTCGCGGACCCCGGCGGCCCCAAGCTCGCCTTCGTCCCGCTCTCCGGCACCTCCGGATACGCGATCGAGGTGCGCGGCCAGGGCGGCAACGACGAGGCCGTGTGCGAGCAGGGCGTCCTCGTCTACCGGGTCGAGTCCGACGTCGACACCGGGCACGGCCCGGTGACCGTCGCCGACAGCGAGCGGGCGAGCGGCGGCTGCACGCGCCGCGCCAACGTCCACGCGGAGCTGTCGGACGCGCCGTACGGCCCGGGCGAGAGCTTCACGGACCGCGCGAACGGCATCAGGATCACGGTCCTGGACGAGGGCGCGGACGGCACGTACCGGGTGCGCGTCACCCGGAGCTGAGCGTCTCCGGCCCTTCGAACAGCCCCCGCAGCTCCCGCTTGAGGATCTTCCCGGTCGGGTTCCGGGGCAGCTCCTCCTCCCGTACGAGGACGCGGGCGGGCACCTTGAAGGCGGCGAGCCGCCCGCCGACGTGCGCCCGCAGGGCCTCCGGGTCCGGCGCCGCCCCCGGACGCCGCCGCACGACGGCCACGACCTCCTCCCCGAGGAGGGGGTGGGGGACGCCGAGGACGGCGGCGTCCAGGACGTCCGGGTGCGCGTGCAGGGCGGCCTCCACCTCGACGCAGTACACGTTCTCGCCGCCCCGGACCACCATGTCGGTGAGCCGGTCGACGACCGAGACCCGCCCGTCCGCGTCCACGCGCGCGAGGTCCCCGGTCCGGAACCAGCCGTCGTCGGTGAAGGCGGCGCGGGTGGCCTCCTCGTCCCCCCAGTACCCCCGGACCAGGGCCTGTCCGCGCAGCCACAGCTCGCCCACGCCGTCCGCGTCGGGCCGGTCGATCCGGACCTCGGTGACGGGCGAGGGCCGGCCGGCGCTGCCGGGGTGGGCGCGGTACTCGGCGCCGAAGTTCGCCAGGACGCCGCCGCAGGTCTCGGTGAGCCCGTAGCCGTTGCGGGGCTCGACGCGCTCCCCGTACGCCTCCGTGAGCCCGGCGACGATCCCGGGCGGGGCGGGGGCGCCCCCGGTGCTGAGCAGGGTGAGGCTCTCCAGCGGGTCGCCGTCGCTCCGGGCGCGTTCGAGGAGCTGGAGCGCGGTGGTGGGCACCCCGGCGTAGTGGGTGACGCGGTGCTCCCGGATCAGCCGGAGGGCCTCCCCGGCGTCCCACTTCCGCATGGTCACGAGGGTGCCGCCGGCCGCGATGACGCCGTAGAAGGAGGTGAAGGCGGCGACGTGGAAGAAGGGGAACGTGGTGAGCGACACGGGCGCGGGCCCGGTCCCGGGGACGTCCCCGCGCGCGAGGGCCGCGGCGGCGGCGAAGTACCGGGGGTTCATCGCGGCCCCGGCCTGCGCGAGGTGGGTGGCGACGGCGCCCTTGGGGCGGCCGGTGGTGCCGGAGGTGTAGACGATGGTGGAGTCGTGCCCGGGGAGCACGTCGACGGGCGGCGGCCCGGGGTACGGGTCGCGGTCGGGCGCGTACGCGGCGAACCCCTCCCCGGCCGGGCCGTGGAAGACGATCCCGGGCACCCGGTTCCGCGCGGCCCACCGCCGCACCCGCCCGGCCCGCTCCCCGTCGACGAGCAGCACGCGGGGCGCGCAGTCGTCGAGCGCGTACGCGAACTCGTCCTCGGTCCACCAGGCGTTGAGCGGTACGGCGACGAGCCCGGCGAGCTGGGCGGCCCAGAAGGCGACCTGCCACTCGGGCAGGTTCCGCATGGCGACGACGACCCGGTCCCCGGGCGCGAGCCCGTACTCCCCGACGAGCCGCCGGGCCAGCCCGCAGGCCTCGTCGAAGAACTCCCGGTAGGTCGTCCGGACGCCCTCGTGCACGAGGAACACCCGGTCCCCGTAGCCCCAGGTCGCCTCCACGAACTCCCGCAGGGTGCGCGGCCCGTGCGCGTACGTCCCGTCCTCGACGGCGAAGGGCGCCCCACCGGCCGTCAGCCTCCCGACCCCACCGGCCACCGGGCCACCTCCCACGCGTTCGCTCCGTCGGACGGCCGACGCTAGGCGGAGCCGGTCCGGGAGGTCAACCGCGGGCGGGGGCCGCCGGCGGGGCGGCTCGGCGCCGGGTGATTTCGGGGTGCCCGAACCGGAAGGACGGGGCGGTCCTTCCCGTTTGACTCGGCAGAACTGTCCGTGGCCGACGATTCGTCGTCCCTGCAGAGAGGCAACCGCCGTGAAGGTAGAGATCTGGTCGGACATCACCTGCCCCTGGTGCTACGTCGCCCAGGCCCGGTTCGAGAAGGCGCTGGCCGTCTTCCCGCACCGGGAGAGCGTCGAGGTGGTGCACAAGTCGTACGAGCTGGAGCCGGGGCGGGCCAAGGGGGACGTGGAGCCCATCGTCAAGGTCCTCATGAAGGGGAAGGGGTGGACCGAGTCGCAGGCGCTCGCCAACGAGCGCAACCTCACGGCCCAGTCCGCCGGCGAGGGGCTGCCGTACGTCGCCGGGCGCGACCACGGGAGCACCTTCCACATCCACCGGCTGCTGCACTTCGCGAAGGCGCGCGGCAAGCAGCACGAGCTCGTGAAGGTGCTCTACCGGGCCAACTTCGCCGAGGAGGAGTCGATCTTCACCGACGACGAGCGGCTCGTGGCGCTCGCCGTCGAGGTCGGGCTCGACGCCGACGCCGCCCGGAGCGTGCTCGCCGCCCCGAACGCCTACGCCGACGAGGTCCGCGCCGACGAGCGCGAGGGCAACCAGCTGGGGGTCGCCGGGGTGCCGTTCTTCGTCTTCGACCGGCAGTACGGCGTCTCCGGCGCCCAGTCCGCCGAGGCCTTCACCCAGGCCCTCACCCAGGCCTGGGGCGACCGCGCCCCGCTGCGGGCCGTCGCCGGCGCCGAGGACGCCCACGCGTGCGGGCCGGACGGGTGCCCCGTCCCCCACTGAGCCGGAGGACGTGCTCGGGGGCGGCCTTCCCACGGGAAGGCCGCCCCTCGGCACGTGCGGCGACTGCGGCGTCCGCGCCGCGACGACGGACGGCGCCGTGCTCCGGAAGGGAGGAACACGGCGCCGTCTGCGACGCACGGGGCGGCCCCGCTCAGCCGATCACGGGCTGCGACGACTTCTCGGACTCGGACACGTCGCTTCCCTCGACCTTGACGGTGGCCGACGGCGAGTCCTTCTTCAGGGCCAGGGCGAGCAGACCGCCCAGGACCAGGAGGCCGGCGCCGACGTAGCCGGCCAGGTGCAGGCCCGACAGGATGTCCGCCTTCGCGGCCTCCGCGTAGGTGCCGGAGAAGGTGGAGTTGGCGATCGCGACCAGGAAGGCGAGGCCCACCGCGCCGCCGACCTGCTGCGAGGTCGAGGCCATCGCGCTCGCCACGCCCTGCTCCTCCGGGCCGACGCCCGAGCTGGCGGAGGCGAAGACGGAGACGAAGACGAGACCGCCGCCGATGCCCCAGATGACGGAGCCGGGCAGCAGGGCGTAGAAGGAACCGCCGACGGACATGCCGAGGACGGTCGCCGCGATGCCGATGCCGTTGATGACCATGCCGGTCGACAGCGTGGCGCGCATGCCGTACCGCTCCATGAACTTCGGCGCGAGCTTGCCCGAGCCGATGATCGAGACCAGCGTGAGCGGCAGGAAGGCCAGGCCGGCCTGGATCGCGGTGTACTCCAGGATCGGCTGCACGTAGGTGGTGAAGGTGTAGTACGCGCCGGCCAGCGCCGTCTGGAAGACGAAGAGGACGGCCATGGCGACGACCAGCGGCCGGTTCTTCAGGAGCCGGAGCGGCATGAGCGGGTTCGCGGTCTTCGCCTCGGTGATGAAGAAGGCGACGAGCAGGACGGCGCCGACGATCAGGGAGCCGAGGGCGAGGCCGGAGGTCCAGCCCTCCTCGGGGCCGGTCACCAGGCCGGTGACGATCGCGGAGACGCCGACCGTGGAGAGGAGCGCGGCCGGGATGTCGAAGCCCTTGGAGAGGTTCGCCGGACCGTCCGGACGGATGGCGCCGGGCGCCGGGAGCAGGGCGATCAGCGCCAGCGGGATGTTGATGAAGAAGATCCAGCGCCACGAGACCAGGTCGGTCAGCACACCGCCGAGCAGCGCGCCGGCCGCGAGGCCGAGCGAACCGGCGGCGCCCCAGACGGCGAACGCCTTGTTGCGCTGGGTGCCCTCGAAGGAGGTGGCGATCAGGGCGAGCACCGCCGGGAAGAGCAGCGCGCCGCCGACGCCCTGGAAGAGGCGGGCGCCGATGAGGACGCCCTGGGTGGTGGCGAGGCCGCCGACGAGCGAGGAGACCGCGTAGAAGGCGAGGCCGGTCATGAAGAGCCGGCGGGCACCGATGCGGTCGACGGCGCGGCCGCCGAAGAGCAGCAGGCCGCCGAAGGCCACCGCGTAGGCGGAGACGACCCATTGCAGTGACTGGGCCGAGAAGCCGAGGGCGGTGCCGATGTCGGGCAGCGCGACGTAGACGATGTTCAGGTCGACGCTGATGATGAACTGGGAGAAGGCCAGCAGGAACAGGACGAGTCCTGTCTTCTTGGCTGGTGCCGACGTGGTCACAAGACCTCCATGGTCTTCGTGGACTTTCTTTTCGGTGGGGGTTCGCGCACGGCGGGCGGGGCGCCGCCGCGCAGTCGAGCGGTTTGCGCGGCGACACCCCGGGGCGTCCGTGCCGGGGGATCAGCCGAACCGCAGCTGAAGTTCGTTGGGGCCGGTGATGCCGATCGCGGGGCGCCAGGTGACGTCGCCGACGACCTTCGGGGCACCGAGGCGGCGGGCGAGCGCGGGCAGCGCCTCCGTGATCTCCATCCGGGCGAGGGGGGCGCCCAGGCAGTAGTGCGGGCCGCCGCCGAACTGCATCACGGCCGTCTTGCGCTCCGCCGTGACGTCGAAGACGTCGCCGCCGGGGTAGGCGAGCGGATCGCGCTGCACCGCCTGCACGCCGATCATGAACATCGTGCCCTCGGGGATGCGCTGCCCGCGGAACTCGATGTCCTCGGCCGCGTACCGGTACACGGCGTTGGAGGAGGGGCGCCAGCGCATGACCTCCTCGACCGCCCGCGGGGCGAGCTCGGGGCGCTCGCGGAGCAGGGCCCACTGGTCGGGGTGCTCGGAGAAGGTGACCATGGCGTTGGCCAGCTGGAGGCGCGTGGTGTCGTGCGCGGCGAACACCATGGTGACGACGAGGTTGCGGAGCTCCTCCAGGCTGACCCGGTTGCCGTCGACGTCCTCCTTCTGGGCGGTGACGAGCGCGGAGACGAGGTCGTCGGTCGGCGCCTCGGCCTTCGCGGCCATGAGGGCGTCCACGTACGCGTACAGGCCGACGACGGCGGCCTCGACGCGGCCCGGTATGTCACCGCCGAGGGCGAGGCTGAAGACGAGGCCGATCTCCGAGCTCCAGTTGCTGAAGCGCGGGTAGTCCTCGGCCGGCACGCCGAGCAGTTCGGACATGACCGTCAGCGGCAGGGCGTCGGCGAACGCCTCGAAGAAGTCGACCTCCTCCTTGACGGCGATCTCGTCGGCGAGGCGCTCGGCGGCCTGCCTGATGACCGGGCGCAGGTTCTCCAGCATGCGCGGGGTGAAGGCGCGGCCGACGAGACCGCGCAGCCGGCGGTGGCTGTCGCCGTCCTGGTTCACCAGGCCGTTGACGAACCAGTCGTAGACGGGGCCGCCGCTGATGCCGTTCTGCTCCATGAAGCCGGTGCCGTTGTGGGTCAGGCGGCCGTCCCGGACCAGTTCCGACGCCTCGGCGTGGCGCAGGACGAGCATGCCGAGCGGGGTCTCGGCGTACCAGCCCGCCGCCTGGGCCCGCACGACCTCGGGCAGGTCGAAGCGGAACTCGGGGTCGATGACGTTGATGAACGGGACCTCGGAGGACTCCGGTACGGACAGGGTTTCCGCTGACATGTCTTGACCGTCCTTGAGATGGATCAGAGGGGAAGAAGGGACTCGGAACTCGGATCTCACGGCTCGCTTATCGCGAGATTACATAGCTACCGTTCGGTAACCCTTGTCGGGCGGGGCGCCCGGGAGCAGGTTTGGCAACTTGCCAAACCCTCCTCGAATCGGCCGACTTGACTTGTGCCGGACCGGCCCGGCCCGGTCGGCGGTCAGCGGAAGTCGCTGTCGCGGTACTCCGCCGGGGAGCCGTCCGTGGCCGCCGCCCGCAGCTCGACGCGGCGGATCTTGCCCGACACCGTCTTCGGCAGCGGGGCGAACTCGATGCGCCGGATCCGCTTGTACGGGGCCAGCGCCTCCCGCGCGTACGCGAAGAGGCTCTCGGCCGTGCCCGGCCCCGGCTCGAAGCCGTCGGCGAGCACCACGTACGCCTTGGGGACGGCGAGCCGCAGCGGGTCCGGCGCCGGGACGACGGCGGCCTCCGCGACCGCCTCGTGCTCCAGGAGCACGCTCTCCAGCTCGAACGGGCTGATCTTGTAATCGGACGCCTTGAAGACGTCGTCCGAGCGCCCGACGTAGGTGATCCGGCCGTCCGCCTCGCGGCGGCCGATGTCACCGGTGCGGTAGAAGCCGCCCGACATGGCCTCGCCCGTGCGCTCCCAGTCGCCGTGGTAGCCGGTCGTCAGGCCCACCGGGCGGTCCCGGCCCGACAGGTCGAGGCAGATCTCGCCCTCGTCGGCCGGCGCGCCCGACGGGTCGAGCAGCGTCACCGCGAAGCCGGGCGCGGGGTGGCCCATGGAGCCGGGGACGAGGTCCTGGCCGGGGAAGTTGCCGATGGCCAGGCTCATCTCGGTCTGCCCGAAGCCGTCCCGGACGGTCACCCCCCAGGCGGCCCGGACCCTCTCGATCACCTCGGGGTTGAGCGGCTCCCCCGCCCCCACCGCCTCGCGCGGCGGTGTCCGCAGCCGGCCGAGGTCGGACTGGATGAGCATCCGCCACACGGTGGGCGGGGCGCAGAAGGAGGTGACCCCCACCCGGTCCATCTCGGACATCAGCCGGGTCGCGTCGAACCGCTCGTAGTTGAACACGAAGACGGTCGCCTCGGCGTTCCACGGTGCGAAGAGGCTGGACCAGGCGTGCTTGGCCCAGCCCGGCGAGGAGATGTTCAGGTGCACGTCCCCGGGGCGCAGCCCGATCCAGTACATGGTCGACAGGTGGCCGACGGGGTACGAGAGGTGGGTGTGCTCCACCAGTTTCGGCGCCGAGGTCGTCCCGGAGGTGAAGTAGAGCATCAGCAGGTCGTCGGCGCGGGTCGGCCCGTCGGGCTCGAACCCGCCCCCGTACGCCTCGAAGTCCTCGTACGGGAGCCAGCCCGCGGCCGCGTCGGCCGGGGTGCCGCCGGCCAGGATCCGGGTGTACGGGCCCGGCACCCCGTCGAACTTCGCCCGGTCCGCCGCCCGGACGACGACGTGCGCCACCCCGGCCCGCTCGATCCGGTCGCGCAGGTCCGCCGGGCCGAGCTGCGGGGTCGCCGGGGTGAGGACGGCCCCCAGCTTCATCGCCGCGAGGGCGGTCTCCCACAGCTCCACCTGGTTGCCGAGCATGAGGAGGATCCGGTCGCCGGCCCGGACGCCCCGGGAGCGCAGCCACCCCGCGAGCCGCGAGGAGCGGGCGGAGAGGCGGGCGAAGGAGTACCGGGCCTCGCGGCCGTCCTCCTCCACGATGTGCAGGGCGGTGCGCCCGTTGCCCTCGGCGATCGCGTCGAACCAGTCGAGCGCCCAGTTGAAGTGCTCGGGCCGGGGCCAGACGAAGCCCTCGTACGCGGCCCGGTAGTCGCCGTGCCGGTCGAGGAGGAAGTCGCGGGCCGCCCGGAACGCGGCGGTGGCGCCGACCGCTCCGGGACCGGCCCCGACCGTGGTGCCGGAGGCGGTCACGCGGCCGTCTCCTCGTCGTTCACCCAGCTCATGAGCTTGCGGAGCTCCTTGCCGGTGGTCTCCAGGAGGTGCTGCTCGTCCTGGGTCTTGTACTCCGTGTACTTCTTCAGACCGCCGTGGTACTCGTCCATCCAGTTCTTG
>NZ_LGEG01000284.1 GCF_001280125.1 Streptomyces sp. NRRL F-6492
ATTTAGGTTTTGTTTTACTTTTACAACCGCGGGGGGGCCGACCCCCCACCCCCCCCCGCCCCCCCCCCCAAAAGGAACCGCCATGACCGCGTCCACCACCCTGCGCGAAGTGATCGGCCTCCCCCAGGAGCCGCCGCGCCTGAGCGAGTCGGTCCTGATCATGATCGACTTCCAGAACACCTACCGGACCGGCGTCATGCGGCTCGACGGGGCCGAGGAGGCCGTGGCCGCCGGCGCCCGGCTGCTCGCGGCCGCCCGCGCCGCCGGCACGCCGGTCGTCCACGTCGTCAACGACGGCGGCGAGGGCACCCCGTACGACATCCGGGCCGAGATCGGCTCGCCCAGCGACGAGGTCGCCCCGATCGAGGGCGAGAGGGTGGTCGTCAAGCGGTTCCCCGACGCTTTCCACGCCACGGAGCTCGAAGAGGTCCTGAAGGACCTCGGCGCCACCGGCGACCTGGTCCTCACCGGTTTCATGACTCACCTGTGCGTCCTGTTCACCGCCCAGGGCGCCTTCAACCGGGGCTACCGCCCGACCGTCGTCGCCGAGGCCACCGCCACCCGGCCCCTGGCGGCGCCGGACGGCACCGTCCTGTCGTCGGACGCGCTGGCGGCCGCGAGCCTGACGACGGTCTCCGACCTGTTCGGCACGGTGGTCCGCACGGTCGGCGAACTCGTGGACCCCGTGCCGGTCGCCTGATCCGCCCGGAACGTACGGCACCGGGAGTTCA
The DNA here is from genome assembly GCF_001280125.1 of Streptomyces sp. NRRL F-6492. Taxonomy (GTDB): domain Bacteria; phylum Actinomycetota; class Actinomycetes; order Streptomycetales; family Streptomycetaceae; genus Streptomyces. Next base: position 732 of record NZ_LGEG01000284.1, read on the forward strand.
CCCGGGGTGCGCCCGGACATCCCCCGCCGATCGGCCGCGGGTCGCCCGCCTCGGCGGTAATGGCGTCCGGCCCGTGCGTGACGACCCCACCTCCGGGCGTTCCGCGCCGTACGACCCCTGGAGGACGTGTGCCCCCCGCCGCCGCGACCGTGCCCGACGAGGCCGAGGGCGAGGAAGAGGCGGACCCCGGGCCCCGGGCCGGGGCCCCGGCCGGGGGAGCGCGGGCCGCGGGCGCCGCCGCCCTGCTCACCGCCGTGCTGTTCTGCCTCGCCACCGCGCTCTCCCGCAGCCACCCCTTCGGCCCGGTCACCAGGAACGTCGTCGACCTGGGCCAGCAGTACCTGCCGTACCACGCCTACTGGCGCTCCCTCCTCCTCGGCGAGACGCACGGCGACGCCTTCCTCAACTGGAACTCCGGCTTCGGCTCCGGCTTCCTCGGCGACATCGGCACCTACCTGAGCAGCCCCGCCGGCCTGCTCGTCGTGTTCTTCCCGGCGGACCGGATCGAGCTCGCGCTGTACGTCGTCACCGCCGTCAAGATCACCGCCGCCGGGGCCGCCATGGCGCTGCTGCTCCTCCGGCTGCGCCCCGGGCCCCGGCCGGTCGCCGCCGTGCTCGGCACCGCGTACGCCCTCTCGGGCTGGACCCTCAACTTCGGCTCCACCGTCCCGATGTGGCTCGACGGCCTCGTCGCCCTCCCGCTGCTCTGCCTGGTCGGCGAATGGGCCCGCACCGGCCGCCGCCCCGTCCTCGGGCCGCTCGTCGTCGCCCTCGCCTGGACCGCCAACTTCTACACCGCGTACATGGCGACCCTCGGCGCGGCCGTCGTCCTCGCCGTCCGGCTGCTCACCGCCGAGGAGACCGCCACCGCCCGGCGGCGCCTCGCCGGGGCGCTGCGCGCCGCCCGGGGCGTCCTCATCGGCGTCGGACTCGCCGCACCGCTCGTCGCGGTCGTCTTCCTCGGCACGAAGACCGCCGACCCCACCCCGGAGGTCACCTTCGCGCCCGTGGCCTGGACGGAGGTCCTCGCCCGGTTCCTGCCCGCCACCGCGAGCACGTCCAGCCCCGCCCTCTTCGTCGGCACGCCCGCCCTCGCCCTCGCCCTGACGCTGCCCTTCAACCGGGCCGTCGCCCCGCGCGTCCGGGCCGCCCTGACGGCCGCCGTCGTCCTGGTGACGCTCTCCCTCCAGTGGGAGCCCACCCATCTGCTCTGGCACGCGGGGGCCTCGCCCAACGGCGTTCCGTACCGTCAGGCCTTCGTCCTGTGCGGCCTGCTGCTGATCGCGGCCTGGTTCTCGGTCGCCGGGGGAGTGCCCCGGCCGGCCGCGCTCCTCGGGGGCGGCGCCCTGCTCGGCGCCCTCGCGTGGACGGCCCGGGGGAGCGCCGACGTCGACCGGTGGACCTTCCCCGCCTTCGGCGCGGCCGCGCTCCTGGCACTCGTCGCCGCCCTCCTCGCCCTGACGGCCTCCCGGGCCGGTCGGGCCCTGCCCGTCCTCGCGGCCTCCGGGTCCGGCCGGGTCCTGTCCGCCCTCGCCGTGGTCCTGCTCGTCGCCGCCCAGGGGGGCGAGGCGGTCGTCACCGGGAAGCGGATCGAGGAGCGGCAGCGGAGCGAGGTCGCCTGGTCGCCCCGGACCGGCCCCTGGCACGAGGCCGTGGCCCGCGAGGCGGCCCGGGCGGACGCCTGGCCCCGCCACCGCACGGACCCCGGAGAGGTCCCCGGCGGCAACGACGCCCTGCTCGTCGGCGGACAGGGCGCCGAGTACTACAGCAGCCTCACCTCCGAGGCGACCTCCCGGACCCTCGTCTCCCTGGGCTTCGGCTCCTACGCCAAGGGCCGGCACCCGGTCACCCTCGACAACCCCGTGACCGACGCCCTGTTCTCCGTCGGCACCCGGATCCGCTCGCGACCGACGGAGCCGGTACGGCGGGACGCGCCGCCCCGCGCCGCGGTCACCGTCACCACCACCCCCGTACCGCCCCTGGTCACCGTCCGCCCGTCGCCGCGACCGGCCGGTCCCGCCGGGGACTCCGCCTTCGCCCGGCAGGAACGCCTCCTCGGCGCCTCCGTGTACGAGCGGCCCGCCCCCCGCCGCACCGGACGCGTCCTCACCGCCCGCTGCCCGGCCGGCTCCCAGGTCTGGTTCTGGGCGCCGGAGTACCGGGGCACGGCGGCCCTCGCGGGCGAGGAGCCCGTGCGCTTCGACGGCAGGCCACCGGCCGTCACCGCCCCCATGGGCGCCCTCGGCACCGCGCCGGACTCCGGCGAGGTGCGCGTCGACCTCGGCCCCGAGGGCGAGGTGCGCCTGCCCCGGGAACCGGTCGGCTGCCTGGCCCGCGCCCGCCTCGACGCCGCCGTGGACCGGCTCACCGCCACCGGCGCCACCCGGGTCAGCACCACCGGACACACCGTCACCGCCGAACTCCCGCCGGGCAGTACGGGCGTCGCCGTCCTCGCAGCGCCCCGGATCTCCGGCTGGAGGTGCGCCGCCGGGGACGCGGAACTCCGCCCCGCGCGCGCGTACGAGGGCCTGGTCGCCGTCCCCCTCGACGGGCGGGCGGACACCGTCCGCTGCTCCTTCCGGCCGCCGGGCCTCCGGCTCGGCGGCGCCGTCGGCGCGGCCGCGCTCCTCGCGCTCGTCGCGACGGGCGCCCTGCACCGCGGACGGACGCGCGGGTGACCGGCCGTCACCGGCTTTCCGGGGAGGACGGCGAAAGTTCACCCCGCGTGCACGCGGGGCTCGTTCGGCCGGAGCGGCGGGCCGTTACCGTACCCGCCGTAAACGGGGTTTGACAGTCCGATTCAGTGTGGGGAACCCGAGTGCCGAAACTGTCCGTCGTCGTACCGTTCCACAACGTCGGGGCCTACGCCCCCGACACCCTGCGCAGCCTCGCGAACAACGCCGATCCCGCATTCGAGTTCCTGCTGGTCGACGACTGCTCGACGGACGACACCCCGGAGATCCTCGACCGCTGGCGCGACCGCCTGCCGAACGCCACCGTCATCCGGCACGAGACGAACCGGGGCGTCGCCCAGGCGCGCAACACCGGGATCGACGCGGCACGCGGCGACTACCTCACCTTCCTCGACGGGGACGACTGGTACGCGCCCGGCCACCTGAGCGCCGCCGTCGCCGGGATCTCCGGCCTGGACTGCGACTTCGCCCGCACCGACCACGTCCTGTCGGAGGGCCGCAGGCGCCAGATCCGCTACGCCCCCGCCCAGCGGCGCGACACCGTGATGGACCCCAGGGACGGCATCTCGCCGGCCGCCATGGTGACGATGGTGGACTACCCCTTCGTCCCCTTCGGCATCTACAGCAGCCGCCTCTTCGCGCACGGCGCCTCCCGCTTCGAGACGACCCTGAGGACCGCCGAGGACCGCCTCTGGATCTGGCGGCTCCACCTCAAGGCCCGCACCTTCGCGGCGCTCTCCCTGCACGGGGTCTTCTACCGGCGGGGCGTCACCACCTCGCTCACCCAGATCACCGACCACCGGCAGCTGGACTTCATCCCCTCGTACGACCTCCTGCTCGCCGAGGTCTCCGAGGACGCCGAGGCGGACCGCTTCCTCCCGAAGGCGGTCCGCACGTACTGCGCGATGATCGCCTTCCACATGGGCAAGGCCGAGAAGTACGAACCCGCCGTCGCCGAGCGGCTGCGCGCCGACGTCGGCGACGCGCTGCGCCGCATGCCGCAGCGGGTCCTCGACGAGACCCTCGCCACCATGGACACCCGCCGCGGCACCCTCCTCCGGGGCCTGCGCGAGGCCGGAAGGACCGCCTGAACCATGACCCCCGAGACAGCCCCCCGCACGGCCCCCGCCTCCGTCCCGGTTCCCGACGCCCGTCCCGTCCAGATCTTCCAGGTGTCCACCCTCTACGGCGCCGCCACCCTGGCCGCCGCCCTCGACGCCGGGCGGTTCGGCCCCCGCGAGGACGCCCGCCGGCTCCTCCTCGTCTCGCACAACGCCGAGATCCCGGAGACCGCGCTGCGCCTGGAGACCATGACCGGCTACGGGCGGATCGCCGCCCGCTTCGACGGCACCCTCGACTGGAACGAGACGATCCACCCGTACCACCCCGCCGCCTGGGCCCCCCGCCCCGAGGAGGCCCCGCTCTGGCAGCGCGTGCTGCGCACCGCCTGGGACCTCGGCGACGCCCCGGTGGAACTGGTCGTCGAGTCCATCCAGGTCAACCCCGCGAAGGCGCTCGCCGGCACCTTCCCCGAGAGCTCCCTGCACGTCTACGCCGACGGCCTGATGAGCTACGGCCCCACCCGCAACGACCTCGCGCAGTCGATCGCCTGCCGCGTCCGCCGGGTCCTCCACCTCGACCTGGTGCCGGGCCTGCGGCCCCTCCTCCTCGCCGAGTACGGCGTCGAGCCCGAGCTCGTCCCCGACGACGCCTTCCGCGCCGTCCTCGCCGAGATCGCCGAGGAGGCCGCCGACGACCCGGCGATCGCGCGGGCGGCCGCCGCCGGACCCACGGCCCTCCTGCTCGGCCAGTACCTCGCCGCCCTCGGCCTCCTCACCGCCGAGGAGGAAGAGGAGCTGCACGTGCGGATGCTGCGCGGGGCGGTCGCCGCCGGGCACCGCTCCGTCGTCTTCAAGCCCCACCCGACCGCGCCCGTCCGCTACTCCCGGGCCCTCGACGAGGAGGCGGAACGCACCGGCGTGCGCCTGACGGTCCTCGACGGGCCGCTGCTCGCCGAGACCTTCTACGAGCGGTGCCGGCCCCGGCTCGTCGTCGGCTGCTTCTCCACGGCGATGCTCACCGCCGCCGTCTACTACGGCGTGCCCGTCGCGCGCGTGGGCACGGCAGAGGTGCTCGAACGGCTCACCCCCTTCGAGAACAGCAACCGCGTCCCGCTCACCGTCGTCGACCACCTCGTCGCGGACCTGGAGCGGGGCGAGGAGCCCGCCGTCCCCGGACCGGCCCCCGCCTCCCTCACGCCCCTGGTCCGGGCCGTCGGCTACTGCATGCGGCACGCCAGCCACCCGGAGCTCCGGGAGGAGGCGGCCCGCTTCCTGGCCGCCCACCACGACGCCCCCGGCACCGCCCACCACTTCGACGCCGAACGGTTGACCCTGCTCGGCCTGCCGGGCGGAGCGACGGCGCCCGCCCCGGGCGGCGGCGCGTCCCGGCTGCGCCGCGGCCTCGCGCGCAGCCGCCGGGGCTGAGCCGGGACGCACCGCCCGTGACCGCCGCCCCGGTCAGCGCCCGGCCGACCTGACCAGGGTGAAGACCGCGCCCTCCGGGTCCGCCACCACGGCGAGCCGCCCCGCCGTGCCGTCGCGCGGCGGGGACAGGACCCGTCCGCCGAGCTCCACGACGAGCAGGGCGGCCGCGTCCACGTCGGCCACCTCGAAGTACGTCATCCAGTGCGGGCCCCGGTCCCGCGGCAGCGCGTCGCCGACACCGTGCAGGGAGGCCACCGGGGTCCCGTCCACGAAGAGCGTCGCGTAGTCGTCCTCGGGCGAGTCCGCCGGACCCAGCTCGAAGCCGAAGACCGTCCGGTAGAACTTGCCGATCGACGTCTCGTACGTGAGCAGCTCGTTCCACACCGGGGTCCCCGGCGGTCCCGCCGTCGCCGTGCCGTGGTGCGCCTTCGCCTGCCAGACGCCGAAGACCGCGCCCGTCGGGTCGGAGCAGATCGCCAGGCGGCCCGCCTCGCCCGCGTCCAGCGGGCCCACCGCCACGGTCCCGCCGCAGCCCCGGATGGACTCGGCGGTCTCGCCGGCGTCCTCGGTGGCCAGGTAGGGGGTCCAGGCGATGCGCAGGTGCCGGTCGGTCGGCAGTCGGCCGATGCCCGCCACCTCCCTGCCGCCGAGCAGGGCGCGGACGTACGGGCCGAGCTGCTCGGGACCGGGTACGAACTCCCAGTCGAAGAGCGCGTTGTAGAACTCCTGCGTGGCGTCAAGCCCGTGCACCATCAGGCTCACCCAACAGGGTGTGCCGGGTGGGCGCCGAGTCGCCTCGGTCATCGTCACCCTCTCCTCGGACCATCGTCGTGGCCGTGCCCCCGTCCGATGGTGAAACCGGTGGTGGCGCGGTGCGCACGGGCCGTGTCGGGTGCCGGTGCGCTCCCGTGGGAAAGACGCCGGGTCCGTCCCGCGCGGCCGTGCGGCTGCGCGAGTATGGCATCCATGAAGCCCATCATCTCCGCAAGCGAACTGCCGAGCGAGTCGGCCGGGGTCCGGCCGCCGGCCCTCCTGGACGTCCGCTGGGCGCTCGGCGGCCCGCCCGGACGGCCCGCCTACGAGGCCGGCCACCTGCCCGGCGCGGTCTACGTCGACCTGGACACGGAACTCGCGGGACCGCCCGGCGGCGGCGGCCGCCACCCGCTGCCCGACCCGGAGGCCTTCGGCGCCGCGATGCGCCGCGCGGGCGTCTCGGCGGACCGGCCGGTCGTGGTCTACGACGGCGGCTCCGGCTGGGGCGCCGCCCGCGCCTGGTGGCTGCTGCGCTGGGCGGGCCACCCGGACGTGCGGGTCCTGGACGGGGGCCTCGCGGCCTGGACGGGCGAGCTGACGGAGAAGGTCCCCGTGCCCGAGCCGGGCGACTTCCGGCCGCGGCCGGGCGCCCTCGGCCTGCTCGACGCGGACGGGGCGGCGGCGCTGGCCCGCTCGGGGCTGCTCCTGGACGCGCGGGCGGCCGAGCGCTACCGCGGGGACGTGGAGCCGATCGACCGCGTCGGCGGCCACATCCCGGGCGCGGTCTCGGCCCCGACGACCGAGAACGTCGACGCCGGGGGCCTCTTCCTGGCCGCCGACGCCCTGCGGGACCGGTTCGCCGCCCTGGGCGCGGCCGAGGGGACCCCGGTCGCGGTCTACTGCGGCTCCGGCGTCTCCGGCGCCCACGAGGTCCTCGCCCTGGAGATCGCCGGCATCCCGGCGTCCCTCTACGCCGGCTCCTGGTCGGAGTGGTCCGCCGACCCGTCCCGCCCGGTGGCCACGGGCCCCGACCCGCTATAGCGCGTACGGGCGGGCAACGGACATGACGGGGCCCGCGCCGTGACCACGGCGCGGGCCCCTCTCCGTACACCTCGTGACACCTCGTGCGCCTCCGTGACGGAGGTCAGTCCTGCTTCTTCCTCCGCGTGCCGAAGACGATCTCGTCCCAGCTGGGCACCGCCGCACGCCGCCCCGGGCGGACGCCGTCCGCCTCGGCCTGGCGGTCCGTGGTGCCGGTGAGGCGGTCGCGGTGGCCCGAGACCGCGCGGGGCATGAGCACGTCGGCGTACGCGGCGCCCGCGCCCGCCGAGGCGGCCGGCGCCGGGGGCTCCTCGGCCTCCGGCTCCTCCGAGGGCTCGGAGTCCGGCTGCTCGGGCACGACCATGTCGCCGCGGAAGCTCGGCACCGCCTCCAGGAGGCTGGTCAGGGAGTCCCGCTCGTCCTCCGGCTCGGGCGGCGGCGCGGGGGCCCGCTCCAGCTGGCGGTCCAGGGCGCGGTCGAGCGGCCGGTCCCGGGGCAGCCGGGCGATGCGCGGCACGAACGGGAAGCTGGGCTCCGGCGCGGCGGCGATCGTGTCGTCCGTCTCGCCGATCAGGGCCCGCGCCTCGTCGTCCACGGCCTGGACGAGCCGCCGGGGCGGGTCGTACGTCCAGCTGGCCGTGTGGACCTCGCCCGCGACGCGGTAGACGAGCAGCACCTCCCAGGTGCCGTCGTCCCGCCGCCAGGAGTCCCACTGCACGGTGTCCTTCTCGGCGCCGCGCAGCAGCAGCCGCTCCTGCACCGCCTCGCCGAGCTGGGGGCCGCTGTTCTCCCCGGGCCTGCGGACCGGGGTCTTGCGGGCCCGCTCCGCCATGAAGGCGCGCTCCGCGAGCACGGGGCCCTCGAAGCGGCGCACGCGGTCGACGGGGATGCCGGCGAGCTGGGCGACCTCCTCCGCGGAGGCACCGGCTCGTATCCGCGCCTGGATGTCGCGGGGGCGGAGGTGGCTCTCCACCTCGATCTCGATCTGGCCGAGGCGCGCGCGGTCGTTGCGCACGGCGGCGCGGAGCCGCTCGTCGATCGGAAGCGTGTACTCCGTGCTGTCAGCAGCCTTCAGCACCAGTCGTGTGCCGTCGTTGGAGACGGCCACGACACGCAGTTCGGGCATGGGGACCTCCCGGGTGGTGCCTGCCGACGTCACGTGCGTCGCTGCTTCCGCTAGTCGAGTGTGGCCTGCCCGGGTGCAGCCTGCCACTACCTTGCCGAGTTGCCCGGCGTGTCGGGCATGGACCCTGGGGCGCCGTTATGGCACGGTTACCTCTTCACTACCCGGAGTGACTGGTGGTCACTCCTCGTGATCGGTCTCCGTGCGATGCCGCGGCGCCGCCGGTTCGAGCGCCGTCTCCGGCTCCCTTCCCGTGATCCCGGGCACCCGTGAGGGCGTCCGGACCCAGGGTTCGTCAATGTACTCCATTCGGGCCACCTGGGTGGACAGGCGCGCCGCCCAACTTCTCGGGCGGCACGGGAGTTGGGTCTCCGGGGCCTCCTCCCCGCGTGTCCCTCTTCACAGAAAGAGCGGAAACGGAACTATTCCCTTCCCCCATTTGTCCCTTCTGGGTGCAAGGCACTCGGATGAGTCAGCAGGGGTTGGAGATGCGCCACAGGCCGGAAACCGACACCGACGAGCCGAAGGAGGCGAAGACGGAGGAGCGCGAGAAGGACGAGGAGAGCGGCAGGAGAAGGATCGACCTGAGCGTCGCCCAGGTCTCGGGCAGCGCCCTGGCCGCGGTCATCGCCGCCAAGCTCGCCTCGACCCTGGGCGTGTACGGCACGATCATCGGCGCCGGCGTGATCAGTGTCATCGCCACCTGCGGCGGCCCCCTCTTCCAGTACGTCTTCCGGCGCACCGGCGAGCAGGTCCGCGACGCGACCGCCGCCGCCCGGCCCCGGGGCCGCCAGGTCCCGCTCGCGGCCGGTGCCGCGCCCGGCGCGGGGCCCGCGCGGGACGACGCCACCCTGCTGCTCGCCGCGGTCCCGCCGCCCCTCCCGGAACGGGAGGAGTTCGGCGAGGCGACCACCCACGGCACCCGGGTGCGGGGCTGGAAGCGCCCGGCGATCGCCGCCGCCCTGGTCTTCGGCGTCACCATGGGCGGCATCACCACCTACGAGCTGGTCGCCGGGGAGGACTTCAGCGGCCGGCAGGGGACCACCACCTTCGGCTCGGCCGTCCGCGGCGGCGGGCACGGCGGACAGGACGCGCCGGACCCGGGCGGGGAGACCACCCCGACGCCCTCCGGCTCGTCCGACGGCACCGGACGGCCCGGGGACGGCACCACCTCCGGGCCCGGACCCGCCCCGAGCTCCGGCGACCGGGACTCCGGGCGGCCGGACACCGGACAGGACGGAAGCGGGACCCCGTCGGCCGAGCCGACGCCCTCCGCGCCCACCGACGGCGGGACGACGCCCCCGCCGGAGCCGACCGGCCCCACCACGGGACCGACCGCCCCGACCCTGGAGCCGTCCACCGGCACGGGACCGACCGGGGTCCCGACCGCCCCGTCGTTCCCGGCGCCGACCGGACCCGACACCGGAACCGGCGCGGAACCCGGAGCCGAATAGACGGAGACGGCCGCCACGCACGCGTGGCGGCCGTCTCCGTCCTTCCCGACCGGGCCCTCAGTCGCCGAGGATCCGCCGCAGGTGGTCGTTGGCGAAGAGCCGGTCCGGGTCGAGCCGGTCGCGCAGCGCCGTGAACTCGGCGAAGCGCGGATAGACCTCCGAGAAGTAGGCGGCGTCGCGGGTGTGCAGCTTGCCCCAGTGGGGACGGCCCCCGTGCGCCGTCATGATGCGCTCCACCGCCGTGAAGTACGCCCGGTGGGGCGTTCCCCTGTAGAGGTGCACGGCGATGTAGGCGGTCTCCCGCCCCGAGGCCGTGGACAGCGCGATGTCGTCCGCCGGGGCCGTGCGCACCTCCACCGGGAAGCTCACCTTGAGCGGCGAGCGCTCGACCATCGCCTTGACCTCGCGCAGCGCGGCGACCGCCGCCTCGCGCGGCAGCGCGTACTCCATCTCCACGAAGCGCACCCGGCGCGGCGAGGTGAAGACCTTGTACGGGATGTCGGTGTACGTACGGGCCGACAGGGCCCGGCTGGAGACCCTGGCGAGCGCGGGGACGACCGGCGGCACCGCCCTGCCGAGCGAGCAGGCGAGCTGGAAGACCCCGTTGGAGAGGAGCTCGTCCTCCACCCAGCCGCTGATCCGCCCGGGGGGAGCGGCGGGGCCCGCGCTGCGGTTGTTGCGCTTGGTGTTGCAGTTGTCCGTGTGGGGGAACCAGTAGAACTCGAAGTGCTCGTTCTCCGCGTGCAGCGCGTCGAACTCCGAGGTGACCCGGTCGAAGGTCATCGGCTCCTCGCGCGCGGTGAGCAGGAAGACCGGCTCCACCGCGAAGGTGATCGCGGTGACCACGCCGAGGGCGCCGAGCCCGATCCGGGCGGCCGCGAAGACCTCCGGACTCTCCTTCTCCGAACAGGTCAGCAGCTGTCCGTCGGCCGTCACCAGTTCGAGGGCGCGGATCTGCGCGGCCACCGACGCCGAGTCGCGGCCCGTGCCGTGCGTACCGGTGGAGACGGCCCCGGCGACGGTCTGCTCCATGATGTCGCCCATGTTCGTGAGCGACAGGCCCTCCCGGGCCAGCGCCACGTTGAGCCGCTTCAGCGAGGTGCCCGACTCGACCGTCACGGTCATCGCCTCGCGGTCGATCCGCCGGATCCCGGTCAGCAGACCCGGCCGGATCAGCACCCCGTCGGTGGCCGCGATCGGGGTGAAGGAGTGGCCGGTGCCGACCGTCTTCACCCGCAGCCCGTCCTCGGCCGCCCGGCGCACCGCCTCGGCGAGCTCCTCGGCCGAGGCCGGGCTCACCTCACGGGCCGGGCGGGAGGTGACGTTCCCCGCCCAGTTGCGCCACGGACCGCTCGCCGTCCCGCCGCTCCCCGACCCCGCTGTCGTCGTCCCGCTCACGCTGCCCCTCCCGGTTCGGCGCCGGCCTGCGCAGCCGGCGGTGTCCGAGAAGACCCACCGCGACCGCGACCGCGCCCGAGACGACGGGCACCACGTACCCCGCTTCCGCTCCCGACGCGTCGACCACCCAGCCCGCGGCGGAGGAGCCGAGCGCCACGCCGATCGCGAGACCCGTACCCGTCCAGGTCATGCCCTCGGTCAGCTTGGTGCGCGGTACGTGCGCTTCGACGAGGGCCATCGTGGTCACCATCGTAGGTGCGATGGACAGGCCCGCGACGAAGAGCGCCACGGCCAGCAACGGCAGGTTCCCGGCCAGTAGGAGGGGGATCATACTCACGGCCATCGCGCAGACGCCCAGCAGCCACCTGCGGGACGGCTCGCCCTTGAGGTGGAGCAGGCCGAAGACGGCCCCGGCCAGACAGGAGCCCAGCGCGTAGACGGCCAGGACGAGGCTGGCGGCGGCCTTGTGGCCCCGCTCCTCGGCGAAGGCCACGGTCACCACGTCCACCGAGCCGAAGACGGCGCCGGTGGCGACGAAGGCGAGCACCAGGACCCGCAGGCCGGGGGAGCGGAGCAGGGAGGTCTCCCGCTCGCCGCCCTGCCGCGGGTGCGGCCGGGGCTCCGTGGAGCGCTGCGCGGTCAGCCAGAAGACGCCGATCGCGAGGAACACCCCGGCGAGCAGCGGACCGGCCTCGGGGAACCAGGTCGTCGACAGGCCGATGGAGATGATCGGGCCGAAGATGAAGCACACCTCGTCGACGATCGACTCCCAGGAGTACGCCGTGTGCAGGCTCCGTCCCTCGCCCCGGTAGATCTCCGCCCAGCGGGCCCGGATCATCGCCCCGACGCTCGGCACGCAGCCGATCACGGCGGTGAACGCGAAGAGCGTCCAGTCCGGGGCCTCCCGCTGCACGCAGAGCAGCAGCCCGGCGCCCGCGGCGAGCGACACCAGCGTCACCGGCCGGAGCACCCGGCGCTGCCCGTGCCGGTCGACCAGGCGCGAGACCAGGGGGCCGAGGACGGCGGCGGACATCGCGAGCGTCGCCGAGAGCGCGCCGGCGAGGCCGTACCTGCCGGTGACCTGCGAGATCATGGTGACGATGCCGATGCCCATCATGGACAGGGGCATCCGGCCGAAGAAGCCGGCGACGGAGAACGACGCGGCTCCGGGTGCCGCGAAGATCGCGCGGTAGGGACTGGGCAAGAGGGTCTCCGGAATCTCCGTGCTTCGGAGCGTGCTCCGCGCGACGACTCGGCACGTGCTCCTGCGCGATCGCCGGGCGCGTGTAGTTAACAGCTAAAGCCTACGGCGTTGAACTGAATGGGTCATCCCCCTTTTCGGACGACCGGGGCGAACACCCGCCCGACACCCCTTCCGGCGGACCGCGCCCCGCCACCCCCCTTTCCGACGGGCCGCGCCCCCGTCGCCACGGCCGGGTGGGAGGATCGGTGCCATGTCCGATCAGCACGATCCCGCCCCGTACGACGCCCTGCTGCTGCTCTCCTTCGGCGGTCCCGAGGGCCCGGACGACGTGGTCCCGTTCCTGGAGAACGTGACGCGCGGCCGCGGCATCCCGAAGGAACGGCTCAAGGAGGTGGGGCAGCACTACTTCCTCTTCGGCGGCGTCTCCCCGATCAACGACCAGAACCGCGCGCTCCTCGACGCGCTGCGGACGGACTTCGCGGAGGCCGGACTCGGCCTCCCGGTCTACTGGGGGAACCGGAACTGGGCGCCGTACCTCACCGACGCCCTCCGGGAGATGGTCACCGACGGCCGGCGCCACATCGCCGTCCTCGCCACCAGCGCGTACGCCTCCTACTCCGGCTGCCGCCAGTACCGCGAGAACCTCGCCGACGCGCTCGCGACCCTGGAGGCGGAGGGCCTCCCGCTGCCCCGCGTCGACAAGCTCCGGCACTACTTCAACCACCCCGGCTTCGTCGAGCCCATGGTCGAGGGCGTCCTCGCCTCCCTCGCCGAACTCGACCCCGCCGTGCGGGACGGCGCCCACCTCGCCTTCACCACCCACTCCATCCCCGACTCCTCCGCCGACACCTCGGGACCGGCCCGCGAGCACGGCGAGGGCGGGGCCTACGTGCGCCAGCACCTCGACGTGGCACGGACGATCGCCGACGCCGTCCGCGAGCGGACCGGCACCGACCACCCCTGGAAGCTCGTCTACCAGTCCCGCAGCGGCGCCCCGCACATCCCGTGGCTGGAGCCCGACATCTGCGACCACCTGGAGGAGCTGCACGGCGCCGGCGCGCCCGCGGCCGTCATGGTCCCGATCGGCTTCGTCTCCGACCACATGGAGGTCCTGTACGACCTCGACACCGAGGCCACGGCCAAGGCGGCCGAACTCGGCCTGCCCGTCCGGCGCTCGGCCACCGTCGGCTCCGACCCGCGCTTCGCCGCCGCAGTCCGCGACCTCGTCCTGGAGCGGGCCGCCGGGGAGCGCGGGATCCGGGTGGAGCGGTGCGCCCTGGGCGCGCTCGGGCCCTCCCACGACCTGTGCCCGATCGGCTGCTGCCCGGCCAGGACGGAGCGGCCCGCGGCGGCCGGCGCCGACAGCCCGTACGCGTGAGGCCCCCCGGCGCGCGGCGGAGCCGCACGCGCAGGTGAAGCCCGTGACCCGCCCGTACGCCCGTACACCCGTGCACCCGTACGCGCAAGGAGATCCCATGACCGAGGTTCCCGACCCCCTGCTCACCGAGCTGCACGAGATCGCCCTGGAGGCGGCGCGGCGGGCCGGAGCGCTGCTGCGCGACGGCCGGCCCGACGACCTGACCGTGGCGAAGACCAAGACGAGCCCCATCGACGTGGTCACCGAGATGGACATCGCCGCCGAGAAGCTCATCACCGGCTTCCTCGCCGAGCACCGCCCGCGGGACGGCCTCCTCGGCGAGGAGGGCGCCGCCAGCCCCGGCACGAGCGGCGTGCGCTGGGTCATCGACCCGCTCGACGGCACCGTGAACTACCTGTACGGCCTGCCCACCTGGGGCGTCTCGATCGCCGCCGAACGGGACGGCGAGACCGTCGTCGGCGTGGTCGAGGCGCCGCTGCGCGGCGAGACGTACCACGCGGTCCTCGGCCGCGGCGCGCACGCGGGGGACCGGCGGCTCGCCGTCCGCCCCTCGCCCCCGCTCGACCAGGCCCTGCTCGGCACCGGCTTCGCCTACGTCCAGACCCGCCGCGCCCACCAGGCCGACGTCGCCCGGCGGGTGATCCCGCGGGTCCGCGACATCCGGCGCGCCGGCTCGGCCGCCATCGACCTCTGCGACGTCGCCGCGGGCCGCCTCGACGCCTACTACGAGCGCGGCCTCAACCCCTGGGACCTCGCGGCGGGCGCGCTGATCGCCCGCGAGGCGGGCGCCCTGACCGGCGGCCGCCCCGGGGAGCCGGAGTCCGGAGAGCTGACCGTGGCGGCCTCCCCGGGCCTCTTCACGCCCCTCCAGGAGCTCCTGGAGGAGCTGGGGGCCTGGCACGACTGACCCGGTCCCGGCGGGCCGTGAGCGGACGGACGAGGGCCCCGGTGCCGGGACGGCGCCGGGGCCCCGCGCGGGTGTGCCGCTCCACCGGCGGGAGCGGCGGGGCGGGTCAGACGCCCGGCACGGCCACCTCCACGCCGTGCTCGGCGGCCAGGCGGTGCAGGTCCTCCAGCTCGGCCTGCTCCACCTCCGCCAGGTAGTCGTCTCCCGTCTCACGCGCCCGCGTGAGGTCCGTCTGCGTGGTCCTGATGCGGTGCAGCAGGCCGGCCGTGAAAGCGTCCATCGTGCGCCCCCTCGTCGTGGGTCCGGTGGCACGGGGGTGTGCCGAGGGTGGGTCGGATCACGCGCTGCGGTCTCTGGGGGACAGAGAGCGTCGGGTGGCGCGCCACATACAGGGCGTGATCGCGGGGTGTGCAGTCGTCCTCCCCAACCCCTTTCGCGGAGAAACCTCAACTGGCCCGCGAATCAGGTGAATTCTCGGTGCCCCCTCCGGAGGCCCCGCCCGGCCCCGGCCCCGCACCGCCGCCTTACAGCCGGTTTACGCGCGTACGGGGCAGGATGGACACCCACAGTCAGCTCAGGTACCGGCCGCTCCCGCCCCGGGTCGCGGTCAGAGGGAAGGATGTACGACGTGCGCGTACTCGTCGTCGAGGACGAGCAGCTGCTCGCCGATGCGGTGGCCACCGGACTGCGCCGGGAGGCCATGGCCGTCGACGTCGTGTACGACGGCGCGGCCGCCCTGGAGCGCGTGGGGGTCAACGACTACGACGTCGTCGTCCTCGACCGCGACCTCCCCCTCGTGCACGGCGACGACGTCTGCCGCAGGATCGTCGAGCTGGGCATGCCCACGCGCGTCCTGATGCTCACCGCCTCCGGCGACGTCAGCGACCGCGTGGAGGGCCTCGAACTGGGCGCGGACGACTACCTCCCCAAGCCCTTCGCCTTCACCGAGCTCACCGCGCGCGTGCGGGCCCTCGGCCGCCGCACGACCGTGCCCCTCCCGCCCGTCCTGGAGCGCGCCGGCATCAGGCTCGACCCGAACCGCCGCGAGGTCTTCCGGGACGGCCGCGAGGTCCAGCTCGCGCCGAAGGAGTTCGCCGTCCTGGAGGTCCTCATGCGCAGCGAGGGCGCCGTCGTCTCGGCCGAGCAGCTCCTGGAGAAGGCCTGGGACGAGAACACCGACCCGTTCACCAACGTGGTGCGCGTCACCGTCATGACCCTGCGCCGCAAGCTGGGGGAGCCCCCCGTCATCGTCACCGTGCCCGGCTCCGGCTACCGGATCTGAGTCGATGGCCACGACCCCCGTGCCCCACCCCCAGGCACCCCCCAAGCCGACCTGGGACCCCCGGGACCCCGTCCGCCCGCTCCTGCGCCCGACCATCCGCATACGGCTCACCCTGCTGTACGGCGGGATGTTCCTGATCGCGGGCATCCTGCTGCTCTCGATCATCTACCTCTTCACCGCGCAGGCCCTCAGCGACAGCGCGGCCCAGCTGCCCTTCAAGATCGTCAAGGGCGAGGTCCAGCCCACCACCTCGTGGTGCGACCTGCCCAACACGGGCACCGTCGAGCAGTTCAACGACGCGGTGTCCGTCTGCCTCCGGCACCAGAGCGACCTGGCCCTGGACGACCTGCTGCGCCGCTCGCTCTTCGCCCTGCTGGGCCTGAGCATCATCGCCTTCGCCTTCGGCTACGCCATGGCGGGACGGGTGCTCTCCCCGCTCGGCCGGATCACCCGCACCGCCCGCCAGGTGGCCGGTTCGGACCTGTCCCGGCGGATCGAGCTGGACGGCCCGGACGACGAGCTCAAGGAGCTCGCCGACACCTTCGACGAGATGCTGGAGCGCCTGGAGCGGGCCTTCACCGCCCAGCAGCGGTTCGTCGCGAACGCCTCGCACGAGCTGCGGACCCCGCTCGCGATCAACCGCACCCTCCTGGAGGTGCACCTCTCGGACCCCGGCGCGCCCGTGGAGCTCCAGCAGCTCGGCAAGACCCTGCTCGCCACCAACGAGCGCAGCGAGCAGCTCGTCGAGGGCCTGCTGCTGCTCGCCCGGAGCGACAACCAGATCATCGAGCGCAAACCCGTCGACCTCGCCGAGGTCGCCGAGCGGGGCGTCGACCAGGTGCACGCCGAGGCCGAGGCCAGGGGCGTCGAGATCCGCGGCGAGCGCGCGCCCGCCGTCGTCCAGGGCAACGGCGTCCTGCTCGAACGGATCGCGCTGAACCTGCTCCAGAACGCCGTGCGGTACAACGTGCCGGAGGGCGGCTGGGTGGAGGTCACCACCGAGGTCGAGAACGGCCAGGCGGTGCTGCTCGTCTCGAACACGGGACCCGTGGTCCCCGCGTACGAGATCGACAACCTCTTCGAGCCGTTCCGGCGGCTCCGGCAGGAGCGGACCGGCAGCGACAAGGGGGTCGGTCTCGGCCTGTCGATCGCCCGGTCCGTGGCCCGCGCCCACGGCGGCCGTATCATCGCGGAGCCCCGCGAGGGCGGTGGTCTCGTGATGCGCGTCACTCTGCCGATCTGACACACTGCACGAGCCGACCGGTTCCGTTCGCTTTGCGCGGAATTCCGTGGCCCCACTCCTGAGACGCTCATGTGTGATCGATCACAGGAGGGGGTGTGCGGGCATCCACTCTCCGTGACCGGGAAATCCCTCCGAAAACCAGGAAAAGTCCGGGTTTTCGGGACCCCGGATGACGGGAAGTACACGGGGTGGCGCCTGTGAAGGATGCCCGCGGGACCGTGTACGGTCCGGTTCGCCACCCGAAGCCGATCACTCGTGAGAGGGCGCGACGGGTGTCGATTGAGTAACAGACCTTGATGTGAGGCAAAATCTCCGCCTCAGGTCGGGCACAAGTCCGACCTCTCACGCGTTACGTGCGCTGGAGACACCGCAACCACCCAGAGGGGGAGAGCGACATGGCAACGGATTACGACACCCCACGCAAGACCGACGACGACGTCGACTCGGACAGCCTTGAAGAACTGAAGGCCCGCCGGAACGACAAGTCGACCTCGACCGTCGACGTCGACGAGTTCGAGGCCGCCGAAGGCCTGGAGCTTCCCGGCGCCGACCTCTCGAACGAGGAGCTGGCCGTCCGGGTCCTGCCCAAGCAGGCCGACGAGTTCACCTGCATGAGCTGCTTCCTCGTGCACCACCGGAGCCAGCTGGCCCGGGAGAAGAACGGTCAGCCCATCTGCCGCGACTGCGACTGAGAACGCTCGACCGTGGCAGGCGACACACCGTCCCGGAAGCGGCGTCTGCGGCTCCCCGGGAGCTCGCGGACGGACAAGGGCGTACCAGGCCCGGCAGAGGGCGCCCAGGAGGCCCCCGACGCCGAGCCCACCGCCTCCCTGCCCTCCCTCGGCACACGTGACGACGAGCGGGGCCTACCGGCCTCGCTCGAAGCGGCCGCCGGACCGGAGGCACCCCTCCCCGCGGAGCGGGGCACGGGGCAGGACGACGGGTCGCCCGTCGAAGCACGACGGGCCGGGCGCCTCGACGCCGTCAAACGGCTCGCCGAGCCCGCACGGGGCCGGCTCGACAGGATGAGGATCGACTCCGACCGGATCGACGCCGTCCGGCGCGGCGTCGCCCAGGGCGTCAAACGCGGCGGAGACGGCGCCAGGGCCGGCATCGGCTACCTCGCCGACCGGCTGATCGACCTCGCCCCGCGGATCCCCGTCCGCGACCTGGCGACCCTGCGCAGACAGTTCCCCGGGCTCGGCCCCGAGGAGATCGCCGACAAACTCGTCGCCGGCGCGGCGAACGCGTCCTCGACCGTGGGCGCGGGCATCGGCGCCGCCGCCATGCTCCCCATGCCCCCGGCCATGCCGGCCGAGCTGGCGGCCGAGATCACCGGCGTCGCCGCCGTGGAACTCAAGCTCATCGCCGAACTGCACGAGGTGTACGGGCTGCGTCCCCCCGGCCGGCTCACCCAGCGCTCGGCGGCCTACCTGACCTCCTGGGCCGAGGAGCGGGGCGTCGACCCCACCAAGCCCACCACCGTCAACGCGGCGCTCGGCGGACAGCTCAAGCGCGAACTGCGCCAGCAGATCATGAAGCGCATGGTGCGCAACCTGCCGAACCTCATGCCGTTCATGGTCGGAGCCGCCGTCGGCGCGGTCATGAACCGCCGCGACACCAAGAAGCTCGCCTCGCGCATCCGCGAGGACCTGCGCGGCCGCCAGGTCCCCTGGGACGCCCTCCCGGAGCTGCCCCCGCTGGAGCGGCCCGAGAACCCGCCGGAACTGGGCTTCTAGCCGCGCCCGCCGGACCGGGGCCGTCGCGGCCCCGGTCGCCCGCCGTCAGTCCCCGGCGCCGTTCCGCACGGCGTCGAGGGCCGCCTCCAGCGCCTCCGGCTCGCGGCTGGACAGGTACACGTACGGCGTCGGGTCCGCCGGGTCCGTCACCACGATCCGCACCGCCCGCGGCACGTAGCTGCGCATCAGCATGAAGGCGCGCGGATCCGCCTTGTACGTGCGCCAGGCGCGCGCCTCCTCCGCGTCGAGCACCTCGACCGCCCCCAGGGCGGAGACCGGGATCCGCGCGTCGCCCGCCACCAGCGAACCGGCCACCACCCGGATCCGGGCGGAGCCGTACGAGGAGACCGCGGCGCCGGCGAGCACCGCCGCCACGATCAGGCCGCCCAGCATCGGGACCGTCCCGAACGGGAACATGATCAGACCGCCGGACAGGCCGAGCAGACCCGCGATCGCCCACCAGGAGCCGGGCGCCGTCAGCCGCTCGTCGAAGCGCGCCGCCGCCGGGGACGCGGAGGACTCGGGGGAAGGGGCCGGGGACGGTACGGAAGGCTGCATGCGTCCAAGCTTGGCACGGCGCGACCCGCGTCCGTCCGCGCGGGTAAGGTCTGCGCCTGTGACTGCAACATCTGCCGCCCTCACCCCGCCCGCCGACGCCATAGCGCCGGTGCGCCACCCCGACGCACCGGCCCCCGGCGAGCTGCTCGGCTCGCACTACGGGCACTGTTTCGGGTGCGGCGGCGGGCAGCCCCACGGCCTCCACCTGGAGGCGCGGGCGGGCGAGGGCGTGACCGTCACCGCCGAGTTCACGGTGACCTCCGACCACCAGGGCGCCCCCGGCCTCGCGCACGGCGGCGTCCTCGCCACCGCGCTCGACGAGACCCTCGGCTCCCTCAACTGGCTGCTGCGGGTCATCGCCGTGACCGGACGCCTGGAGACCGACTTCCTCCGGCCCGTGCCGGTCGGCACCGTCCTCCACCTGGAGGCCGCCGTCACCGCCGTGCACGGCCGCAAGCTCTACTCGACCGCCGTCGGCCGGATCGGCGGGCCCGAGGGCCCCGTCGCCGTCCGCGCCGACGCCCTCTTCATCGAGGTCAAGGTCGACCACTTCATCGACAACGGGCGCCCGGAGGAGATCCGGGCGGCCATGTCCGACCCCGACCAGGTCAGGCGCGCCCGCGCCTTCGAGGTGAACCCCTGATGCGCAACCCCGTCGACGTACTGATCCGGCGCGTGGACCCCGAGGTCCCCATCCCGGCCTACGGACACCCCGGCGACGCCGGCGCCGACCTCGTGACCACGGAGGCCGCCGTACTGGCCCCCGGCGAGCGCGCCGTCCTGCCCACCGGCGTCTCCCTGGCCCTGCCCGACGGGTACGCCGCCTTCGTGCATCCGCGCTCCGGCCTCGCGGCCCGCTGCGGAGTGGCGCTCGTGAATGCCCCGGGGACGGTGGATGCCGGGTACCGTGGAGAGATCAAGGTGATCGTGGTCAATCTCGACCCGCGCGAGAGCGTGCGGTTCGAGCGATTCGACCGGATTGCCCAACTCGTCGTCCAGCAGGTCGAGAAGGTCCGCTTCCACGAGGTGGCGGAACTTCCCGGTTCGGCGCGGGCCGAGGGGGGCTTCGGGTCCACCGGCGGTCACGCCGCCGTGGACGGCACAACGGGTGGGAATCGATACGCTTCGGCCGTATCCGACCGGGAAGGACAGTGACGTGTTCGGACGTCGCAAGAAGAGTGGTGCCGCCGAGGACGCGGCGGGCGAGGCCGAGCAGGTCGTCGACGCGGTGGAGGACGAGGACGCGGCCCAGCCGCGTCGGGTGAACCTTCCGCCCGCGCCCCGGCCCGACGGGCCCTGGGACATCTCCGAGGTCACCAAGCCCGACGAGGGCCGCGTGGACCTCGGCGGGGTCTTCGTGCCCGGCGTCGAGGGAATGGAGCTGCGGGTCGAGGTGGCGGGCGACGCGATCGTCGCGGCCACCGTCGTGCTGCGCGACAGCGCCGTACAGCTCCAGGCCTTCGCCGCCCCCAAGAACGAGGGCATCTGGGGCGAGGTCCGTGACGAGATCGCCACGGGCATCGTCGAGCAGGGCGGTGTCATCGACGAGGTCGAGGGGCCGCTGGGCTGGGAGCTGCGCGCGCAGGTCCCCGTGCAGCTGCCGGACGGCAACCGCGGCGTGCAGCTCGTGCGCTTCGTGGGCGTCGACGGGCCCCGCTGGTTCCTGCGCGGAGTGATCTCCGGCCAGGGCGCGGTCCAGCCCGAGGCGGCCGGGCTCCTGGAGCAGATCGTCCGCGACACCGTGGTCGTCCGCGGTGACGGCCCGATGGCCCCGCGCGACCCGATCGTCCTCAAGCTGCCCAACGACGCGCAGATGGTGCCGGACGGCGTGCAGCAGGAGGAGCAGGAGAACTCCCGCTTCTCCGGCGGCATGGGCCAGCTCCAGCGCGGTCCCGAGATCTCCGAGATCCGCTGACCGACGGGCTCCGGAAGCCCGTGCACGAGGCCGGTGGGCCGTTTCCCGTACCTCTCGTACGGGAAACGGCCCACCGGCCTTTCCCGTCTTCTCCCTCGGCGGTCCTCGCAGCGGCCCTCCCGGTTTTCCACGGGCGGGGGCGCCCCGGCGTTCTCCACAGGCGGGAGCCCCGGCCCTGGTCCCCGGGACCCGCGGCGGACCATACTGGCGAGCGCACACGTTCGAAGAGGGGGAGCACAGGGTGAGCGAGAGCAGCACGGGGTCCGCCACGGCCGTCGTCGAGGACCCGGCGGGCGGACCCATGGTCCGCGTCGAGGACCTGCGCCGCTCGTACGGCACGGGCGGGGCCGCGGTCCACGCCCTGCGCGGCGTCTCCTTCGACATCCCGCGCGGCGAGCTCGTCGCCCTCAAGGGCCGCTCCGGCTCCGGCAAGACGACGCTGCTCAACCTCGTGGGCGGCCTCGACACCGCCGACGGCGGCCGGATCGTCATCGACGGCACCGACCTCTCCACGCTCGGCGAGAACGGGCTCCTGGAGCTGCGCCGCGACCGGATCGGCTTCATCTTCCAGTCCTTCGGCCTCCTCCCCATCCTCTCCGCCGCGGAGAACGTGGGCGTGCCCCTGCGCCTGCGCAGGGCGGACCCGAAGGAGCGCGAGGAGCGGGTGGCCCTGCTGCTCGGCCTGGTGGGCCTCGCCGACCACGCGGCCCAGCGGCCCGGCGAGCTCTCCGGCGGCCAGCAGCAGCGCGTCGCCATCGCCCGCGCCCTCGCCAACAAGCCGGCCCTGCTCATAGCCGACGAGCCGACCGGCCAGCTGGACGCGGAGACCGGGCTCGCCGTCATGCAGCTGCTGCGCGCCGTGGTCCGCGGCGAGGGCTGCACGGCCCTGGTCGCCACCCACGACCCCCAGCTCCTGGGCCTGGCGGACCGGGTCCTGGAGCTGCGCGACGGCGAGATCCTGGAGGCCTGAGGAAGCCCGGACCGGGCCGGCATCAGGATCACGTCAATACCGCCCGCGACCGTTCCGCGCGTGCGGGACACCCGATCGGCTGGACGTATGGTCGATCCATGGGACGCGGCAAGCTACGCATCTACCTCGGCGCTGCGCCGGGCGTCGGCAAGACCCACGCGATGCTCTCCGAGGGCCACCGCCGGGTGGAGCGCGGCACGGACTGCGTGGTGGCCTTCGTGGAGCACCACGGCCGGCCGCGCACGGAGACGGTGCTGCACGGCCTGGAGCAGGTCCCGCGCCGCACCCTGGAGCACCGGGGGGCCGTCCTCACCGAGATGGACGTCGACGCGGTCCTGGCCCGCCGCCCCGCGGTCGCCCTCGTCGACGAGCTCGCCCACACGAACGCGCCCGGCTCCCGCAACCCCAAACGGTGGCAGGACGTCGCCGAACTGCTCGCGGCCGGCATCGACGTCGTCTCGACCGTCAACATCCAGCACCTGGAGTCGCTCGGGGACGTCGTCGGGGCGTGCGGCAGCGGGAGACCGTCCCCGACGAGGTCGTGCGCCGGGCGGACCAGATCGAACTGGTCGACATGAGC
Source organism: Streptomyces sp. NRRL F-6492 (assembly GCF_001280125.1). Lineage (GTDB taxonomy): Bacteria > Actinomycetota > Actinomycetes > Streptomycetales > Streptomycetaceae > Streptomyces. The sequence continues at coordinate 23,456 of NZ_LGEG01000284.1, forward strand.
CCGGAGGCGCTGCGGCGCCGGATGGCCCACGGCAACGTCTACACCTCCGACAAGGTCGACGCGGCCCTCTCCAACTACTTCCGTCCCGGCAACCTCACCGCCCTGCGGGAACTGGCGCTGCTCTGGACCGCCGACCGGGTCGACGAGTACCTCCGCAAGTACCGGGGCGAGCACAACATCCGCTCCACCTGGCAGGCCCGGGAGCGCATCGTCGTCGGCCTGACCGGCGGACCCGAGGGCCGCACCCTCATACGCCGGGCCACCCGGCTCGCCGAGAAGGGCGCGGGGGGCGAGGTCCTCGCCGTCTACATCGCCCGCAGCGACGGGCTCACCGCGGCCTCCCCGAAGGAGCTGGCCGTCCAGCGCACCCTGGTCGAGGACCTCGGCGGCACGTTCCACCACGTCATCGGCGACGACGTCCCCACCGCGCTCCTGGAGTTCGCCCGCGGCGTCAACGCCACCCAGATCGTCCTCGGCTCCAGCCGCCGCAGGACCTGGCAGTACATCCTCGGCCCCGGCGTCGGCCAGACCGTCGCCCGCGACTCCGGACCCGACCTGGACGTCCACATCGTCACCCACGGCGAGGTCGCCAAGGGGCGCGGCCTGCCGGTCGCGCGCGGCGCCCGCCTCGGCCGCTCCCGGATCCTCGCCGCCTGGACGATCGGCGTCGCGGGACCCGCCGGCCTCGCCCTGCTCCTCACCCACGTCGACGCCGACCTCGGGCTCGCCAACGACATGCTGCTCTTCCTCGCCCTGACGGTGGCCGCCGCGCTGCTCGGCGGGTTCCTGCCGGCGCTCGCCTCGGCCGCCGCCGGCTCGCTCCTCCTCAACTGGTTCTTCACCCCGCCCGTCCACCGGCTCACCATCGCCGACCCCAAGAACATCGTCGCCCTCGTCGTCTTCCTCGGCGTCGCGATGTCGGTCGCCTCGGTGGTCGACCTGGCCGCCCGCCGCACCCACCAGGCCGCCCGGCTGCGCGCCGAGTCCGAGGTGCTCTCGTACCTCGCGGGCAGCGTGCTGCGCGGCGAGACCAGCCTGGACGCCCTCCTCGAACGGGTCCGCGAGACCTTCTCCATGGAGTCGGTCGCCCTCCTGGAGCGCGAGGACGAGGTCGAGCCGTGGACGCCCGTCGCGAGCGTCGGCCCCCACCCGGCGACCCGGCCGGAGGAGGCGGACGCCGACATGCCGGTGGGGGACCGCCTGGCGCTCGCCCTGTCCGGCCGGGTGCTGCCCGCCGAGGACCGGCGGGTGCTCGGCGCCTTCGCCGCCCAGGCCGCCGTCGTCCTCGACCGGCAGCGGCTCGTCGGCGAGGCGGAGGAGGCCCGGAAGCTGGCCGAGGGCAACAAGATCCGCACCTCCCTGCTCGCCGCCGTCAGCCACGACCTGCGGACCCCGCTCGCGAGCATCAAGGCCTCCGTCTCCTCCCTCCGCTCCGACGACGTCGAATGGTCCGAGCAGGACCGCGCCGAGCTCCTGGAGGGCATCGAGGCCGGGGCCGACCGCCTCGACCACCTCGTCGGCAACCTCCTCGACATGTCCCGCCTGCGCACCGGCACCGTCACCCCCCTCATGCGGGTCGTCGACCTCGACGAGGTCGTCCCCATGGCCCTCGGGGGAGTGCCGGACGGCAGCGCCGAGCTCGACATCCCCGAGACGCTGCCCATGGTCGAGGTCGACAAGGGCCTCCTGGAGCGGGCCGTCGCCAACATCGTGGAGAACGCCGTGAAGTACAGCCCCGGGGGCGTGCCCGTCGCCGTCGCCGCCAGCGCCCTGGGGGACCGGGTCGAACTGCGGGTCGTGGACCGCGGCCCCGGCGTCCCCGACGAGGCCAAGGACGGCATCTTCGAGCCCTTCCAGCGCTTCGGCGACGCCCCGCGCGGCGCCGGAGTCGGCCTCGGACTCGCGGTGGCCCGCGGCTTCGTCGAGGCGATGGGCGGGACCCTCGGCGCCGAGGACACCCCGGGCGGCGGCCTCACCATGGTGCTCACCCTGCCGGCCGCGCGGTGCGGGCCCCCGGCGCCGACCGCCGACCTGTCCGCCCACGCGGTGACCTGAGCCGCGGGCCCGACCCCTTTCCGTAGTCCCCCGCCCCCTCCCCGTAGTTCCCCGCCCCCTCCCCGTAGTCCCCTCCGCCCGCACGGCGGCCGAAAAGGAAGGCATTGCCCCATGACCCGGGTCCTCGTGGTCGACGACGAGCCGCAGATCGTCCGCGCCCTGGTGATCAACCTCAAGGCGCGGAAGTACGAGGTCGACTCCGCGCCCGACGGCGCCACCGCCCTCCGGCTCGCCGCCGACCGCCACCCCGACGTCGTCGTCCTCGACCTCGGCCTGCCCGACATGGACGGCGTCGAGGTCATCAAGGGCCTGCGCGGCTGGACGCGGGTGCCGATCCTGGTCCTCTCGGCCCGGCAGACCTCCGACGAGAAGGTCGAGGCCCTCGACGCCGGCGCCGACGACTACGTCACCAAGCCCTTCGGCATGGACGAGCTGCTCGCCCGGCTGCGCGCCGCCGTGCGCCGCAACGAGCCGGTCGGCGTCCCCGAGGGCGGGGCCGCCCTCGTCGAGGCGGAGGCCTTCACCGTCGACCTGGCCGCGAAGAAGGTCCACCGCGACGGCCGGGACGTCCGGCTCACCCCCACCGAGTGGCACCTCCTCGAAGTCCTCGTCCGCAACGCCGGCCGCCTGGTCGGCCAGAAGCAGCTCCTCCAGGAGGTCTGGGGACCCTCGTACGGCACGGAGACCAACTACCTCCGGGTGTACATGGCGCAGCTTCGCCGCAAGCTGGAGCGCGACCCGTCCCACCCGCGCCACTTCGTCACCGAACCGGGCATGGGGTACCGCTTCGAACGCTGAACGGAGGGAGTGATCCGGGCCCGCCTCCCGTGACGGCGGCGGCCGGTACGCTTTCTGTATGAGTGCTGCACCGCATACAGAGAAGCCGGCCGGCAGATTCCGCCGGATGCTCGACCGGCTCTCCTCCTCTCCCGAGGACCTGGAGTCGGAGGAGCTCCAGGAGGACGCCGAGGCGTCGGGGTGCACGCGTATCTCCGACTGCTCCGACCGCCAGATAGTCAAGGTGACTGGTACCTTGCGCACGGTCACGCTGCGCCCCCGGGCGGGGGTGCCCGCGCTCGAGGCCGAGATCTTCGACGGCACGGCACCGCTCGACGTCGTCTGGCTCGGCCGCCGCTCCATCGTGGGCATCGAGCCGGGCCGCAAGCTGATCGCCTCCGGCCGGATCTCCATGAGCCACGGTCGGCGGGTCCTCTTCAACCCCAAATACGAGCTCCGACCGCTCGGACAGGAGTAGCCGGTGACGTCCCTCGACAAGCCGACCAGCACGGACCAGGACGCCCAGGACGCCCGCGCCTCGAGGGAGGTCACCGAGGCCGCGCTGTTCGAGGCGTTCGGCGGCCTGCGGGGCATGGTCGAGACGGTCCTGCCCGGCCTGCTGTTCGTCACGATCTTCACGATCAACAAGGACCTGAAGACCTCGGCGATCGCCGCGCTCGGGGTCTCGCTGGCCCTCGTCGCCGTCCGGCTGATCCGCCGCGACACCGTCAAGCACGCCTTCAGCGGCGTCTTCGGCGTCGCCTTCGGCGTGGTCTTCGCGATGATGACCGGCAACGCCAAGGACTTCTACCTGCCGGGCATGCTGTACACGCTCGGCCTCGCCCTGGCGTACATCGTCACCGCCATCGCCGGAGTGCCCCTGATCGGCCTGATCCTCGGCCCGGTCTTCAAGGAGAACCTCTCCTGGCGCACCCGCAACCCGGGCCGCAAGAAGGCGTACACGAAGGCGAGCTGGGCCTGGGGCCTGATCCTGCTCGGCAAGTGCGCGGTCCTCTTCCCGCTGTACTGGTGGGCCGACCCGACCCGGTTCGGCTGGGTCTCGGTCGCCCTGAAGATCCCGCCGTTCCTGCTCGCGGTCTACCTCACCTGGGTGTTCCTCGCGAAGGCCCCGCCGCCGATCGACGTCTTCGCCGAGATGGAGGCCGAGGAGCGCGCCGAGAAGGCCCGCAAGGAGGCGGCGGCCACCGAGGGACGACCGGAGGCCTGAGACCCGCCCGTACGGGAGGGGCCCGGACGACCCGCCTGCACGGGCAGGACCCGGGCCGGAGGGGCTCCGGAAGCTCGCCGCCCGACTGGGACCCGCCCGTACGACGGAGGGCGCCGGTCGACCCGCCCGTACGACGGAGGGCCCGGACCTGATCATCAGGTCCGGGCCCTCCGTCGTACGAAGGCCTGCCGTCAGGGCGTCTCGCGGCGCACCTGGAGCAGGTCCTCCAGCTGTTCCTCGCGGGCCTGCGCGGCCACGAACAGCAGCTCGTCACCGGCCTCCAGGGTCTCCTCGGGGCTCGGCGTGAGCACCCGCGAACCACGGATGATCGTCACCAGCGAGGTGTCCTGCGGCCAGTCCACGTCCCCGACCGAGGTGCCGGCGACGGCCGACTCCGGCGGGAGCGTCAGCTCGACCAGGTTCGCGTCGCCGTGGCTGAAGCGCAGCAGCCGGACCAGGTCGCCGACGCTCACCGCCTCCTCCACCAGGGCCGACATCAGACGCGGCGTCGAGACGGCCACGTCCACGCCCCAGGCCTCGTTGAACAGCCACTCGTTCTTCGGGTTGTTCACCCGGGCGACCACCCGCGGCACGCCGTACTCCGTCTTGGCGAGCAGCGAGACGACCAGGTTCACCTTGTCGTCGCCGGTCGCCGCGATCACCACGTTGCAGCGCTGGAGCGCCGCCTCGTCGAGCGAGGTGATCTCACAGGCGTCGGCGAGCAGCCACTCCGCCTGCGGCACCCGCTCCACCGAGATGGCGGTCGGCGCCTTGTCGACGAGCAGCACCTCGTGCCCGTTCTCCAGGAGCTCGCCCGCGATGGAACGGCCCACCGCACCCGCGCCCGCAATGGCGACACGCATCAGTGACCACCCTCCTCGGGACCCTCGGCGAAGGCCTCCTCGACCTTCGCGATCTCGTCCGTACGCATCATCACGTGCACCAGGTCGCCCTCCTGGAGCACCGTCTGCGACGAGGGGATGACGGCCTCGCCGAGCCGGGTCAGGAACGCGACGCGCACCCCCGTCTCGTCCTGGAGCCGGCTGATCTTGTGGCCGATCCAGGCCGGCGAGGTGTGCACCTCGGCGAGCTGCACCCCGCCGCTCGGATCCGTCCACAGCGGCTCGGCGCCCGAGGGCAGCAGCCGCCGCAGCATCTGGTCGGCGGTCCAGCGGACCGTCGCGACCGTCGGGATGCCCAGACGCTGGTAGACCTCGGCACGGCGCGGGTCGTAGATCCGCGCCGCCACGTTCTCGATGCCGAACATCTCGCGCGCGACCCGCGCCGCGATGATGTTCGAGTTGTCGCCGCTGCTCACCGCGGCGAAGGCCCCGGCGTCCTCGATCCCGGCCTCGCGCAGCGTGTCCTGGTCGAACCCCACGCCCGTGACGCGACGACCGCCGAAACCCGACCCCAGACGACGGAAGGCCGTCGGGTCCTGGTCCACGACCGCGACCGTGTGCCCCTGCTGTTCGAGGGTCTGCGCGAGAGCGGCTCCCACTCGCCCGCAGCCCATGATGACGATGTGCACGTCCCCTTACCCCGCACTCCTGATCGCCTTGCTGACCTGCGAAAACAACCTGCTCACAACTTTCCTCGCCCGATCCGCCCGGGCCGCGGCGGGCGACGCCCTGCCGGGTCGCCCGCTCCGAGCTTAAGCGGCAACCCCGAAGGGGACCGCATCCGAGGTGGTCGGCGGAAAGATTCCGTATGGATCCGTGAGGACAAGGGGGTCGTGGTGAACTTGGCTCTTTTCGAACGCTTACGATCCTCTCCGTGTCCAAACTGACCGACGTGCCCAAACGGATCCTGATCGGGCGGGCCCTACGCAGCGACAAGCTCGGCGAGACCCTCCTCTCGAAGCGGATCGCCCTCCCCGTCTTCGCCTCCGACCCGCTCTCCTCGGTGGCGTACGCGCCGGGTGAGGTCCTCCTCGTCCTCTCCGTAGCCGGTCTGTCGGCCTACCACTTCAGCCCCTGGATCGCGCTCGCGGTCGTCGTCCTGATGTTCACGGTCGTCGCCTCCTACCGGCAGAACGTGCACGCCTACCCGAGCGGCGGCGGCGACTACGAGGTCGCCAACACCAACCTCGGGCCGAAGGCCGGACTCACCGTGGCGAGCGCCCTGCTCGTCGACTACGTCCTGACCGTCGCCGTCTCGATCTCCTCGGGCATCGAGAACCTCGGCTCGGCCGTCCCCTTCGTCGTCGAGCACAAGGTCGCCTCCGCGGTCGCCGTCATCCTGCTGCTGACCCTGATGAACCTGCGCGGAGTGAAGGAGTCAGGCACGCTCTTCGCCGTCCCGACGTACGTCTTCGTCGCCGGCGTCTTCCTGATGATCGCCTGGGGCGCGTACCGGGGCATCGTCCTCGGCGACACGATGAAGGCACCCACCGCCGACTTCGAGATCAAGCCCGAGCACCAGGGCCTGGCCGGCTTCGCCCTCGTCTTCCTGCTGCTGCGCGCCTTCTCCTCCGGCTGCGCCGCCCTCACCGGCGTCGAGGCGATCTCCAACGGCGTCCCCGCCTTCCGCAAGCCGAAGTCGAAGAACGCCGCCACCACGCTCGCCCTCATGGGCGGCCTGGCCGTCACCATGTTCTGCGGCATCATCTTCCTGGCCATGGCCACCGACGTCCGGATGGCCGAGAACCCCGCCCGGGACCTGATCGTCAACGGCGCCCCCGTCGGCGCGGACTACGTCCAGCACCCGGTCATCTCGCAGGTCGCGGCCGCCGTCTTCGGCGACGGGACGTTCCTCTTCGTCGTCCTCGCCGCCGCCACCGCGCTCGTCCTCTTCCTGGCCGCGAACACCGCGTACAACGGCTTCCCGCTCCTCGGCTCGATCCTCGCCCAGGACCGCTACCTGCCGCGCCAGCTGCACACCCGCGGCGACCGCCTCACCTTCTCCAACGGCATCGTGCTCCTCGCCGGCGCCGCCGCCCTCCTCGTCTGGGCCTACGGAGCCGACTCGACGAAGCTGATCCAGCTGTACATCGTCGGTGTCTTCGTCTCCTTCACCCTCAGCCAGACCGGCATGGTCCGGCACTGGAACCGGCACCTGAGGACCGAGCGGGACCCCGCCAAGCGCCGCCACATGATCCGCTCCCGCGCGATCAACACCTTCGGCGCCTTCTTCACCGGCCTCGTCCTCGTCGTCGTCCTCGCCACCAAGTTCACCCACGGCGCCTGGGTCGCCCTGCTCGGCATGGTGATCTTCTACGGAACGATGACCGCGATCCGCAAGCACTACGACTCGGTGGCCGCGGAGATCGCGGCCGCCGAGGAGCGGCCCGACGAGTACGTGCGCCCCTCCCGGGTCCGCTCCATCGTCCTCGTCTCCAAGCTCCACAAGCCCACCCTCCGCGCCCTGGCCTACGCCAAGCTCATGCACGCGAGCGAGCTGGAGGCGCTGACCGTCAACGTCGACCCGGCCGAGACGAGGGCGCTCAAGGCGGAGTGGGAGCGGCGCGGGATCAACGTCCCGCTCAAGATCCTCGACTCGCCGTACCGCGAGATCACCCGCCCGGTGATCGAGTACGTGAAGAGCCTGCGCCGCGAGAGCCCGCGCGACGCCGTCTCCGTCTACATCCCCGAGTACGTCGTCGGCCACTGGTACGAGCACCTGCTGCACAACCAGAGCGCCCTGCGCCTCAAGGGCCGCCTCCTCTTCACCCCGGGCGTCATGGTGACCTCCGTGCCGTACCAGCTCCGCTCCTCCGAGGTCGCGAAGAAGCGGGCCAGGAAGCGCCAGGAGTGGAACGCGCCGGGCGCGGTCCGCCGCGGACCGGTCGAGAAGGGCCACAAGGAACCGGCCGGAAAGAACAACTGAGAAAGACCGATTAGACTGGTGGGCTGCCGTCCGAACGGCAGCCCACACCCCTTCCCCTTGGAGCTCCCCGCCATGCAGAACACCCCTGTCTCGTCGCTGGTCGGGGAGGAGTACGAGGTCGAGGTCGGCCCGGTCGCCCACGGAGGCCACTGCATCGCCCGTACGGAGGCCGGCCGGGTCCTGTTCGTCCGCCACGCCCTGCCGGGGGAGCGGATCGTCGCCCGCGTCACCGAGGGCGAGGAGACCTCCCGCTTCCTGCGCGCCGACGCGGTCGAGATCCTCGACCCGTCCAAGGACCGGGTCGAGGCCCCCTGCCCCTTCGCCGGCCCCGGCAAGTGCGGCGGCTGCGACTGGCAGCACGCCAAGCCCGGCGCCCAGCGCCGCCTCAAGGGCGAGGTCGTCGCGGAGCAGCTCCAGCGGCTCGCCGGGCTCACCCCGGAGGAGGCCGGCTGGGACGGCACGGTCATGCCGGCCGAGGGCGACAAGCTCCCCGCCGGCGAGGTCCCGCAGTGGCGCACCCGCGTCCAGTACGCGATCGACCCCGAGGGCCGCGCGGGCCTGCGCAAGCACCGCTCGCACGACGTCGAGGTCATCGACCACTGCATGATCGCCGCGCAGGGCGTCTCGGAGCTCGGCGTCGAGAAGCGCACCTGGGAGGGCATGGCCTCGGTCGAGGCGATCGCCGCCTCGGGCTCGAACGACCGCCAGGTCATCCTGACTCCGCGCCCCGGCGCCCGCCTCCCCCTCGTCGAGCTCGACAAGCCGGTCTCGGTCATGCGCGTCGACGAGAAGGACGGCGGGGTCCACCGCGTCCACGGCCGCGCCTTCGTCCGCGAGCGCGCCGACGAGCGCACCCACCGCGTGGGCAGCGGCGGCTTCTGGCAGATCCACCCGAAGGCCGCCGACACCCTGATGAAGGCCGTCATGCAGGGCCTCCTCCCGCGCAAGGGCGACACCGCCCTCGACCTCTACTGCGGCGTCGGCCTCTTCGCGGGCGCCCTCGCCGACCGCGTCGGCGACCAGGGCGCGGTCCTCGGCATCGAGTCCGGCAAGCGCGCGGTGGAGGACGCCCGCCACAACCTGGCCGGCTTCCCGCGCGTCCGCATCGAACAGGGCAAGGTCGAATCGGTCCTCCCGCGCACCGGCATCACCGACGTCGACCTCATCGTCCTGGACCCCCCGCGCGCCGGCGCCGGCAAGCAGACCGTCCACCACCTCACCGGCCTCGGCGCCCGCCGCATCGCCTACGTCGCCTGCGACCCGGCGGCCCTGGCCCGAGACCTGGGCTACTTCCGGGAGCGGGGGTACCGGGTGCGGACGTTGAGGGCGTTCGATCTGTTTCCGATGACGCACCACGTGGAGTGCGTGGCGATTCTGGAGCCGGTCAAGTAAGGCGTCCGGGCTGTGGTTTCGCGGGTGCTCGGTCTCTTTCTCTCGTACGTGCCCGTGTGGCGCGGCATCCTCGTCCGCTGGTGGCTGCTGCCGCCCGCGGTGTTCCTGCTGTTCGGTATCGCGCGGCTGGTCCACGTCGAGTACGCCTGTCCGGTTTCCTGAGGCGTATCGCGTACGGCTTCCTGGTGGGTGCGGGGTCCTTCTTCGTGGCGGGAAAGCCGCCAGGGCCCGGCGGCGTGGTGCCGGCGGGCCCTGGGGAGGGGGAGGGGAGGGGGTATCAGTCCGCCACGGCGATGCGGGTCTGGTGGTGCTTGGGGGTCTCCGCCTCGTCGATCAGGGCGACGGCCAGGTCGGCGTAGGAGAGGTGGCTGGTGCCGTCCTCCTTGGTGAGGAGCTGGTCGCCGCCGACGCGGTAGGTGCCGGTGCGCGGGGTCTGGTCGAGGACCATCGGCGGGGTGACGACCAGCCAGTCGAGGTCGGTGGTGGCCGAGCGGAAGACCTCCAGGCCGGCGGCGTGGCCCTTGCAGAACTCCAGGAACGCCTCCGGGAAGTCCGGGGTGTCCATGACGCGCTGGCCCGGCGCGACCTCCAGGGTGGAGACCAGGCCGACGATCAGGGCGCGCTTCACGCCGGCCTCGGGGAGGCTCTCCAGGAGGGCGTGGGCGGCGCCGACGAAGAACGGCTCGGGGGCCGCCGTCTGGTCGTAGACCGCGTGGATCGCCACGTCGTGGCCGGCGGCCACCGAGGTGACGCTGCGGACGTTGGTGATGTCGCCCGCCACGACCTGGACCCGTTCCGCGGCGAGATCGTCGTACTTGGCCGGGTCACGGACCACGGCGGTGACCTCGTGACCGCGGGACACGGCCTCCTTCACGATCTCACGGCCCGCCTTGCCGCCCGCGCCGAACACCACGATCTTGCTCATGGGGAATACCTTCCTTCGCCGTAAGGGCACGGGGAATCGGCCCCGGGGCCCGGAAAACGACGTTAGTCAGGGCCGGTTGTCCGGAGCAACGGGTGGGGACCCCAGACATTCCTAGGGGGGTGCCGGCGCGTCACGCGCCGTCCTCGGAAGGTCCGTCCGGGAAATCGATGTCGTCGGTGTGCGGAACCAGGCCGTGCTCACGGATGAGATATCCGGCCTGCAGCCGGGTCCGGGCCCCGATCTCCTGCATGAGTTCGGAGATCCTGCGCTGGCAGGTGCGGGGGGAGATGCCGAGCTGACGGGCGATCGACTTGTCGTCGTGACCGCTCGCCAACATGCGGAGCAGCGTCTGGTTCAGCGAATCCGATATCGAACGGATCTCATCGCGGTCGAACCGGGGATTGAACGGCTCGGCGGTCACCCACGCCCATTCGAAGGCCTGCGCGATGAAGTGCGTGATATCGGGATTCTGTACGAGAGCGGCGCCCTGCGGGTTGTCCGGCAGCGAAATGACCGCCGTGCGGGAGTCGTAGATGATCGCACGCATGAAACCGCTGCCCGTGGTGCGGACTTCGGCTCCTTTGTGGGAGATGCGGTCCACGTACGCGCGGGTGGGCTGGTCGAAGCGGGCCGTGTGCTGGTAGAGGGTCCGCATCCGCACGCCGCGCTCAAGGACGTAGCTGTCGCGCCGCGCCGCCTCCTCCAGGATGCCGGCGTCCCGCGCCCCGCCGGGCTGGGAGGTGATGACCTCGTGCTGGCATTCCTCCGCCAGGCGGCTCAGGATGCCGCGCACCGCGTTCAGGTCGTCGATGCGCTCGATCGACGCGTCGCGCTGCGCCTCGGGCGTGTTGCTCCGGAACAGCGGCATGAGGCTGTGCATCTGCTGCCGGATCTGCTCCAACGCGTACTGCCGGGCCCGCAGCTCCTCGTCGTAGGGGGCGAGGAGCTGGAGCGAGGCGGACATGGGGTTCACCGCGACGTACTCGTCCCTCGACCCCTGCGCCGGCAGCAGCAGGCGCAGGTGCGTCAGGTCCCTCACCGTTTCCTCCACCTGTTCGGGGGGAATGTCCAGATCCCGGGCGCAGGTGGGGACGTCGATGCACACGCGGTGGACGGCGTACGTGTAGACCCGATGGGCGACAGCGCCGGCCTGCGGGATACCAGAGGTGTCTGGTATGTCGCTGTACGTCACGGATTGCATCCCCCTCAACTTTCGGTCAGTCAGCAACTGGATCCTACGGTCTCGCGAAGGGGACCGATTTTTTTGTGATGATTGAGCGGAGGCGGTTCCCGCTGGTCAAGCGGGTCGCCCACGTAGCATCGTGTTCATCTGTCAGTTACATGGGGGGTATCTGATGAGTCATTTCAGTCATGCCGTGCGCGCCGCTTCCACCTTTCTCCTGGTGTGCGCCGCACTCGTAGGAATCTCCTTCTCGCACCAGATCCACGACGACATCCGCGCAGTCTCCGTACCGGTGGCCACCGGTGACGACAAAGACGATCAGGGCTGGGGATGATCCCCTGTCCGGCACGTGGACGTGACGGTGACTTCTTAGGCCGGGAACGCCCGGTATCGCGACACTGGGGGGAGGCCTGATGGCCTCTATGCAATCCACATTCGGGTGGAAAGTACTTCGCGACATACTGGCCGACGCGACTGCGGAATACGGCAGGACCGCACTGGTGACAGGGCCCGTCGCGGCCGGAAAGACCACACTGCTCGACGAGTTCGCCGCATACGCCGCCACACGGGACGTCCGGGTACTCCGGGCGGACTGCTCACCGTTCGGTGACACCGGACCGCTCGCCGTCGGCCGACAACTGCTCGGCGAGCGCACCCCGGACACCGATCGGGGCATCACGGCGACGGTCGCGGAAATCCTGCGCATGGCGCGGGACGCGACCGTACTCGTCCGCGTCGACGACCTCCGCTACGCGGACCCCGCGTCCGCACGGCTGATCACCCGGCTGTCGTCCGACATCGCCGACCGCCGGGTGCTCGTCGTCGCCGCCGACCGCACCAACTCGCCCTACGGATCCCACTGGCTGGCCGACGAACTCGCCGGCCGGTCCACCTTCCGCAAGATCTCCCTCACCTCGCTCACCGCCGAGCAGGTGCGGGACCTCGCCGCGGACTTCGGCGTCCGGCTCACCCCGGACGCCGCCTCCCGCACGCTCCGGCTCTCCAACGGCAACCTGCTCATCACCACGGCCCTGCTGCGCGACTTCGCCGGCGGCAGGACCGTCGTGGGCGCCGCCTACGCACAAGCGGTCCTGGAGTGCCTGCACCGGCTCGACCCCGAAGTGCGCGAGATCGCCGAGGCGATCGCCGTGGCCGGCGACAGCCGTTCACCCCGGCTGATCGCCGAACTCGCCGCCACCGAGACCACCGCCGTGGAGGAAGCCACGCGCGACCTCGTCGCCGCCGGCCTCCTCGCCGACGGCGGATTCCGCCACCCCGTCGCACGGGCGGCGGTCCTCGGCTACATCCCGCGCAAACGACGGGCCCACCTCGGCCGGCAGACCGCCGTCGCCCTCAACGCCGACGGCGTGTCGGCCGAGGACGCGGCCCAGTGGCTGGAGTCCTTCGAGAACGGGTTCGTCTCCGCACACCTGCCCGAGCGCCACTCGGGCGAGGAGTTCAGGGTCTCCGGCCACCGGCCGGAGACCCTGTGGGAGGCCCGCGACATCGTCGGCACCATCGACCGGGGCATCCACGACCTCACCTCGCGCGAGAACCGGCGCGTCACCGACCTGGAGGCCGGCAAGCTCCTGGTCGCCGCCGAATTCCCCGGCCTCCTCCGGCAGGCCGTCGGCAACCGCGCCCCCCGCACGAGGATCGACACCACCTCCGTACCCGACGCCCGCTACGCCGCGGCCTGGTCGCTCGCCGGCACCCTGACCGGCCGCACCGACCCGCGGCAGACCACCGGCCTCGCCGAGCAGGCCCTCGAACGCAGCATCTTCACCGACGAGACGGCTCCCGCCGTCCTCGCCGCGCTGTGGGCACAGATCCACAGCGGCGCACCCGAACAGGCCCGCGCCTGGTGCGACCGCTTCCTCACCGACGCACAGGGCGACGACATCACACCGTGGCGGGCCCAGCTCACCGCCTTGCGAGCCGAGAGCGCCCTCGCCCTCGGCGACCCCACGGCGGCCGTCACCGACGCCGGCCAAGCCCTGAGACAACTGCCCGCCCGCCGCTGGGGCGTACGCATCGGCGGCCCGCTCGCCACCCTCGTACTCGCCCACACCCTCCTCGGCACACCGGACGAAACGGCCGTCCTGCTGCGCCGCCGCGTACCCGCGTCCATGTACGAGACCCGCTACGGACTCGGCTACCTCTACGCCCGCGGCCACCACCACCTGGCCCAGGGCGACCACCTGCCGGCCCTGGCCGACTTCCTCCGCTGCGGACGCGTCCTCGCCGACTGGGACCTCGACCGCGGCTGGCGGATGCCCTGGCAGCTGTCGGCCGCCGCGACGTACATGGCCATGGGCGACTACAGCCAGTCCGTGGAGTACATCGTCCAGTCGCTGGACCGGCCCTGGCAGGCCACCTTCGACGACGGGCCCGGCGAAACCCGCTTCGACCTGCGCGAAGCCATCTTCGAACACCTGCGGGAAGCCACCGGCACCCCGACGCTGCCCACGGTCGTCGCCGGACTGCGCAGCGGCGACCTGATCCAGAACCGCGACCACGCCGACGTGCCGCGGTACAAGATCTACGACCGCAACGCCGTCTGCCTCCAGCAGCTCAGCCCCTCCGAGCGGCGCGTCGCCGTCCTCGCCGCGCAGGGCATCTCCAACCAGAAGATCGCCCGCGAACTGTCGGTGACCGTCAGCACCGTCGAACAGCACCTCACCCGCACCTACCGCAAGCTCCAGCTCGCCGACCGCCAGGAGCTCCGCTCCCGGCTCGGCTGATCCACGACGCCGCCGGGCACACCGCCCGGCGGCACAGGAAACAACAGCAGAGGCACACGATGGATTTCGGACTCAAGGACAAAGTCGTCGTCGTCACCGGCGCCAGCGGGGGCATCGGCCGGGCGACCGCCACGGCCTTCGCCGCGGAGGGCGCCCGGGTCGTCGCCACGTACCACAGCAACCCCGCCGGGGCGAAGGAGACGGTACGCCGGGCCGAACTCGGCGACGGCACCGGCGAGGTCGTCGCCGAACGGCTCGACCAGGGGGACCCCGCCTCCATCACCCGCCTGCTGAACGCCGTGGGGGAGCGCTGGGGCGCCGTCGACGTCCTCGTCAACAACGCCGTCGCGCTGCCCGACTTCCCCCGCCCCGGCGAACTCTTCGAGACCGAGCCGCCGGAGCGCTTCGCCGCGTCCCTCCAGGCCAACCTCCTCGGCCCCTACCTCCTCAGCCGCGCCGTCGTCGGCCCCATGCGCGCCTCCGGCTGGGGCCGCATCGTGCACGTCTCCTCCACCTTCGCGGAGGACGGCTACCCCGGCCGCGCCGCCTACGCCAGCGCCAAGGCGGGCCTCCACGGACTGACCCGCGTGATGTCCCGCGAACTCGGCCGCGCCGGCATCCTCACCAACGTCGTCCTGCCCGGCTTCACCCCCGGCGACAAGCAGATGTCACCGGCCCTGCTCAACTACACCGCCGACGCCGCGGCCACCAAGCGGAACACCGACCCCGAGGACGTCGCCCGCACCATCGTCTTCCTCTGCTCCCGGGCCAACACCAACATCACCGGAGAGCTGGTCCGCGTCGACGGCCACTTCCTCACCCCGGCGCCCTGAGCGGCCCCCTCACACCGGATCGGAGACACCCATGACCGAGACCGCCGCCGCGCCCGGGACCCCGGCCGCGCCGCCCGAGTCCGCACTGCCCGAACTCCCCATGACCCGCACCTGCCCGTACCACCCGCCCAAGGAGTACGAGGACCTCCGCGCCCGCGGATCCGTGACCCGGGTCCGCCAGTTCGACGGCCGCCCGGTCTGGGCGGTCACCGGCCACGCCGAGACCCGCGAACTCATGTCCCACCCGGCCATGTCGGTCAACCGCTTCCACCCCAACTTCCCCATGCCGATCCCGGCGCTCACCCAGCTCCAGACCCCCCGCTCGGCCGCCATCGGCGCCCTCATCCGCACCGACCCGCCCGAGCACACCAAGCAGCGCCGCGACATCCTGCCCAGCTTCACCCTCAAGAAGATCGCCGGCATCAAGCCCGAGATCGAGAAGACCGCCGCCCGGCTCGCCGACGACATGGTCGCCGCCGGCGACTCCGCCGACCTGCTCGACGTCTACGTCAAGCCGCTCGTCGCCATGGTCCTCTCCCAGCTCCTCGGCATCCCCTACGAGGACCGCGACCGCTTCGAGGACCTCACCTACCGCCGCTTCGACCCCGAGCAGGTCGTCGACGCCATGGCCGACCTCACCGACTACCTCGACCGGCTCCTCGTCGCCAAGGAGACCGAGCCCGGCGAGGGCCTCCTCGACGACCTCGTGACCCAGGTCAAGGCCGGCACCCTCGACCGCGAGGAACTGGTCCGCTACGCCCTCGTCCTGGTCATCGCCGGCCAGGAGACCACCGCCAACACCATCGCCCTCGGCGTCCTCACCCTCCTCGAACACCCCGAGCAACTCGCCGAACTCCGGGCCGACAGCGGCCTCTGGCGCAACGCCGTCGAGGAACTCCTCCGCTTCCTCTCCCTCACCGGCGGCCTCTCCCGCGTCTCCACCGCCGACATCGAGATCGGTGGCGTCACCATCCGCGAGGGCGACGGGATCATCTTCCTCAACCCCGCCGCCAACCGCGACGAGGCGCAGTTCGAGCGCCCCAACGAGCTCGACGTCCACCGCAACGTCCGCAACCACCTCAGCTTCGGCTTCGGCATCCACCAGTGCATCGGCCAGAACCTGGCCCGCGTCGAACTCGACGTCGCCCTGCGCACCCTCTTCGACCGCGTCCCGGACCTGCGGCTCGACCGGCCCGTGGACGAGATCGAAGTCAAGCAGGGACTGGTGTTCGGCCTCGCCGAACTGCCGGTCGCCTGGTGACGGGGAGGCCGGCCGTGCCGCTCCGCATCACCGCGGACACCTCCGTCTGCATCGGCGCCGGACAGTGCGTCATGACCGCACCCGACCTCTTCGACCAGGACGACATCGGCACCGTCGTCGTCCTGCGCGACCGGGCCGTCCCCGCCGAGGCCGAGTCGGTCCACGAGGCCGCCTACCTGTGCCCCTCCCGGGCCATCACCTACACCGAGACGAGCGAGAAGTGACGACGAACACCGCGACCGGCAGCGCGAGCGGCAGCGCGAGCGATGAAGCCGGAGCCAAGCGGGACTCCCGCTGGTGGGGCCTGGTGGTCATCTCCCTCGCCCAGCTGATGGTGTGGCTCGACGCCACCATCGTCGCCGTGGCCCTGCCCTCCGCGCAGGAGGCCGTCGGCCTCACCGACGTGTCCCGCCAGTGGACCGTCACCGCCTACGCCCTCACCTTCGGCGGCCTGCTGCTGCTCGGCGGACGCATCGGCGACATCATCGGCGTCAAGCGCTCCCTGATGATCGGTGTCGTCGGCTTCGCCCTCGCCTCCGCGCTCGGCGGCATCGCGACCACCCCCGCGATGCTCATCGGATCCCGCGCGGCCCAGGGCGTCTTCGCCGCCCTCATCGCGCCCTCGACGCTCTCCCTGATCAGCAGCACCTTCACCGACGCCGCCGAACGCGCCAAGGCGTTCGGCATCTTCACCGCCATCTCGATGTCCGGCGGCGCCACCGGCCTCATCCTCGGCGGCGCCCTCACCGACTACCTCGACTGGCGCTGGTGCTTCTACATCAACATCCTCTTCGCCGCCGCGATCGTCGTCGGCGGCTACCTCGCGCTGCCCACCCCGAAGCGCAACCCCGAGACCAGGCTCGACGTCCCCGGCGCGGTCCTCGCCACCGGCGGAATGCTCGCCCTCATCTACGGCCTGGGCGAAGGCGGTACGAAGGGCTGGAGCTCGCCCGTCATCGTCGGCTCGCTGATCGCGGCGGTGGCCCTGCTCGGCGCGTTCGTCGTCGTCCAGGCCAAGTCCGCGCGCCCCCTGCTGCCGCTGCGGGTCATCACCAACCGCAACAGCGGGGGCGCTTTCCTCGCCATGGCGATTTCCGCGTTCTGTATGCTCGGCATGTTCCTCGGCATGACGTACCAGCTCCAGACCGTCATGGAGTACTCGCCCCTGAAGGCCGGTCTGGCCTTCCTCGCGTACATCGTCACCGCCGCCGTCTACTCCACGAAGGTCGCCAGCAAGCTGCTGCTGCGCCTGCGGCCCAACGTGATGATCGTGGCCGGACTGGTGATCTCGGCGCTCGGACTCCTCGTGCTGACCCGCCTCACCCCCGAGAGCGACTACCTGACCGGTGTGTTCCCCGCGCTGTTCCTCTTCGGGATCGGCGTCGGCAACCTGGCCGTGCCGGTCTTCCAGACGGCCATGTCCGCGACCGAGGCCCGCGACGCCGGAATCGTCTCCGCGGTCGTCAACACCTCGCAGCAGGTGGGCGGTTCGATCGGAACGGCCCTGCTCAACACCATCTCGACGAGCGCCGCGGCCACCTACCTCGGCTCCCGCGCCGTCACTGCCACGACGACGCAGGAGGCCTCGGTGCACGGCCTGGCCGTGGCCTGCGGGTTCGCCGCGGGCGTGGCCCTGGTCGGAGCGGTCCTCGCCGGCACGCTGATCAACGTGCGGCCGCAGCGGCCTGCGGCGCCCGCCGCCGCGAAGACGGACCAGGAGTAGCGGGCCGATGCGCACGTCGCAGAAGGCCGAGACGTCCGGGGAGACGGGGGAGTTCGCGGATCCCGCGAAGGAAGTGCGCCGGCTCGATCGGGTGATCATCCGTTTCGCGGGTGATTCGGGTGACGGGATGCAGTTGACGGGTGACCGGTTCACCTCGGAGACGGCGTCGTTCGGC
>NZ_LGEG01000285.1 GCF_001280125.1 Streptomyces sp. NRRL F-6492
GGGAGCGGTGGCTCGGGGAGAGAGGTCGCTCGGGGAGGGGGTGACTCCCGGGAGGGAACGCGAAGCGCGCCGCCCCCTCGTCCGGTGCGGACGGAGGGAGCGGCGCGGGGAGACGCGGTGCGGCCGGGCCAGGCCGGGCCTCGGGCGGGCCGGGCCTCGGGCGGGCCGGGGCGGTCGGGCCCTGGTGAGGCGGCCAAGCCCTGGTGGAGCGGTCAGGCCTTGGGGGAGGCGGAGGAGGAAGAGGCCGTCGGCGTGGAGGACGACGAGGGAGAGGTGGACGGGGAAGGAGAGGTGGAGGCCTCGGGCGTACCGGTCTCGGTGGGCTCCGGAGTGGGGGTGGTGGTGGGCGCGGCGACCTTGAGCTCGACGAAGAGGACGCCGCCGCCGGGCGCGGTCAGCTTGAGGTAGTACGTGCCCGCCTTGTCGCCCGCGAGGAGGTCGCCCGCCTTGAAGGTGAGGGTGCCGTCCGTGGCGGTCGGGAGGGTGGCGGTGCGGGAGGAGGTGCTCTTGAAGGTCGGACCGCCGTCGACCGGCTTCGGGTCCGTCTTCGAGGTCACGATCTCCGCGGTGACGAGCACGCCGGGGGCGAGGGCGCCCTTGTCGGTGGCCTTCACCTGCACCCGCTGGTCGAAGGCGGTGCCGGTGGCGGCCGACAGCGGGTCGTCGCCGACGCGGACGAGGGTGTCCGCCCGCCGCTCCGTGACGGTCACGGCGAAGTCGGCCGCGTCCAGGGTCCGGCCCACGACGGTGGCCCGGATCTTGAACGCCCCCGTCTTCTCGCCGGCCCGCAGCGCCGGGGAGGAGGCGATGCCGGCCGCGGTGGTGGTGGCCGTGACGGCGGTCTTTCCTCCGGCGAAGCGGGTGTCGGTGGTCCCGACGATCTCGAAGCGGACGCTCACCCGGGAGACCGGCTTGCCCGAGGCGTCGAGCGCCGCGACCCGGGGGGTCTTCGCGAAGTCGCTGCCGGTGGTCGCGGTCAGCTGTCCGTTGGCCGCGACGGCGAGCGCCGCCACCTTCCCGGCCGGTGTGGCCGGCGGCGGCACCGGGTCGGTGGTGGGCGGCTTGGGAACGGTCGGCGGCTTGGTCGTCCCGGGGCCGGACGGCTCCGACGGCTTCGGGTTCTGGGTGCCCGGCTTCGGCGCGGGGGACGTCGGGGAGGGGGACGTCGGCGCGGGCCGGAACGGCGCGGTGGGGCTGGGGAAGCCGCTCGGGCGGCGGTTGTCGCTGCGGTCGACCGGCAGCACGCCCGTGCCGTCCGGGACCTGGTGGGTGCCGCGCTTGTAGTACTCGAACCAGGACAGGACCGTGTTCAGGTACTCGGTCGAGCGGTTGTAGCTGAGGACCGCGCGGTCGAGGTCGGCCCTGAGCACGAGGTTGCGGTCGTTGGCGCAGAGGTAGAGACCGGCGGCCTGCGCCGCGTCGTAGATGTTGTTCGGGTCCTTCTTCCCGTCGCCGTTGGCGTCCTGGCCCCAGGTGGCCCAGGTGGACGGGATGAACTGCATGGGGCCGACGGCGCGGTCGTGGACCTTGTCGCCGTCGTAGGCGCCGCCGTCGGTGTCGGAGATGTCGGCGAAGCCGACGCCGTTGAGGGCGGGGCCGAGGATCGGCGAGGTGGTCGTGCCGTTGGCGTCGACCCGGCCTCCGCGCGCCTGCCCGGACTCGACCTTGCCGATTCCGGCGAGCAGTTGCCACAGCAGGTTGCAGCCGGGGTCGGTCGAGCGGATCGACTGTTCGGCCCGCTTGTAGGCGGACAGGACGGACGCGGGTATGCCGGCCTCGGCGGGCCCCATGATCACCGGCAGGTTGACGCTCGTCCCGGGCTTGCCCGGCTTGTTCGGCGTCTTCAGCGGCGGCAGTTCCGTGTAGTACGGCGAGTCGCCGGTCGCGGAGCCCTCGCCGGACGGCGGGGCGGTCTCCCCGGCGCCGACGGCGCGGTCGCCGCCGGAGTTGTCCGTGGTCGGCTGGATCGCCTCCGGTGCCTGCGAGGCGGCGAGCGCGGCGACCGCCGCGGCCACCACCGCACCGCTGGTGGCCCCCCTGCGCAGCCGGCGGCCGATGTCCGGTGCCATATCCGTCGTCCCCTCCCCGATCGACTGCGGCCCCACGCTCCCCGCGCGTGGCCTCCGGTGACCCTATGCCAACTCCGTACCGGCGAGTACCGGGCGGTGACCGTGTTTCACGCTTTCGTCACCTCTTGGCCGCCTGCCGACCAGACGGGGACGGGAACCGACCGGGGTGCCGGGCGACTCTTGCACTGCGACCGATCATGGACCGCCGGCCGGCGCCCACCGGCCGACGCCGTCCGAACCCCGGGAGCCCCCCTTGCCGTTCACGCTGGGCCACGCCGCCGCCGTGCTGCCCGGGCTGCGCCGGAACGGGACCGCGCACGGGCCGCTGGTCGCGTCCGCCCTCGTCGCGGGTTCCTTCGCACCCGACATGACCTACTTCGCCGCCACCGCGTTCCCCGACGCGATGGCCTTCGGGGACGTGACGCACTCCCCCGTCGGGATCGTCACGGCCGACGTGCTGATCACGGCCGCGCTGGTCGCCCTGTGGCTGACCGTGCGCGAGCCGCTCGTGGCGCTGCTGCCCGCCCGGTGGCGGGGCAGGGTGTACGGGCTCGTCGTGGGCCGCCGCTGGCGGGAGCGGCACCCGGTCGTGCTCGCGGGCTGGTTCGTCCTCTCGGCGGCGCTGGGCGCCACGACCCACGTGGTGTGGGACTCGTTCACCCACATCGACCGCTGGGGCACCCGGGCGATCCCCTTCCTCGGCGAGGTCGTGGCCGGCTTCCCGGTCTACCTCTACGCGCAGTACGGGGGTTCGGCGCTGGCCCTGGGGCTCCTCGTCCGGTTCGCCGCCCGGGCGCTGCGCGCCACCGCGCCCGGGGCCGGGCTGCCCGCCGGCGTGCCGGTCCCGGACCGGCGCGGGCGGCTCGTCGCGGCCGGGCTCATCGGCGGCTGCGTCCTCGCCGGGGTCGCCCACCGGGTGCTGCGCTGGGCCGCGTACTGGGGCTGGGACCGGATCGAGACGCCCCTGGACGTCATTCCGACGGCGTGCTTCGGGGCCGGCGCCGGACTCGCCGTCGGGCTCGTGCTGTACGGGACGGGGGCGCGGCTGCGGGGAGCGTCGCCCGCTCCGGCCGCGGGGACCCCGGCCACGGCCCTCCCGGATGCGGAGGGAGGAGACCGGACGCCCCAGGAGGACCGGACGCCCCGGGAGGAGCAGGCGTTCCGAGAAGGCCGGGCGCCCCGGGAGGAGCAGGCGTTCCGAGAAGGCCGGGCGTCCCGGCCGGAGCGCTCCCGTCCGGGACCTCGCTGATCTTCCCCGAGGGGGTGAAGCCACGGGCCGCCGCGCTGCCGGAGAGCCCGCGGTGCACGGCCAGGGCGACCCCCTCCAGGGTGCGGATGCCGTACCGCATGGTGGGGTTGCCGTGGCTCAGGAGGGCGAGCCGGTAGTCGGTCGCGGAGGCGCCGGCCGCCCCCCGGACGAGGCCCGTCCCCGTCCCCGCGCCCGCTCCCCCGCCCCCGGTCCTCCCCTTGCCGGCGGCCGGGCGGACCACGCCGACGCTGTGGACGCGCCAGGCGTGGGTGGCGCGGGGCAGCCAGCCGTTCTTGAGGTGGACCTTGACCGTGCGGGGCGCGCCCGAGGTGACGCCCCAGGCCTGGTCGCGGACGACCTGGCCCATCAGGGACAGCGCCTCGGCGCGGCGGGACACCGCGGCCAGGAGGGCCAGTTGGTCGCGGGCGGTGGTGCGGGTCAGGCCCCAGTAGCCGCCGTGGCCGGGGACGGTGTCCCGGGCGCCCGCGTCGCGCAGCACCCGGGTGAGGCGGGCGCGGGAGAGTCCCTGCCACAGCTCGCCGGCCGCCTTGTTGTCGGAGCGGGTGATCATCGCCCTCATCCGCTGGGACTCCAGGCGGGTGGGCGCGCGGCCGAGCTCCGCCGCCCGCCCGAGGACGGCCTCCAGGATGAGGACCTTGGCGACGCTGGCGGAGTCGTACACCAGGGCGTCGTCGAGCCGGCAGCGCAGTCCGCGCCCGGGGTCGTGGAGGGCGACGGAGACCGTGCCGTCGCGGTTCCTGAGGGCCGTCGCGATGTCCTGGGACAGCCGGGCGGCGAGGGCCGGTTCGCGGGACGAGGTGCAGAGTGCGGGCGCCCGGTGCGCCTCGGCGGGCCAGGAGGTGCCCGATGCCCCGAGTACGGCTCCGAGCAGGGCCCAGGCGCGGAGGCGGGCACGGCGGCTCGTGATCATGCTGCTCAGTCTCGTGAGCCCGGCCGCCGAGGCGCCCTCCGGAGTGGTCCATCCGGCGCACATCACCCGCCCCCGGGGGCCGTGACGGCTGCCCTCCGACCCGCGGCGCGGGGGCCCGGACGCCCCCGGGCCCGTACGGCGTCCGTACGGGCCCGGGGGACGGGGGGTGTCAGTGCGCGGCGGAGTCCCAGTCCCGGCCGACGCCGACGGAGACGTCGAGCGGGGCGCGCAGATGGGCCGCGCCGGACATCTGCTCGCGGACCAGGGCCTCGACCTGCTCGCGCTCGCCGGGGGCGAGTTCGAGCACGATTTCGTCGTGGACCTGGAGGAGCATCCGGGAGGTGAGGCCCGCCTCCGTGAGCGCCCGGTCGACGTTCAGCATGGCGACCTTCACGATGTCGGCGGCCGTGCCCTGGATGGGGGCGTTGAGCGCCATCCGCTCGGCGGCCTCGCGGCGCTGCCGGTTGTCGCTGTTGAGGTCGGGCAGGTAGCGGCGGCGGCCCAGCATCGTCTCGGTGTACCCGGTGGCGCGGGCCTCGTCGACGACCCGGCGCAGGTAGTCCCGCACTCCGCCGAAGCGCTCGAAGTAGGTCTCCATGAGGATCCGGGCCTCGGCCGGGTCGATGGTGAGCTGCTGCGCGAGGCCGAAGGCGGAGAGGCCGTAGGCCAGGCCGTAGGACATGGCCTTGATCTTGCGGCGCATCTCGGCGTCGACGGCGGACCGCTCGACGCCGAAGACCTGGGAGGCGACGGTGGTGTGCAGGTCCTCGCCGGAGGTGAAGGCCTCCAGGAGGCCCTCGTCCTCGGAGAGGTGGGCCATGACCCGCAGCTCGATCTGGCTGTAGTCGGCGGTCATCAGGGCCTCGAAGCCCTCGCCGACGACGAAGCCGTGCCGGATGGCCCGGCCCTCGTCGGTGCGCACCGGCACGTTCTGCAGGTTCGGGTCGGTGGAGGAGAGGCGGCCGGTGGCGGCGACGGTCTGGCTGAAGGTGGTGTGGATCCGGCCGTCGGCGGCGACGGTCTTGATCAGGCCCTCGACGGTGGAGCGGAGCCGGGCCTGCTCGCGGTGGCGGAGCATGATCACGGGCAGTTCGTGCTCGGTCTGGCCGGCCAGCCAGGCGAGCGCGTCGGCGTCCGTGGTGTAGCCGGTCTTGGTCTTCTTGGTCTTCGGCAGGTTCAGCTCGCCGAAGAAGACCTCCTGGAGCTGCTTGGGCGAGCCGAGGTTGAACTCGTGGCCGACGGAGGCGTGCGCCTCCTTCACGGCCTGCTGGACGGCGCCGGCGAACTGCTGCTCCATGGCCTCCAGGTGCTCGCGGTCGGCGGCGATGCCGTGCCGCTCCAGGCGGGCGAGGAGGACGGAGGTGGGCAGCTCGACCTCGTGGAGGAGCTCGCGGGCCCCGACCTCGCCGAGCCGCTCCTCGAAGGCCCCGCCGAGGTCGAGGACGGCGCGGGCCTGGGCCATGAGGGCCTCGGCCTCCGCGGTGTCGTCGGCGCCGAAGGCGAGCTGCCCGTCGGAGGCGGCCGCGGGGGCCAGCTCGCGGCCGAGGTACTCGATCGAGAGCGCGTCCAGGGCGAAGGAGCGCCGGCCGGGCTTGACGAGGTAGGCGGCGAGGGCGGTGTCCATGGTGACGCCCGCGACGCTCCAGCCGTGCTCGGGGAAGACCCGCATGGCGCCCTTGGCGTTGTGCATGACCTTGGGGCGGTCGGGGTCGGAGATCCACGCGGCCCAGGCCCGCTCGTCGGCCTCGTCGATCCCGCTGGGGTCGAACCAGGCGGCGGCGCCCCCGGCGGCGGCGAGGGCGACCTCGCCGACGCTGCCGGCGCCGAGCGCCCAGCTGTCCACGGTGGCGACGCCGAGGGGCCCGGTGCCGTGCTCGGCCAGCCAGGGGGCGAGCTCGCCGGCGGAGAGGACGGAGGCGTCGAGCTCGACGCCCGCGGCGGGCGGCGGGGCGGCCTCCTCGGCGGCGCCCGGGTCGACGGCGAGGAGCCGCTCGCGCAGGGAGGGGTTGCGGATCTCCAGGGTGTCCAGGAGGAGCGCGAGGGCCGCGCGGTCGTAGGGCTCGCGGGCGAGGTCGGCCACGGTCTTGGACAGCTCGACGTCCCGGACCATCTCGGTCAGGCGCCGGTTGAGCTTGACCGACTCCAGGTGGTCGCGGAAGTTCTGCCCGGCCACGCCCTTGACCTCGTCGGCCCGCTCGACGAGCTGGTCGAAGGAGCCGAACTGGCCGATCCACTTCGCGGCGGTCTTCTCCCCGACCTTGGGGATGCCCGGCAGGTTGTCGGACGGGTCGCCGCGCAGGGCCGCGAAGTCGGGGTACTGCGCGGGGCTCAGGCCGTACTTCTCCTGGATCTTCTCCGGGGTGAAGCGGGTCAGCTCGGAGACGCCCTTGGTCGGGTAGAGCACGGTGACGTGGTCGGTGACGAGCTGGAAGGAGTCCCGGTCGCCGGTGACGATCAGGACGTCGAAGCCCTCGGCCTCGGCCTGCGTGGCGAGGGTGGCGATGACGTCGTCCGCCTCGAAGCCGTCGACGGCGAAGCGCTGCGCGTGCATCGCGTCGAGCAGCTCGCCGATCAGCTCGACCTGCCCCTTGAACTCGTCGGGGGTCTTCGAGCGGTTCGCCTTGTACTCGGGGAACTCCTCGGACCGCCAGGTCTTGCGGGACACGTCGAACGCGACCGCGAAGTGGGTGGGGGCCTCGTCGCGCAGCGTGTTCGCCAGCATCGAGGCGAACCCGTAGATCGCGTTCGTCGGCTGCCCGGTCGCGGTGGTGAAGTTCTCCGCGGGCAGCGCGAAGAACGCCCGGTACGCGAGCGAGTGCCCGTCCATCAGGAGCAGGCGGGGGCGGGTGTCTGCGGTGTTCTTCGATGCTGTCTGGGCCACGGGACGATCCTGCCACGGCCCACCGACAATCCCCTCCTCACCGGCCGGGGTGCCGGTCTGTCGGTGGCGCGTGACAGGATCGGAGACGTACGCCGCAGGACGACCGCTCAAGGGAGAGCGCGATGGTCAGCAAGCCGCCGGCCGGTGACCCGGTCCAGGACGCACCGCAGGTCACGCCGCCGCAGCACGCCGCCGCCGGGCTGCCCGCCGTCGGGCACACCCTGCGGATCGCCCGGGAGCAGATGGGCTCCCTGCGCACCGCGCGGACCCTCCTCAAGGTCAATCAGAAGGACGGCTTCGACTGTCCCGGCTGCGCCTGGCCCGAGGAGGACAAGCGGCACGTCGCGGAGTTCTGCGAGAACGGCGCGAAGGCCGTCGCCGAGGAGGCGACGCTGCGCCGGGTCACCCCGGAGTTCTTCGCCGCGCACCCGGTGGCGGACCTGGCGGAGCGCAGCGGGTACTGGCTGGGCCAGCAGGGCCGCATCACGCAGCCGATGCTGCTCCCCGAGGGCGGCGACCGGTACGAGCCGGTGACCTGGGAGCGGGCCTTCGCGATCCTCGCGGAGGAGCTGCGGGCCCTGGACTCCCCCGACGAGGCGCTCTTCTACACCTCGGGCCGCACCAGCAACGAGGCGGCGTTCCTGCTCCAGCTCTTCGCCCGCGAGTTCGGCACGAACAACCTGCCGGACTGCTCCAACATGTGCCACGAGTCCTCGGGTTCGGCGCTGACGGAGACCATCGGCGTCGGCAAGGGCAGCGTCTCCCTGGAGGACCTGCACCGGGCGGACCTGATCGTCGTGGCCGGGCAGAACCCGGGGACGAACCACCCCCGGATGCTGTCGGCCCTGGAGAAGGCGAAGGCCGCGGGCGCCCGGATCATCTCGGTGAACCCGCTGCCGGAGGCCGGCCTGGAGCGGTTCAAGAACCCGCAGACCCCGCGCGGCATGCTCAGGGGCGCCGCGCTCACCGACCTCTTCCTCCAGATCCGGATCGGCGGCGACCAGGCCCTCTTCCGCCTCCTCAACAAGCTGGTCCTGGCGACCCCGGGGGCCGTCGACGAGGAGTTCGTACGCGAACACACCCACGGGTACGAGGAGTTCGCGGCGGCGGCCGGGGAGGCCGACTGGGCGGAGACGCTGGCGGCGACCGGTCTGGAGCGCTCCGAGATCGAGCGGGCCCTGGAGATGGTCCTCGCCTCCGAGCGGACGATCGTCTGCTGGGCGATGGGCCTCACCCAGCACAAGCACTCCGTGCCGACCATCCGCGAGGTGGTCAACCTGCTGCTGCTCCGCGGGAACATCGGGCGGCCGGGCGCGGGCGTGTGCCCGGTGCGCGGCCATTCGAACGTGCAGGGCGACCGGACGATGGGCATCTTCGAGCGCCCCGCGCCCGCGTTCCTCGACGCCCTGGACAAGGAGTTCGGCATCGTCTCGCCGCGCCACCACGGCTTCGACGTGGTCCGCTCGATCCAGGCGCTGCGCGACGGCGAGGCGAAGGTGTTCTTCGCGATGGGCGGCAACTTCGTGGGGGCGACGCCCGACACGGAGGTGACGGAGGCGGCGATGCGCCGGGCCCGGCTGACCGTCCACGTGTCGACGAAGCTGAACCGCTCGCACGCGGTGACGGGCACGCGCGCCCTGATCCTGCCCACCCTCGGCCGCACCGACAAGGACGTCCAGAAGGGCGGGCGGCAGTTCGTGACGGTCGAGGACTCCATGAGCCTGGTGCACGCCTCCCGGGGCAACCTGCCCCCGGCGAGCCCGCACCTGCTGTCCGAGCCGGCGATCGTGGCCCGGCTGGCCCGCGCGGTCCTCGGAGACCGGTCCGCCACGCCCTGGGAGGAGTTCGAGGCCGACTACGCCCGGATCCGGGACCGCATCGCGCGCGTGGTGCCCGGCTTCGAGGACTTCAACGCCCGGCTCGCGGCGGACCCGGGCGGCTTCGCGCTGCCGCACGCCCCGCGCGACGAGCGCCGCTTCCCCACGAGGACGGGCAAGGCGAACTTCACGGCCGCGCCCGTCGAGTACCCGCGGGTGCCGGAGGGCCGGCTGCTGCTCCAGACGCTGCGCTCGCACGACCAGTACAACACCACGATCTACGGCCTGGACGACCGCTACCGGGGCATCAAGGGGGGCCGCCGGGTCGTCCTGGTGCACCCGGAGGACGCGGCGGCGCACGGCCTGGCCGACGGGGCGTACGCGGACCTGGTGAGCGAGTGGACGGACGGCGTCGAGCGGCGGGCGCCCGGCTTCCGGGTGGTGCACTACCCGACGGCCCGGGGGTGCGCGGCCGCCTACTACCCGGAGACGAACGTCCTGGTGCCGCTGGAGTCGACGGCGGACGTCAGCAACACCCCCGCCAGCAAGTCCGTGATCGTCCGTCTGGAACAATCCCCTTCCACCTGAGCGGACGCTCAGTACGCTCGGGCGGAACCAGTGCGGTCAGCGGGATCGCGCGATCAGCGGCCGCGCGAAGACGAACGGAGCCGGGCCATGGGTGAGCAGCAGCACGTGAAGTTCCCGCAGGAGGTCATCGACGAGTACGCGGCGCTCGGCGTCGACCTCCCCGCCCTCTTCTCGGCGGGGCACCTCGGCAACCGGATGGGCGTGCAGATCCTGGAGGCCTCGGCCGAGCGGGTCGTCGGCACCATGCCGGTGGAGGGCAACACGCAGCCGTACGGGCTGCTGCACGGCGGGGCGTCGGCGGTCCTCGCCGAGACGCTCGGCTCCGTGGGCTCGATGCTGCACGGCGGGGTCTCCCGGATCGCGGTCGGCGTCGACCTCAACTGCACCCACCACCGCGGGGTCCGCAGCGGCCTGGTGACCGGCGTGGCGACCCCGGTGCACCGCGGGCGGTCCACCGCCACGTACGAGATCGTGATCACCGACGAGCAGGACCGGCGGGTCTGCTCGGCGCGGCTGACCTGCCTGCTGCGCGAGATCACCCCCAAGGACGCGGAGAACGTCCCGGGGGCGGGCGCGAGCGCCTGAGACCCGCGCGGAGGGCAGGACGGAGGGGGCGGCACCCGGCGGGTGCCGCCCCCTCCGCCGTTCCCCGCGCCCTCCCCTGCGTCATCCCGCCCTCGCTCTTCGTCACTCTGCGTGATCTTCGTGCGATGGGGAATCCCGCGAAGCGGAGGAGCCGGTTCGTCCGCTGAGGTTTCTGCCACTGTCCGATATCCGGAGAGTCCCGGAAGGCCACCGTCAGGACCAAGAATCACTCAAGCCCCTTAGCGGAACTGCACGTTCTCACTATGTGAACACCGCATAAAGAACACTTATGTACCGATTTGCCCAGCCGCCGCGCACACTCTTCCCCCGTCGGCATAACAAGACAGTCACATCCTGACCTCGCCGCTCCCCGACCCTCCCCACCTGCGCTTAGAGTCACCGCCAGTCACCGCGCCGCCGGGCGCGTCCTACTGCACGGCCCTGTACCACCCCAGTACGGCCCGGCGTTCCAAAACGGCACCCCTCATTCCGCAGCTTCACGGCACCGCTCTCGTCCGAGGGGGCCGCGCCAGGGAAAGGACCCTTCGTGCGAAACCGTTCGTTGCTCATACTCACCACCGCGGTCACCGCGGGAGCCCTCACGCTCACTGCCTGTGGTTCGCGCGACGACAAGGGCGGCGCCGGCAACGGCGACAGCGGCGACGTCACCGTGACCATCGGCCTCGACGCCCCGCTCACCGGTGAGCTGTCCGCCCTCGGCCTCGGCATCAAGAACTCCGCCGACCTCGCGGTCAAGACGGCCAACAAGAAGCAGTACGTCAAGGGCGTCACCTTCAAGCTGGAGTCCCTCGACGACCAGGCCCAGCCCTCCGCCGGCCAGCAGAACGCGACCAAGTTCGTCGCCGACAAGAGCGTCCTCGGCGTCGTCGGCCCGCTGAACTCCTCCGTCGCCGAGTCCATGCAGAAGGTCTTCGACGACGCCAAGCTGGTGCAGGTCTCCCCGGCCAACACCAACCCGGCACTGAGCCAGGGCGTCAACTGGAGCACCGGCGACAAGAAGCGCGCCTACAAGTCGTACTTCCGCACCGCCACCACCGACGCCGTCCAGGGCCCGTTCGCCGCCCAGTACGTCTTCAACGAGGCCAAGAAGACCAAGGCCTTCATCATCGACGACAAGAAGACCTACGGCGCCGGCCTCGCGGGCACCTTCAAGGGCGAGTTCGAGAAGCTCGGCGGCAAGGTCCTCGGCACCGAGCACATCAACCCGGACACCAGGGACTTCTCCGCGGTCGCCACCAAGGTCAAGAGCTCCGGCGCCGACGTCGTCTACTACGGCGGCGAGTACCCGGCGGCCGGCCCGCTGGCCAAGCAGATCAAGGAAGCCGGCGCGAAGGTCACCGTCGTCGGCGGCGACGCGCTCTACAGCCCGGAGTACGTGAAGCTGGCGGGCGCCGCGGCGGCCAACGGCGACATCGCCACCTCCGTCGGCGCGCCGATCGAGTCCCTCGCCTCCGCCAAGGAGTTCCTGGCCGACTACAAGACCGGCGGCTACAAGGAGGCCTACGAGGCCTACGGCGGCTACTCGTACGACTCGACCTGGTCCATCATCGAGGCCGTCAAGAAGGTCGTCGACGGCAACAACGGCAAGCTCCCCGAGGACGCCCGCGCCAAGGTCGTCGAGGCCCTCCAGGGCGTCTCCTTCGAGGGCGTGACCGGCAAGGTCTCCTTCGACGAGTTCGGTGACACCACCAACAAGCAGCTGACCGTCTACAAGGTCGAGGGCGGCGCCTTCAAGCCGGTCAAGTCCGGCACCTTCGGCAACTGACACACCCCCTCTCCCAGCACCACCCTCACCGCGCGGGGCGCCGCACCAGGCTCCCCGCGCGGTGTCACATCCGTCGAAAGTCTCGGAGGACAATGCGGTGAACGAACTGCCGCAGCAGCTGGTCAACGGCCTGCTACTGGGATCCATGTACGGGCTGGTCGCCGTCGGCTACACGATGGTCTACGGCATCGTCCAGCTCATCAACTTCGCCCATGGCGAGATCTTCATGACCGGCGGCTTCGGGGCCCTCACGGTCTGGCTCATCCTGCCCGGCGGCACCACCATGTGGGTCGCACTGCCCCTCATGATCATCGGAGCCGTGCTCGTCGCGACGACGATAGCCGTCGGAGCGGAACGACTCGCGTACCGTCCGCTCCGCGGCGGCCCCCGCCTCGCCCCGCTCATCACGGCCATCGGCCTCTCGCTCGCCCTCCAGCAGGCCGTCTGGTCGCTGTACCCCGAGGCGAAGTCCGCCCGGACCTTCCCGCAGATCCCCGGCGGCGCGATCGAACTCGGCCCGGTCACCATCCAGACCGGCGACGTCTTCCTCCTGATCGCCGCCCCCGTCTGCATGGCCTTCCTCGCCTTCTTCGTCATGCGCACCCGCACCGGCCGCGGCATGCAGGCCACGGCGCAGGACCCGGACACCGCGAAGCTCATGGGCGTCAACACCGACCGCATCATCGTCATCGCGTTCGCCCTCGGCGCCGCGATGGCCGCCGTCGGTGCCGTCGCCTACGGCCTGAAGTACGGCGTCGTCGACTACAAGATGGGCTTCCTCCTCGGCCTCAAGGCCTTCACGGCCGCGGTCCTCGGCGGCATCGGCAACATCTACGGAGCCATGATCGGCGGAGTCGTCCTCGGCATCGCCGAAACCATGGCAACGGCCTACATCAGCCACATCCCCGGTATGGAGCAGCTCGGCGGCCAGTCCTGGGCCGACGTCTGGGCCTTCGTACTCCTCATCGTCGTACTCCTCGCCCGGCCACAAGGCCTCCTCGGCGAGCGCGTCGCGGACAGGGCGTGAGCACCATGACCACCATCTCCGAGAACACCAAGGCGGCCCCGGCCCCCGAGCCCGCCGCGGCGACCGGACTCATCGGCTTCATCCCCGCCAAGGCCGCCCGCGCCCTCGCCCTCGGCGGCGGCGTCCTCACCATCGCGAGCTGCTTCCTCGCATGGACCTGGACCCCCCGCTTCCCCGGCGACCTCACCTTCTACGGCTCCCCCGGCGGCCTGCAGATGCAGGTCCTGGTCACGGGCCTCCTCACCACCCTCTTCGCCCTCTCCTCCTACGGCGTCAAGGGCACCCGCTGGCTCACCCCCGCCGGCGGCGACGCGGCACTCAAGCTCGCCGCACTCGCCAACTTCGCCATCGCCTGGTTCACCGTCGGAGCCATCAGCGTCACGCTCGGCGGCCCCGTCAACCTGGAGCCCGGCGGCGCGGTCGTCGCGATCGCCGCCCTGGTCGCCCTCCTCGGCGCCCTCGCCCTCCCCTTCGCGCGGCCGAAGCTGCTGCCGACGGACCCCGAGGACACCGGCTGGGACCAGTTCAAGCACCGGTGCGGCAACGGCTGGACGACCTTCAAGGCCGCCTTCACCAGCGGCCCCGTCCGCAAGCTCCCCACGATGCACTCCTCCGTCGAGATCCTGATCATCACCGGCGTCCTCGCCGTGGCGCTCGGCGTCTTCACCTACGGCGTCGGCACCGAGTACGACGAACTGTTCCTCGGCTTCCTGATCACGACCGGCATCGGCTTCGCGGCGCTCAACAAGTCGGGCCTCATCGCCCAGGCCACACAGCTCACCGGCAAGCACCAGAACCTCTCCATCGCCGGCGCGTTCACCGCCGCGGCACTCTTCCCCTTCACCCAGACCGACGACCAGTACGCGACGCTCGGCGTCTACATCCTGATCTTCGCCACCGTCGCCCTGGGCCTCAACATCGTCGTCGGCCTCGCCGGTCTCCTCGACCTCGGCTACGTCGCCTTCCTCGGCGTCGGCGCCTACGCGGCCGCCCTCGTCTCCGGCGCCCCCACCTCCCCCTTCGGCGTGCACTTCCCCTTCTGGGCAGCCGTCCTGGTCGGCGCGGCGGCGTCCCTGGTCTTCGGCGTCCTCATCGGTGCCCCCACCCTGCGACTGCGCGGCGACTACCTCGCCATCGTCACCCTCGGCTTCGGCGAGATCTTCCGCATCGCGGTCAACAACACCGACGGCACCTCCGGCCCCGACATCACCAACGGCTCCAACGGCATCGCGTCCATCCCGAACCTCAACATCTTCGGGTTCGACTTCGGCGCCGAGCACTCGATCGCCGGGTTCACCATCGGCCGCTTCGCCAACTACTTCTTCCTGATGCTGCTGATCATGGCGGTCGTCGTGCTGGTCTTCCGGCGCAGCGGCGACTCCCGCATCGGCCGCGCCTGGGTCGCCATCCGCGAGGACGAGACCGCCGCGCTCGCCATGGGCATCAACGGCTTCCGGGTCAAGCTCATCGCCTTCGCGCTCGGCGCCGCGCTCGCCGGCCTCGCCGGCACCGTGCAGGCCCACGTCACCTACACCGTGACCCCGGAGCAGTACCTCTTCGCCGGTCCCATCCCGCCCAACTCCGCCTTCCTGCTCGCGGCCGTCGTCCTCGGCGGCATGGGCACGATGAGCGGCCCGCTGGTCGGTGCCTCGCTGCTCTTCCTGATCCCCAACAAGCTCCAGTTCATGGGCGAGTTCCAGCTCCTCGCCTTCGGCGTCGCGCTGATCCTGCTCATGCGCTTCCGTCCGGAGGGCATGATCGCCAACCGGCGCAACCAGCTGGAGTTCCACGAGAAGGACGAGACGCCCGCCACGCTCGCCAAGGCAGGTGCCTGAACCATGACCACCACCACGAAGACCGCCGGCGCCACCACCGCGCCGACCGCGGGCGAGACCGTCCTCGACGCGCGCGGGGTCACCATGCGCTTCGGCGGCCTCACCGCCGTCCGCGACGTGAACCTGACCGTCAACAGCGGCGAGATCGTCGGTCTCATCGGCCCCAACGGCGCCGGCAAGACCACCTTCTTCAACTGCCTCACCGGCCTCTACGTCCCCACCGAGGGCGAGGTCCGGTACAAGGGCACGGTCCTGCCGCCCACGTCGTACAAGGTCACCGACGCCGGCATCGCGCGCACCTTCCAGAACATCCGCCTCTTCCACAACATGACCGTCCTGGAGAACGTCCTCGTCGGACGCCACACCCGGATGAAGCAGGGTCTCTGGTCCGCCCTGCTCCGCCTCCCCGGCTTCAAGAAGGCCGAGGCGGAAGCGTCGAAGCGGGCGATGGAGCTCCTGGAGTTCATCGGCCTGCAGGACAAGGCGCAGCACCTCGCCAAGAACCTCCCCTACGGCGAGCAGCGCAAGCTGGAGATCGCCCGCGCCCTCGCGAGCGACCCCGGCCTGATCCTCCTCGACGAGCCCACCGCCGGCATGAACCCGCAGGAGACCCGGGCCGCCGAGGAACTCATCTTCGCCATCCGGGACATGGGCGTCGCCGTCCTCGTCATCGAGCACGACATGCGCTTCATCTTCAACCTCTGCGACCGGGTCGCCGTACTCGTCCAGGGCCAGAAGCTGATCGAGGGCGACAGCCAGACCGTCCAGAGCGACGAGCGGGTCATCGCCGCCTACCTGGGCGAGCCCGTCGAGTCGGACACGGCCCCGGCCACGGCCGCGGCTCCGGTCGCCGCTCCGGCCGTCGTTCCGGCCGTCGTTCCGGCCGCGGAGGACGCCCCGGAGGCCGACGAGACCCCCGAGGCACCGGTTCCCGACGACGCCTCGGAGGACACCCCGCACGACCCTGCTTCGGGCAAGGAGAACGACGCATGACCGCACTGCTCGAAGTCGAGGACCTGCGCGTCGCCTACGGAAAGATCGAGGCCGTCAAGGGCATCTCCTTCTCCGTCGACGCCGGTGAGGTCGTCACCCTCATCGGCACCAACGGCGCCGGCAAGACCACCACCCTGCGGACCCTCTCCGGGCTCCTCAAGCCGGTCGGCGGCCAGATCAAGTTCGAGGGCAAGTCCCTCCGCAAGATCCCCGCCCACAAGATCGTCTCGCTGGGCCTCGCCCACTCCCCCGAGGGACGCCACATCTTCCCCCGGATGACGATCGAGGAGAACCTCCTCCTCGGCGCCTTCCTCCGCAAGGACACCGCGGGGATCGCCAAGGACGTCCAGCGCGCCTACGACCTCTTCCCCATCCTGGGCGAACGCCGCAAGCAGGCCGCCGGCACCCTCTCCGGCGGCGAGCAGCAGATGCTCGCCATGGGCCGGGCCCTGATGTCCCAGCCCAAGCTGCTCATGCTCGACGAGCCCTCCATGGGCCTCTCCCCGATCATGATGCAGAAGATCATGGCCACGATCGCCGAGCTCAAGGCCCAGGGCACCACCATCCTGCTCGTCGAGCAGAACGCCCAGGCCGCGCTCGCCCTCGCGGACCACGGCCACGTCATGGAGATCGGCAAGGTCGTGCTCTCGGGCACCGGACAGAACCTGCTCCACGACGAGTCCGTCCGCAAGGCGTACCTCGGCGAGGACTGACCCGCCCCGCCCGCACCAAGACGGAAGGCCCGCCCCACAGTGCCGTGGGGCGGGCCTTCTCCTCTGCCGTACGGAGCGGGCTACTGCTCCTTGTTCCTGGCCGCCTTCTTCTCCTCGGCGTCCTCGATGACGGCCTCGGCGACCTGCTGCATCGACATGCGGCGGTCCATCGACGTCTTCTGGATCCAGCGGAACGCGGCCGGCTCCGTCAGGCCGTACTGGGTCTGCAGGACCGACTTGGCCCGGTCCACCAGCTTGCGGGTCTCCAGGCGCTGGGAGAGGTCGGCGACCTCCTTCTCCAGGGCCCGCAGCTCCGCGAACCGGGAGACGGCCATCTCGATGGCCGGCACCACGTCGCTCTTGCTGAAGGGCTTCACCAGGTACGCCATGGCCCCGGCGTCCCGGGCCCGCTCCACCAGCTCGCGCTGCGAGAAGGCGGTGAGCATGAGGACGGGGGCGATGGACTCGCCGGCGATCTTCTCGGCGGCCGAGATGCCGTCGAGGACGGGCATCTTCACATCGAGGATGACGAGGTCGGGGCGGTGCTCACGGGCGAGTTCGACGGCCTTGGCGCCGTCCCCGGCCTCGCCGACGACCGTGTAGCCCTCTTCCTCGAGCATCTCTTTGAGGTCGAGGCGGATCAGGGCCTCGTCCTCGGCGATGACGACACGGGTCGTCAGCGGCGGGACGTGCGGCGCCTCGGCGTCGTCGGCGGGCTGGGGCGACTCGGGGGCGGTCACGGGGGCTCCTCGTTCGATGGCCTCGTTCCGAGGCGGATACAGCTCCCCATGAGCCTACCCACCTCCTGTAAGGTAGTGGTCCGCAGGGCTTGCACAGGCCTGCATTTCGAAGGCCCCAGTACTCCAACTGGTTAGAGAGGCCGCTCTCAAACAGCGGACAGTGTGGGTTCGAATCCCACCTGGGGCACTTTTCCTTCGTTTCTAAGATTCAGCCGCACTCGGCGGCCATTCACTCACACAGGTGAGCGCCGTTTCGAATCCGGCACACGGCGATTCGATTTCCACAAAGCTCGCATCCATGTACGACCTCGCAACGCGTTCGCACGCACTCGCCCTCCTCGGCGACGGACGCAGCCTCAACTCGGTGAGCAAGCAGACCGGTATCTCCCGGGCCGCGCTACGCGCCTGGCAGACACGTCTTGAGCCCCTCCCCCGCATGGGCGGACCGTGTCCGAGGTGCCGTCCGCTTCCCGGCCCGCCGGACGACACCGCCTCGTACGCCTATCTGCTCGGGCTCTACCTGGGTGACGGCTGCATCAGCGATCACCCTCGCGGCGGTCATCACCTCCGCATCGCCTGCGCGAACGCCTGGCCCGGTCTGATCGAGGCGTGCCGCTCGGCAGTCCTGGCCGTACAACCCACGGGAAGTGCCTGCTTGCTGCAGAAGCAGGGGTGCGTCATGGTCACGAGCTACGGTCGGCACTGGAAATGCCTCTTCCCCCAACACGGCCCCGGAAAGAAGCACGAGCGGCCCATCCGCCTGGAGCCGTGGCAGCAACGGATCGTGACCGATCAACCCTGGCAGTTCGTACGCGGTCTCATCCACTCCGACGGATGCCGCATCACCAACTGGGCCACCCGTCTCGTCGGTGGCGAGCGCAAGCGGTACGAGTACCCGCGGTACTTCTTCACCAACAAGTCGGACGACATCCGGAAGCTGCTCGGCGACGCCCTCGACAGGGTCGGTGTCGAATGGACGACCACCTCCCGGGGGGCCACCCCTTACAACGTCTCCGTCGCCCGCAAGGCCTCCGTCGCGCTCATGGATCTTCACGTGGGGCCCAAGTCCTGAGCCCCGGTGCGGCGTGCCGGTTACGTCAGGGGTTCTCCGATGTGGTGGACGCGGACCAGGTTGGTGGAGCCGGCGACGCCCGGTGGGGAGCCGGCGGTGATGACCACGATGTCGCCCTTGGCACAGCGGCCGATGCGGAGGAGTTCCTCGTCGACCTGGGCGACCATGGCGTCGGTGGAGTCGACGTGGGGGCCGAGGAAGGTCTCGACGCCCCAGGTGAGGTTGAGCTGGGAGCGGGTGGCGGGGTCGGGGGTGAAGGCGAGGAGGGGGATCGGGGAGCGGTAGCGGGAGAGGCGTTTGACGGTGTCGCCGGACTGGGTGAAGGCGACGAGGAACTTGGCGCCGAGGAAGTCGCCCATCTCGGCGGCGGCGCGGGCGACGGCGCCGCCCTGGGTGCGGGGTTTGTTGCGTTCGGTCAGCGGGGGGAGGCCCTTGGCGAGGACGTCCTCCTCGGCGGCTTCGACGATGCGGCTCATGGTGCGGACCGTTTCGACGGGGAAGCGGCCGACGCTGGTCTCGCCGGAGAGCATGACGGCGTCGGTGCCGTCGATGACGGCGTTGGCGACGTCGGAGGCCTCGGCGCGGGTGGGCCGGGAGTTGTCGATCATGGAGTCGAGCATCTGGGTGGCGACGATGACCGGTTTGGCGTTGCGCTTGGCGAGTTTGACGGCGCGCTTCTGGACGATGGGGACCTGTTCCAGGGGCATTTCGACGCCGAGGTCGCCGCGGGCGACCATGATGCCGTCGAAGGCGGCGACGATCTCTTCGATGTTCTCGACGGCCTGGGGCTTCTCGATCTTGGCGATGACGGGGAGGCGGCGGCCCTCCTCGTCCATGACGCGGTGGACGTCCTCGATGTCGCGGGCGCTGCGGACGAAGGAGAGGGCGATGACGTCGGCGCCGGTGCGCAGGGCCCAGCGGAGGTCTTCGATGTCCTTGTCGGAGAGGGCGGGGACGGAGACGGCGACGCCGGGGAGGTTGAGGCCCTTGTGGTCGGAGACCATGCCGCCTTCGACGACGCGGGTGCGGACGCGGGGTCCGTCGACGGCGGTGACTTCGAGGGTGACGCGGCCGTCGTCGACGAGGATGCGTTCGCCGGTGGTGACGTCGTCGGCGAGGCCGGGGTAGGTGGTGCCGCAGGTGTGGCGGTCGCCTTCGACGGGTTCGACGGTGATGGTGAATTCGTCGCCGCGTTCAAGGAGTACGGGGCCTTCGCGGAAGCGGCCGAGGCGGATCTTCGGGCCTTGAAGGTCGGCGAGGACGCCGACGCTGCGGCCGGTCTCGTCGGAGGCTTTGCGGACGCGCTGGTAGCGCTCCTCGTGCTCGGCGTAGGTGCCGTGGCTGAGGTTGAGGCGGGCGACGTCCATTCCGGCCTCGATCAATGCCTTGATCTGGTCGTATGTTTCGGTGGCGGGCCCAAGGGTGCAGACGATTTTCGCTCGGCGCATGGGACGAGCCTAGGGCTTACCGGCCGGTAGCGAATCCGCCTGTCATGACTACCCAACAACCTTTCCGTGAAAGGTTGTTGACAAGACTTGAATCTGTGCGGCGGGGTGCTCCGATGAGCGTTTTTCGGCTCTTTTCCGGCGGCCCGACGGCGTCCGCACATCGAACACTTTTCCACTCCGTAACCCGCGGGGCCTGTTGCGGACGGTTCTCCTGGGCCAGAATCTACGCGCGTTGTGCACCTGAGCGACGCCACTGGACCAAGGAGAAGCACATGCCGTTGAACCGCCGGACGTTCCTGGAGGGCTCCGCCGCCGTCGGGGCCGGGGCCGCCCTCACCGCCGGGGCCGTCGCCCCCGCCGAGGCCCACGGACCCGGGCACGGCCACCGTCCGAAGCCGGCCGTGCGGTACTCCTTCACCGTCATGGGGACGACCGACCTGCACGGCAACGTCTTCAACTGGGACTACTTCACGGACAAGGAGTTCGACGACAAGGCGCACAACGACGTCGGCCTCGCCAAGATCTCCACGCTCGTCGAGCGGGTGCGGAAGGAGAAGGGGAGGCGCAACACCCTCCTCATCGACGCCGGTGACACCATCCAGGGCACCCAGCTGTCGTACTACTACGCCAAGGTCGACCCGATCACCGCGCGGCGCGGCCCGGTGCACCCGATGGCGCAGGCGATGAACGCCATCGGCTACGACGCCGCCGCCCTCGGCAACCACGAGTTCAACTACGGCATCCCGGTGCTGCGGAAGTTCGAGGAGCAGTGCGACTTCCCGCTGCTCGGTGCCAACGCGCTCGACGCGAA
Organism: Streptomyces sp. NRRL F-6492; assembly: GCF_001280125.1. Lineage (GTDB taxonomy): Bacteria > Actinomycetota > Actinomycetes > Streptomycetales > Streptomycetaceae > Streptomyces. Next base: position 20,546 of record NZ_LGEG01000285.1, read on the forward strand.
GACGCTGCGGCCGGCGTTCGCCCCGTACAGCATGCACCGGCTGCGGACGCCGTGCGGGCGGGACGTGAGGGTGGCCGTGCTCGGGCTGACCAACCCGGGCATCGCGATCTGGGACAAGGCGAACGTCGGCGGGAAGATGGTCTTCCCGGGTCTGGAGGAGCAGGCCGCGAAGTGGGTGCCGAAGCTGCGCTCGATGGGCGCGGACGTGGTGGTCGTCTCGGCGCACTCCGGTTCCAGCGGGACGTCCTCGTACGGTGACCAGCTGCCGTACGTGGAGAACGCGGCCGGGCTCGTGGCCGAGCAGGTGCCGGGCATCGACGCGATCCTGGTCGGGCACGCGCACACCGAGATCCCGGAGTACCGGGTCGCGAACAAGGAGACGGGCGAGGAGGTCGTGCTCTCCGAGCCGCTGAAGTGGGGCCAGCGCCTCACCCTCTTCGACTTCGACCTGGTGTGGGAGCGGGGCCGCTGGACCGTCGAGAAGGTCGGCGCGCAGGTCCTGAACTCCAACACGGTGGAGGAGGACCGGAAGATCGTGCGGCTGCTCTCCGACGAGCACCGGAAGGTCGTCGCGTACGTCAACCAGGTCATCGGCACCTCCGTCGCGGCGATGACCACGGCGGACGCGCCGTGGAAGGACGAGCCGATCATCGACCTGATCAACGTGGTGCAGGCGGAGACGGTGAAGGCGGCGCTGGCGGGCGGCGCGTACGCGGACCTGCCGGTGCTCTCGCAGGCCTCCTGCTTCTCCCGTACGGCCCGGATTCCGGCCGGTCAGGTCACGATCAAGGACGCGGCGGGGCTGTATCCGTTCGAGAACACGCTCGAGGCGCGGCTGCTCACGGGTGCCCAGTTGAAGGACTACCTGGAGTTCTCGGCGCGGTACTACGTGCGGACTCCGGCGGGGGCTCCGGTGGACACGGCGAAGCTGACGAACGCGGACGGCACGCCGGACTACAACTACGACGCGGTGTCGGGTCTGACGTACGAGATCGACATCGCGAAGCCGGCCGGGTCGCGGATCGTGGGCCTGGCCTTCGGCGGGAAGCCGCTGGACCCGGCGGCGCGGTTCGTCCTCGCGGTGAACAACTACCGGGCGAGCGGCGGCGGCGCGTTCCCGCACGTGGCGAACGCGCAGCAGCTGTGGGCGAATTCGGACGAGATCCGCAACACGATCATCCAGTGGGTGCGGGCGAGGGGGACGGTCGACCCGGGGCAGTTCGCGTCGGTGGACTGGCGGCTGACCCGGGACGGCGTGCCGGTGTTCTGACCCGTACGTCAGTGCTGGACGAGGGGCGTCAGCTTCCGGCCCTGGGCCGGAACGCCGGGCGCCTCTCGTGCTTCCAGGCCGAAGCTGGTGAAGGCGGTGCGGCGCGGGAGGGGGTAGGGCTCCTTGCCGGTGATCGCGTTGAGGATGGTGGCGCTGCGCCAGGCGGCGAGGCCGAGGTCGGGGGCGCCGACGCCGTGGGTGTGGCGTTCGGCGTTCTGGACGTGGACGGCGCCGGTGACGGAGGGGTCGAGGACGAGGCGGTAGTGCTCGTCGATCCGGGGGCGTCCGGCGGAGTCGTGGCGCACGTAGGGGTCGAGGCCGGTGAGCATGCGGTCGAGGGGGCGTTCGCGGTAGCCGGTGGCGAGGACGACGGCGTCGGTGGTGAGGCGGGTGCGGGCGGACTGCTGGACGTGTTCGAGGTGGAGTTCGACGCGGGTGGTGGCGACGCGGCCGGCGGTGCGGACGCGGACGCCGGGGGTGAGGACGGCGTCGGGCCAGCCGCCGTGGAGGGTGCGGCGGTAGAGCTCGTCGTGGATGGCGGTGATGGTGGTGTCGTCGATGCCCTTGTGGAGCTGCCACTGGCGGGGGACGAGGCCGTCGCGGACCTGTTCGGGCAGGGCGTGGAAGTAGCGGGTGTAGTCGGGGGTGAAGTGCTCCAGGCCGAGTTTGGAGTACTCCATGGGGGCGAAGGCCTCGGTGCGGGTGAGCCAGTGGATGCCCTCGGCTCCGGCGGGGCGGGCGCGCAGGAGGTCGAGGAAGATCTCGGCGCCGGACTGGCCGGAGCCGATGACGGTGACGTGTCCGGCGGCGAGGAGGGTCTCGCGGTGGGTGAGGTAGTCGGCGGAGTGGACGACGGGGACGCCGGGGGCGTCGGCGAGGGGCTTGAGGGGGTCGGGGACGTACGGTTCGGTGCCGACGCCGAGGACGACGTTGCGGGTGTAGGCGCGGCCGAGGGCTTCCGCTTCGCCGTCGGGGTCGATCTGGGTGTAGTCGACCTCGAAGAGGCGGCGTTCGGGGTTCCAGCGGACGGAGTCGACCTGGTGGCCGAAGTGGAGGCCGGGGAGGCGTTCGCTGGCCCAGCGGCAGTAGGCGTCGTACTCGGCGCGCCGGATGTGGAACTTCTCGGCGAAGTAGAAGGGGAAGAGGCGTTCGCGGCTCTTCAGGTAGTTGAGGAAGGACCAGGGGCTGGCGGGGTCGGCGAGGGTGACGAGGTCGGCGAGGAAGGGGACTTGGAGGGTGGCGCCGTCGATGAGGAGTCCGGGGTGCCAGTGGAAGGCGGGGCGCTGTTCGTAGAAGGCGGTGGAGAGGCCGCCGGGGACGCCGTGGGCGAGGGCGGCGAGGGAGAGGTTGAAGGGGCCGATGCCGATGCCGACGAGGTCGTGGGGGCGGTCGGTGTCGGGGGTGTGCGGTGTGTTGTGGGGGTGCTGGGGCCGTTCGGTGTCCTGTTC
>NZ_LGEG01000286.1 GCF_001280125.1 Streptomyces sp. NRRL F-6492
TATCCCGGCGTTCCGCCCCGTTCGAAGGACGAGAAGGCAATGGCAGAAGCACCGCCGTACCCGCAGCCGCGCACGTGCCCCTACCAGCCGCCCGCCGGATACCGCGAGATCGGCGAGGCGGGGCCGGTCCTCAAGGTGACCCTGTTCGACGGCCGCGAGGCCTGGATGGTCACCGGCTACAAGGAGTCCCGGGAGATCCTCACCCACCCGAACCTCTCCTCGCTGCGCACCCACCCCGACTTCCCCATCGTCGCGCCCCGGTTCCGGTCCGCCATCGCCCGGAGCCTCGCCCTGATCGCGATGGACCCGCCGCAGCACGACATCTACCGGCGCTACCTCAACCCGCACTTCAGCCTCAAGCAGGTCAGGCGGATGCGGCCGGAGATCGAGAAGATCGTCTCCGGCTTCGTCGACCGGATCATCGCCCACGGCCCGCCGGCCGACCTGGTGCCGCTGCTCGCCGTGCCGCTGCCGTCCCTCGTCATCTGCCGCCACCTCGGCGTCCCCTACGAGGACCACGAGTTCTTCCAGGACGCCAGCGGCAAGGTCATGCTGGGCACCGAGGAGGAGTCGGCGACCGCCGCGCAGAACCTCGTCGACTACATCGACGGCCTGGTCACCGAGCAGATCAAGTCCCCCACGGACGGCCTCCTCGGACAGCTCGTCACCGAGCGGGTGCTCACCGGCGACATCGGCCACGAGGAGCTCGTCTCCATCGCGCTCGTCCTGCTCATCGCCGCCCACGAGACCACCTCCTCGTCCCTGGCCCTCGGCCTCATCACCCTCCTCGAACACCCCGACCAGCTCGCCAGGATCCACGAGGACCGCAGCCGGCTGCCCGGCGCCGTCGAGGAGCTGCTGCGCTTCATCGCCACCACCGACCTCGTCGCCACCCGGATCGCCAAGGGCGACATCGAGATCGCCGGCCACCTCATCCGCGAGGGCGAGGGCGTCCTCGTCTCCGGGACCCTCGCCAACCGCGACGAGAACTTCCACGAGCGCCCCGACGAGTTCGACGTACTTCGCTCCGACACCCACCACGTCACCTTCGGCTTCGGCATCCACCAGTGCCTCGGCCAGAACCTGGCCCGCCTCGAACTGGAGGTCGCCTTCCGGGAGCTGCTCACCCGCATCCCCGGCATGCGGCTGGCCGTCGGCGTGGACGAGCTGCCGATCCTCGGCGCGGGCACGGTGCAGCGCGTGCTGTCCCTGCCCGTCGAGTGGTGACCGCGATGCGGCTGTACGCCGACCGGGAGTCCTGCATCAGCGGCGGCCGCTGCATGGCCACCCTCCCCGAGGTCTTCGACCAGGACGACGAGGGCCTCGTCGTCGTCCTGACCCCGGAACCGGCCCCGGAGCACCACGACAGGGCCCGCAGGGCCGCCTACCTGTGCCCGGCGCGGGCCATCGACGTCACCGAGCACCCGACCCCGAACTGACTCCGCGACGGCCCCCGCACGAGAATCCCCCGACGAGAAGAGACCCATGTCCTCCCAGCCGACGGAGCCCTCCAGACTCCCCTCGCTCACCGGAATGCGCTTCGCCGCGGCCTTCCTGGTCTTCCTCTGCCACTCCTTCGTCCTCGGCTTCTACCATCCGGAGACCGAGGCGGCCCTGCGGCCCTACGCCTTCGCGATCGGCTGGCTCGGGGTGGAGTTCTTCTTCGTCCTCAGCGGCTTCGTCCTCACCTGGTCGGTGCGGGAGGGGCAGCCGGTCCGCCGCTTCTGGCGCCGCCGGCTGGCCAAGGTCTACCCGAACCACGTCGTCACCTGGTTCGCCGCCCTCGCCCTCGCGCTCTGGGCCGGTCAGACGCTCGACCTGGTGAAACTGCTGCCGAGCCTGTTCCTGGTGCACACCTGGTACCCGCGGCTCGACGTCATCCTGTCGCTCAACGTGGTCACCTGGTCCCTCGCCTGCGACCTGCTGTTCTACCTCGCGTTCCCGCTGCTGTACGCCCTGGTCCGGCGCGTCCCGGCCCGCCGCCTGTGGTGGGCCGCGGCCGGCATCGTCGCGGTCGTCATGCTGCTGCCCGCCGTCGCACAGGCCTGGCTCCCGGGCGAGCCGAAGCTGCCGGGACAGGACATGACGCTCACCCAGAACTGGCTCCTGGTCTCCTTCCCGCCGGTGCGCGCGCTGGACTTCACGCTCGGCATCGTCATGGCCCGGATCGTCCGCACCGGCGGCTGGATCCGCTTCGGCCCGGTGCCGGCGCTCGCCCTGCTCGTCCTCGGCTTCGCCGTCCAGGTCTCCCAGTTCCCCGGCGTCTACAGCCTCACCGCGCCGATCGTGGCGCCGCTCGCCCTGCTGATCCCGGCGGTGGCCACGGCGGACGCGCGCGGCGGCTTCTCACCGTTCCGGGGGCGCGTCCCGCAGTGGCTGGGCACCGTGTCGTACGCCTCGTACCTCGTGCACTTCCTGGTCCTGGTGTACGGCCACACGGTGCTCGGCGCGGGCCGGACCTGGGACGCGGTGCCGGCCACCGCCCTGCTGGCGGCGCTGTTCGCCGTCACCACCCTGCTCGCCTGGGCGCTGTACCGGCTGGTGGAGGAACCGGGAATGCGCCGCTGGGGGCGCCCGAAGCCACTCCCCGCCCCGCGCGTCGTCCCGCCGCCGACCGCGGCGGCGGACGGAAGGACCCCGACGGCGCCCACCGCGCCGGCGGCCTCGGACTGACCCGACACGACGGAAGGAACACACGTGGTGCTCTCCTATCCCCAGGACAGGACCTGTCCCTACCAACCCTCCCCGGGCTACCAGGAGCTCGGGCGGGGCGGCCCGCTGCACCGGGTGTCCCTGTGGGACGGCTCGTCCCTCTGGATGGTCACCGGACACGCCACCGGGCGCAGGCTCCTCGCCGACCCGCGGCTCTCCGCCGACCGGTCCCGGGACGACTTCCCCGTGGTGCTGCCGCGGTTCGAGGCGCCGATCTTCAAACCGATCGCCATCATCGGTTTCGATCCGCCGGTCCACGACGTGCACCGGCGGATGCTCGCCCCCGACTTCAGCCTCAAGCACGTCCGCGACATGCGCGGCGGGGTCGAGGAACTGGCCGGGAAGCTGGTGGACGACATGCTCCGCAAGGGGCCGCCGGCGGACCTGGTCGAGGACTTCGCCCTGCCGATCCCGTCGATGGTGATCTCGCAGCTCCTCGGCGTCCCGTACGAGGACCACGCCTTCTTCGAGGAGAAGACGGTGGGGCTGCTCCAGGCGAAGGACGCCGAGGGCGCCGAGGCCGCGGGCCGGGCGCTGTGGGACTACCTCGACGAGCTCGTCACCGCGAAGGAACGCACCCCGGGCGGCGGCGACGGGGTGCTCGGCCGGCTCGCCGGCCGGGTCGACGACGAGGACCTCACCCGGGAGGACCTGCTGCGGATCGCGCTGGCCCTGCTGATCGGCGGCCACGACACGACCTCGCAGATGATCGCCCTCGGCGTGGTCACCCTGCTGGAACACCCGGACCAGCTGGCCGCGTTCCGCGCCGCGCCGCCGGAGGCGGTGCCGGCGGCCGTCGACGAACTGCTGCGGATGGTCTCCGTGACGGACGTCTCCGGGGTCCGGGTCGCGAAGGAGGACATCGAGATCGACGGCGAGGTCATCAGGGCGGGGGAGGGCGTGCTGGTCTCCTCGTCGATGACCAACCGCGACCCCTCGGTGTACGAGGACCCGTACGCCTTCGACATCCACCGGGCCGACGGCCGCGGTGGCGCCGCGTCGGCCCGGCAGCACCTCACGTTCGGCTTCGGCATCCACCAGTGCCTGGGCCAGAACCTCGCGCGGATGGAGCTGGAGGTGGCCTTCACCACGCTGTTCGCCCGGATACCGGGACTGCGGCCGGCGGTCCCGGTGGCCGAACTCCCGTCCCGCAGCGGCGGAACGATGCAGGGCGTGCACCGCCTGCCGGTCGAGTGGTGAGGGAGGGGACGACGATGTGGGTGCACGCCGACCGGAACCGCTGCATGGCGGCCGGACACTGCGCGGTCACCGTCCCCGGGGTCTTCGACCACGGTGACGACGGCCTGGTGGTCGTCATCGACGAGAAACCGGGCGAGGACTTCCTGGAGGAGCTCGAACTGGCCGTGGACCTCTGCCCGTCCCGCGCGCTGTCGCTGGCGCGGGACGGGGAGGCGCTCCGGTAGCCGGTGGGTCCGCCGCCCGTGCCCGGCGCTCCGGTCGCGTCCCGCGCGCCGGCACCGGCGGGCACGGGCGGCGGACCCTGCCCGCCGGGCGCCGCCCTCCGGATGCCGGCGAGCGGGTCCCGTGACGCACCGGGCGGACGGACACCACTCCGAGCGGGCGTCACCGCACGCGGACGCCGTTCCGCGCGGACGCCGTTCCGCGCGGACGCCGTTCCGCGCGGACGCCGTTCCGCGCGGACGCCGTTCCGCGCGGACGCCGTTCCGCGCCCGCTTCGCGGTGCGCGGCCCGGGACGCCCGGGTCCCCGGCCCGTCCGTCACTCCTCGACGTACGCCAGGCTCTGCTCGTTCCAGCGGGCGCCGTGGACCTCGTCCGCCGGGACCGCCGCCTCGACCGCCGCGAGCTGGGACGGGGTGAGCCGAAGACCGACCGCCGAGGCGTTCTCCGCCAGGTGCTCCGGGTCGCCGGTACCGGGGACGGGGACGACGTCCGGCCCGCGGTGGTGCAGCCAGGCCAGCGCCAACCGGGCCGCGCTCGTGCCGAGTTCATCCGCGAGCGCGGTCAGCCGGTCGGCCAGCGGCAGGTTCGCGGCGAGGTTGTCCGGGGTGAACCGGGGCAGACCGAAGCCGCGGAAATCGCCTTCGCCGAACGCGTCGGCGGAGCGGACCGCGCCGGTCAGGAACCCGCGGCCGAGCGGCGCGTACGGGACGATCGCGATGCCGAGCCGCCGGCACACCTCCACCACCTCGCGCTCGATGCCCCGCGACCACAGCGACCACTCGGTCTGCAGCGCGGCCACCGGGGCGACGGCGTGGGCCCGCTCCAGGGTCCGCGGTCCCGCCTCGCTCAGCCCGAACTCCCGGATCTTCCCGGCCTTCCGGAGCTCGGCCAGGGCCCCCACGGTCTCCTCGACGGGGACGTTCCGGTCGGGGCGGGTGAGCGTGAACAGGTCGATGTGGTCGACGCCGAGCCGGCGGAGCGAGGCCTCGCAGCTCTCCCGGACGTGGGCCGCGTCGCCCCGGATGCCCGTGCCGACGCCCGGACCGGGCCGGACGACGCCGAACTTCGTCGAGATCACCGCCTCGTCGCGGCGCCCGGCGACCGCCCGGCCGACCAGCTCCTCGTTCGCGCCGTGCCCGTACACGTCGGCGGTGTCAAGGAGGGTGACGCCCAGGTCGAGGGCGCGCCGGATCGTGGCGACCGCGGTGTCCGGGGCGACCGGGCCGTAGAACTCGGACAGGCCCAGGCAGCCCAGCCCCTGGGCGCCCACCGTCAGCGAGCCGATGCGGCGGGTGGGCAGTGGCGCGGCGGGAGCGGCCGGGGAGCCGGCGGGACGCGCGGTGGAGGCCGGTGGCATGGCGGCCGTCACCTCCGGTACAGGACGATTGAGGACTCGTACGTCGTGTGCGACTCCTTGGTCACGGGACGGAACTGCCGGAAGCCGATCGCCCCGCGCAGCGGCCCGCCGACCACGACCGCGGGGAACGTCGCGTACTCGCCCGCCGTCAGCCGGGCGTCGTCGACGAGCCCGCCCGCCCGTACGACGTTGCCGTCGTCGAGCGTGATCTCCTCGCCGAAGTACGCGACGAAGTGCCCGTCCTCCTCCTGGCGGTAGAGCATCCGGCCGGCGCCCTCGGTCCGCCCGATCCGGGTGCCGTCGGGGCCGAAGATCTCCAGCCGTACGGTGGCGAAGTCGTTCTCGGTGGGCGTGGTGCCGGTGGGATCCGGGTTGTTCGACTCGTACGCGACGACCTTCTCGGTGAGGTCGCGCAGGATCAGGGACCTTCCGGTGTCGCGGAGGGCGCCGACCTCCGGGGAGACGGTCTTCGGGGGTGTGGCGACCAGCGGCGTGAGCCAGTCGGACAGGACCTGCAACACCACGATGAGCCCTCCTGATGCGGGATGTGCCGATTCCCGCCGACGCTAGGAGGGCCCGCTCAAGCGGCGCTAAAGGGGCGGGGCGGGGCCGCCGCCCGGGGCCTCACCTCGCCCGCGGGTGTGCCACGATGCCCTCCAGGACCAGCCGGAGGTACCGCTCGCCGCGCTCCCCTCCGCCGGGCAGCGCGTTCTCCCGCACCCAGGCCGCCCCGCTGAGCAGGTCGAACAGCTCGTCCGGCGTGACGTCGGCCCGCACCTGCCCGGACCGCTGGGCGGCGCTCAGCAGGTCCGCGCCGCCGCTGTGCATCGCGGCGCACGCGGCGTGCGAGGGCGTGCCCTCGTCGTACATGCTCCGGGTGAGGATGCCGACCAGGCCGCGGAACGTGCTGAAGTGGCGTACGGCGCTGCTCATCCACGTGGCCAGGGCCTCCAGCGGGTCGTCGTCCCCGGCCAGGCTCTCGGCGCGCGCGACGAGGTCGGCGAGCCCGTCCCGGGTGGCCGCCTCGACCAGCGCGGCGCGGGTCGGGAAGTGCCGGTAGAGCGTGCCGATCGCGACGCCGGCCCGGGCGGCGATGTCCTCCAGGGAGGCGTCGGAGCCCTCCGCCTCGAACGCCTTGCGCGCCGAGGCCAGGATCGCGTCGTAGTTGCGGGCGCCGTCGGCCCGTTTCGGGCGCTGCGCGATGTAGGGCGGGTTGTCTGCCACGGGGCCTCCACTTGACTACCTGAGGTCGCCTCAGGTTAACTGCGGCCAGTTAACCTGAGGCTGTCTCACGATAGTAGCCCGCGCCGATCGGCCGTGCACCGGCCGGCCGCGCGCCGACGGCTCCACCGCCCCGGCGGACCCGCCACCGGACGTCCCGCTTCCGGCGGCGCCACCGCGCCCGACCCGCCCCACCGGATCCGCTCCACCGGATCCGCCCTACCCGATCCGCCTCACCCGATCCGCTCCGCCGATCCGTCCCGCCCGATCCGCATCCCGGCGGACCGCCGCCGACCGTGGAGGACCACCCGTGACCGCAGAGACCGTCCCCGACGGCATCCCGACCGATGCCGCCCCCGCACGCGCCCCCTGGGGCCTCGCCCTCACCGCCATCGTCGGCGCCGAGTTCATGCTCCAGCTCGACGGCACCATCGTGAACGTCGCCCTGCCCGCCCTCCAGGAGGACCTCGGCGTCACCGTCGCCTCGGCCTCCTGGGTGCCCAACGCCTTCCTCCTCGCCTTCGGCGGCCTGCTGCTCCTGGCCGGCCGGCTCGGCGACGTCCTCGGCCACCGCAAGGTCTTCCTCGGCGGCATCCTGCTCGTCGTCGCGGCCTCGCTGCTCGCCGGCCTCGCCCCCAACCTGGAGGTCCTGCTCGTCGGACGCGCCCTCCAGGGCGCCGGCGCCGCCGTCGCGGGACCGACCGGACTCGCCCTCCTCGCCCTCGTCTTCGAGGGCGAACGCCGGCAGCGCGCCTTCGGCCTCTACTCCACCGTCACCGGACTCGGCGCGTCCGCCGGCATGGTCCTCGGCGGCCTCCTGACCTGGGCGGGGGACTGGCGCTGGAGCCTCCTCGTCAACGTCCCCGTCGGCCTCGCCCTCGTGCTCGTCGCCGTCAAGGCGCTCGGCACCGACGACGGCCCCACCCGGCGCCGCTCCCTCGGCCTGCCCAGCGCCGTCCTCGTCGGCGGAGCCGTGACCGCCCTCGTGTACGGATTCGTGCACGCCGCCGAGAAGGGCTGGGGCGACACCGGGACCGTCGTCCCGCTCGCCGTCTCCGCCGTGCTGTGGGCCGCGCTGTTCGCCGTCGACACCCGCAGCGCCGAACCCCTCCTGCCCGGCCGGATCTTCACCGACCGGGTGCGCGCCGGCTCCTTCCTCAACCTGCTGCTGCTCGCCGCCGTCCTGACGAGCTACCTCGTCTACCTGGTCCAGTACCTGCAGAACGTGCTGGGCCTGAACGCCCTGCAGAGCGGGCTCGCCATCCTCCCCTTCGGCGCCGCCCTGCTGCTCACCACCCAGGTCCTCACCCAGCGCCTCGCCGCGATCGACCTCAAGCTCCGCGCCATCGGCGGCCTGGTCGTCGTCCTCGCCGGGGTGGCCTGGCTGAGCCTGCTCGACGGCGACAGCACGTACGTCACCGGAGTCCTGCCGCAGATCGTGCTCATCGGCGTCGGGGTCGGCGTGGCCATCATCCCGTTCAACCTGATCATCCTGACGACGGCCCCGCCCGAGTACGCCGGCGTGACGGCCGGCGTCCTGCAGACCGCCCTGACCATCGGCGGCTCGGTCGGCCTCGCGGTGCTGCTCGTCCCCTTCACCGCGGGGAACGGCGCGGCCGCCGACACGATCTCCTCCGTGTTCCTCTGGGCCTCGGCGCTGACCGTCCTCGCGCTGCTCGTCGCCGTCCTCTTCTGGTACGGCCCGGGAGCACGGAAGGCGGCCGCCGAACCCCGGGAGTGAACCGGCCGCCGGCGGGCCGGGACGCTCCCCTCCCGGCCCGCCGGTCCGCCCGAACGCAGTTGCATGAAGGTTTTGTTGCGGGACAAACCTCCCTCCCCGTGCTCTCCTATGCTGCTGTCCGCCCCGCGGTGCCATCCGGCCGGCGGGGCATCCGGACCGCAGTCCAGACCGCGGAAGGAGACCGGCCGTCATGGTCACCGCCCCCGAATCGAGACACGCCCGCACCACCGTCCGCCACACGGAACGGGACGCCCTCAGGCAGATCGTCCGGTCGGCCGCGATCGGCCGCGACACCGTCGTGGAGCTCACCGGCGACCCCGGCTCGGGCAAGACGGCCCTGCTCACCGCACTCGCCGCGGACGCCCGGCGCGAAGGCCTCGTGGCACTGCGCGGCCTGTGCGTCGCGAACACCGGGGAACCCACGTCCTTCGGACCGTTCGCGGAGGCGCTCGGCGGCCTGGACGCCCCGGGCGCGCTCGGCGCCGACGGCCCGCCACCGGCGATCGCCCGCCTGCTGCACCGGCTCGCCCGGCCGCCCCGGGACCCCGACGCCCTCGCCCCGGCCGGCGACGGACCCACCCGCGACTGCCGGTACTACGCCGAACTGCGCGGCCTGCTCGCCGACTGCGTGGCCGCCGCACCGCGCGGACTCCTGCTGGTCCTCGACGACTTCCACTGGGCCGACCCGTGCTCCGTACGCCTCCTGGAGACCCTCATCCGCAGGCCGGTGGGCGGCGGGCTCGTCACCGTCGTCGCCCACCGCCCGCGCCAGGCCTCCGTCGGACTGCGCCTCGCGGTCCGGCACGGCGTGGAGCTCGGCACCGTCGACGAGGTGGGCCTCGGACCGCTGACCCCCGCGCAGAGCGCCGAACTGCTGGGCGCCGCGCCCGACACACCGCGCCTGCGCCGGCTCCACACCCGCAGCGGCGGCAACCCGCTCCGCCTCATCGCCCTCGCCGCCGCTGACGGCGGCCCCGACGACCCCGCCCACCTCGACGTCCGCCGGGACCTGGAGACCCGGCTGCTCGCCGAATGCGCCCCCCTGACCGCGGAGGAACGCCTCGTCGCACACGCCGCGGCCGTCCTCGGCGAGGCCTTCGACGTCGAATCGGTCGCCGCCGTCACCCGGTCGCCCCACACCGGGGTCTGCCGCGCCCTCGGCGCCCTCGAAGCCCGCGACCTCGTCCGCACCGCGCGCCGCCCCGGCACCCTGGCCTTCCGCGACACCCTGCTGCGGGACTTCCTGTACGCCGAGACCGACGCCTGCTGGCGCGTCGCGGCGCACCGCCGCGCCCTCGCCCACCTCGCCCTCCGCGGCGCACCGCCGGTGGACCTCGCCCCGCACGTCGTGCGCTCCGGCGCCCTCGCCACCCCCGACGACCGGCCCGTCCTCGTCGCCGCCGCCAAGGCCGCCCTGCCCGCGGGCCGCGCGGCCCGCGCGGCCCGGTGGACGACCTTCGCCCTGCGGCTCCAGCGGGCGGCGCCGGACGGGTCCGGGCCCGACCTCGTCGGACGCGACGTGTGGCTGCCCGTCGTCCGCGCCCTGGCGGCCGAGGGCGACGTCACCCGGCTGCGCTGCGTGGCCCGCGAGATCCTCGCGGCGTTCGCCGACCGGCCCGCCGCCGACCGGCTGCCCGCCGCCGTCCCGCTCGCGCTGGTCCAGGCGGCCGCCGGCCTGGTCGAGGAGGCCCAGGGCCTGCTCACCCCGCTGCTCTCGGCCCGCCACGCGAACCCGGAGCAGGAGGCCGCGCTGCACGTCCAGTCCCAGCTCCTGTGGGTGCTCGCCGGCCAGCTCCCGCCCCGCGCGGACGTGGAGGCGCTGACCCGGCACATGGGGGACGCCTCCCCGCTCACCGTCGGCGGCGCGCTGGCGCTCCAGGGGCTGAGCACCGTCTTCGCCGGGGACCTGAGCGCCGCCGAGAGCGCCCTGGACGCGAGCGCCCAACTGCTCGACGGCCTGGAACCGGGGACGCACGACGGCCCCGACGCCTTCGCCGGCTACCTGCTCGTCCTGGCCTGCGGAGAGTCCGCGATGGGCTGGTACGGCCCGGCGCAGGCCCACGTGGAGCGGGGGCTCGCCGCGGCCCGGCTGCGCGGCGACGTCCCCCTGCTGCCCGCGCTGCTCAACGTCCTCGCCTACGTCACCTACCAGACGGGACGGATGGCCGAGGCGCTGGAGACCGCGCAGGAGGCCCGCGCCGTCGCCCTCGCCGCGGGCCGGGCCCACCTCGTGACGCTCGCCGACGCCGTCACGACCGCCGCCTGGGCCTGGCTCGGGGACACCGGTCCCCTCCGGCCGCGCCGCACCCCGCCGGACACGGCGAGCGGCGACCTGCCCAGGACGTCCGTCGTCGCCCTGCTGCACGCCGAGGCGGCGCTCGCGGCCGGCGACGGCGCGGGCGCGCTGGCACTGCTGTTCCCGGCCGACACCCGGCGGATGCCCGAGCCGCCCGCCATCCTCGCGCCGCGCGTCTACGAACTCCTCGCGGCGGCCTGCGCGGCCACGGGTGCCGAGGCCGGCGAGTGGGCGCGCCGGGCCGAGTCCGTCGCGGCCGTGGTCAACGTGGCCGAGCAGCGCGGCCACGCCCTGCTGGCCCGCGGCCACGACCTGCGGGCGCGCTCGCTCCCGGAGCAGGCCGCGCGCTGCTACGACGAGGCGTACGGGCTGCTCGGCGAGACGGCGGCGGGCATGCGCGCCCGCGACCTCGCCCGCGCCGCGGCCGTGGCGGCCTGCGCCCACGCGGGCCCGGACGGCGACGCACTGGCCGACCTCACGCTGCGGGAGCGGCAGGTCGCGGAGCTCGCGGGCGAGGGGCTGAAGACCCGGGACATCGCCGCCCGGCTCCTCGTGAGCCCCCGCACGGTCGACGTCCACCTCACCCGGATCTACAGCAAGCTCGGCGTCAACACCCGTGCCGCACTCGTCCGTTTGATGGCGCGCGCGGCCTGAGCACGGACCTTCGCCCCGGTCCGGGCCCCGGGAAGCGGCCCGGACCGGGGCTTCAGCTCGCCGTGGGCAGGTCGAGCAGCCGGTCGGAGGTGAGGATCGCCTGGTGCAGCCGGCGCAGCGACCGGTGCGGTTCGAGCCCCAGCTCGGCCCGCAGCACGCGCTGCGCCGAGCGGTAGACCTGCAACGCCTCGGCCTGCCGCTCCGAGCGGTACAGCACCAGCATCAACTGCCGGTAGAACGACTCCCGCAGCGGGTACTGCGCGGTCAGCGTGCTCAGCAGCCCGATCACCTCGCGGTGCCGGCCCAGCGCCGTGCGCGCCTCGACCGACAGCTCCAGGCACTGCAACCGCTCCTCCTCCGCCCAGGTCGCGAACGAGGTGAGGACCGGCCCCTCCGCGATCCCGTCGAGCACCGGGCCGCGGAACAGCCCCAGGACCCGCTCGAAGCACTCCAGGGCCTCCTCGTGCCGCCCGGCCGCCCGCAGCTCGCGGCCGAGCCGCATGGCCCCCTTGAACTCCTCGACGTCCCAGTCCGCTCCCTCCAGGCGCAGTTCGTAGCCGAGCGGCCGGGTGACGATGGACCGGCCCTCCGGAGCGCCCGAAAGGGCCAGGAACTTGCGCAGCTGGGATATGTACACGTGGACCGCGGCCGAGGCCCTGCGCGGTGGTCTGTCCCCCCACAGCTCCGTGACGAGCTGTTCCTTGGTGATGACCCGGCCGCTGCCGATCAGCAGGGTGGCCAGCGTCGTCTCCACCTTCGGGGCGGACAGCGAATGGCTCCGCTCCGCGTGGCGAACGCGGAGGGGCCCAAGGAGTTCGTAGCGCATCGAGTCCTCGTCCAGTAGGGGAACAGGTGTGTGTGCGGGGTGGTGATTCACTGTCACCTCCGTGCCGGGGTCCACGCATCGGGGAAAGTACGTACGTACCGCGCGACCCCCGGATCCGGTGACCGCGCGGGCGGCGACGGCGCGGCCGTGGCCTCCGGCTTTGGCCCCGCTTTGGCACCCGGCCCGACAGTGCTCGGATGCCGCTGTTCGTCCTGCGCCGCCTGACGGAGCTGTGGGAGGCCCTGATCGCCTTCGGCCGCCTCTGGGTCCACATCCCCGACGTCCCGCCCACCACCGGCCCGCCCCCGGGCCATCCGGAACGCCTGTGCCCGGAGCTTCCGCCGACGGACCGGGAACGGGCCCTGTGGGACGACCTCACGGGCGGATCCCCATGACGCGGACGCGGATCGGGTGCGCTCAGGGGCCGCTGGTGCGCGCGGCAGGGCCGAGGACGAGCACGTGGTCCAGGAACGCCCGGGCGGCCGGAGCGCAGCCGTCGGGGGAGGGCACGGCCAGGGCGAGGTTCCTGGAGATCGGCACGTCCAGGGGGCGGACGACGGCGTTGCCGAGATCCGCGGGCAGGCCCGGGTGGAGGCGATGCGGCCGCCGATATCGCCGAGACGGCGACCCTCCTGCACGAGACCCTCCGCACACCGGCTCGAGCTCCCCTGCCGATCGTCGGCGTGCTCCGGCCCGAGGCGGTCGACGATCCGGCCCGCTGCCGACTTCGACACCCCGGACGGCGGGGCGCGTTCTCCCGCCATGTGCCCAGCCCCGCCACGGGCGACCCCGAAAGGACGCGGGACGACCGCGACGACCACGACGACCGCGGATACGGCTGCGATGCCTGGCCATGGCTGGTGAGCGAAACCCACGTGCCCGCGCTGTCGCGCCCGGGTGATGATTCACCGGTGTTGAACGCCACTGACGCCAACGATGCCGAGAGCGCGGCTCTCTTGCTGACCACGATGCACCGGCTGCACAAGCAGCTGGACGATTTCACCGCTCGGCTCTACATCGCGTACGACTTCGGAAACGATTCCGGGCTGGTGCCTGGCATCCGGATCGAAAGGCGCGCGGCGGGGCCCGAACTGCGCACCCATCACCACTTCGGCTTCTTCGCAGAGGACGATCCGGATATCAGCGAGCTGCGGTTCTCCGCAGGTGTGACCCTCTCCTCGACCGGGTGCGTCGTCGACGCCTTGGTGGACGTCGATCTTGAACAACCCAGGGGAGAGTTCGGCGCCGGTCGCCACACCCTCTACTCGGAGCGGATCGACCGGCTTTCCCTCACAGACGCCCTGGACCGTTTGACCGAGCAGGTCGCAGCACTCTGCGCGATGGACGACGTTCCGAACCGCCTCGGTTTCGATACGTGTTGATCACGTCCGACCCCTCGGAGCCACCACCAGGGAGACGTGCCGGAGGGTGACGCCCACGTCAGGAGTGCGGCGAAACCGACCGCCGCAGCGAGGGGCTCGGCAGTCCTGTCGCATCGGGTGGCGATGCCTCGCCGTTGCCCGAGGCGGTTGAAGCGTCGTTCCACGACGTCGCGGTCCTTGTGCGTCTGACGGTCCGGGGTCGGCGGACGACCTCCTCGACTGCCCCGCCGGGCCCGGTCGCGGACCTGGTCGGCCCGCTCGGGGATCGTGTGCGGGACGTCACGGCGGCGGGGTCGGGTGCGGTCGCCGCCCAGGACTCGTCCGGGTGATCACGAAGCCGTCGGCGGCAGGTTCTTCATGAGGACGACGCTGTCGTCATCGGTGACGGTGCCGACCAGGGCGTTTCCGTCCATCGCGACCCGGCACTCGTCTTTGCTCAGGCGGTGCCGTGTGTCCTGCGGAGATTGGCAGGAGGTGAAGAAGACCCGCCCGGCGGCGGCGTGGTCCGCGTAGGCGCGGCGAAGCAGACGAGTGAGCTGCTCCACCGAACCGCCGTCGCGGAAACGCCTGACCCGCACGGTCACGGACGGGCTTGCTTCCGGCGGGTCGATGTTCATCCTGGCAGTCAAGCGCACTTCTGGGATCTGCCGAGCCCGGTCACACGACCCGCCTTTCATCAGGACGTCGTTCCGGGCACGGGGCGGGGCCGGCGGCAGAGGCTCGGTCCAGTCCCACTGGGCGTCGGTCAACACGCCCAAGACGACGACAGGCGTCCGCGCCGCAACGGCTCAGAACCCGGCCATGGACTTGTCGAGCACTCCGCCCACCGCACCGTAGGCGCTGCGGCGAACCGAGTGCCTTGCCCTGCGGCGCAGCCCGAGTCCCACGCCGACCAGTCGGCGAAGCCCGTCTGTCACCGGTGGTACACCCCGCGTGGCTGGTGCCGAAGACTTCGACGCGGGGCGGGACCCGCAGCACCCGGCATCCGGAACGATCCGGAGTGACACCCGCGAGGGGACGGGGCGCGGCAGGTGGGACGGCGTCTCCCGTCGTCGGCCACCGCGGTCCCCACCACTCGTGCGGTTGTCATATCCTACGGAACGCGCCAGTGAATCCTCGGGCGGTGCAGAAGTGCTCCGACGTTCCCGTGCGGCACCGGACCTGCGACGTCCGATGCCCGACGGCATGCGCGGAGCGGTCCGCGGCCGGTGCTTCGCACAGGGACCGGGACGAACGAAAGGGTGGTCTGTGACGCGCTCGGAGGACGGCGGGCCCGCCACGCCGTCGACGGCTGTGACCGGAGTGTTCGCCGCCGACAAGGGGATCGGCGAGGACCTCGCCCGGGTCGACTGGTCGGCGACGCCGCTGGGGCCGCCGGGGGACTGGCCGCAGAGTCTGCAGACCGCCGTGAGCATCCTGCTGTCGTCGAAGTTCGCCATGTGGATGGCCTGGGGGCCGGAGCTGACGTTCTTCTGCAACGACGCCTACCGGCGCGACACCCTGGGCCAGAAGTACCCCTGGGCGCTGGGCCGACCGTCCAGCGAGGTGTGGTCCGAGATCTGGGACGACATCGGTCCGCGCATCGACACCGTCCTGACCAGCGGCGAGGCGACCTGGGACGAGGCGCTGCTGCTGTTCGTCGAGCGCTCCGGCTACTCCGAGGAGAGCTACCACACCTTCTCCTACAGCCCGCTGCGCGACGACGACGGCGTCGTGGTGGGCATGCTGTGCGTGGTCAGCGAGGACACGG
Organism: Streptomyces sp. NRRL F-6492; assembly: GCF_001280125.1. Classification (GTDB taxonomy): domain Bacteria; phylum Actinomycetota; class Actinomycetes; order Streptomycetales; family Streptomycetaceae; genus Streptomyces. The sequence goes on from NZ_LGEG01000286.1 coordinate 15,363, forward strand.
AGCGGGTCATCGGCGAGCGCCGCATGGCGACCCTGCGCGACCTGGGCTCCGACCCGAGCGTCATCCGCACCGAGCCGGAGATGCTCGAATTCGCCGGCGAGCAGCTCGGCCGCAACCCGCACGACCTGCCGTTCGCCCTGACCTACCTCTTCCACGACGACGGCACCGCCCGCCTCTCCTCGGCCGTCGGCATCCCGGTCGGCCACCCGGCGGCGGCGGAGGTCCTCACCGGGGACTCCGCGCCCGTGTGGCCGATGGACGCTTCGGTCCGCGGGGAGTCCCTGCTCGTGCCCCTGGACGGCGAGCCGTTCACGGACCTTCCCTCCGGGGCGTGGGAGGACGTGCCCACCCAGGCGCTGGTCGTCCCGCTGCTCCAGCAGGGCGGGGCGCCGTACGGATTCATGGTGGCCGGCCTGAACCGCTACCGCGCCCTGGACGAGGGCTACCGGGGCTTCGTGGAACTGGTCGCCGGACACATGGCCACCGGAGTCGCCAGCGCCCGCGGCTACCAGGCGCAGCAGCGCCGCGCCGAAGAGCTCGCGGAACTCGACCGGGCCAAGACGGCGTTCTTCTCCAACATCAGCCACGAGTTCCGGACCCCCCTGACCCTGATCATGGGACCGGTCCAGGAACTGCGGCAGCAGCTCGCCGACGCGGAGCCGCGCGTGCGCGACGAGCTGCAGGCCATCCACCGCAACGGACTGCGGCTGGGCAAACTGGTCAACACGCTCCTCGACTTCTCCCGCATCGAGGCGGGCCGGATGCAGGCGAGCTACGAACCGGTCGACCTGGCCGCGGTCACCGGCGAGCTGGCCAGCGTGTTCCGCTCCGCCGTCGACAAGGCCGGCCTGGACTTCCACGTCGACTGCGCCCACCTGCCCGAGCCGGTGTACGTCGACCGCGGCATGTGGGAGAAGGTGGTCCTCAACCTGCTCAGCAACGCGCTGAAGTTCACCTTCGACGGCGCGATCCACGTGGGCGTGCGCGCGGGCGACGGCGAGGCCGTGGTGACGGTCGCGGACACCGGAACCGGCGTGGCGGCCGAGGAGATGCCCCGGCTGTTCGAGCGGTTCCACCGCATCGAGAACGCCCGCTCCCGCTCCGGCGAGGGCAGCGGCATCGGCCTGGCCCTGGTGAAGGAACTGGTCGGCCTGCACGGCGGCACCATCACCGCCGCCTCCACCGAGGGGGAGGGCACCCGCTTCACCATCCGTCTGCCCTTCGGCTCCGCCCACCTGCCCGACGGCACCGTCCGGCCGGAGACGGGCACCGACGCGTCCCCCGCCACCGCCGACCCCTTCGTCCAGGAAGCCCTGCGCTGGCTGCCGGACGGACGCACCACGACGACGGCCCCCGAATTCCTGGAGGCCCCGGACACCGCGGAGACCGGCGACGACGCGCGGACGGCCCGCCCGGCGGCCCCGGCGCGGGTGCTGATCGCCGACGACAACGCCGACATGCGCGAGTACCTCACCCGGCTGCTGCGCGGCGCCGGCCACCTGGTCCACGCGGTCGACGACGGCCGGCAGGCCCTCGAAGCCGTCCGCGCCGAGGCTCCCGACGTCGTGGTCAGCGACGTCATGATGCCCCGGCTGAACGGCCTGGACCTGGTCCGGGCCCTGCGCGTCGACCCGCGCACCGCCTCGGTGCCGGTCCTCCTGCTGTCCGCCCGCGCCGGACAGGAGGCGTCCATCGAGGGCCTGCGGGCGGGCGCGGACGACTACCTCGTCAAGCCGTTCGCGGCGGCCGAACTCCTCGCCCGCGTCGAGGCCAACGTCAAGCTGGCCCGGCTGCGCAACCACCACGCCCGGTGGCGCACCGCCCTGATCGACTCGCTCCAGGAGGCCTTCTTCGTCTGCGACGAGGACGGCGCGGTCATCGAGATCAACGCCTCCTTCACCACCATCCTCGGCTACGGCCCCGAGAACCTGCCCTACCGGCCGGTCCACCCCTGGTGGCCGGACGCCGCCACCCACCCCGAGGCCCACCGCCAGGTCGCCGAGGCCTTCGCCACGCTGACCGGACAGGAACGGGGCAGCTACACCATCCCCGTCACCCACCGGGACGGGCACCGCCTGTGGGTCACCGCCACGTTCAACCAGGTCCAGGACCCCGACACCGGCCGCACCGTGATCGTCGGAACCTTCCGCGACGTGACCGCGGAGCACTACGCCGTCCAGCGCGAGAGCGCCCTGGACGCCCTGGGCTCCCGCCTGTCCCAGGCCCCCAGCCTGTCCGGCGCCCTGTCCGGCGCCCTGGAGGAGCTGAAGGAGGTGTGGCACGCCCGGCACGTCGCGGCCGCGGTCTTCGGCCACGGCGACGAACCCGCCGTCACCGCCACCGACCCCTCCCTCGGCTGGCGGGACCTGCCCGCCGAGCGCCGTGACGCGCTCACGGACCTGTGCCGGCAGCCGGAGCTCACCCCCGTCACCGACGGGAGCGGGGCCGCCGTCCTCCTGGAACACCCTCACGGCCCGCTCGTCCTCCGGATCGACCTGGACGAACAGCGCCCCTTCACCGGCGAGGACCAGCTCCTGCTGTCCCTCCTCGCCGGACGCCTGGCCCAGGGCCTGGCCCGCGCGCACCAGATCGACCAGCAGCGCGAGACCGCCATCGCCCTGCAGCGCGCCATCCTCGGCCCGTCCCACCTGCCCGACGGCTTCGCCGTCCGCTACGAGCCGGCCACCCGGCCCCTGGAGGTCGGCGGCGACTGGTACGACACGGTGGCCCTGCCCGACGGCCGCATCGGCATCGTCGTCGGAGACTGCGTCGGCCGCGGCCTGGAGGCCGCCAGCGTCATGGGCCAGCTGCGCAGCGCCTGCCGCGCCCTGCTGCTGCAGGACGCGGGACCGGCCCAGGCGCTCATGGCCCTGGACCGGTTCGCCGCCGGTGTTCCCGGCGCGATGTGCACCACCGTCTTCTGCGGGGTCCTCGACCCCGGGACCGGGCTGCTCACCTACTCCAGCGCCGGGCACCCCCCGGGCATCCTGGTCCGCCCCGACGGCACCACCCGGCTCCTGGAGGACGGGCGCTCCCTGCCCCTGGCCGTCCGCCCCGGCACCCCGCGCCCCGAGGGCAGCTGCACCATCTCGGCCCGCTCCACCCTGCTGCTCTACACCGACGGACTCGTCGAACGCCGCCGCCGCCCGCTCAGCGCGGGCATCGACCAGGCCGGCGAAGCGCTCCAGGACGGCCGGGACACCGCGATCGACGACCTCGCCACCGACGTCATGTCCCGCCTCGCCCCCGCCGGCGGCTACGACGACGACGTCGCCCTGCTGCTCTACCGGCACCCGGCCCCGCTGGAGATGTCCTTCCCCGCGGAGTCGGGCCAGCTCGCTCCCGTCCGCAAGGCCCTGCGCGGCTGGCTCGACCAGTGCGACCTGCCGCCGGGCACCGTGCAGAACGTCCTCGTGGCGGCGGGCGAGGCCTGTGCCAACGCCATCGAGCACGGGCACCGCGACGCCCCCGGCGACACCGTCTACTTCCGTGCCGAGGCGTCCGTCGACAACCTGCGCCTGACCATCGCGGACACCGGACGGTGGAAGGTCCCCCAACCCGAGCGCAACGCCCACCGAGGCCGCGGCATGGCCCTGATGCGGGCCATGATGCAGCAGGTCACCGTCACCCGGGGCCCGGCCGGGACCACCGTCGACATGCACACAAGGATCGCCTGATGACCACACCCCTGACCCTCACGCCCGGTCGGCGGCCGGACGGCACGGCCGTGCTGACCGCGGTCGGCGAGATCGACATGAGCAACACGCACAGCCTGGCCGCCGCGCTCGACGGCACTCCCGGCCCCCTCGTCCTGGACCTGACCGGCGTCGAGTACCTCGACAGCGCCGGCCTGAGCGTCCTCTTCTCCCACGCCGACCGCCTCGAACTCCTCGCCAACCCGCTCCTGACCCCGGTCCTCAGCATCTCCGGACTGACCGACCTCACCACCCGCCACTGACCCGCCCCGGAGGCGGGCGTCCTTCCCCTCTCCGACCACGGCGTTTCCGGTGTGGCTCGCCGACGAGGGGGTAGGGGTCCGCATCGGCCCGGACGGAACCGGGCGGAACTCGGCGGGGACGAGGGTGGTGGCTCACCGCTCGGGAAACGGGATCCCGGGCAGACCGAGGTGAAAGCGGTATTCTCCCGGCCTTTACCATGGATTCCCGCTGGGAACCGTACGCGGAGGGAACTGTGAGGGTGTTCGCGGTAGACGTCAGACGGGACACGCGGGGAGTGGTATTCGTCCTGCGCGGGGACCTCGACTTCCACAGCGTGGTGCAGCTGTACGAAGCCGGCGACGAGGAACTGGTCGCGGGCCGGGAGACGGGTGCGGTGGTGATCGACTGCTCCCACCTCACGTACTGCGACTCCACCGGCATCACCGCCCTGCTGAAGCTGTACAACCAGCTGTCCGCGCAGAACCAGGTCCTGCGCCTGGCGGCGGTGCCCGCCTTCCTGGACCGCCTGTTCACCCTGACCGGGCTGAACCAGATCTTCTCCCTGTACGCCGATGCCGACGAGGCCCTGGCCGCGTACGCGGCCGACCACGGCACCCTCGCCGCGGGCACCGACGAACCGGTACGACCGAAGGGGGAGCACAGCCGATGACGGGAGCGTCAGGACGACAGGCGCCCCGGCCCGCCCAGGCGTCGCCGGTGCCGACGGCACGCGCCGCGGAGCACAGCGCGGAGGGCGACCTGCGGGCCCTGTTCGGACAGTCGATGGCCGTGTTCGCCTCCCTGGCCGGGCCGGCGCACATGGTGGAGACGGCGAACCCGGCCTTCTTCGCGGCGATCGGCGGACCGGAGCGCACCCGCACCGGCGTGCCGCTGGGGCAGCTCATGCCGGAGCTGGTCGCCCAGGGCTTCATCGCCCTCCTCGACGGGGTCTACCGCACCGGGAAGGCCCACGTCGGCCGGAACGCCCGGGTGATCCTGGGCGAGGGCGCGGAGGCCCGCGAGGCGTTCTTCGACTTCACCTACGAGCCCCGCCTGGACTCCGGCGGCAACGTCATGGGCGTACGGGTGATCGGGGTGGAGACCACCCAGGTCCAGCACGCGCAGCGGCTGACGGCCGAGCACCGGGCCCTGCTGGAGCAGATCGCCCGCCAGGCCCCCCTGTCCGAGGTCCTGGAGGGCATGGCCCGCGTCATCGAGGACCTCGCCCCCGAAGAGGTCCTGGTCTCCGTCCTGCTCGCCGACGCCGACGGGACCCGTCTGCGCCACGGCGCGGCCCCCAGCCTTCCCGACTTCTACAACCAGGCCATCGACGGCATCGCCACGGGCGAGGGCGTGGGCTCCTGCGGCACCGCCGCACACCGCCGCCGCCCGGTGATCGTCACCGACATCGCCACCGACCCCTTCTGGGACGACTTCCGCGACCTGGCCGACAAGGCGGGCGTGGCCGCCTGCTGGTCCACCCCGATCCTGGCCCGCGACGGCTCGCTCCTGGGCACCTTCGCGATGTACCACCGCACTCCGCGGGTCCCGCAGGAGGCCGACCTCGCGCTCGCCCGGGTCTTCGCCGGCACCGCCGCCCTGGCCGTCGAGCGCCATCGGGCCGAACAGGCGCGTCGGACGGCGGAGGCCCGCGAGGCGGCCGTCCGCGACGACCTGGCCTTCCTCCTGAACGCCAGCACCGCCCTCTCCTCCGACCTGGACGCCCTCCAGACGCTGAACCGGCTGGCCGCGTCCTGCGTGCCGAGACTGGCACCGCTGGGCGCGGTCGACGTCGTCGAGGGCGGCCGGGTGCGCCGCGTCGCCACCGCCGGGCCCACCCGGCACCAGCAGGACCTGCTGGCCTCGCACATCCCCGTCTACGACGCCGCCGACGACGCCGTCGCCCGCGTCCTGGCCTCCGGCGTGACCGAGGTGGCCCGCCGCACCCCCTCCGGGCCCGGCCCCTGGCAGGAGCTCGGCGTCACCGGTTACGTCTGCCTCCCCCTCCTCGACCGGGGCACGCCGTTCGGCACCGTGACCCTGCTGTCCACCGGCGAGCACACCTTCGACGGGCACACCGTCGCCCTGGCCGAGGAGCTCACCCGGCGCGCCGCCCTGGCCGCGCGCAACGCCCGCCAGTACACCCACCGCGCCGCTCTCGCCCGCGACCTGCAGGCCGGGCTCCTCCTGCCCGACCTGCCCCGGGTGCCCGGAGCGGAGGTGGCCACCTACTACCACCCCGCCGGCGAGGGACTCGACATCGGCGGCGACTTCTACGACGTCTTCCCGCTGGAGGGGGACCGGTGGGCGTTCCTGCTCGGCGACGTCTGCGGACGCGGCGCCATCGCGGCCACCACCACCGCCCTGGTCCGTCACACCGCCCGCGCCGTGGCCCCCCTCCTGCCCGGCCCCGAGGACGTCGTCAAGGCGGTCAACCAGGCCCTGGTCAACCGCCCCGCCGGGCACGGCACCGGCTTCGTCACCCTCGTCTACGGCCGGCTCACCCCCACCGACCACGGACTGGACGTCGAACTGGTCCGCGCGGGCCACACCGTGCCCCTCCACCTCGACGCCCGGGGGACCGTCCACGCCGTCGACGTGCCCGGCGCGCTGCTGGGCATCGGGCCCGAGACCCACCTCACCGTGCGCCGCCTCCGCCTGCGGCCGGACGAGAGCCTGCTGCTCTACACCGACGGCATCACCGAGGCCCGCGACGCCGACGGCGAACAGTTCGGCGAGGACCGCCTCACCGAGGCCCTGGGCGCCGTCCGGGACCGGCCCGGCTCCCGCCACATCGTCGAGACCCTCACCCGGGCCGTACGGGCCTTCACCGGTGACCAGGGCATCGACGACGACCAGGCCGCGCTCGTCCTGACCGCCACCCGCCCCCGGGAGTGACGCCGGCCCGGGGCGGATCCGGGCCGGGCCCGCGCACCGGCACGGCGACCCGCGGCCGCCCGGCCCGGTGAGGGCGGCCAGGAGCAGGACGAGGGCCACCGCGCACCTCAGCCCTCCGCCCTCGGCGCCCAGCCGGGCGGACCGAAGAGATGGCCGGCACGGTTCCGCCAGCCCCGGGCCGCCCGTACGTCGCGCCAGGCGGCCGCGTACTCGTGGAAGGCGACGCGGACCGGGTTGTAGGTCGCGATGTTCTTCGTCAGCCCGTACACGACCCGCTCGCCCTCCGCCTCGAAGGAGCCGAAGAGACGGTCCCAGACGATCAGGATCCCCCCGTAGTTGCGGTCCAGATAGGCGGAGTTGGAGCCGTGGTGGACCCGGTGGTGGGACGGCGTGTTGAAGAACCACTCGACGGGCCGCCACAGCCTGTCCACCCGCTCGGTGTGCAGGAAGAACTGGTAGATCAGGCTGAAGGACTGCTGGAGCAGGATCATCCACGGCGGGACGCCGAGCAGGGCCGCCGGCAGCCAGAAGGGCAGCGTGGTCATCGGCGTCCAGCTCTGCCGCAGGGCCGTCGACAGGTTGAAGCGGACGCTGGAGTGGTGCACGACGTGGCTCGCCCAGAGCAGCCGCACGCGGTGGTGGGACCGGTGGAAGGCGTAGTAGGCGAGGTCGTCGGCGAAGAACAGCAGGACCCAGGTCCACACGGAGCCGGGCGACAGGTGCCAGGGGGCGAGCTCGTAGCAGGCGGCGTAGGCGAGGAGGGCGAACGCCTTCCACGGCAGGCCGACGACCTGGCTGCCCGCGCCCATCGACATGCTCGTCGCGGTGTCGCGGAGCTCGTAGCCCTGCTCCTCGTCGTCGGGGAGGAAGCGGTACGAGAGCGCCTCGACGACGACCAGGAGCACGAAGGCGGGTATCGCGAACACCACGGCGGGGATCACCGGGGCCCGCCGGCCCCGTGCCGGGCGGCCGCGGCCGGGACGCTGCGGCCGAGCAGTTCGCGGGCGAGTCGCTCGGCGGCCTCCGCCTCGCCGGCCGCGATGTGGGCGGCGAGGCGCACATGGGCGTCGACGTCGAGCAGTTCGGCGGTGCGCAGGTCCACGGGGACGTCGCCGACCGTGAGGGTCCCGCCGACCAGGCTGTTGAAGGAGAGCAGGTAGGCCAGGTTGCCGGAGCCCTCCACGATCAGGCGCCACCAGGCGATGTCGGCCTCGCCCAGCGCGGCGAGGTCCGGACCGGCCTGGGCGTAGGCGCCGGCGGCCTCGACGACGGCGGCCGCGGTCTCCCGCGAGCAGCGGGCGGCGCACAGCCGCGCGGCGTCGGCGCCGATGCAGGCGCGCATCTCCAGCGCGTCGCGGGCCAGTTCGGGGAGGGCGGGACCGGTGGCGGCCCGGGCGATGCCGACGGCGAGTTCGAGACCGGCGGTCCGCCTCCAGTCGAGGACGAGGGTGCGTCCGCCGTGGCTGACCTCCACGAGCCGGGCCTGCTGGAGGCGCTTGACGGCCTCGCGGACGGCGTGCCGGTTCACCCCGAACTCGGCGGACAGCTCGCGTTCGGAGGTCAGGGGAGCGCCGGCGGGGAGCGTCCCGGTGAGGATGCGGTCCCGGAGCACCGCGTGGAGCTGGTCGGAGACCGCCTCGCGCCGGATGGGCTGTTGCGTCATGGCGACGAGAATGGGACACGGCCCCGAACTGGTCAACTGGTTGGACCAGATTTCCGGAAAGCGAGGGGTTCCGCGGAGGCTGTGGCCCCCGTCACACCAGGTCACCCCCTGTTATTTACTAGGACGTCCTAGTATCTCTTGGGTATGAGCTCCAGTGCATGCTCCGGAGGGCCCCATGAACGACCTGCACCGTCCCGCGCACCCCGTACGCCTCGTCACGGCTTCCGCCCTGTTCGACGGCCATGACGCCTCGATCAACATCATGCGGAGGATCTTCCAGTCGCAGGGTGTCGAGGTGATCCACCTCGGGCACAACCGATCGGTCAGCGAAGTGGTCGACGCGGTGCTGGAGGAGGACGCGCACGGCGTGGCGGTCTCGTCCTACCAGGGCGGGCACGTGGAGTACTTCGAGTACCTCGTGGAGTCGCTGCGCGCCCAGGGGGCCGACCACGTCCGGGTCGTCGGCGGCGGCGGGGGCGTGATCGTCCCCGAGGAGATCACCCGGCTGCGGGGGAGCGGGGTCACCATCTTCTCCCCGGAGGACGGGCAGCGGATGGGCCTCGCGGGGATGGTCAACTCGGTCGTCGCGGACTGCGACTTCGACCTGTGGGACACCAAGCCCGTCGAGGCCGCCGCCGTCCTGGCCGGCGACCGCTTCGCCGTCGCCCGCGCCGTCACCGGGGCCGAGCTGGGCAGGCTCCCGGCCGCGTTCCTGGAGCAGCTGCGCGCCGCCTCCGCGACGCGCACGGTCCCCGTCCTCGGCATCACCGGCACCGGCGGCTCAGGCAAGTCCTCGCTCACCGACGAGCTGGTCCGCCGGCTCCGCGTCGACCAGCAGGACAAGCTGCGGATCGCCGTGATCGCGGTGGACCCGACGCGTCGCCGGGGCGGCGGTGCCCTGCTCGGCGACCGCATCCGGATGAACTCGCTGGACGGCGGCCAGGTGTTCTTCCGCAGCCTGGCCACCCGCGGCAGCCGGGAGCTGCCCGAGCACCTGGCCGACGTGATCGACGTCGTGAAGGCCGCCGGCTTCGACCTCGTCGTCGTCGAGACCCCGGGCATCGGCCAGGGCGACGCGGCGATCGTGCCGTTCGTCGGCACCTCGCTCTACGTGATGACGCCCGAGTTCGGCGCCGCCTCCCAGCTGGAGAAGATCGACATGCTCGACTTCGCCGACGTCGTGGCCATCAACAAGTTCGAACGGCGCGGCGCCCTCGACGCCATGCGCGACGTCGCCCGCCAGCTCATCCGCAACCGCGAGGCGTTCGGCAAGCGGCCCGAGGAGATGCCCGTCTACGGCACCTCGGCGGCCACCTTCAACGACGACGGCGTCACCGCGCTCTACCAGCACCTCAAGACCCTGCTCGGCGAGGAGGGCCTGCCGCTGTCCGAGGGCACGCTGCCGGCCGTCGACGTCCGGCACTCCTCGGGCATCCGCCGGGTCGTGCCCTCCGACCGGGTGCGCTACCTCGCCGAGATCACCGAGACGGTCCGCAGGTACCACTCCGAGACCCTCGTCCTCGCCGAGGCCGCCCGCCGCGTCCAGCGGCTGGCCGCCGTCGAGGAGGAACTCGACGGGGCGGGCCACGACGGCTCCGGCGTCCGGGCCCTCCTCGCCGAGGCCCGCGGACGGATGCCGCACGACGTGACCGAGCGGATCGAGGGCTGGCCCGCCGTCGTCGACGCGTACTCCCGGGACGAGCTGGTCGTGAAGGTGCGCGACAAGGAGATCCGCACCGAGCTCGTGCGCGAGTCGCTCTCCGGCAACAAGATCCCCCGCGTCGCCCTGCCCCGCTACACCGACCACGGCGAGCTGGTGAAGTTCTGGCGGAACGAGAACCTGCCCGGCCACTTCCCCTTCACCGCCGGGGTCTTCCCCTTCAAGCGGGACGGCGAGGACCCGGCCCGCATGTTCGCGGGCGAGGGCGACCCCTTCCGCACCAACCGCCGCTTCAGGCTGCTCTCCGAGGGCCAGCCGGCCACCCGCCTCTCCACGGCCTTCGACTCCGTCACCCTCTACGGCCGCGACCCCGACGAGCGCCCCGACATCTACGGCAAGGTCGGCACCTCCGGCGTCTCGGTCGCCACGCTCGACGACATGAAGACGCTCTTCGACGGCTTCGACCTGGTCGCGCCGACGACGTCGGTCTCCATGACGATCAACGGCCCCGCCCCCACCATCCTGGCGTTCTTCCTGAACACCGCGATCGACCAGCAGACCGAGCGCTTCCGGACGGACGAGGGCCGCGAGCCCACGCCCGAGGAGGCGGCCGGGCTGCGCGCGAAGGCCCTCGCGAACGTCCGCGGCACCGTGCAGGCCGACATCCTCAAGGAGGACCAGGGCCAGAACACCTGCCTGTTCTCCACCGAGTTCTCCCTGCGGATGATGGCCGACGTCCAGGAGTGGTTCATCGAGAACCGCGTCCGCAACTTCTACTCGGTGTCCATCTCCGGCTACCACATCGCCGAGGCCGGCGCGAACCCCATCAGCCAGCTCGCCTTCACCCTGGCCAACGGCTTCACCTACGTCGAGGCGTACCTCGCCCGGGGCATGCGCATCGACGACTTCGCCCCGAACCTCTCCTTCTTCTTCTCCAACGGCATGGACCCCGAGTACTCCGTCCTCGGCCGCGTCGCCCGCCGCGTCTGGGCCGTCGCGATGAAGGAGCGGTACGGCGCCAACGAGCGCTCCCAGAAGCTGAAGTACCACGTCCAGACCTCGGGCCGCTCCCTGCACGCCCAGGAGATGGACTTCAACGACATCCGCACCACGCTCCAGGCCCTCATCGCCATCTACGACAACTGCAACAGCCTGCACACCAACGCCTACGACGAGGCCGTCACCACGCCCACGGAGGAGTCCGTCCGCCGGGCCCTGGCCATCCAGCTCATCATCAACCGGGAGTGGGGCCTGGCGATGAACGAGAACCCGCTCCAGGGATCGTTCGTCATCGACGAGCTCACCGACCTGGTCGAGCGGGCGGTCCTCGCCGAGTTCGAGCGGATCAGCGAGCGCGGCGGCGTCCTCGGCGCCATGGAGACCGGCTACCAGCGCGGCCGCATCCAGGACGAGTCGATGCTGTACGAGCAGCGCAAGCACGACGGCACCCTGCCGCTCATCGGCGTCAACACCTTCCGCAACCCGCACGCCGACGGCGCGGAGCCGGTCTCCGTCGAACTGGCCCGGGCGACCGAGGACGAGAAGCGGTCCCAGCTGGACCGCGTCCACGCCTACCAGGCGGTCCACCGGGACCCCGCGCAGGAGGCCCTCGCGGCCCTCAAGAGCGCGGCGATGGAGGGGCGGAACGTCTTCGCCGTCCTCATGGACGCCGCCCGCGTCTGCTCGCTCCAGCAGGTCACCGACGCCTTCTTCGAAGTCGGCGGCCAGTACCGGCGCAACGTCTGACCGGCAGGACCCCCTCCCCATCCCCCGAACCCCCGCCCGGGCCCTGCCCCGGGGCCTACACATGCATGGAGGACGTGACGTGGCGAACGATGCCGGCACCGTTTTCGACCTAGTGATCCTCGGCGGCGGTAGCGGCGG
>NZ_LGEG01000287.1 GCF_001280125.1 Streptomyces sp. NRRL F-6492
GATCTCGTCGCCGTCGAGGACCTCGACGCGGTGGCCCTCGCCGCGCAGCCGGCCGGCCAGCTCGTACGCGATCGTCGTCTTGCCGGCGCTCGGCAGGCCGGTGAGCCAGATGGTGGCACCGGTCACGTGGTTCTCCCGGGAGGTCTGTGAAGGGGGGCGGGGGGTCGTGGTCATCAGCCGTGCAGCCCGCACTCGGTCTTGGCGCGGCCCGCCCAGCGTCCGGCGCGGGCGTCCTCGCCCTCCAGGACGCGGCGGGTGCAGGGGGCGCAGCCGACGGAGGCGTAGCCGTCCATGAGGAGCGGGTTGGTGAGGACGCCGTGCTCCGTGACGTACGCGTCGACGTCGTCCTGGGTCCAGCGGGCGATGGGCGAGACCTTGACCTTGCGGCGCTTCTCGTCCCAGCCGACGACCGGGGTGTTCGCCCGGGTCGGGGACTCGTCGCGGCGCAGGCCGGTGGCCCACGCGCGGTACGAGGTCAGGCCCTCTTCGAGGGGGGCGACCTTGCGCAGCGCGCAGCACCGGTCGGGGTCGCGGTCGTGCAGCTTCGGACCGTACTCGGCGTCCTGCTCGGCCACGGTCCGGCGCGGCGTCAGGGTGATGACGTTGACGTCCATGACGGCGTCCACGGCGTCGCGGGTGCCGATGGTCTCCTCGAAGTGGTAGCCGGTGTCGAGGAAGACGACGTCCACGCCGGGGCGGACCCGGGAGGCGAGGTGCGCGACGACCGCGTCCTCCATGGAGGAGGTGACGCAGAAGCGCTCGCCGAAGGTGTCGACGGCCCACCGCAGGATCTCCGTCGCGGGGGCGTCCTCCAGCTCGCGGCCGGCCTGTTCGGCGAGTGCCTTGAGGTCGGCCGCGGTGACGTCCTGAGCGATCGTCATGTCTCGTCCCTTCCAGGAGTGTTGCCCGAAGTACCCGGGGCGAGCAGCCCCAGGAACTTCAACTGGAAGGCCCGGCTGCACGCGGCGCATTCCCAGGCGCCGTGACCCTGCTCGTTGGGACGCAGGTCCTCGTCGCCGCAGTAGGGGCAGAAGAAGGGGGCGGCGCGCTCGCTCACGACAGCGCCTCCTCGGAGGCGCGGGCCGCCCAGGTCGCGAAGCGCTCGCCGGTCTCGCGCTCCGCCTGGAAGCGCGTGAGGACCCGCTCCACGTAGTCGGGGAGCTCCGCCGCGGTGACCTTCAGGCCGCGGACCTTGCGGCCGAAGCCGGCCTCCAGGCCGAGCGCGCCGCCCAGGTGCACCTGGTAGCCCTCGACGCGGTTGCCCTCGTCGTCCAGGACGAGCTGGCCCTTGAGGCCGATGTCCGCGACCTGGATGCGGGCGCAGGCGTTCGGGCAGCCGTTGATGTTGATGGTCAGCGGCTCGTCGAACTCCGGGATCCGGCGCTCCAGCTCGTCGATGAGCGAGGAGCCGCGGCCCTTCGTCTCGACGATCGCCAGCTTGCAGAACTCGATGCCGGTGCAGGCCATCGTGCCGCGCCGGAAGGGCGAGGGGGTGACCCGCAGGTCGAGCGCCTCCAGGCCGGCGACGAGCGAGTCGACCTGGTTCTCCTCGACGTCCAGGACGAGCATCTTCTGCTCGGCGGTGGTGCGGACCCGGCCGGAGCCGTGCGCCTCGGCGACCTCGGCGATCTTCGTCAGGGTGGCGCCGTCGACGCGGCCGACGCGGGGCGCGAAGCCGACGTAGAACCGGCCGTCCTTCTGCCGGTGGACGCCGACGTGGTCGCGCCAGCGGCCGGCGGGCTGCTCGGGGGCCGGACCGTCCGTCAGCTTCCGCCGGAGGTACTCGTCCTCCAGGACCTGGCGGAACTTCTCCGGGCCCCAGTCGGCGACGAGGAACTTCAGGCGGGCGCGGTTGCGCAGCCGCCGGTAGCCGTAGTCGCGGAAGATCGAGATGACGCCCTCGTACACGTCGGGGACCTCGTCGAGGGAGACCCAGGTGCCGAGGCGGACGCCGAGCTTGGGGTTGGTGGAGAGCCCGCCGCCGACCCACACGTCGAAGCCGGGGCCGTGCTCCGGGTGGTGCACGCCGACGAAGGCGATGTCGTTGATCTCGTGCGCCACGTCGAGCAGCGGCGAGCCGGAGATCGCGGACTTGAACTTGCGGGGCAGGTTCGAGAAGTCCTTGTTGCCGACGATCCGGCGGTAGATCTCGTCGATGGCGGGCGTGCCGTCGATGATCTCGTCGGCGGCGATGCCGGCGACGGGGGAGCCGAGGATGACGCGCGGGGTGTCGCCGCAGGCCTCGGTGGTGGACAGGCCGACCGCCTCCAGGCGGTTCCAGATCTCGGGGACGTCCTCGATGCGGATCCAGTGGTACTGGACGTTCTGCCGGTCCGTGATGTCGGCGGTGCCCCGGGCGAACTCCTCGGAGATCTCGCCGACGACCCGCAGCTGCTCGGTGGTCAGCCGGCCGCCGTCGATGCGGACCCGGAGCATGAAGTACTCGTCGTCCAGCTCCTCCGGCTCCAGGACACCGGTCTTGGTGCCGTCCAGACCCTGCTTGCGCTGGGTGTAGAGGCCCCACCAGCGCATGCGTCCGCGCAGGTCGTTGGGGTCGATGGAGGCGAAGCCGCGCTTCGAGTAGACCGTCTCAATACGTGTCCGCACATTGAGACCGTCGTCGTCCTTCTTGAACTGCTCATTGCCGTTCAGGGGGGTGAAGTGCCCCACGGCCCACTGGCCCTCGCCGCGGTGACGTCCGGCCTTGCGGCGGGCGGCGGCGGGGGTGTGGTTTTCCGGGGTGGCGGCCATGGCGTTTCGTCCTTCGGGACTGCGGGAGGGCGGCTCTGACCTGCACACGCGCGCTCGGGTCAGAGGGTGGCGCGGCAGTGCGCAGCAGGAGGGGGCAGAGTCGGCTGGAAAGGGTGATCGCGGCGGTGCTGGTTCCCTCAGCGCGCCGGACAGATGGCGCTGGACATGCGGCCGAGGTCGACGTGCCGCCGACTCACCAAGGCAATTCCAGTTCCAGACATGGCGGAAGCGTGTCACGGGACTTTGGAACCAGTCCAGCATCGTCCAGGATATGGACATTGTCGTCTCGCAGGGCGAGATGGTGTGGTATGTGTCACGCGGGAGGGGTCCGGGGGAGCCTCCCCCGGACCCCTCTTCCGGACCTCTTCCGCCGGCTGGCCTCAGGCGTGTGCGCCGGGCCACGGACCGGGCGTCCCGGTCTCCTCGACCTGCTCCACCTTGGTGTCGAACAGCCGGAAGCCGCGCCGCTCGTAGTTGGCCATGGCGTGCGGACCGTCGAGCGAGCAGGTGTGCAGCCAGACGCGCCGCGTGGCCTCCCGGCCGGGCCAGCGGTCGGCCAGGTCCCAGGCGCGCGCCGTCGCGTACGAGAGGAGGTGCCCGCCGATCCGGCGGCCCCGGAAGGCCGGGATCAGGCCGAAGTAGACGATCTCCACCGCGCCGTCGGCCTGGGCCTCCAGCTCCACGTACCCGGCCGGCGTCCCCTTCTCGTACGCCACCCAGATCTCGGCGCCCGGCTTCTCGACGATCTCCTGCCACTGCTTGTACGTCAGCGACAGCCGGTCGGACCAGCGGATGTCGCCGCCGACGGCGGTGTAGAGGAAGCGGCTGAACTCCGCCGACGGCACCTCGGCGCGCCGGATCGCCACGTCGTCGCCCTCCGGCGGGGTGGCGGGGCGCAGATCGGACGGGGAGGTCTGTTCGAGGGACCAGGTGGTGAGAGTGATGCTCATGGGGCCATCGCATCACGGGGAGCGCGAGATTCCCAGGGCGGCCCCGGGGGAGGGGGAGGCCCGGGGAGACGGGTGTCCGCATGGTGGACAGAAGCGGGTGCTCCCGCGCGGAACGGGCCCCGCACGACCCCCGCCCGCAGGGCCGCTCGTCACGTCGGCCGCCCCGTGCGGAACCGGCTCCGTACGACCTCCGACCCGCTCGTCACACGCCCCTCCGCTCGTCACGCCCACCCCGCTCGTCACACCGGCCGCCCCGGCACCCCCGCCCGTACCGCCGGGGCCGTCGAGTGCGGCAGCAGGTCCGCCGGCGGCTCCGGGCGCAGGACCTCCACCGCCACCTCCTCGCGGAAGCGGTAAGGGCGGTGGGCCAGGACCCCCGCCAGGGTCCGGCGCACCCGGGACATCTCGGCCCGTACGGTCACCGTCCTCGTACGGTCCCCGAACACGTCCTCCGCCAGCTCCGCCGCCGTCCGCCCGCCCCGGTGCAGCGCCAGGACGTAGAGGAGCTCGGCGTGCCGGGGGCTGAGCTCCTGCTGCCAGCCGCCCGCGGGACCCGAGACGGACACCGTCCAGCGGCGCGGCCGGCTCAGGTCGAGGACCACCCGCTGCGGCGCCTCCGCGTCCGGCTCCCCGGCCCCGGCCTCCTCCTCGACCCGCAGCAGCCAGCCGCCCGGCAGCGGCTCCACCGCGCACGTCCCGAGCGAGGGCAGCCAGACCCGTCCGGCGCGGAAGGACTTGGGCAGCGGGATCCGGTCCACCGGCGCGAGCCCGGTCACCGCCGCCGTCCAGCCGTGCGCGTCCACCGCGACGGCCCGGCCGCCCACCCGGCACAGGATCGGCGCGGCGACCGACCGCAGCCGCTCGACCGACCGGCGGTGCCGCTCCCGCATCTCGGCCTCGGCGAGCTGCGCCACCGAGTCGACCAGGGCCAGCATCGCCGGATGGAAGGTGGACGCCGGACCGCTCACGTCGAGGATCCCCAGGAGCCGCCGGTCGCGCGGGTCGCGCACGGGCGCGGCGGCGCAGGTCCAGTTGTGCAGCGTGTGCAGGTAGTGCTCGGCGGAGTGGACCTGCACCGCCCGGCCCAGCGCGAGCGCCGTGCCGACCGCGTTGGTGCCGGTCGTGTGCTCGGTCCAGGCCGCGCCCTCCTCCAGGCAGATGCCGTTCGCCCGCCGCAGCACCCCGGAGTTCCCCTGCCGCCACAGCACCCGGCCGTGCTCGTCGGTGACCACCATGATCTGGAGGGAGGCGTCGGCGATGCCGGCGAGGCCGAGGGTCAGCGTCTGCATGACCTCGGCGAGGAGCGTGGTCCTGCGCCGCTCCTCCAGCTCGTCGCGCTGGAGCAGCACGGTGCTGGTGCCCTGGTCGGGGTCGAGGCCGAGCCGGGCCATCCGCTGCCAGGACGCGTCGATGACCGGACGGGGCGCGATCGGCGGCGTCCGGCCCGCCAGCGTCTCCTCGCGCACCCGGTGCAGCAGCCTGGTGGCCCGGGCGGCGTCCATGGCGGCCAGCCGCCCCATGTCGAGCTGCGTGTTCTTCATCGGTCTCTCCCCGCCACCCGGGTGCTGTATCGGTTCTGCACAGGGCAGACGACCGGAGTTCGCACGGGGGCGGACGTCCGGAGTGCCGGTGCCCATCGTGCCGCCCGGGACCGTCCGGCGAGACCCGGTTCGGGTAATCCTGCAACCCTTTGCAACTCTCGCCCTCCCCCGCCCTCCTGGGCGAGCCTTGGGCGAGCGGCGGGTGGTGCCGTGTCGGCGCAGCACCACCCCCGCTTCTTCGCGCGCCCGCACACACCCACGTACGCGCGCGAACGGGCCCCCGCCCGCCTACGCGAACAGCCCCCGCCCGCCCACGCGAACAGGCCTTCGCCTCCGCCCGCGCGCAACACGCCCACGCCCGACACGTCCCCACGCCCGACACGCCCCCACACCCACGCGCACCCGACGGCTACGCCTACGCCTCCGCCTCCACCTCCACCCGCGCCCGCTCCACCACCGACCGCAGGTCCAGGGTGTGCGGCAGCGTCCCGAAGGCCGCGCCGCCGTCCCCGCCGAGCCGCGCCGCGCAGAACGCGTCCGCCACCTCCGGCGGGGCCCACCGCACGAGCAGCGCCCCCTGGAGCACGAGGGCCATCCGCTCCACCAGCCGCCGCGCCCGCGCCTCGATCCCGTCCAGGTCCGCCAGCTCGGCGAGCAGCTCCCGCACCGCCCGGTCGAACCGGTGGTCCGCGCCCCGCGCCGCCCCGGCCTCCCGCAGGAAGGCGTCGAGCGAGAGCGGCTCGGTCCGCAGCACCCGCACCACGTCCAGGGCCTGCACGTTCCCCGAGCCCTCCCAGACCGAGTTGAGCGGCGACTCCCGCAGCAGCCGGGGCATCCCCGACTCCTCCGCGTACCCGTTGCCGCCCAGGCATTCGAGGGCCTCGGTCACCACCGGCGTACACCGCTTGGTGACCCAGTACTTCGCCACCGGCACCGCGATCCGCAGCAGCGCCCGCTCCCGGTCGGCGTCCGCCCCGCCGTCCTCCACCGCGTCGTACGCCGCCGCCAGCCGCATCCCGAGGGCCGTCGCCGCCTCCGACTCCAGCGCCAGGTCGGCGAGCACGTTCCGCATCAGCGGCTTCTCGATCAGCGGCCCGCCGAAGGCGCTCCGGTACGCGCAGTGGTGCACGGCCTGCGCCACCGCCTGCCGCATCAGCGCCGCCGAGCCGAGCACGCAGTCGAGCCGGGTCGCCGCCACCATCCCCATGATCGAATGGATCCCGCGCCCCTCCTCGCCGATCCGGCGCGCCCACGTCGTCCCGTCGAACTCCACCTCGGCCGAGGCGTTCGACCGGTTGCCCAGCTTGTCCTTCAGGCGCTGGATCGCGAACGCGTTGCGCGAGCCGTCCGCGAGCACCCGGGGCACCAGGAAGCAGGTGAGCCCCGCCGGGGCCTGCGCCAGGACCAGGAAGGCGTCCGACATCGGCGCCGAACAGAACCACTTGTGCCCGGTCAGGACGTACTCGCCGGCCACCGCGAGCGGCCGCGCCTCCGTGGTGTTCGCCCGGACGTCGCTGCCGCCCTGCTTCTCCGTCATCGCCATCCCGAGCAGGACGCCCGGCTTCTCCGCGACGGGCAGCAGCGCCCGCTCGTACACGTGCGAGCGGGCCGCCGGCTCCCACACCTCGGCGAGCTCCGGCTCGATCCGCAGCGCGGGCACCGCCGCGTGGGTCATCGACAGCGGGCAGCCGTGCCCCGCCTCCGCCTGCGTCGCCACCAGGAACCCGGCGGCGCGCCGCACGTGTCCGCCCGGCCGGTCCCACGCGTCCGTCAGACCGGCCGATACGGAACGGCCCAGGATCCGGTGCCAGGCCGGATGGAAGTGGACCTCGTCGACCCGGTGGCCGTAGCGGTCGTGGGTCCGCAGCCGCGGCGGGTTCTCGTTCGCCTGCTCGCCCCACTCCCGCACCTGCTCCGAACCCGTCGCCCGGCCGAGCAGCGCCAGGGACTCCAGGGCCTCCCCGAGCAGCCCCGGATCGAGGTGCCGTTCGACCGCCTCGACCAGGGCACGGTCGCCCGTGAAGACGTCGTACCCCACCAGGGGAGGGGGCTGATTGGTCACTGTGTGGGTGGTCCGCGCCATGCGGATACGGTAAGCAGGTGCAGCCAGCAAGCGAAACACCCGAACGGCCCGAGCGGCGGCCCTGGAGCAGGCTCCACCGCGCCCGTGTCCTCTACCGCAACGTCTCGAAGCGGAAGATGGTCTGGCTGCTCCTGAAGGACACCGTCAACTCGTGCATCGAGTACCGGATCCTCGGCCTCGCCGCCGAGGCGGCGTTCTTCACCCTGCTGTCCCTGCCGCCCCTGCTCCTCGGCCTGATCGCCCTCCTGGGCTACGCCGACGACTGGACCAACACCGACACCGTCACCAGCATCCAGGAGAACATCCTCCGCGCCGCCGGCACGGTCCTCTCCGACCGGGGCGTCGAGGAGATCGCCAAACCGGTCCTGGACGACGTCACCCGGGGCAAACGGCCCGACCTGATCTCCCTGGGCTTCGCCATCGCCCTCTGGTCCGGCTCCCGCGCGGTGAACGTCTTCATCGACACCATCACCGTCATGTACGGCCTCGACGGCCACCGCGGCATCGTGAAGACCCGGCTGCTCGCCTTCCTGCTCTACCTCGTGGCCCTGGTCATCGGCGCCGTCGTGCTGCCCCTGGCCGTCGTCGGCCCCGACCGGGTCGTCGAGCTCGTCCCCTGGGGGACGGAGGTCGTCTCCGTCCTGTACTGGCCGGCCGTCATCCTCCTGTCCATCGCCTTCCTCACCACGCTCTACCACGTGTCCGTGCCCGTGCGGTCGCCGTGGATCGAGGACATCCCCGGCGCCCTCGTCGCGCTCGGCATGTGGGCCCTCGGCAGCTTCCTGCTGCGCATCTACCTCACCAGCCAGGTCGAGGGCCCCACCATCTACGGCTCCCTCGCCGCGCCCATCGCCGTCCTCCTCTGGATCGGCGTCTCCGCCTTCGCCGTCCTCGTCGGCGCCGCCGTGAACGCCGCCATCGACCGCGTCTGGCCCTCCGTCGCCACCGCCGCCGCCCGCGAGGCCAACGAACGCGCCCGCGCCGTCCAGGCGGCGGAACTCGTCGCCCGCGTCCGCGCCGAGGCCGACGACGTCGACGAGGACGACCCGGACATGCCCTCCGAGTTCCCCGAACGCTGGTCGAAGTTCCTCCCCCCGGACGACGTGAAGTCCCGGCTCCACTCGAACTGGGAGAAGGACTGATCCCGGAGAGGCGTCCGGGGAGCTCTCGTCCCTGCCCCACCTGAACCGCCCTGCGGGCCGCTGCGACGGTCCCGATGACCGCACCGTGACACCGCTCGATCACTGCCCGCGATGCCCGTCGGCGAGGCTCACGGCCTGCGGTCAGCTCTCGTCGTCGGCGGCCCAGTCGGTGGTCAGGGCTTTCGTGACGGCGACGAGCTTCTCCTGACCCAGTGGCTGGAGGTGGGACAGGTGGTTCCTGGCCTTGCTCAGGGTCCTCAGCCGGTCCTGTTGGTCCGTGGACAGAACCAGGAGCCGTGCGGCCCGGGACAGGTCGCCGATTTCGAGCTCGGCGAGCGGAGCGGCGGGAAGCCTGTTCCTCACCTGATAGTCGGATCTGGCCTGGTCCCGGAAGTAGTCCAGCGCGATTCCCCTCCGCAGCAGGCCGGGGACCACTTCGGTCAAGGAGATGCGGGCCTCCTCGATGAGCGGAAGCAGGACGCGGTTCTGGGCATGGCACACGAGGATGTGCAGCTCGTTGGAGTCCGGATCGAGGAGGTGGTGGGCCAGCACGGGACGGACACGACCGTCCCAGCTGTCGACGGATCCGGTCTCCCAGGCGTCACGGATCTCCGCGGACGGGAGGGAGGCGTGCGCGGTGGACATCCGGCGGGACCAGTTCCGGCCCGGGTCCTTCCCCGGATCGGGCAGTGTGGCGGCCAGCGCGCGGCGGAGGGACTCCACGTCGCCTCCCTTCCACACCTCGCGCAGGACGAGGGCCCGGTCGACGTCGGGACCGCAGACCTCGGCGACGACCGCGTCCGTCACCCGGTCGAGCAGTGCCTGGGCCGCAGTCGCCGGTGGACGCGGCCGCCAGGCGAGTAGAACCTCGCTGTCGAGGCGGGTCCACACCCGCCACCACCAGTGCACAGTGACGTCGCTGGGTCCCAGGCCCACTCCGAAGACCTTGCTGGGCAGGTCTCGAACCCGTGCGGCGAAGAGGAAACGGGGACGCCGCTCCGCCGACAGGCCCGCCTCCCGGAAAGCGGCGTGGGCGGCGCGGAACAGCTGGCCTATCTCCTCGGCCGAGTGCTCCTCCCAGCCCCGCACCACGACGGTCGGCGGGGAGTCCGGCGCGGAGCCGTCGTCCTCGTCGTCCGGGTCGTCGGCAGGGTATCCCTCACGACACCGGTGGGCTCTCCTGAGCAACTCGTTCAGCGGGGCGTCGGTGACGCCCAGCTCCTTGGCCAAGCGGTCGATGAGCGACATCGGAGAGGCCGTGTTCTGCGGGACGAAGATCCCGGCCCCCGGGACGACCGGGGCACTGGCCGTGGCCGCGGAGCCCAGGAGAGCGCCGTAGGGGTCGTCGGTGTCGAAGCCGTCGTCCTCTTCGTGCCAGGGGTCGAAGGGATCCCGGGCAGGAGGACCGTCCGGCGTCGCGCCGGCGGAGCGCTGGGCCGGGAACGGGATCGTTCCGGAGCCGGCCGCACGGGCGCCGTCCTCAGCCGACGCGATCGACCCCGGTACCGGTACGGACTCCTCCAGCCGACCCATCAGCTCGCGCAGGAAGAAGTCCGCCCGGCCCGATTCCACCACCGTGTCCGGGAAGTACCAGACACAGTTGAGTCCCGCCCGCAAGTCCTGTTCGAGCCGGTCGAGGTGCCTGCGCGGCCCGGGAAGACGTACGAGGTCCTGCCGGGCGAACGGTGGTGCGGGAGGGACGGTACCGCTTCCCCCGGCCGTCGCCCCCTCGTTCCGGGCGGTGTGCGTCATCGGCTGTCACCGATCGCCTTCAGGGCTCGGAAGGTGACCGGGTCCAGCGTGGTTCCCTTCTCGATGACGTCGAGGATGCCGATGCGGTCGAGTCGGGCCAGGAACCGCTCCGCCGCCTCCAGAGCGCGCTCGGCGTCGGCCTCGTCGAAGAGCCCGGAGGCGATGAAGGCCGCCTGTAGGTCACCGGGACCGGCGACCGCCTTGCCGGCGCGGTGGTCGTCCTCCTCGTAGAACTGTGCCCAGGTGGACAGCCGGTTCACATCGGAGGGAGCGAGACCGGCGAGCTCCAGGTGTGCCGCCGCCTTCTGCGGGCTGGCCATCTCGGCCAGGAGCTCTTGGAACACGTCCTGCTGCCGCTTGCCGAGGCGCACCTTCGTCATGGCGAGTTCCACCAGCACGGGCCAGCCGCCGGTCACCCGGATCAGGTTCCGCCGGTCGTCCGGAGAGGTGAACGGGGACTCCGGCCAGGCACGCAGGCTGTTCAGGTTCCACCGTTCGGGGTGGACCACCCCGACGGCCTGTTCCACTCCCTCCGCGGTGTCCGGGTCGCACAGGACGACGGCGTAGCGGCGGGGAGGAGCGGACGAGGCTCCCTCGCCTCCGGCGCCGTCCGTGTACACCAGAAGCCGTTCGACGGCCTTCCGCAACCGGTCGATGTCCTGGCCCCGGAGATCGGCGAAGAGGAGACGGGAACCGCCGCCGCGGCGGGAGTTCGCGGTGATGGCCTCCGTGAGGTCGTCGTCGGGGCCGACCGGCACGATGGTCAGACCGTGGCCGTCGACGTGCAGTTCCAGTCCGCGCCTCACCAGGTCCGCGCCGAGTGCGGGCGTGCAGGGCACCAGAGTGGTGCGGGGCGTGTGCTCGAGGATCTCGCTCAGCTGCCCGTCGGTCAGCGGGCTCATCCGCTGGACACGGGTGCGCCGGTCCAAGCCGAGGGCACGCCGGGCGACCTTCGGGTCGTAGTCATACGGCTGGTCGAACTGGGTGTCGCGGAGTTCGTTCTCAAGCTCGGGCTTGGTGCCGAGCATGTTGACCACGTTAGGGCTGCGCATCGCGTAGACCCGCTCGCCGTCGAGCTTGATCAGCAGTCCGAGGTTGACCATCTCGTCGAGGTAGATGATCAATTGGTGCTCGGTGACGAGCCGGAACCCGTCGAGCCAGCGCTCGCGGGCGTGCTCGAGGAGTTCGGCGGGCCGGTAACCGTGCCCGTGGCCCTTCTCCAGGCTGCGTACCGCGATGAGCAGGGCGAGGACGCGGTAGCGGTCCTCCAGGTTGATGGTGTAGCGCAGACGCTCGGCGATGAGCCCGCGGACCTCCTCCATCCCGGCGACCTGCTGGACGTCCTCCCAGGTGATGGGCACGTGACGGCCCTCGGCGGGCATGGGCCGCTGCTGCATGTAGGCGACCAGGCGGTCGCAGAAGATCTGCAGCAGGTTGGCCTGGTAGTTGGTCAGGCCGAGGATGTGCCAGACGAGGTCCCGGGTCTCGAAGGCGAGCCCCACCGCGGCCATGGGCTTCTCCACGAGCTCGACGGCGTCCTGCGGATCCAGTGGTCCGACCGGCACGTCCCGGCCGCCGTGCGCGGTGACCACGTTGATCAGGCGGTTGAACCGCTGCACCTGGTGAAGACCCGCGAACACCACCTTGAAGTCCCGCCCGGTGTCCTCCATGAGCCGCTGCAGCCGCTTCACGGTGGGGAACGTGGACTGGCCGCCGCCCGTGTAGACGGCTTGGGCGTCCGCGGTGAGGAACGCGTCGGCCTCGTCTGCGAGAAGCAGGATGCGGCGTTCGGGCGCCGCCTCGATCCACTGCTGGACCGCGGTGGCGATCACGTTGGCCGGTGCCCGGTCCGCGATGGCCTCGCTGAGCACGCCCCGCCGCTTCAGCTCGACCAACAGCATCCGCCAGATTCCCTCCGGCGGCTCGGCGTGCCCGATGTCGGCCTTCATCAGGTCGACGTACACGGCGACACGGTTGTCCTGGTCGTCCTTCTGGAACAGTTCCGCAGCATGCCTGAGCAGGGACGACTTGCCGAGCTGCCGCCCGCCGAACAGGAAGATCGGACCCTGCGGGTCGATCACCGCACGCATCTCGTCCGTGCGGCCCTTGAACACTTCCGGAGGCACCAGTCCGGCGACGTGCGGGGTGTACGGGGTGTAGCCGGTCCACGGCAGGGTGACCCGCTGCACGGCGCGGAAGGAGCGCGGCGCCCGCGCGGCGACCCACCCGACCACGGCCGGGTCGACGACCAGCGCCTGCTGAGTTCGGCCCCGCGACTCCGTGGCCAAGCGGTGGCGGCCCTCTACACCCAGCGGCTGCGTGTAAAGGATGATGTTGGCGCCGATCGCCGACGCGGGCAGGTGCCGCAAGGGCCCCTCACCCCGGAGCTGGTCGGTGATGACGACCACCTTGTACGCGCGGCGGGCCTGCGAACCGAGCGCAGCCACGTATCCGGGCGTGCTCTCCGTGATGTCGGCCCGCACGCTCAGTTTCGTGACCCCCCACGAGGCCTCTTCCACATTGGGCTGGGACGCGGACAGCCCCAGGAGCCGGAGCACACTGACGACCGCCCGGCCGATCTTCCGCTCATCCCGGCCCTGGGCCAGCCGGTCCCATGCCTGGAGGCCGGCTTCGGCGTTCGGCACCAGAGCGTCGCCGTCGGCGTAGCGGTCCGCCCACCAGCGGGCACTGCCGCCGTCCTGGTCCGACTTGGGCGCGTTGGGGTCGGCCACCCCCTCCAGGAACCGGGAGAGGACGTCACTGGCGGGCTTTGCGGATCCGGGCAAAGGCTGCCCCTGGTGGGCGAAGGAGAGGAATTCCTCGACCGCCACCGTCTCGCCGCGGTCCAGCAGCTCGCGGATGCGGGCCTTGTCCTGTTCGGACATCTGGACCTGGTCGAGCTGCTGACGCAGGTCGTCCGTCTTCTCCTGCTCCAAGGCGCTCAGGCGCTCGGCGATCGCCGTGATGGCACGCAGGCGTTCCCGGTAGCGGCCGCCGTGGTTTTCACCCTCGAGGTCCAGAAGGCTGCCGGTGAACTCACGCTCGGTCTCGCGGGTCAACAGGTTGTGCGCCCGGACGCGGGCCAGCCCCAGCTGGGCCCTGCGATGCTTCCCCGCACATCGGGCCCGCCAGACCTCGGACGCCGTGGTGGCTCCCTGCCGCAGCTCGGCGACCTGGGAAGCCGTCAGCTCGACGCCGGGAACCTCACCCTCGGAGATCTGTTCCAGGACGCGCGCGGCGAGGTGCAGGTCGCCCTGTTCACGGTGCCATGCGAGAGCCTTGACGGGATCGACGGGGCCGAGCATTGCCGAGAGGGCGTCGAACGCGTCCCGGTGGGAGAGGTCGGGGACATCCCGGCCGTCTTCGGTACGCCAGGGGAGGCCCGGCACCATCAGGAGTTCGTCGGGCGGCGGCGGGAACCGGGTGTCCCGGACCTCGGGCGCGTACGAGTGGTCCAGCCACCGCAGCAGCAGGCCGAGAAGCGCGCCGCCCACACCCGGCGCCGGAGCCGCGGTCCTGGCGGCCTCGACGGCCGCCTTGAGCCCGCGGCTGATCTCACGGCTGCCGGACGAGCGCGGCGTCTCGGCCACCCTCACTGCCGCCTTCAGGAGGTCCTGCACGCTCTTGATGTGCGCGCGCAACTGCTGACGGGCACCGGCGTGGATGTCATCCTTGGACTGCTTGGGGCTGCGCTTGGCCCGATCGGTCTCGTCGATGAGCCGGTCCACGGCGTTTACACGCTTGAAGTGTTCCTCGGAGAGGGCGAGCAGCTCCTGCTGTCCCGCCCTGCCCTCGCCCTCCGCCCAGTTCTCAATCGCCTGGAGCGAGCGGCCAAGCACACCGTCGGGCGCTGCCAGCGTCTGCAGAACAACAGTGGCGCGCTGGTAGCGGATCTTGCGCTTCGGTAGATCGACGGTGAGCTGACGGGCCTGATCAGCGATCCTCTCGTAACGGTCGCCGGCCGTTTCAGTGGCGGTGGACTGCAGACTGCCCGGCTCGATCTCCGCACCCACGACGACCGCCTGGGCAAGCCCTTCGAGGACATCGGCCCACGGCACGGGGAGACCGGGTACCGACGCGTTCTCGGTCAGGACGGTGCTTGCCCAGCGGGCCGAGACGCCGCTGCGGATGGCGGCGGTGAGCAGGACCAGCTGGGCGTCGTGGTCATCGCCCCAGGAGTGTCGCTTCCCGACGGCCTCCAGGCGCTCCTCAATCTGCACCTGCAGATCGGATGCCGAGGCGGCCGGAACGTGGAACGCCGCGTCCGCGAACTCCAGGGCGAGTACGCGGTGCTCGGGCGCCCCGGCGGCACGGGCGAGCCAGTAGGCCTCGGCCAGCCTGCCCTGGGCGACCAGGGCGGTCACCGGGGCCCGGTCGCCGGACCACACGTCGACCGACACCGGAGCAGGTTCGGAGGAGTGGGTGGCGCTTTCCGCCGCGGGCTCGGGCTCCTTCGCAAAGGGCTCGTCGGAAGCGCGCCGGGCGGGCACGGGGACATGTGTGTCCGAGGGGGCCGAGGGCAGGACGTCGGAAGCCGGGGCGTCATCGGCCTGTTCCTCGCCGTCCTTCTCAGGCCCCTCACTCTGCCGGTCGAGGCCGGCTTCACCCGCTTGCGCCGTCACCGGGGGAAGGGGGGAGGGCAGGGCCTCCGCCGAAATGCCCGGGCCGGCCGTCAGGTCGCGCTCCAGGGCGGCGTCGGGTGCGGCCTCTTGGTCGACTTCCGGCGATGTGGGGGGTGTGGAAGCGGATTCCTCACGGGGGTCGGTCGCCCCATCCTCCGGGGCGTCTCCATCCCCGTCCAGACACGTATCGTCTCTGTCCCCGTATACGTCCGAGGACGTGCCGCCGTCCGGAGCTTCCGGTTTGCGGTCGGTCTTCTCGGCGTCCGCGACCGCCTCCTGTGCCTGTGTCGGTACGTCTCCGCGAAGTTGGGCAAGGCGCGCGTCGAAGTTCGCTATCTGTTCGACGATGTTCGCCCGCATCAGTTCGCTGGAGAGGGAAGCGAATACCGCTGTGGCCTCCTCGCGGGCCTTGGTGACCTCGGCGATCTCCCGTTCGACTTGGCGGTGTCGCTCCTCCTCTTCGCGCAGTTCCCCGAGCAGCGCTTCGGCCTCGACCCAGCCCTGTTCCGCGTTCCAGGGCCCCGCCCCGGCATCCGAGAAGGCGCTGTCCAGCTCTCCGCGCTCGCGCATCCACGAGAGCACCGCTCGCAGGAGGCCCTCGTCGGCCCCGAGCCGACCGTCCCGCATCGCGGTGGTGAACGCGTCCAGCCGATCGGCCACTGCTCGGGCGTCAGTGCGGAGCAGGACCGTCCGCTGGGACAGCGTGTCGGCGTCCGCCGTTGTCACCGTCGTCACCGGTTCACCGTCCTCTTGGGCCCCGGGGCCGACCGTTCGGCCGGGCCCCGTGTCCGGAGCATGGTCGTCATCGGGTTCGCCCTCTCCGAACACGAGACAGGACGCGCGCTCCCAGATCTCATTCGGTATCGGGTCGCCCTCGGCCTGCGCGGCCTTCCACAGGTCGTCCGCATGGTCGTGCGTCAGACGATGAGCCGGGAGGCCGGGGTGCAGTGAAAGTCCGTGCAGCAGGATCTGGGCCATCTCTGCCGGCAGCAGTCCGAGCAACTCCGACAACTGGTCGACGTCCGGGGCGGCGAGATCGTCACCACGGCCCAGCTCATCCAGTCGCATGTAGCTGATGCTCAACCCGCAGTAGCTCAGGTTCCGCAGCAGGTTCTCCGGGGCCCGACTGACCCACAGGCGTGCCCCGTTCGTCTTGCGCAGCGCCGCCGTGGCCGGGCCGCTCCGGTAGTGCAGGAGGTTCGGCCCATGCGCTTTCTCGACGTGGCGGAACAGCCGCAACACGAGTTGTGGCCTCTCGTGCAGCCACTGCCTCCACGCCGAAACGGAATGCATTCAGACGCCCCCCTTGCTCCCCTTCGGCCAGCCTGCGGACATCAGGCTGCGGTTCCCTGCCCCCACCCCCGTGGATCGCACGTGCGGGCCGACACGTCGCGTTGGTGACCAACAGTCATACCAGATGGTCGTGACGATGTACCGTGGGACGGCAGGGGTGATACGGCTGTTATGTCAGTCGGCACCGCTGAGGTAGGGCCGGCTGCTGCGTGCGTCGATCTGCATCACCGCGATCTTCAACCCGTCGAGGTTTTCCTTGCACGGCGCGCACAGCTGACCTTCAAGGACCTTCGCCGACAGGTCGGGCTCCGGAAGTTCCAGGTGGGAGAACGGCGTCGACGGGTTCGTGTTGCGGGCGAGCGGCCGTTCCCGCAGGGTGAGCGGCTCTTCCGGATCCAACTGTGCGACGAACCCGTCCACCTCGGCCGTAGGAAGGACGAACGCCATGATCAGGCCGTCGTCCTGAAACCCCTCCAGATGGGCCGCTTTCGCCTCCGTCGCCGTCGGCGGCAACCGCACGTGCAGCGCCCCGGCCGCCGACTCCACGGTGGCCCCGGCCGCCCAACGGGACGCCTGCCCAGACGAGCGGTCCACCGCCGAGCTGCGGTTCCCCGCCGACTCCGAGCATCCGGTCGCCAGCCCCGCGAGCACGGCCACCCCGCCGACCAGTGCCACAGGCCACCGGCCTCGTGACCTCATGCTCATCGGGCATCCCCATTCCGGCCGATGTCGGTACGTGTGCCGTCCTGCCCCAGCTCCTCAGGGTCAGGCCAGGCACCGCCCGACGTCAGGTCGTGCCGCTGCACCGAGCTGCTCCCTCTCAGATCGAACTCCTCCGCCTGCCCTGTCGTGTGCATGCTTGCCATGTCGGCGTCAGTCACCGTGGTGGGGCCGAGGGGCGTGGCCTTGCCGGGGTCCCAGTTGTACCGGTCCCACACATTGACCTGATAGTCGACGCTGACCTGTGGTTTGCCGTCCGGGCCGGGTACCGCCATCACGACACCCGTCGTGTTCGTCATGCCGCTGCCCACCGCGAGGTACCAGTTCGCCATGCCGTCCGGGCCCTTGTCATGGGTGTAACCCACCCCCGAGGTCTCCACGGGGATCGCGACGGGCCTGCCGCCCGACTGTGCGAAGGCTTCAAGTGCCTGACGACGCTATTTCTCCTCCTGTCCGTTCCGCTTCGCCTCTGACGCATCACGCAGGACCGTGTCGTTTTCGTCGTTCAGCATCCTGTCGACATCGAGATCAACTGGGATGCCGGTCCCGTTCAGGTAATGATCCATATGCCGGGCCGCATCCGTCTTGCCGGTGAAGTCGCCGCTGTTCGAGATTCCGTTGGCCTGGAACTCCATCCAGTAGGCCCCGAAGCCCGGTGAATCGACGTTGTACGGTCCCGCCCCGTCATCGACAGCGACCCGTTTGACAGACGGTGTCAGCACACCGGCCGCCAGCAGCTCTTCCTTGTGCTGTGTCCACAACTGCGCCCGGCTCTCGGGGCTCAGGGACTGCCACAGCCTCCGTAGTTCCGCACGCTGTTCGTCCTTGGTGTCATCTCCCAGGCCGGCGAGCTTCACGGCGCGGGGCAGCATGTCCTGGTCGAGCGACGTATACGAGGCGCGACCGGCGTTGGTCGGATCTTCGCCATGACTCGCGCGCAGTGCTTGTACGGCGGCCGCGTCCACCTCGGCAGCGTGGCTGACGATTCCTGCGAGCGTGTCGGCGTACCACTGCATCAGGTCGCGCTTCTTCTGTCCGGGGCCGTCCACTTCGCATATGAGGGCGTCTGCGATCGCTACGGTTCCGTCCTTCCGGCCGGTGACGCTGAAGTTCTCCTTGGCCTCGGTGGTCACCCGCCTGGCTCGCTGCTGGAGGCTCCTCAACTCGGTGACCGCTGTCCCCAGCTTGGCGAGGTCGACTTCCATGAGTTCTGCGTAGTCCATGAAGTGCCTCCTCCTTATTCGAAGTACTCGGTGAGGCGGGAAACGGGCACGACCGAACCGTCGCGGTTCCGGAGGGACGCGGTGATCGCGGCGTCATCCTCTGCATGCGTCCTCTTCGAGTAGTCCAGGTGGTTCGAGATGTACGCGCAGGCTTAAAGGACGCTTTTGACCTGTAAGGTCCATACGGACACCGTCGTTTCCAGCTCACTCCCGAGGGCGAAGCCACTGCTCTTCAAGGCGGTGGCCGCCTGCATCGTGGAGCCCGCCCCCTCCGCACCGGCGCCAGCACCGGCGATGTCGGCCTCCTTCTGTAACCAGCCCTGCAACGCGAACGCTTCGTGTCCGACAGTGCCGAGGTCGTCCTGGTTCACGACGAGATCGGCCTGTCCGTTGTTCCCCGGACCGCCCGGCAGTTGGTTGAGCCGCGTCGACTCCTGCCGTCGGGCGATCGCATCCGATTTCGCGCTGTTCCATTCATCCCACGCCATGACGCCATCGGATCACGCCCCTGTGACAGGTCGGATTCGTTCGTATCGAGGCGCAACTCGCGGCCCGGCGCCGATTCGTCGGCCGCGGGTGCCGTGCGGAGGCTCCGCGTTTAATCCGGTGGTGCCGTGCCCCGGGGCGGGGTTATGGTTCTGCCCGTCCGTTCGCGAGCGAACGGTGTCGGTTCGTTGAGAAGAAGCAGGAGGTGAGGACATTGATGACTGTCACGGTGACGGGCACTGCCCGCATTCAGGAGTTCATCGTTCCCACCCCCGTGGCCTCCGGCTGACACCCACTCGATCCGCGCGCTCGGAGCGCGCCGCCGGGGCCGCCCTTCGAAGGGTTCCCCTTGTCTTCCTCGCTTTCCCTCGGTTCCTCCTCCCCGCTCGACGCCCACGGCTGGGACTCCGGCTGGGCCGCCGCCTTCGCGCCGTACGCCGCGCAGGGGCTCGTCCCCGGACGGGTCGTCCGGGTCGACCGCGGTCAGTGCGACGTCGCCACCGCCGACGGGACCGTCCGCGCCGACACCGCGTTCGTGACCCCGCACGACCCGCTCAGGGTCGTCTGCACCGGTGACTGGGCCGCCGTCGACCCCGAGGGCGCCGGCGACCCCCGGTACGTGCGGGCGTGCCTGCCGCGCCGTACCGCCTTCGCGCGCTCCACCTCCTCCAAGCGGTCCGAGGGACAGATCCTCGCCGCCAACGTCGACCACGCCGTCATCGCCGTCTCGCTCGCCGTCGAACTCGACCTCGGCCGGATCGAACGCTTCCTCGCCCTGGCCTGGGAGTCCGGCGCCCAGCCGGTCGTCGTCCTCACCAAGGCGGACCTCGTCCCCGACCCCGTCGGCCTCTCCTACCTCGTCGAGGACGTCGAGACCGTCGCCCCCGGCGTGCAGGTGCTGCCCCTCAGCTCGGCCACGGGGGAGGGAGTCGACGTGCTCTCCTCGACGGTCGCGGGCGGCACCACCGTGCTGCTCGGCGTCTCCGGCGCCGGCAAGTCGACCCTCGCCAACGCGCTCGTGGGCGAGGACGTCATGTCCGTCCAGGCCGCCCGTGACGTCGACGGCAAGGGCCGCCACACCACCACCACCCGCAACCTCTTCGTCCTGCCGGGCGGGGGCGTCCTCATCGACACCCCCGGCCTGCGCGGCGTCGGGCTCTGGGACGCCGAGGCCGGCGTCGGCCAGGTCTTCTCGGAGATCGAGGAGCTGGCCGCCGAGTGCCGCTTCCACGACTGCGCCCACGAGGCCGAGCCGGGCTGCGCGGTGGCGGCCGCCATCGAGGACGGCACCCTGCCCGTCCGCCGCCTGGAGAGCTTCCGCAAGCTCATGCGCGAGAACCAGCGGCTGGTGGCCAAGACCGACGTCCGCCTGCGCAACGAGATCCGCAAGGACTGGAAGCGCACGATGAGCGCCGGCCGCGCCGCCCTGGAGTTCAAGCGCAACGGCCGGCTGCGGTAGCCCGTACGGGCGAGGGGGTACGGCCCCGGGGAGCGCGGTGTCCGAAAACCGCGAGCCCCGGGCCGTCCGCCGCCGCACACTGGAGACCGTGAGGGACGACGACACCCGCTACGAGGCGGTCAGCAGCAGGGACGCGCGGTTCGACGGAGCGTTCTTCTTCGCCGTCCGGACCACCGGCATCTACTGCCGTCCCAGCTGCCCCGCCGTCACCCCCAAGCGGCGGAACGTCGCCTTCTTCCCGACGGCCGCCGCCGCCCAGGGCCACGGCTTCCGGGCCTGCCGCCGCTGCCGCCCGGACGCCGTGCCCGGCTCCGCCGAGTGGAACGTACGGGCCGACGTCGTCGGGCGCGCCGTGCGCATGATCGGCGACGGCGTGGTCGACCGCGAGGGCGTCCCCGGCCTCGCCGGACGCCTCGGCTACAGCCCCCGGCAGGTCCAGCGCCAGCTCACCGCCGAACTCGGCGCCGGACCCGTCGCCCTCGCCCGCGCCCAGCGGGCCCACACCGCCCGGCTGCTGCTCCAGACCACCGACCTCCCCGTCACCGAGATCGCCTTCGCGGCCGGCTTCGCCAGCGTCCGCCAGTTCAACGACACGATCCGCGCCGTCTACGCCCGCACCCCCACCGCCCTGCGCGCCGAGGCCGGCACCGGCGCGGGAGCCCGCACCGCCCTCGCCGCCGGGGTGCCGCTGCGGCTCGCCCACCGGGGCCCCTACGCGGCCGGCGAGGTCTTCGACCTGCTCGCCGCCGAGGCCCTGCCCCGCGTCGAGGAGGTCCTCGGCGCCCCCGGCGCCCGCACCTACCGGCGCACCCTCCGCCTCCCGTACGGCACCGGGATCGTCTCCGTCGACGAGCGCTCCGCCGGGCGCTGGCTGGACGCCCGCATCCACCTCGCCGAGCTGCGAGACCTGACCACCGCCGTGCACCGCCTCCGCCGCCTCTTCGACCTGGACGCCGACCCGTACGCCGTCGCCGAACGCCTCGGCGCCGCCCCCGGACTCGCCGCCGAGGTGGCCGCCCGGCCGGGCGTGCGCTCCCCGGGCACGGCCGAGCCCGAGGAGTTCGCGCTGCGGGCCCTCCTCGGCGCCGAGGAGTCCGCCCGGGCCGTCGAGGAGCACGGCGCTCCCCTGGCCACCGCCTGCGGCGGCCTCACCCGCCTCTTCCCCGCGCCCCGGGACCTGACCGGCCACCCCGTCGCCGGGCCGCTGGCCCGCGCGCTCGCCGGCGGAGCCGTACGCCTCGATCCCGGGGCCGACCGCGACGAGGCCGAGCGCGCGCTGCTCGCCGTCCCCGGAGTGACCCCCGGGGCCGCCGCCCTGATCCGGATGCGGGCCCTCGGCGACCCCGACGTGACCCTGCCGGGCGACCCGGAGACCGAGGAGTGGCGGCCCTGGCGCTCCTACGCCGCCCGCTACCTCAAGGTCCCGGCCGCCCCCGGGTCCCGCTCCGGGTGACCCTCAGGAGTCCGCGCCCCGGGAGTCGTCGAGTCCCCAGCTGTGGATCCGGTGCGGACGGATCCGGACGACCTCCTCGCTGAAGTGCGGCCCCAGGCCGTGCGGGCCCACGAGCAGCTCCGCCTCGCCGCGGATCTCGACGCCCCGCACCCGCCAGGGACGGACGCTCACCACGTCGTCCACGACCAGGGCCACCTTCGGGTTCTCCCGCAGGTTGCGCCACTTCTTCGTACGGCCCATCGCGAACCCGCCGATCAGGACGGTGCCGTCCTCCCGAGGGAAGAACCCCACCGGGTTGGCCTGCGGCTGCCCGGACGGGTCGACGGTCGCCATCCGGCCGAGCCGCCCCGGGTCCTCCGTGAGGTAGGTCCACTCCGTCTCGCTGAAACCCTCGAAGTTCCTCATGGGTCCAGGATCGCGCCGATCCCCGCCCGGTGGATCGGCGGCGGGACCGACGCCGCCTCCGTCTCCGGGACCAGGACCCGCGGCCTCAGCCCCAGAGCACCGCCCCCGCCCACGCCCCCACGATCAGCAGACAGGCGAACAGCTCGACGAGGACGCTCGTGCCGGCCGCCCGCATCACCGTCCGGGTCGCCGCCCTGGCCTGCCCGTGGCCGCCCAGGCGGAGCCGTTCCGCGAGGTAGATCCCGCCGACGAAGCCGGGGACCGCGCCGACCACCGGGACCAGGACGAAGCCCAGCAGGGCGCCCACCCCGGCGTACGTCACCATCCGGCGGGTGATGCCGACCCCCCGGAAGCGGCGCGTCGGCAGCTGCCAGACGATCACCTGGGTGAGGAGCAGCAGGCCGGTCGAGGAGGCCAGCAGGATCCAGGCGAGGTCCGTCCGCTCGTGCAGCGACCACCAGAGCATCGCCGCCCACACCAGCCACGTTCCCGGCACGCCGGGCGCCAGGACCCCGAACAGACCGAGCAGCATCACCGTCGCGACCATCAGGAGCTGCCACACACCCACGCTGCCCAGCGTGCACGACGCCGGGGATTCCCGCAGGTCGCGGAGGGCGGACGGGGGA